>NZ_CP170556.1:4825000-5447794 GCF_042700715.1 Allobosea sp. UC22_33
CGAGGCAGCGGCCCTGCTGGTCGATCTCGGCATCGAGCCGCCGATCCAGCCAGGCGACGCGCGCCAGCAGCCATTGGACCGCCGCGGCGTCTCGCTGCGCTGGCTCTTCGCCTGTGCGCTCGTCGGCTCCTGCGGTGCGGCCCTGCTCGGCGCGGCGATCCTGGTCGCGATGCGCGGCGATACCAGCTATCCCGAGCAACCCGAGACGGTCGCCATCCGCGCCTCCTCGGCCGCTGGCGATGGCGGTGGCGCGCGCAAGGCCGACAAGCTCGTGGCCGACCAGCCGGTCATGTCGGCGCGCCATACCCTGCGGGCGCCGATGTCGCAGCGCACCGGCAACCGCGAGGTCATCCGCGTCCGGCCCTTCGTCCGCCTCGCCTCCAACCTGTCGCTGACCACCGGCGTCTATGCCACCAATATCCCGCCCTTCAATCCGCTGCGCCTCTTCGCCGAGGGCGGGCAGCCCGAGGAGCGCTATGCCGAGCCGGCTCAGGATATGCCGGATGCCGACGTCACCATCGTCAAGCGCGATCTCGGCGACCTGACCCTGCCCTCCGGCAAGCCGCAGCTCAGCGACGCCGAAGTGATCTCGCAAGTCGAGGAAGAGCGCGCCAACCTGGCGAATTCCGGCCGCCAGCGCGCCCTGCCGATCCCGCCGCAATTGATGCTCAGCCGCACGCTGACCGGCACGGCGACACCGGGCACCGACATCCTCGCCTATGCGCCCGCGACCGACACCCGCTTCTCCGGCATCGAGGTCCGCGTCGTGCCGGAGAACGTCACCAACGCCCCCAAGACGCCGATTCCGGCCTCGCGCGAGCCTCTCGTCGAGGACAAGCTGCTGATGGCCAAGCGCGGCGAGAACTTCGAACAGGTCATGCGCGGCGCCGGCGTCTCCCCCGAGCAGCTCCGCACGATGATCACGGCCTTCGGCGGCAGGATCCGGACCTCGGCCCTGCCCGACGGCCAGGTCTTGCAGGTGCTCTATGCACCCGGCCCCGGGCCCGGCGATCCCCGCCAGATCATGCGCGTCTCGCTGCTCAGCAATGGCCAGCCCGACGCCACGATCGCGATGAGCGACAAGGGCGCTTTCGTGCCGGTCGAGCTGCCGCGCCAGGATGCGGTCGCCGCGCAGAAGCCGCAGCGGCGCAATGCCGAGGATAGCGACGAGGACGAGGGTTCGGGCGGCGCCCGGCTTTACGAAAGCCTCTACGAGACCGGCGCCCGCCACGATCTGCCGCGGCCTCTGGTCGATGAGCTCGTCCGCATCTTCTCCTACGACCTCGATTTCCAGCAGCGGGTCCATGGCGGCGACAATCTCGAGGTGATCTTCACCGAGGAGGACGAGAGCGAGCGGGCCGAGATCCTGTCCGCAACCCTGACGGTCAATGGCGAGACGCGCCGCGTCTTCCGCTATCAGGCCCCGGACGACGGGTTGATCGAGTATTTCGACGAAGAGGGCAAATCGCTGAAGAAGTTCCTGCTGCGCAAGCCGATCGCCGATGGCGAGCTGCGCTCCGGCTTCGGCATGCGCTACCACCCGATCATGCGCTATTCGAAGATGCATACCGGCGTCGACTGGTCGAACCGGATCGGCACGCCGATCCTGGCCGCCGGCAACGGAACGGTCCTGGAAGCCGGCTGGTCCTCCGGCTATGGCAAGCACACGGTGATCGAGCACGCCAACGGCTACGTCACCACCTATTCGCACCAGTCGAATTTCGCCGCCGGCATCGTCAAGGGCGCCAAGGTGCGGCAGGGCCAGGTCATCGGCTATCTCGGCTCGACCGGCCTGTCGACCGGCCCGCACCTGCACTACGAGGTCAAGGTCAACGGCAATTTCGTCAACCCGATGAAGATCCGCGTGCCGCGCGGACGTGAGCTGCAAGGCCCGACGCTCGCCGAGTTCAAGCGCCAGCGCGACGAGATCCGCGGCCTGATCGAGAAAGCCGGCGGCACGCTCGCGCAGTTGCGCTGAGCGCATGACGGCAACGCTCTATACGTTGCGCCACGCTTCTGCTGCTTGACAGCGCGCCCGCAAGCGGACACGGCGGAAGCCGGCGTTCCTCTTTCGCGCGAGTTTTGAAGCCATGGTCGCTTCCCTCCTCGTCGTCCTGCCCGTCTTCGGGCTGATCGGCCTCGGCTATCTCGCGCGCTGGAGCAAGCTCCTGCGCGAGACCACGGGCGAAGGCCTGTCGGATTTCGTCTTCGTCCTCGCCGTGCCCTGCCTGCTGTTCCGCACGCTCGCCAAGGCCGATATCCCCGTGACCCAGCCCTGGGGATACTGGATCGCCTATTTCGCCGGCCTCACTGTGGTCTGGGCGCTGGCGATGCTCATCGCTTCCCGGTTCTTCGCGCGAAAGGGGCCTGAACTCGTCGTCTCCGGCTTTGCCGCCGCCCAGTCGAACACCGTCTTCGTCGGCGTCCCCATGATCCTGAAGGCCTATGGCGATGCCGGTGCCGTGCCGCTCGGCCTGCTGCTCGCGGTCCATCTGCCTGTCACGATGACCGCGGCGACCTTGCTGGCGGAAGGCCGTTCCGCCTCGATCCCGCAACTGATCAAGCGCCTGTTCACCCATCCGATCATCATCGGCATCCTGCTCGGATCGGCAGCGCGTCCCTTCATCGCATATATCCCTGAGCCGGCCTGGACATTGGTCGATCTGCTGGCGGGAGCCGCCGTGCCTTGCGCATTGATCAGCCTGGGCATCGCCATGCGTCGTTACGGCCTCGAATCCGGCCTTGCTTTGCCCGCAGTGCTGAGCGGGCTGAAACTCGGCCTGCATCCCCTGCTGGTCTACTGGCTGGCGACGCGGGTCTTCGAGATGCCGGCCCACTGGTCCGGCGTCGCCGTGCTGTTCGCGGCCTGCCCCTGCGGGATCAACGCCTATCTCTTCGCCGAGCGCTACCGGCAGGGCGTGGCTGATGCATCGAGCGCGATCACGCTCTCGACCCTGCTCTCGCTGTTCTCGACGGCAGCCTGGCTGACCTTCCTCGGCGTCGGCTGAGCGAGTCAGGCGAAGCCGAGCTGCCGGCGGATCTCCGCCGCGGTGATGCCATCGCCTCGCAAGGCCGCGAGGCTCTGCGAAGCCCGGCTCTTGGCGAGCTTCTGCCCGTCATCGGCGAGCAGCAGGCGATGGAAGTGATAGAGCGGCGTCGGCAAACCGAGCAGATGCTGCAGCAGGACATGGACATCCGTCGCTGCCTCCAGGTCGCGGCCACGCACGACATGGCTCACGCCCTGCAGCGCATCGTCGACGGTGACCGCGAGATGATAGCTCGTCGGCACATCCTTGCGGGCGAGCACGAAATCCCCCCAGCGTGCCGGCGCGGCCTGAACCACGTGCCGGGCATCTTCCGCGTCGAAGACCGTATAGGCCAGCGATTGCCCCGTCGCGGCGAGCGCCGCCGCCATGTCCAGCCGCAGCACATGCGCCTCACCGGCCGCAATGCGCTGCGCCGCTTCTTCGGAAGCGAGCCCCTTGCAGGAGCCGGGATAGAGCGGCGCGCCATCGGGATCGACCGGCCAGGGTTGCCCGGTCGCGACCTCCCGCTCCACGACGGCATTGCGGATCTCCTGCCGGGAGCAGAAGCAGAGATAGATCAGCCCGCGCTCGCGTAAGCTCGCAAGCGCGGCGGCATAGTCGTCAAAATGCTGGGATTGCCGGCGGAAGCCGGACTCGAACCGGATACCGAGCCATTCCAAGTCGGTTTCGATTCCCGCGACAAATTCCGAGCGGCACCGCGTCAGGTCGATATCCTCGATCCGCAACAGCAGGCGCCCGCCGAAACGACGGGCCAATGCTTCGTTGGTCAGGGCCGACAAGGCATGGCCGAGATGGAGGCGGCCATTCGGGCTCGGCGCGAAGCGGAAAATCGACTTGCTGGAATCGGGTGGAGCGGACGCCATCTCTTCTGTCTAGGGATTGCACATCCGCGCGCCAAGCCGCTCCCTGCTGACGAAAGCCGTCGCCTCTGCCAACGATACCGGGATCATGATCGAGAGAATCACCTCCAACGCCGATCTCGAGGAAGGGATGGCTGCGCTGGTCGCCCTGCATCCGGACTGGCAGCCGATCGTCGCGCGCACTGGCCTGCCCCCGCTCAGGCTGCGCGAGGGCGGCTTTACCGGCCTTGCCGCGATCATCGTCTCCCAGCAATTGTCCGTCGCCAGCGCGCGGGCCGTCTGGAACCGCTTCGCCGGAGTCTTCGTGCCGCTGACGCCCGAGCGCGTGCTCGCCGCGACGGATGACGACATGCGCCTGTCCGGCCTGTCGCGGCCGAAGCAGCGCACCTTGCTCGCGCTCGCAACCGCCTTGGTCGAGCGCCGCTTCGCCTTCGAGGCGCTCGAACACGCCTCGCCCGAGGAAGTGCATGCGCTGATGACGGCGATCTCGGGCATCGGCCCGTGGACCGCCGATGTCTATCTGCTGTTCTGCCTCGGTCACCGCGACGGCTTCGCCGCCGGCGACCTCGCCATCCAGGAAGCCGCCCGCCACGCCTTCGGCCTGGCAGCCCGCCCGAAACCGGCCGAGCTCGAGGCGATGGCAGAAGCCTGGCGACCCTGGCGCGGCGTCGCGGCGCGACTGCTCTGGGCGGATTACGCCCTGCTGAAGCGTCGCGAGGGCATCAACGCCTGAGCGCGTCGGCCCCAGCAGGCTGGCTTTGCGCGAAACCGCGGGTCATCCCGGACGCAGCGAAGCGGAGATCCGGGATCCATCGTAGGGCTCTGCGCTCTCCGATGGATCCCGGGGCAAGCCCGGGATGACAACGTGTTTCCCCGTAAGAGCGAGAGGCGGGGAGGCGTAATCCTAATCAGCTTCGCGTGATCTTCAGCGCCGCCTGAGCGGCTGCCTTCAGCATCCCGGAATCGCTCATCACCGTGACCATGCGCGCACCCATTTCGAGCCCCTGCTTGGCGCGCTCCGCCGTCGCGCAATAGAACGCGACCGGCTTGTTCACCGCCGAGGCGCGGGCGACGACATGCTTGAGCGCTTCATCGACCTCGCGCGCGGTGGCGTCGACCTTCGCCCCGCCCGACAGCGCGATCGAGAGGTCGGACGGCCCGACGAACAGCGCGTCGATCCCGTCCAGCGCCAGGATGTCGTCGACGATCGCCATCGCCTCGCGCGTCTCGATCATCGCGAAGGTCATCGAGAAGCTGTTGGCGGTCTTGAGATAGCTGTTCTGGTCGAGGCCGGACGCTCCGAGGCCGCCATAGCTGCCCCAGCTGCGTTCGCCCATCGGCGGGTACTTGGCATAGGCGGCGAAACGACGGGCATCCTCCATCGTGTTGATCATCGGCGCGATGACCCCGGAGACGCCGCTGTCGAACAGCTTCGAGACGTTCTGGAATTCGCCCACCGGAATGCGCGCGATCACGGGCTTGCCGGCGGCATTGATCAGCGGAATCGCGCGGATGACCTCGGCGAGCGTGATCGGCCCGTGCTGCATGTCGAGCGTGATCGCGTCGAAATCCTCCTGCGCCAGGATCGCCGAGACCGACGGATCGGGCAGGCCGCACCAGGCCGAGACGACGCTGTCACCCCTGGCGAAACGATCGGCGAGGGAAGCGAGGACGGTGGGCTTGGCCATGGTGCATTCATCCGGTTCGGCCGCATTGGGGGCGTTGCGGCGGTCGATGCAGGTTGACCAGTGCGGAGCCGGAAATGCAAACGGGCGCCCATGCGCCCGTTTCAGAGACGTCCTGCGTCAGCCGGGATGCATCCGGCGGCGTGGGCTCAGCGGCCGGCCTGGATGTCGTCGGCCGCCTTGATCAGGAGCTGCGTCATCACGGTGCGGATCTCGGTGTCCGCGACGGTGACGCCGGTAAGCGCGAAGTCGTTCTTGACCTTGCGCACCACGTCCTCGTCGCCGGCCTCCTCGAAATCGGCCACGACGACCGACTTGGCATAGGCTTCTGCGTCAGCGCCGCTCTTGCCGAGCTTCTCGGCAGCCCAGAGCCCGAGCAGCTTGTTGCGCCGGGCGGTCGCCTTGAAGCGCAGCTCCTCGTCATGGGCGAACTTGTTCTCGTAGGCGTCCTTGCGCTGGTCGAAGGTCGTCATGCGGCGTCCATGTCCTTGTCTGGGAGATACAGCCCCATCATATAGGCTGCCGGCAGGGCGAGGACCAGCCTCGTTCCGGGTCTTCAGCGGTCTTTAAGCCTCCGCAGGCCTCCAGACGCCGATTTGTTGCGTTTGCGGCGCAGACACTCCATATAGCAGGCGCGAGTGCGCCCTTGGCGCCCCCGTATGCAACCGGCTCCATTGTCGCCGCTGGCTTCGTCGTTGACGAGCCCCGCTGGCCGATGGCGCCGGACAAGAACAGAACAGGGGCCAGATCCCGCCGCGACCCCATCGCGTCCAGAGAAGGGCCGACTTTTGGATTTCCTCAAGCCACGGTACATACCCATGAATCGCCGCCGTCGCATTTACGAAGGCAAGGCGAAGGTCCTTTACGAAGGACCCGAGCCCGGTACGCTGATCCAGCATTTCAAGGATGACGCCACCGCCTTCAATGCCAAGAAGCATGAAGTGATCGACGGCAAGGGCGTGCTCAACAACCGCATCTCCGAGCACATCTTCTCGAATCTCAACGATATCGGCGTGCCCACGCATTTCATCCGCCGGCTGAACATGCGCGAGCAGCTCATCCGCGAGGTCGAGATCATCCCGCTCGAAGTCGTCGTGCGCAACATCGCCGCCGGCTCGCTGGCGACCCGCCTCGGGCTCGAGGAGGGCACGCAGCTGCCGCGCTCGATCATCGAGTTCTATTACAAGAACGACGCGCTGAACGACCCGATGGTCTCGGAAGAGCACATCACCGCCTTCGGCTGGGCGACGCCGCAGGAGATCGACGACATCATGGCGCTGGCCATCCGCGTCAACGACTTCCTCTCCGGCCTCTTCTTGGGCGCCGGCATCCGCCTGGTCGACTTCAAGATGGAAACCGGCCGGCTCTGGGAAGGCGAGATGATGCGCATCGTCGTCGCCGACGAGATCAGCCCCGATTCCTGCCGGCTCTGGGACATCAAGTCCAAGGACAAGATGGACAAGGACCGCTTCCGCCGCGACATGGGCGGCCTGATCGAAGCCTATTCGGAAGTCGCCCGCCGCCTCGGCATCTTGGGCGAGAACGAGAATCCCGGCCCGAGCGGCCCGCGCCTGGTGCAGTGAGCGCCATCGCGACGCCATTATCGCCGACGAAACGGGAGCGCATGCGCTCCCGTTTTCATGTCGCGGCCCTAGCTCTCGCCAGCAGCCTCCTGCTCGGCGCCTGCTCGCATCATTTCGGGCCGGGTATCGCCGACCTTCCGGCCTCGCAGGGCTGGCAGCCCCTGCCGATCGGCTCCTGGGTGCTGAATGACGGGCTCGAAGCCCGCTCGATGGTGTTCTGCCCGCGCGAGAGTTGCACACGGCAGGGTTTCGCCGCCGTCATCGCCCTCGAGGGCGAGCAGGCCAGCGACATGGAAAAGGCCCTGTCGGAAAGTCCTGCAAGCCTCGGGCGTGCTTTCGCGCAGCTCGCCGCAGCGAAGGCAACCGAGCGCCGCAAGGCGCAGCGCCGGCTGAAGAAGAAGCCGGACGCGAAACCCGAAGCCCGCAGCGCGACCGATGTCGCCCGCATCGATTCGGACGACGCCAAGGGCGTGCTCGTGACGATCCGCTCGCTCGATACCGCCGGTCGCGAGGCCGTCACCGCGATCCTCTACGGCCGTGAGGCCGATCGCCTCGTCGTCGCGCTCGGCGTGAGCGATACCGCCGAGGCCGCCCGCCGCGATGCGCAGGCCGCCTGGCGCAGCCGCTGATTCACGTGAAACGGCGGGAAACGGTTGAGCCCGCCCTGATTCACCGTTAAGGCACCCCGTAACAATCCGCGTCCGGAGATCCCCATGAAAGCCCGCGTCACCGTCACCCTGAAGACCGGCGTGCTCGATCCGCAGGGCAAGGCGATCGAAGGCGCTCTGAAGTCGCTCGACATCGCCGGCGTCGAGTCGGTGCGCCAGGGCAAGGTCTTCGATATCGAGCTCTCAGGCTCGGACAAGGCCGCCGCCGAGGCCGCCCTCAAGGCCGCCTGCGAAAAGCTCCTCGCCAACACCGTGATCGAGAACTATCGCGTCGAGATCGGAGCCTGAGCGATGAAAGCCGCCGTCATCACCTTTCCCGGCTCCAACCGTGACGGCGACGTCGCCAAGGCGCTGAAGCAGGCCGGTGCCGAAGTGACCCATGTCTGGCACGGCGACACCGATCTGCCCGATGGGACCGACCTCGTCGTGCTGCCGGGCGGCTTCTCCTATGGCGACTATCTGCGCACCGGCGCCATCGCCGGCCGCGCCCATATCATGGACGCCACCCGCGCCCATGCCGCCCGCGGCGGCTATGTGCTGGGTATCTGCAACGGCTTCCAGATCGCCTGCGAGGCGGGGCTCCTGCCCGGTATCCTCGTGCGCAACGCCCATCTCAAATTCGTCTGCAAGCGCCAACACCTCAAGGTCGAGCGCAACGACACGCCCTATGCGAGCGCCTATGCCAAGGGCCAGGCGATCGATGTCTGCATCGCCCATGGCGAGGGCAACTACATCGCCGATGCGCAGACGCTCGCCCGTCTCGAAGGCGAAGGCCTCGTCGCCTTCCGCTATGCGGATGAACAGGGCAACGTTACCCCGGCGGCGAACCCGAACGGCTCGCTCAACAACATCGCCGGCATCTATTCGCCGGGTTTCAACGTGCTCGGCCTGATGCCGCACCCCGAGAACCTGATCGATTCGCTGGTCGGCGGCACCGACGGGCGCGGCCTGTTCCAGAGCCTCGTCGGCGCCAAGCGGGCGGCCTGAAAAGGCGTCATTCTCGGGCGAAGCGAAGCGCAGACCCGAGAATCTCTTTCGGAATAAGGCGCCCTTCTCGGTACGAGATGCTCGGGTCAGGCCCGAGCATGACGGCGTGTTACCGCCCCTTCAGCGCCCGCTGCAGCAGTTTGCTCGCCGCCATCTGGTCGAGGGGGCCGACATGCTTGTCCAGGATATGCCCGTCAGGCCCGATGACGAAGGTCTCGGGCACGCCGTAGACGCCCCATTCGATCGCGCCGCGCCCGGCCTGATCCGTTCCCACGGCCGAGAACGGATTGCCGAGCGCGCCGAGGAAGCGGCGCGCATTCTCGGCCTCGTCCTTGTAGTTCATCCCGACGAGCGCGACCTTGCCCTGCTTCACCGCATCGGTCTCGGCCAGGCCCATCAGCACGGGATGCTCGACCCGGCAGGGCGCGCACCAGCTCGCCCAGACATTGACCAGCGTCGCCTGCCCCTTCGCAAGATCGGCATTGCCGAACGCCGGCACCGGCTTGCCATCCTTCTGTAATCCTTCCAGCGGCGCGAGCGCGATCGTCGGTGCGACGCGCCCGATCAGGGCCGAGGGCACCTTGCTCTTGTCGCCGCTGAACAGGCCGATGCCGAAAACGATCGCAAGCGCCCCGAAAATGATCAATGGCGCGAGAAAAACCAGCGGCGAGCGCCGCCGCGGCGCGGTTTCGACCTGGCTCATGCGCCCTCCCGGCTCGAACGGCGGCCGGCGCCGCGACGCTCCAGCGCATCGAGCGCCCGCTTCTGGGCGGCGTGATCGCGCAGGATCGCCAGCGTCAGCCCCGCGAGGACAAGCGCCGCCGCGCCATAGGATGCCAGGATGAAGCCGGCATGCGGGCCGATTGCGTCGAGAAGCCCGCTCATGCCGGCACGCCCTGGGCCGCCAACCGGTCGAGCCGCTCCGCTTCGAGAATCGTCAGTGTCCGCACGCGCCGGCGCATGATCTCGGCGCGCATCGCGACCATGTGCAGCGACAGCGCCATCAGCGTGAATCCGACCGCCAGGATCAGGAGCGGCCACAGCATCGCGGGGTGGATCGTGGGTCCGCCCATGCGCAGCACCGAGGCCGGCTGGTGCAAGGTGTTCCACCAGTCGACCGAGAACTTGATGATCGGCACGTTGACGAACCCGATCAGCGTCAGGATCGCGACGGCCCGCGCCGCCCGCGAGGGATCGTCGAGCACCCGCCAGAGCGCGATCAGCCCGAGATAGATCAGCAGCAGCACCAGCATCGATGTCAGCCGCGCGTCCCAGACCCAATAGGTGCCCCACATCGGCTTGCCCCAGAGCGCGCCGGTGATCAGGCAGATCAGCGCGAAGCAGGCGCCGATCGGCGCCGCCGCCTTCTGTGCGACATCGGCGAGCGGATGGCGCCAGACCAGCGTGCCCAGCGCCGAAAGCGCCATCATCGAATAGAACATCATGGCGAGCCAGGCGGCCGGCACATGGATGAACATGATCCGGATGGTCTCGCCCTGCTGATAATCGGCAGGTGCCTTGAACCAGGCGAGATATAAGCCCACGACGATCAGCAGCGCCGCGATCGCCGAAAGCCACGGCAGCAGCACGGCCGAGAAACGCATGAAGCGCGTCGGATTGGCGAGATCGATCAGGCTGGCCATGATGCCGGCGATGTCAGGTGCGGGAGCTTGAGCGCCATGGCGCAGCTTTAGCAATCTCGACGGGTTCCAAGCAATGGATGCCGAGCGGCTGCGACAATCACGCTTCGGCTAGGCGTCCTCGTCCGGCGACGAAGCCTCCGCCCCGCCCTTGTCGACGATGCCGAACTGCTTGGATTGAATGCCTTCGCCGGCGAGGTCGAAGCCCTCGGCCATCAGGCCCCGGCGCAGCAATTCCCGCACGGCCGCCGCGCGACTGGGCATGCGCTTGTCGAAGCGCCAGTTTTCCAGGGCGCGCAATTCGTCCTGGCTGAGCATGATCTGGAGGCGTTCGCCCCGCTCTTCGGCCGGCATTTTGTTGCAACCACATCAAAATGAGTAAGTGATGATAACAGCCCATGACGCTGGGACGCAAGCGCCTGCGCCAACACCGCCGGAGACGGCGATGCCAGCAGTTTGCAATATTGCTAAGTTATTGATTATATTAGATTTTTTATGACCTTTAACTTGCATATGCCAATGCCTTGCGCTAGCTTGCGATCAGGAGGATCGACCATGTTGATCAAGCTGTCGGAAGACATGCAGCGCGCCGTCGAGATGAAGGTGCGCAGCAAAATCGACGAGGTATCCGTCCTCGACGTCAACGCCACCGCCGAGGAAATCCGCCGCGCTTTCGTCGAGCGGAACGTCGCGCTCGAGGATATCGCGGTATCCGTCGCGAAATTCGCGACCCAGTGCGGCTACCCGATCGAGTTCGCGCCGCAGGCACCGCAGCACGACTGAACCGCCTATTCGGCCGATCGGAGCGCCGCTGCGGCAGCCACCGTGCCGACCACGACGGCCCCCAGCGAAATCGCGCACAGGATCAGGAACGGCGTCAGGAAGGGCACTGTGCCGCCCACGGCCGCATTGGCCGCGGCAACGCCGAAGATCAGCACCGGCACCGTCAAGGGCGCAACCAGCACCGGCACGATCAAGCCGCCGCGCTTGAGGCTCGCCGCCAGCGCCGCCCCACCCGCCCCGATGAAGCTCAAGGCCGGCGTGCCGACCAGAAGCGTGGCGACCAGCGGCAACACGCCCTCGCCCGGCAAGGCCACCAGCAGGCCGAGCAGCGGCGAGACCAGCGCCAGCGGCAGCCCCGTCGTCAGCCAATGCGCCAGCCCCTTGGCCAGCACGGCGAGCTCCAGCGGCAGGGCCGAAGCGCGGATCAGGTCGAGCGAGCCATCCTCCTCATCGCTCTGGAACAAGCGGTCGAGGCCGATCATCACCGATAGCAGCGCGCCGAGCCAAAGGATGGCCGGCCCGATCCGCGAGAGCAGGTTGAGATCGGGCCCGAGCGCGAAAGGCACGAGCACGACCATCGTCAGGAAGAAGACGAGCGCGAGCTCGCCACCGCCGCCGGCCCGGCTGGCGACGGCAAGGTCGCGCTTCAGGATCGCCATGAAAGCGCGCTTCACGGCCTGACTCCGTCATTCCGGGGCGCCCCGCAGGGGTGAGCCCGGAATCCAGAACCGATACCGTGCTCCAGAAACCTGCAACGGCCCCGCCCTCCTTCTCCACGCCTGCGGTTCTGGGTTCCGGGCTCATCGCTAAGCAATGCCCCGGAATGACGACGCAGGATCGGGCGCAGCACCATCACAGCCCAATCCTGACTTCGCGCGCGCCCTCGATACCGAGCGGGCCATGGGTCGCGGCCAGGATCGCGCCGCCCTCAGCGAGATGATCGCGCATCAGTCCGGCGACCATTACCTGCGAGGCCGTATCGAGCGCCGATAGCGGCTCGTCGAGCAGCCAATAGGGCCGGCGCGATACGAGAAGCCGCGCCAGCGCCACGCGCCGCCGCTGCCCGGCGGAGAGATAGCCCGCCGGCAATTCCGCGGCATGGCCGAGCCCGACGACGGCCAGCGCCTCGTCGGGGGTCGCAGCGGCATCCCCCAGCACATCCCGTGCGAAGGCGAGGTTCTCGCGCGCCGTCAGCGCCGTCTTGAGCCCATCGCGATGCCCGACCAGATGCGAGATTTCGGCCAATTCGGCCTCGTCCTCGCTCCCCTCCAGCCGTATCCGGCCGCCATCAGGGCGCAGGCGCCCGCAGAGCATGGCGATCAGGCTCGATTTGCCGGCGCCGTTGCGGCCGGTCAGCGCGATCGCTTCGCCGGGACAAAGCACGAAGCTCAGCCCTTCGAAGATCAACCGCCCGCCGCGGCGGCAGGCGAGATCCTCGGCATGAAGGCTGGTCGGAGGGAAGGAAGCCGGTTTCAAGCCAGCGCTGCCGCAGATGCGTTCGAGCTCATTTCGTTCATCTAGCGCGCTTCTTGGAATTGCTCTATAGAACCCGCGGCTACGCCGCACGCCGATCCGGCGCGGGGCTCGGGCACTCCCGAGGCGGCGCGCGCGTCATGCGCATTAGGCCTTCGAACGGCAGTGTCCGCAAGGGCGCTCCGGTCGCGACCGCAACCCCTTGATCAGGATCAAGCCCGAATGGCCTCGCTCGACTCATTCAAAGCCCGCAAGACGCTCACCGCCGGCGGCAAGACCTACACCTATTACTCCCTGCCCGATGCCGAGAAGAATGGCCTGCCCGGCATCTCCAAGCTGCCCTTCTCGATGAAGGTGCTGCTCGAGAACCTCCTGCAGTTCGAGGACGGCCGCTCCGTCACCAAGGCCGATATCGAAGGCTTCGTCGCCTGGCTCGACGACAAGGGCACCGCCGGCAAGGAGATCGGCTTCCGCCCGGCCCGCGTGCTGATGCAGGACTTCACCGGCGTTCCGGCCGTGGTCGACCTCGCCGCGATGCGCGACGGCGTCAAGGCGCTCGGCGGCGACCCGCAGAAGATCAACCCGCTCGTTCCCGTCGATCTCGTCATCGACCACTCGGTCATCGTCGACGAGTTCGGCACGCCCAAGGCGCTCGCCCAGAACGTCGAGCTCGAATACGAGCGCAATGCCGAGCGCTACAAGTTCCTCAAGTGGGGCCAGGGCGCCTTCGACAACTTCCGCGTCGTCCCGCCCGGCACCGGCATCTGCCACCAGGTCAATCTTGAGTACCTCGCGCAGACCGTCTGGACCCGCAAGGAGACCATCGACGGCGTCGAGGTCGAGGTCGCCTATCCCGACACGGTCGTCGGCACCGACTCGCACACCACGATGGTCAACGGCCTCGCCGTCCTCGGCTGGGGCGTCGGCGGCATCGAGGCCGAGGCCGCGATGCTCGGCCAGCCGCAGTCGATGCTGCTGCCGGAAGTGATCGGCTTCAAGCTGACCGGCTCGCTCAAGGAAGGTATCACCGCCACCGACCTCGTGCTCACCGTCACGCAGATGCTGCGCAAGAAGGGTGTCGTCGGCAAGTTCGTCGAGTTCTTCGGCCCCGGCCTCTACAACCTGACGCTGGCCGACCGCGCTACCATCGCGAACATGGGCCCGGAATACGGCGCGACCTGCGGCTTCTTCCCGGTCGATGCCGAGACGCTGGACTATCTCACCACCACCGGCCGTGCGGCCGACCGCATCTCGTTGGTCGAGGCCTACAGCAAGGCGCAGGGCCTCTTCGCCACGCCGGAAACGCCCGATCCGATCTTCACCGACACGCTCGAGCTCGATCTCTCCTCGGTCAAGCCCTCGATGGCCGGCCCGAAGCGTCCGGAAGGCCGCGTCGATCTCTCCGGCGTCAAGGCCGGCTTCGCCGCCGCCATGGACACCGATTACAAAAAGGGCGCCGAGATTTCGCGCCGCGTTGAGGTCGAGGGCGAGGATTTCGACCTCGGCCATGGTGACGTCGTCATCGCCGCCATCACCTCCTGCACCAACACCTCGAACCCCTCGGTGCTGATGGCCGCGGGCCTGCTCGCCCGCAACGCCGTCGCCAAGGGCCTCAAGGTCAAGCCCTGGGTGAAGACCTCGCTGGCGCCGGGCTCGCAGGTCGTCGCCGAGTATCTCGCCAAGTCCGGCCTCCAGACCGATCTCGACAAGCTCGGCTTCAACCTGGTCGGCTTCGGCTGCACCACCTGCATCGGCAATTCCGGCCCGCTGCCGGCGCCGATCTCGAAGACGATCAACGAGAAGGGCCTGATCGCGGGTGCCGTCATCTCCGGCAACCGCAATTTCGAGGGCCGCGTGTCGCCGGACGTGCAGGCGAACTACCTGGCTTCGCCCCCGCTGGTCGTCGCCTATGCGCTGGCCGGCTCCATCCAGATGGACCTGACCACGCAGCCGCTCGGCCAGGGCTCGGACGGCAAGGACGTCTATCTCAAGGACATCTGGCCCTCCAACAAGGAGATCCAGAGCTTCATCCGCGAGAACGTCACCCGCGCCATCTTCGAGGCGAAATATGCCGACGTCTTCAAGGGCGACGCGCATTGGCAGGCGGTCGACGCTCCGACCTCGGAGACCTATGCCTGGGACGACGATTCGACCTATGTGCAGAACCCGCCCTATTTCCAGGGCATGCACCAGAAGCCGGCCGCGATCACCGACATCAAGGGCGCGCGCATCCTCGGCCTGTTCGGCGACAAGATCACCACCGACCACATCTCCCCGGCCGGTTCGATCAAGGCGGCCTCTCCGGCCGGCTCCTATCTCACCGAGCATGGCGTCGCGGTGGCCGACTTCAACCAGTACGGCACGCGTCGCGGCAATCATGAGGTGATGATGCGGGGCACCTTCGCCAATATCCGCATCCGCAACCACATGCTCGGCCCGAACGGCCGCGAGGGTGGCTACACCATCCACTATCCCAGCAAGGAAGAACTGCCGATCTACGACGCGGCGATGAAGTATCAGGCGGAGAAGGTCCCGCTGGTGATCTTCGCCGGCGTCGAGTACGGCAACGGCTCCTCGCGTGACTGGGCGGCGAAGGGCACCAACCTGCTCGGCGTCAAGGCGGTCATCGCCCAGAGCTTCGAGCGCATCCACCGCTCGAACTTGGTCGGCATGGGCGTCGTGCCCTTCACCCTGCAGGAAGGCACGAGCTGGGCCTCGCTCGACCTGAAGGGCGACGAGATGGTCACCATCCACGGCCTTGCCAACGTCAAGCCGCGCCAGATGATGGAAGCCGAGATCACCTACGCCGATGGTACCGTGAAGAAGGTGCCGATCCTCTGCCGCATCGATACGCTGGACGAGATCGACTACTTCAAGAACGCCGGCATCCTGCATTACGTGCTGCGCGGGCTGGCCGCCTGACGGCCCCCGCGCCCGTCCGGCGACAGGCGAAATCCAGACGCTCCCGGGGATGATCCCCGGGAGCGTTTTTCGTTTCAGCCCGCGCGGCGCAGCGGCGCGGGCTCGCGCAAGGATGCTCCCGCCCCGGCCTCCCCGCTCGTGCGGAAGGCTGAGACCAACGCGTCGAGCTGTTCGATCTTCTGGCTCAGCAAGATGGCGGAGGCCGCGCTCTGCTCGGCTAAGGCTGCGTTCTGCTGCGTCATCTCGTCCATATGGGCCACAGTCTGGCTCATCTCGTTGATGCCGTTGGCCTGCTCGCCGGAAGCCGAGGAGATTTCCGCGACCGTGCTTGCAACCTTCTGCGAGGCATCGACGAGCGCACCGAGCGCACCGCCGGCGCTGCGGACCAGCTCGACGCCGGTCGCGACCTCGCGCGTCGAATCGCCGATCAGACTCGAAATGCTCTTCGCCGCCTCCGAGGTTTGCTGGGCGAGCGTGCGGACTTCCGAGGCGACGACGGCAAAGCCCTTGCCGGCCTCGCCCGCCCGTGCCGCTTCGACCGCCGCATTGAGCGCCAGCAGATTGGTCTGGAAGGCGATATTGTCGATGACGGAGGTGATATCGGTGATCTTTCCGCTCGCCCGCTCGATCCGTTCGATGGCGTCGATCGCGTTCCTGACGATGGTCCCGCCGTTTTCCGCCATTTGCGCCGCCTCCCGCGCCAGGGCGAGCGCCTGGTGCGATGCGTTGGCCGATGCCTTCACCGAGGCGGCCAGTTCCTCCGTCGTGGCAGCCGTCTCCTCCAGCGACGAGGCCTGATCCTCGGTGCGATGCGACAGATTCTCGGCACCCGTCTGGATTTCGCTGGCCGACAAGCGGACATCGGCGGCCGTCAGCTTGATGACGCCGACGGTCTGCGACAGCTTGCCGACCATCGCGTTGATCGACTCGCTGAGGTCACCGAGGTGACCTGAATACGCATCGGCCGCCTTCCGGGTCAGGTCACCACCGGCGATCGCGGTAAGGATCGCGGCGAATTTGGTGGTGGCGTCGTCGATGGCCTCGTTGATGCGATTGATGCCGACGACGAGCGCTTCCATCTCGCCCCGCGCCAGCCGCGAATCGACGCGGTGGCTGAAATCACCTCGCGCGGCCGCTTCGACCACGATCTGAATCTGCCGGGCTGTTTCCGTAGTGGCCTGGCGTTGCTGCTCGGAAGCCGCGAGTTCGTCTTCCGACCGGCGCTTGTCCATCGTCGCGCGCTCGTTGAGCGAATTCTGGAACGTCCCGATCGCGCGCGCCATATCCCCGATCTCGTCGCGTCGGTCAGTATGGGGAATTTTCGCCTCGGCCTCGCTCGCCCCGAGCCCTCGCATCGCCTGCGCGATGCCGACGACGGGCCGAACCACGCCGACAAGGACGCTGGCAAAGAGGCCGAGCGCGACGGCGATGGCCACCACGAGACCGCCGACGGACGCGATGCTGGAGAACTGGCGCGCGCTTCCGGCATCGGTCTGCGCCTTCAGCGCCTCCGCCTCCAACGCGTCCCCGACTGTCTTCATCGAAACCTCGAGGGCTTCGAACCGCTCGTCGAAGCGAGGCATCGCCGCAACGGCGGCCGGGCGGTCCCGGAAGGCGAGATCGACGATATCGAGCGCCTGGCGAATATAGTTGTCGAGCGGTTCGTCCAGCGTCCGCAGCCTGTCGGCACTGTCCTGAGAGCGGACGAGGCTCTTGGTCGCGGCGATCTTCTCCCGGAACGCGTTGGCATGTTCCTGCGTCTGCGCGATCGTCTCGGCCCGACTCTCGCCGGCCGCCGATCGGATCAAGGCGGCGTAGACATCGGCTCTCAACCCGTCATGGAGCATGTCGCCGATCGTGTGATTGCGGATCGACGTGGCGGAATTGGCGATTTCGTCGATGGTCGCGCCCATCTCGCGAGAGGTGTAGATGCCGATCACGGCGGTGGTGCCGGTGATGGCTGCCAAGAACAGGCACAGAATGGCGAAGCGATGCTTGAGCGATGACATTGCCATTATCCGACCCCGCATTGAAGATGAGCAGGATGGCGGGTTATCGTTAACGCAGGGTCAATCGACCGCCGGGTGACTTACTTTGCGATGCTTTTTGCAAGGTATGGCAGGGCTGTCGGCCCCGAATGCCCCGCAGTTGTCCTACGGCGACTTGCAGTGTAAGGGGGCCTTAGAGTCATCCACGGCGGAGGCTTGGGGCAGGCGCAGGGGAGATCCCGCGCTCGGATGTCGTCCGCCATCACCGATACCAGACGGGAGCACCCGCAGCATGTCCGCTACGTTCGAGACGGTCGCCGGCATCATTTCCGAGACCTGCGATATTCCGCGGGAGAAGATCACGCCGCAGAGCCACGCGATCGAAGATCTCGGCATCGATTCCCTGGCTTTCCTCGACATCGCCTTCGCGATCGACAAGGCCTTCGGCATCAAGCTGCCGCTGGAGCAGTGGACGCAGGAAGTCAACGAGGGCAAGGCCCCGGCCGAGCAGTATTTCGTGCTCGAGAATCTCTGCAAGCGCATCGACGATCTCGTCGCCGCCAAGAAGGCCTGAATCAGCCAGGCCTGATCGCCTTCCGCCGCCGCCGGACTTGAGCCGGCGCGCGGCTCCCGATAGAGCATAGGGGCCGTTGCGCGGATCGACCGATCCGTGTCGCGGCCTTGCGCCGTTCTGGCGCCCAGCAGGCTTAAGGATCGCATGCGCCTCGAATATTTCGACATGATCGACAGGGTCGTGACCTTCGATCCGTCGCAGAAGCGCATCGTGACGCGCTCCACCGTCCCCGCCGAGAGCCCGGTCTTCGAGGGCCATTTCCCCGGCCACCCGCTGGTGCCCGGCGTGCTCCTGACCGAAACGATGGCGCAGGCCTCGGGCTATCTCCTGCTCGGCCTCAACGGCCTCTCGCAGATGCCCTTCCTGATGACGGTCGACAAGGCGCGCTTCCGCACCTTCGTCGAGCCCCGCACCGAGCTGGAAGCCAGCGCCGAACTCATCATCGAGGGTTCCGGTTACGCCGCCACCAAGGTGAAGCTGACCAGCGAAGGCAAGCCGATCTGCGATGCCGAACTGCGCTTCCGCCTGATGCCTTTCCCCGCCGATATGCGCGCGCTGATGCTGAGCCGCATCGCAGCTATCGGCCTGACGCCGGAGCCTGCCCCATGAACCGCCGCGACGTGGTCATCACCGGCATCGGCATCGCCTCCAGCCTCGGCGAAGGCGTCGAGGCTCATGCCGCGGCGCTCGCAGCCGGCGGCCCTCCGGCCGTCGATACCGAGAGTTTCAAGCCCTATCCGATTCATTCGCTCAAGCCGCTCGAACTCGATCGGCAGATCCCGAAGAAATCCGACCAGCGCCAGATGGAGCCCTGGCAGCGGCTCGGCGTCTACACCGCCGGCCTCGCCCTCGACTCGGCCGGGCTGAAGGACGACGCCGAGGCGAAGAGCGCCCTGCAGGTCATCGTCGCCGCCGGCGGCGGCGAGCGCGACCATGCCGTCGATGCGGCGATCCTCGAAGGCTTGCGTGGCGCCAACGATACGGGCGCCTTCCTCAACGAGCGCCTGATGGGCGATCTCAGGCCGACGCTCTTCCTCGCCCAGCTCTCCAACCTGCTCGCCGGCAATATCGCCATCGTCCACGGCGTTACCGGCCCGTCCCGCACCTTCATGGGCGAGGAGCAGGCCGGCGTCGACGCGGTCCGCACCGCCCATGCCCGCATCGCTTCCGGCCAGTCCGACCTGATGCTGGTCGGTGGCGCCTATAATGCCGAACGCCGCGACATGCTGCTGCTCTTCGAGCTCGGCGGTTATCTGCATCGCGATGATTTCAAGCCGGTCTTCGAGCGCGAGAGCGCACCGGGCCTGATCACCGGCAGTGCTGGCGCCTTCCTCGTGCTGGAATCGGCCGAGCGCGCCGCCGCCCGTGGCGCCAGGGCCTATGCGAAGCTGAGCCACACCGGCGCCGCGCGAAGCCGTCGCGAAGCCGGCACGGTCCAGTCCGCCTTGAACGGCCTGCTCGGCGGCTTCGGCCCGATCTCGGGCAATGCTCTTGCAATCTCCGCCGCCACTGGCTGCGCCGGCATCACCGCTGAGGAAGCGGCCGCCATCGCCGCCGCGGCGCCTTCCGCCAAGCGCATCGCGACCGGCGATCTCGTCGGCCATGGCGTCGAGGCGGCTTTCCCGGTTTCTGTGGCGCTGGCGGCAATCGCCCTGTCAGCCGGGCAGGCGAAGGAAGCGATCGTCACCGGCGCCGGCCACTGGCGCGGCGAGGGCGCCGCGCATCTCGTTCAAGCGTGAAGGTAAAGCCATGACCACGCATCGCGACGCCAAGGGCCGTCCGCTCGTCGCCGTCACCGGGCTGGGCGTCGTCACCTCGCTCGGCCAGGGCAAGGAGACCAATTGGCAGGCTCTGACCGCCGGAAAATCCGGCATCCACCGCATCGATCGCTTCCCGACCGAGGGCCTGAAGACCAGCATCGGCGGCACCGTCGATTTCCTGTTCGACGGCCCGTTCACCGCCCCCCAGCTCTCCGAGAAGCTCGCGACGCTCGCGGCCGAGGAAGCCGTCGGCCAGAGCGGCATCGGCACGAAAGGCGATTTCCCCGGCGAGCTCTTCATGGCCGTCCCGCCGGTCGAGATGGAATGGCCGCAGAAGCAGGAAATGGCCCGGGCCACCGCGGGCGAGGCCGATTACGACGGCCTGCTGCGCACTGCCGCGACCGGCCAATTCCGGGCGATGCACGAACTCTTCGTCTTCGGCGGCGTCGCCGACCATATCGCCGACCGTTTCGGCACCAAGGGCTCGCCGATCTCGCTCTCGACCGCCTGCTCGTCGGGCGCTACCGCGATCCAGATGGGCGTCGAGGCGATCCGCCGCGGCGATACGCAAGCCGCGCTCTGCATCGGCACCGACGGCTCGATTCATGCCGAGGCGCTGATCCGCTTCTCGCTGCTCTCGGCCCTCTCGACCCAGAACGATCCGCCGGAAGCTGCGGCCAAGCCGTTCTCGAAGAACCGCGACGGCTTCGTCATGGGTGAAGGCGCCGGCGCCCTCGTGCTGGAGGATTACGACCACGCGCTGGCGCGCGGCGCGACCATTCTGGGCATCGTGGCCGGCTGCGGCGAGCGCGGCGACGGCTTCCACCGGACGCGTTCAAGCCCGGACGGGAAGCCCGCCATCCTCGCCATGCAGGATGCGCTGGCCGATGCCGGCCTGACCCCCGACGATGTCGACTATATCAACGCCCACGGCACCTCGACGCCCGAGAACGACAAGATGGAGGCGATGAGCTGCGCCGCCGTCTTCGGCGAGCGCATGGCGAGCCTGCCGATCTCCTCGAACAAGTCGATGATCGGCCATACCCTGACGGCGGCCGGCGCTGTCGAAGCGGTCATCTCCTTCATGACCATCGCCAACGGCACGATTCCGCCGACGATCAACTACGTGAATCCCGATCCGGCCATCGCGCTCGACGTCGTGCCGAACACGGCCCGCAAGGCGAAGGTCAGGACGGTGATCTCCAACTCCTTCGGCTTCGGCGGCCAGAACACCTGCCTCGTGCTGACGGCGCCCCCGGAGGCCGCATGACAAAAGTTCTCGTCACCGGCGGCGCCAAGGGTGTCGGCGCTGCGATCGTGCGCGCGCTCGCCGCGGCCGGACACGATGTCGACTTCACCTTCCGCTCCTCTGCCGAGCAGGCGAAGGCGCTGGCCGAAGAAATCGCCGCGAGCCACCCGGGCCGCAGCATCGTCGCACTGCCGCTCGATCTCTCCGACAAGGAGGCGCTCGACGCCTTCTGCGAGGCACGCGAGGGCGAGAACTATTTCGGCTTCGTCCACAATGCCGGCCAGCCCTATGATTCGCTCGCCGCGATGATGGCGCAGGACAAGGCGGAAGCCGCGATGCAGGTCAATTTCTGGGCCTTCACCCGCCTCGCCAAGAGCCTGATGCGCGCCATGATCCGCGCCCGCACTGGGCGCATCGTCGCGATCGGCTCGGTCGCGGCGCTGCGCGGCAATCCCGGCAACGCGGCTTACGCGGCCTCCAAGGGCGCGCTGATCTCCTATGCCAAGACGCTGGCGGTCGAGACCGGCAAGCGCGGCGTCACCGTCAACGTGATCGCGCCGGGCTTCGTCGACACCGACATGATGGCGCCCTACGCCGCCTATCGCGACAAGATGCAGGCGCAGATCCCGGCCGGCCGCTTCGCCAGGCCGGAAGAGGTCGCCGGCCTCGCCGCCTTCCTGATGAGCGAGCCCGCCGCCTATATCAGCGGCACGGTCCTGCCGATCGACGGCGGCCTGACAGCGCAGCTCGGTATTCACCGCTGAATCGACCGAAACAGCCTTTCGTGATACGGTTCACTCCGAACCGGAGTGAACCGACATGACGGCAGCCTTCACGATCCGTCTCGACGACGAGATGCTGGCCAAGCTCGACGCGCTCGCCGCCGATACCGACCGCTCGCGCAATTGGATCGCGGCAAAAGCGATCGAAAGCTATATCGAGCTGAACGCTTGGCAGATCGAGCAGATCAAAGCGGGCTTGGCCGAGGCTGACCGCGGCGAGTTCGTCACCGAAGCCGATCTCGATGCGATCGAGGCCGAGATTCAGGCCAAGATCGGCCAGCAATGAGGATTGTCTGGACTCCGAGAGCCCAGCGCAATCTGCGCGACGTCGCACGCTATCTGACCCAGTTCAATCCGTTCGCCGCCCTCTCCATGATCCGCACGATCCGCGCCGCGCCGATGCAGCTCCTCCACCATCCAGCCAGTGGTCGTCCCGGGCGCATCGAAGGCACGCGCGAACTTGTCGTTCCCGGGACATCGTACATCCTGCCCTATCGCGTGTATGACGATGCGGTCCAAATCCTCGCGGTCCTCCATACCTCCCGGCAATGGCCGGACCAGCTCTGAAAGCGTTCGAAACCCATGCGTTCCCTCCAGCTTCATGGCGACCGTGACCTCCGTCTCGAGGAGATCGAGCCGCCGCCGCCGCCGGCTCCCGGCGAGGTCCAGATCCGCATCAAGGCGGTCGGCCTGAACTATCTCGACCTCTGGGGCTTCCGCGGCATGGCCTTCGCCAAGCGCAAGATGCCGCAGGCGGCGGGCGTCGAGGCGGCCGGCGAGATCGTCTGCGTCGGCGAGGGCGTCACCGGCTTCGCGCCGGGCGACACCGTCACCGCCTATGGCGCGGACACTTGCGGCCAGTGCAAGGCCTGCCGCGAGGGCCGTGACAATCTCTGCGAGAACGTCGCCGGGATCATGGGCTTCCATATCGACGGCTTCGCCCGCGAAGTGCTGAACCGCCAGGCCCGCCTCACCATCAAAGCGCCGAAGGGCGTCTCCTTCGAGGACGCCGCTTGCGCGCCGATCGGCTTCGGCACGGTCCAGCACATGCTGTTCGACAATGCCAAGCTGGAGCCCGGCGAATCCGTGCTGGTCCATGCCGGCGGCTCCGGCATCGGCACCGCCGCGATCCTGATGGCCAAGGCGATCGGTTGCACGGTCTACACGACGGTCGGCGACGACGAGAAGGGCGCCAAGGCCAAGGCGCTCGGTGCCGATCACGTCATCAACTACCGCGAGGACCGGTTCGAGGGCGTCGTGCGCAAGCTCACCGGCCGCAAGGGCGTCGATGTCGTGTTCGAGCATGTCGGTGCCGACACCTGGAACGGCTCGCTGCTCTGCCTGAAGCGCGGCGGCCGGCTCGTCACCTGCGGCGCGACCTCCGGCCCCTCGGCGACGATCAACCTGATGCAGCTCTTCCAGCAACAGTACCGGATCACCGGCTCCTTCGGCTGCCGCATCGAGAACATCGCGCAGTCGCTGGAGAAGATGGCCGGCGGCATGAAGCCGGTGATCGACTCGGTCTTCCCGCTCGCCGAGTTCGAGAAGGGCCTTGCCCGGATCGAAGGCCGCAAGGTCTTCGGCAAGGTTGTCATCGCCTTCTGAGCGGGACCTCTTTCCCGCCAAGGACTTGACGCCGGGGCGTTCCTGCCCCAGATCGCCCGTTCAAGGCCCGGTCTTGCTCTCGGCACGGGCGAGCTGAAGCATTTTCAAGCGAAGTGGGCACCGGGTCGCGTGAAGAAAATGCGACCAAACAAATGGGCAGAGCAAGTGTGCGTTGCGCAGCGACGCGGACTTGCTCTGGGGCAGGACCGACCTTGAGACGATTGAAGGCTATCGCCGCGCGCGCCGGCGCCGCGGTGATGATCGGCGTGATCCGCGCCCTGTTCGGCTTCCTGCGCCTGCTCGGCCCGGAACGCGCCAGCGATCTCGGCGGCTGGCTGTTGCGCAGCGCAAGCCCGCTGATCCCGGTCAACCGCGTCGCGCTGGCCAATATCCGCGCCGCCTTCCCCGAGAAGGACGAGGCCGAGGTGAAGCGCATCGCGCGCGGCGCCTGGGAGAATCTCGGCCGCGTCGCCGGCGAATACGCCCATCTGAAAACGCTGTTCGATTACGACTACCTCAATCCCGACAAGCCATCGCGCGTCGAGGTCAAGGGCATCGAGCACTTCATCGCGCTCAAGGACGACGAAAAGCCCGGCCTGATCTTCTCGACGCATCTCGCCAACTGGGAACTGCCAGCGATCTGCGCCGAGGCTTATGATCTCGAAACCACCGCCGTCTTCCGGGCCCCCAACGACCCCGCGATCGCCGCCGTGGTCCACGAGATCCGCTCCGGCGCGATGGGCGGGCTCGCCGCGGCAAAACAGGGCGCGGCCTTCGCCATGCAGGGCGTGCTGGAGAATGGCGGCCATCTGGGCATGCTGATCGACCAGCATTTCACCCGTGGCGTGGTTGTGCCGTTCTTCGGCCGTCCGGCCCTGACCAACCCGATCATGGGCAAGTTCGCCAAGCGCTTCGAATGTCCGGTCCATGGCGTGCGCGTCATCCGCCTGCCGAACCACCGCTTCCGGCTGGAGCTGACCCCACCGCTCGACCTGCCGCGCGACGCCAATGGCGAGATCGACGTCCAGGGCGCGATGGCGATGATGACGGCCGTGGTCGAGGGCTGGGTGCGGGAATATCCCGAGCAATGGCTCTGGATGCATCGTCGCTGGCGGCCCAACATGATCTCGGCTGCGGCGCGCGAGGCCTTCGATCACGCCAGCGCGACCGTGCCGGTTTTCAAGGCAACGTGATTTCCCTCGCGCGCTGATTGCAGGCTTTGGTAACCTCAGGAAAAGAAGTCGTCTGCAGAGTCCAGAACATGTTCCCTCGCCCGCGCCATCTCGCAGCGACATTTGCCGCTTTTGCCGTCGGCATGGCTGCGGCACAGGCATTGGCGCAAACGCCCCCGAGGCCGCTGAAGGCGGTGATCGAGCTCTTCACCAGCCAGGGCTGCTCCTCCTGCCCGCCGGCTGATGCGCTTGTCGTCGAACTGGCCAAGGACCCCGAGCTGATCGCGCTCACCCTGCCTGTGACCTATTGGGACTATCTCGGCTGGAAGGACACGCTCGGCAAGGATTCCTTCGCCCGGCGCCAGAAATTCTACGCCAAGGCCCGCGGCGACGGGCAGGTCTACACCCCGCAGGTCGTGATCAACGGCGCCGCCCATGCGATCGGCTCGGAGCGCGCGGAGATCGAGAAGACAGTCAACCAGTTCGCGGCGACCGGCTTCACCGCTCGCATCGCCTTGAAGGAAGAGAACGGCGCTCTTCAGATCCAGGTCACGCCGACCGGTGACGAGAGCGCGGCCACGGCCGGCATCTGGGTCCTGCCGACCACGCATCAGGCGGCCGTACCGATCACGCGCGGCGAGAACCAGGGCCGCACGCTATCCTATGCCAATGTCGTGCGCGGCATGGTCCGTGTTGGCGACTGGACGGGTAAGGAAACGACCGTCACCGCGCCGCTCTCCGCCACCCAGGCGCCGGAGGCCGATGGCTATGTCGTCGTCGTCCAGGCCGAACGCCCGAACAAGTACGGCCACATGATGCCCGGTGCCATCCTCGGCGCCGCCAAGGGGCTGGCGAAGCGCTGAGCGTTTCAACGCTGCAATCTACAGCAGGATCACCTTGTTCGAGAGCTCGTCGACATCGCCGGGCACGGGCGGCACATGCTGCCCCAGTACGGTCCCGACCGAGCCAACGGCCGCGATCAGCCCTTCCGTCAGGCGACCCTCGCGCGCGGCGGCGAGCAGCGGCTCGATGATCCCGCGCCAGGTATCCTTCTCGACCAGCCCGTCGATACCGGTATCGGCCAGGATCTCGGCATAGCGCTCCTGCAGCGCGATATAGAGCAGCACGCCGGTGCGCCTCTTCGTCCGGGTCAGGCCCCGCGCCGTGAATTCCCGCAGCGCTACGTCATGCGCCCGCCGCCGCTTGACGAAACCGGGCACGAAGCGCCCGCCGCGGCCGTACCAGAGCAGGCTCGCCAGCAGGCCGACGGCACAGATCAGCTGAATCAGGAAGATGCGCGGCGCGCTCATCACCGTCAGCCACAAAAGCGGCCAGGGCACGAACAGCGCGAGCGTCAACGCCAGCATCACCGGGATCGTACGATAGCTCGAGGCTGCCCGGTCGATCACCACGACGATCTCGCCTGCAGTCAGGCTCTCGGCGCGCCGCACCGCCTCCGCGATCGCATCTCTGTCGGCTGAGTCCATTACCAGTCTCCCGAAGCTCCGCCGCCGCCGGATGAGCCGCCGCCACCTGAAAACTCGCCGCCGCCCGAGCTCCAGCCGCCTCCACCACCGCTCCAGCCCGAGCTGGAACCCGAACCCGTGCTCCAGCCCGTGCTCTGCGGCAGCGTCACCCATTGCCCGTTGCGCAGGCGGTGCCGGCGCGCGCCGCCCTGCTGGCTCAGGCCGCGCAGGAAGGCGACGATGAACAGGAAGATGAAGATCATCGCGATGATCACCGCGATATCCTCGCCCAGCGTGCTCTCGTCGGAACGCACCTCGGCCTTGCGCTGCCATTCCTCGGCATCACCAGCGAGAATGGTCAGGACGGCGTCGACCCCGGCCTCGATTCCCCCGGCGAAATCGCCGGTCTTGAATTTCGGCGCGATCGCCGTGGTGATGATGACCTTGGAAAGGGCATCGGTCAGCGCCCCTTCAAGGCCGTAACCGACCTCGATGCGGACCTTGCGCTCCTTCGGCGCGACGATCAGCAGCGCGCCGTTATTCTTGGCCTTCTCGCCCAGCTTCCAGTGCCGGAACAGCCCGTTGGCGAAATCCTCGATGGTAATATCCTGCAGCGAGGGCACCGTCGCGACCACGACCTGGTCCGAGGTCTTGTCCTCACACGCCTTGAGCTTGTCCTCGAGCCGCTGCCGGACATCCGGTGCCAGCAGGTTGGCGCCGTCGACGACCCGCCCGGTCAGGGCGGGATAGGTCGGCTCGGCTGCAAATACGGGAAGAGCGCAGAGCAGAAAAAGGAAGAATGCGGAAACACGACGTAGAAACCCTCTCCCACCCGGGAGAGGGTTTCCGCGCGCCTTTTCCGGCAACCTCGTCACAGCTTCAGAACTTCACCGCCGGCGGGCGTTCCGCTCCGGCGGTCGCCGTGAACGTCTCCATCGGCTTGGCACCCCAGAATAGTTTCGCCCAGATCACGCCCGGGAAGGTGCGGATCTCGGTATTGAAGGCCTGTACCGCCTGGATGTAGTCGCGCCGGGCCACCGCGACGCGGTTCTCGGTGCCTTCGAGCTGCGACTGCAGCGCGAGGAAATTCTGGTTGGACTTCAGCTCAGGATAGCGCTCGACCGTAACGAGCAATCGGCCCAGCGCGCCGGTGAGCTGGTTCTGCGCGTCCTGGAATTCCTTGAATTTCGCGGGGTCGTTGATGGTCGAGGCATCGACCTTGACCTGGCTCGCCTTGGCGCGGGCCTCGACCACGGCGGTCAGAACCTCGCGCTCCTGCGCGGCATAGCCCTTCACGGTCTCGACGAGGTTCGGAATCAGGTCGGCGCGGCGCTGATACTGGTTCTGCACCTCGGACCAGGCCGCTTTGGCCTTTTCCTCCAGCGTCGGCACATTGTTGTAGCCGCAGCCGGCGAGCACGACGCCGAGCATGCCGAGAATGAGCCAGGAAAGCGGCCGGCGAAGTTGGGTCACAAACGACATGCCGAAAACCCCTTTTGGCAACGTCAGAACAATCGATTCGGACCTTACCCGCCAGCGCCCATCGATCCAAGCTGTCACGCCGCGACGAATGGCCTATCCTGCTCTCCTCACCGGAGCTTCGCCCATGCGCCTGTCTCTCTTTCTCACCTTGTCACCCGCCCTCCTGGCCGCCCAGATCGCCATCGCCCAGCCACAGGCACCCGCCCCGGAGGCGGCAACCGGGCGAACCGTCAAGACACTCGGAACGGCCCAACGCTTCATGGCCGCCGCCGCCAATCCCCTAGCCGCGACGGCCGGGCGCGACATCCTGCGTGCCGGCGGCAGCGCGACGGATGCCGCCATCGCGATCCAGCTCGTCCTCAATCTCGTCGAGCCGCAGAGCTCCGGCATCGGCGGCGGCGCCTTCTTCGTCCATTGGGACGAGGCCGGCCGCAAGGTGACGACGCTGGACGGCCGGGAGACCGCGCCTGCCGCCGCCAAGCCCGACCGCTTCATGAAGGACGGCAAGCCGATGCCTTTCCGCGAGGCCGTGGTCGGCGGCCGCTCCGTCGGTGTCCCCGGAACGCTGAAGCTGCTGGAAGAGGCGCATCGCCGCTGGGGCAAGCTGCCCTGGGCCGATGTCGTCGCGCCCGCCCTGAAGCTGGCCGAAGAGGGCTTCGCGATCTCGCCGCGCCTCAACGGCTTGCTCGCCGGTGAGAAGGACCTGCCCAGAAACGCGCTCGCCGCCGCTTATTTCTACGAAGCCGACGGCAAGGCCAAGGCCGTCGGCACCATCCTGAAGAACCCGGCCTTCGCGGCGACGCTGCGGGCCGTGGCAGCACAGGGCTCGGATGCCTTCTACAAGGGACAGATCGCGGAGGACATCGTCGCGACGGTCACCGGCCACCCGACCAATCCCGGCGATATCACGCTCGCCGATCTCGCCGGCTACAAGGTCGAGGAGCGCGAGGCGGTCTGCGGCGCCTACCGGGCCTGGCGCCTCTGCGGCATGGGCCCGCCGAGCTCGGGCGCCGTCGCCCTCCAGCAGATACTCGGCATTCTCGAAGGCCAGGACCTGCGCCGGATGGGACCGGGCGCGGATGCCGCGCACTGGTTCAGCGAGGCCGGCCGGCTCGCCTTCGCCGATCGCGCGCTCTATCTCGCCGACCCCGCCTTCCTCAGCGTGCCCGTGAGCGGCCTGATCGATCGCGATTATATCCGCTCGCGCGCCGGACTCGTCAGCCCCGAGCGCTCGATGGGCCGCGCCAAGCCCGGCGATCCCCCGAACAAGCGGGCGCAGCTTCTCGCCCCCTCCGACGGCATCGAGAACGGCACCAGCCATATCTCGGTCGTCGACGCCGATGGCAACGCCGTCGCCATGACCACGACGATCGAGGACGGCTTCGGCTCGCGCCTGATGACCAAGGGCGGCTTCCTGCTCAACAACGAATTGACCGATTTCAACTTCGCGCCGGAGGAAGACGGCAAGCCCGTCGCCAACCGCGTCGAGCCCGGCAAGCGCCCCCGCTCCTCGATGGCCCCGACGCTGGTCTTCGATGCCTTCGGCCGGCTCTATGCCGTGGTCGGCTCGCCCGGCGGCAGCCAGATCATCGGCTATGTCGGCAAGACGCTGGTCGCCTTGCTCGATTGGAAGATGGACCCGCAACAGGCCGTGGATTTCGGCAATTTCGGCAGCCGCAACGGCCCGACCGAGCTTGAGAAGGGCACGGAGGCCGAAGCCTGGAAAGCCGCGCTGGAGGCCAAGGGCCACGAGGTCCGCTTGCTGGAGATGACCTCGGGCACGCAGGCCATCGTCAAGACGCCGGAAGGCTTTCTGGGCGGTGCCGACGGCCGCCGCGAAGGCGTCGCGATCGGAGACTGAGCGGTATTACGGCTGTGCCGGGCGCTCGCCGCCAGCGCCGCGTCCGGCGATCAGCCAGTAGACGAAGCCCGTCGCCGCGCCGACCAGGAAGAGGCCGGAGATGATCTGCAGCTCGACCGGGCTCGGCGCGCGCGACAGGCGGAGCATCGCGAGGGGCAACAGGGCTGCCAGCAAACCTGTGAAGCCGCTCTGGAGCAGGCCGCTGCGCAAACGAAAAAGCTCCGAGCCGACCGCGACCAGCACGACCGGCGCGACGATGATCGCCATGCCGAGCTTGCCGATCAGGGCAAAGGCCGCCTGAGCGGCCGGCGCCGGATCGACGCCGCTCTCGGCCAGCCCGAACAGGATATCGATCAACCGCTCGATGCCGCCGCCGATCAGCATGGCCACGGCCGGCGAGGCGACGCTCGCAGCGCCCAGGAAGAACACGCCCGCCCCCATCGCGACGAGGCAGGCGAAAGGGATCAGCAGAATCCAGCGCAGCAAGGCTTACTCCGCCGCGACGGCCGGAGCGTCAGCCTGCGCCTCGTCCAGCATCAACCGGGCGCGGGCAGAGAGCTTCTCGGTCTCGCTCTTGAGCTGGCCGCAGGCGGCAAGGATGTCGCGCCCGCGCGGCGTGCGTACCGGCGAGGCATAACCGGCGCGGAAGACGATCTCGGAAAAGCGCTCGATCCGGTCCCAGTCCGAGCACTCGTATTTGGTGCCGGGCCAGGGATTGAACGGGATCAGGTTGATCTTGGCCGGGATGCCCTTGAGCAGGCGCACGAGCTCGCGCGCCTCGGCATCGGAATCGTTCACGCCCTTCAGCATGACGTACTCGAATGTGATGCGCTTCGCGTTCGAGAGCCCCGGATAGTTCCGGCAGGCCTCGAGCAGGTCCTTGATCGGGTATTTCTTGTTGAGCGGCACCAGCTCGTTGCGCAGCTCGTCGCGCACCGCATGCAGCGAGATCGCCAGCATCGTGCCCATCTCCTCGCCGAGCGGGCCGATCTGCGGCACCACGCCCGAGGTCGAGACGGTGATGCGCCGGCGCCCGATGGACAAGCCCTGATCGTCGGTGATCACGCCGATCGCGTCGCGCACGCCGTCGAAATTGTAAAGCGGCTCGCCCATGCCCATGAAGACGATGTTCGAGACGAAGCGCCCGCCATCGTTCGGCACGAAGGCGCCTTCCGGCGGCCGGCGGTTCGGGAAATCGCCGAGCCGGTCGCGCGCCACCATCACCTGGGCGACGATCTCCTCGGTGGTGAGGTTGCGCACCAGGCGCTGCGTGCCGGTATGGCAGAAGGTGCAGGTCAGCGTGCAACCGACCTGGCTGGAGACGCAGAGCGTGCCGCGATCGACCTCGGGGATATAGACGCATTCGATCTCGGCGCCGCGGTCATGCGGACCGGTCGAGGGCATGCGCATCAGCCATTTGCGGGTGCCGTCGGTCGAGACCTGCTCGGCCGTGACGCTCGGCAGGTCGAGCGAGAAGTGTTCGGCGAGCTGCCCGCGCAACCCCTTGCCGATCGTCGTCATCGCGTCGAAATCGCGCACGCCGTAATGGTAGATCCAGTTCCAGAGCTGGCCGACGCGCATGCGCCGTTCCTTCTCGGGCACGCCGATCTCGGCCAGCGCCTCAAGCAGACCAGCGCGGGTGCGCCCGACCAGCGAGGGGCGTCGCAAAACAGGTTCGGCCGCCGGAGCGGCGGTAGCGGGAACGGATGCGGTCATCGGAGCTCTGTCGTCGCCCATTGGGGAAGGCGCGGGATTTCGCGGCTCCCTAGCACAATTCGGCGAAAATCGGAAATTGCGTGATTCGCAGGCGCCATCCGCCTAGGGCGAATGCCCCTCGAATTGCGGCAGGTCGTCGGTGATCTCGTACCAGGGCGCCTTCGAACCGACGAAGATGTGATGGCTGGGGCGGATGCCTGGCGCGTCTTCCAGCGTCCCCAACGCGACATGGACATAGGCCCCGTCGCGGACCACCGAGAACAGCAAAGAGCCGCAACGGCCGCAATGCGCATCATGCGCGTCGGGTTCGCCGACGATCAGCAGGCCATCCGCGCCTGCGATCACCGCAAGTTTCCTGCGCTCGATCCCCGCAAAGGGCTTGAAGGCCGATCCGGTGGTGCGGCGGCATTGCGAGCAATGGCAATTGGCGGCGTAGCGGAAGGCATCCGCGACCTCGAAGCGCGACTGCCCGCAATAGCATCGGCCTTTCAGGCGGCGTTCCGAAGCAGGTGCGTCGGAAACCATCGCCTGAGGCGCCTTACTTGCAGGCGTCCTCGGCCCGCTTCACGATCTGGCTGATGCCGGCGAGCGAATACTTGTCGCTGGTCGGGTTACCGCGCTTGGACGTGCCCTTGATCTCCAGACCGGAGCCGCGGCGCAGCGCGTCGAGCATGCGCGGCTCCTCGGCCGGGTTCTTCAGCCACATGTTCTGGCCCTTGGCGACCAGCGCGAAGCGTTCGTTGCCGATGATCGCCTGATGCTCGACCCCTTCCTTGAGGTCGAAATTCATCACGAAGCTGATCTCGTTGCGCACGCCCTCGCCCGGCCGGCTGGAAACGAAGAGCAGGCCCTCGACATCCTTGAGATTGGTCGGGATCCGGGTCTCGGCCTTGGACAGCGCATAGCAGACCTTGGAACGGCCCTGCTGCGAGGAGAAGGCCTGCCATTTGCCGGCGCTTTCCAGCAGCATGGCCTGCCCCTGGCCGGGGCTGGCGGCGGCAGCGGTCGCCGCGGCGGGCTTCGGCTTGGCGGGCGCGGCCTCAGCCGGCAGCGTGGCCACGCCGAAAAGGCCGGCGACGAGGCCGAGCGCGATGGCGGAGCGGGAAAGAGCGGCGTCGCGGGTGGGGAGGAACGAGCTGATCATGGACCGCCATCAGTCACTAAAAATCTTAATACCGCGTTTACCACCTGTTGATCAGGCGCATTCACGCGGGGACGGCGGCATAGAGTGTCACGATCCTGGCGAAAATGCGAATGGCGGCAGGGCGGTTCCGTGTCGCTTCCGGCCATGCCAGAATCGGAACGGATGACGACGAAGGCGGATCGACGATGAAGGCCCTGCTCTGCGACCACCACGGCCCGGCCGAGGAACTGGCGATTCGCGACCTGCCCGATCCGGAGCCCGGCCCCGGCGAGGTCGTCGTCGCGGTGAAGGCCGCCGCGCTCAACTTCTTCGACACGCTGATCATCCAGGGCCGCTACCAGACCAAGCCGGCCTTCCCCTTTTCGCCCTCGGCCGAATGCGCGGGCACGATCAGCGCCGTCGGCGAGGGCGTGACCGGCTGGCAGGTCGGCGAGCGCGTCGCGGCCTGGCTGGGCTACGGCGCAGCGCGCGAAAAGGTCGCCGTCTCCGCCGATCAGATCATCCGCATTCCCGACCGGCTCGACGATGCCCAGGCCGCCGGCCTCTTCGTCACCTATGGCACTGCCATGCACGGGCTGATCCAGCGCGCCGGGCTGAAAGCCGGAGAGCGGCTCGCAGTGCTCGGCGCCTCCGGCGGGGCGGGACTGGCAGCCGTCGAGATCGGGGCGCTGCTCGGCGCCCATGTCATCGCCTGCGCCTCCTCGCCCGACAAGCTGGCGCTCGCCCGCGAGCACGGCGCACAGGAGGAGATCGATTATGCGCGGGACGACATCCGCGCCGAGTTGAAGAAGCTCACCGAGGGCCGCGGCGTCGACGTCCTCTACGACACGGTCGGCGGTGAACTGGCCGAGCCGGCTCTGCGCTCGATGGCCTGGGAAGGGCGCTATCTCGTTGTCGGCTTCGCCGGCGGCGAGATTCCGAAGATCCCGCTCAATCTCCTGCTCTTGAAGGGTTGCGACCTGCGCGGCGTGTTCTGGGGCCAGTTCGTCGCGCGCGATCCGGCCGGCCACCGCCGCAACATGGAGCGCCTGCTGGAATGGGCGGCGGGCGGCCATATCCGCGCCCATGTCCATGCCACGATCCCGCTCGAGCGCTGGACCGAGGCCTATGCGCTGATCGCCGACCGCAAGGCCAAGGGCAAGATCGTGCTGACGCTGTAGAATTCCGCGTCATTCTCGGGCGAAGCACAGCTTCGACCCGAGAATCTCAGGACGAGACGACACTGGTTTCCGAGATGCTCGGGTCAAGCCCGAGCATGACGACTTCCTAAATTCAGAGCTCCGCCATCGCCTGCTTCGCCCGCTCGCGATGCTCGATCGTGATCGATCCGGCAACCGCCGCGATGGCAGCCGCGATCACCGCCGCATCGTCGGTGAAGCCGATCAGCGGCATGATGTCGGGAATGGCATCGATCGGCAGGACGAAATAGCCGAGCGCGGCGAGCAGCGTCAGTCGCACGCGCCGCGGCGTCGCCGGATCGCGCGCACAGAACCACGCGGCCAGCAGATCCTCCGCAAACGGAATCCGCTTCGCGACGCGCTTGAGCCGGGCCATGAAATCGGCGCCGAACTTCGCTTCGTCGCGCAGGCTCTTGCGGATCGCCTCCATTTCCTCGCGGCTGAAGCTTGCGCTGAACCCCTCGCTCATCCCTGTCCTACTCCTTGGCATCTGTGATGCCGATCATCGCGCACCTGAAAGCGGCGCGCCATGTCGAAAGATGGCCCTGCCGTAAACCTGCACAAGAGGTCCTCAGCAAAACCCGCTTGGAGCGGCGCAGAACGCCCTCTAAACCGGCTGCCACAACAAGATTGACGGGAAACGCGCCATGAAACTCGATTCTTCCCTTGCCGCCATCGTCACCGGCGGCGCCTCCGGCCTCGGCGAGGCGACCGCGCGCATGCTGGCCGGCCAGGGCGTCAAGGTCGCGCTGCTCGATCTCAATGCCGAGCGCGGTGAGGCCGTCGCCAAAGAGATCGGCGGCGTCTTTGCCCTCTGCGACGTCACCAGCGAGGCATCGGTCGATGAAGCGCTGGCCAAGGCCCGTGCCGCCCATGGCATCGCCCGCATCATCGTCAACTGCGCCGGCATCGCGCCGGGCCGCCGCGTCGTCTCGAAGAAGCGCGACACCGGCGAGCTTGTCGCCCATGACCTCGCCACCTTCGAAAAGGCGGTCGCGATCAACCTGACCGGCACCTTCCGCATCATCGCCAAATCGGCGGTCGCGCTCGCCGGGCTCGACCCGGTCACCGAGGATGGCGGTCGCGGCGTCATCATCTGCACGGCTTCCGTCGCGGCCGAGGACGGCCAGATCGGCCAGGCGGCCTATGCCGCCTCCAAGGCCGGCGTCGTCGGCCTGACCCTGCCGGTCGCGCGCGATCTCGCCGGCGTCGGCATCCGCATCGTCACGATCATGCCCGGCCTGTTCGAGACGCCGATGTTCGCCGGGCTCCCCGACGATGCCAAGGCCTCGCTCGCCGTCTCCGTGCCGCATCCCTCGCGCCTCGGCCGCCCGGCGGAATATGCCGCGCTCGCCCGCAGCATCATCGAGAACGACATGCTGAACGGCACCGCGATTCGCCTGGACGGCGCGATCCGCCTCGCGCCGAAATAGGCTTCAGACGATCCGGAAAACCTCGCCGGCGCTGCGGTCTCGGTAGAGGTCCACGCGCTCGCCGTTCCAGTGGTAGTCGAGATGCCGCCCCTGAACCGGATGGCTCGCACCATCGGGATAGAACAGCCCGGCACATTCGCCGCCGGGACAGCGTACGCTGGGATAGGCGATGCCGGCCGAACCCAGCCCCCGCAAGCCGATGCCGAGCGCTTGGCTCGCGGTGTAGTCCGCAGGGTCGAGCACCGGCGCAGCCTCAGTGCCGAGCGGCCGGATATCGTGAAGCTCCGCATCGACCTCCAGCACGATCTCGCGGAATTGCGAGGTCCAGCCCGGAGGCTGCGCTGTGGCCAGCATGAAGCGGGCGTGGTGGTGGATTGTCTCCAGCAGGGCCACCTCGAAACGGTCGCCGACATAGAGCACGCCGAAACTGCCATCACTGAAACGGCTCGGCCGGTCCGGGCTGACATGGGTGAACGGCGCCATCAGCCAGCTCGCGCCCGGCCCGGAGACGCGCCGCTCGGCCGGCACGAGATCGAGATTGCCGATCGTCTCCATCAGCCGCGGATTGGTTTTCTGCTCGGCCGCGATCAGGAGCGGCCAGTCCGCGGGGTCGGCGATATCCTCGAACAGGTCGATCGGCGGGAAGATGCTGCGGATGATCCGGACCGCCCCGCGCCATGCGATCTCCGCGACCGGCAGGCTCGCCGGATCGATCACCAGCCGCCTCGCTCGGCATCGAGCAGGCGACGCACCCGCATCAGATCGGTGAGTTCGCCGCCGAGCATGACATCAACAGCCGACTTGCCGCCGAAATCGGCATTGGGCCGCTTGATCCAGTCATAGCCGCGCTGCGGCTCGGTGAAGATCAGCCTGAGCGCCTTGTGGATCCCCATCAGATTGGAGAGCCGGGCTTTGCCGTCGCGCGAGATGCGGCCGATCTCGCCGGCCTTCCAGCGCCGGTAGCTCCTGACCGGCAAATCGACCAGCACCGCCGCTTCCTCGTCGGTGATCCGCCAGAGCCGGAACAGGTTAACCGCAGCGCGGAACATCGCAGCGGCCTCGTCATCCGTGATCGGATCGGGGACGAAATCGCGCTGGGCCGTCTCGATACGCAGCAGGCCGGTCATGGCATCGCTCTCCATTTGGCATAAAATGGAGGTTACCTTGCCAAATGGCAAGTGGCCGTGATTTTCGATCTATTCCTCGGTCTTCGCCGGCTTGATCTCGTGCTTCAGGATGAGCGGCGTCTGCGCCAGCGCGAAAGCCATGGTCAGCGGCATCACGCCCCAGACCTTGAAGGCGACCCAGAAGTCCTGGGTCTGCGTGCGCCAGACCACCTCGTTGATGGCCGCCAGCACGAAGAAGAACAGGCCCCAGCGGAAGGTCAGCTTGCGCCAGCCCTCCTCGTCGAGCTGCAGCACCGTCTCCAGGACCAGCGAGAGCAGCGATCGCCCGAAGAACAGCCCGCCGAGCAGGACGCAGCCGAACAGGGCGTTCACGATGGTCGGCTTGACCTTGATGAAGAAGGCGTCGTCCAGCGCCAGCGTCAGCCCGCCGAAGACGGTGACGACGATGGCGTTGACGATCGCCATGCGCGGCAGATAGCCGAGCAGCGCCCGCGACAGCGCCAGCGCGATCAGCGAGGCCGCGATGAAGATGCCGGTCGCGACGAAGATGCGCCGGTCCTCGGTCACGCCGAACAGCCGGTCGCCATAGGAATTGGCGAAGAAGAAGATCGCCAGCGGCCCGAATTCGAGCGCGAGCTTGAGCAGCGGATTGACCGCCTTGCCCTTGCCCGCCGCCCCGGCCGGTTGCTGCACCGTTTCGCTCACGCCGCCTCTCCCAATCCTGCAACGGCACGCGCAAAATCCCGCGCCGAGAACGGCTCCAGATCCTCGACGCTCTCGCCGACACCGATGAAATGCACGGGCAGGCCGAACTGCGCCGCCAGCGCCACCAGAATGCCGCCGCGCGCCGTGCCGTCGAGCTTGGTCATGACGAGCCCGGTCACGCCCGCCGTCTCGCGGAAGGCCTCGACCTGCGAAATCGCGTTCTGCCCGACGGTGGCGTCGAGCACGAGCAAGGCCGCATGCGGCGCGCTCGGGTCCTGCTTGCGGATGACGCGCACGACCTTGGCGAGTTCGTCCATCAGCCCCTGCTTGTTCTGCAAGCGGCCGGCCGTGTCGATCAGCAGCACGTCGGTATTGTCTGCCTTGGCCTTCTGCAGCGCCTCGAAGGCGAGGCCAGCCGCATCGGCGCCCTGCTGGCCATGGACGACCTCGGCCCCGGTGCGCTCGCCCCAGACCCGCAATTGCTCGATCGCCGCGGCGCGGAAGGTATCGCCGGCCGCGAGCATCACCGATTTGCCCTCAGCGCGGAATTTCGCGGCGAGCTTGCCGATCGTCGTGGTCTTGCCGGAGCCATTGACCCCGACCATCAGCAGAACGAACGGCTTTTTCGTGGCGTCGATCACCAGCGGCTGCGCGACCGGTACAAGGATCGTCTCGACCTCGCGCGCCAGGATCGCCTTCACTTCGGAAGGTTCGATCTGCTTGTCGTAGCGCCCGTCGCCGACTGCTTTGGCGATCTTCGCCGAGGTCGCGAGCCCGAGATCGGCCTGGATCAGGATGTCTTCGAGGTCCTCCAGCGTGCCGGCATCGAGCTTGCGCTTGGTGAAGAGGTCGGTGATTCCCGTCGTCAGCGCCGAGGAGGTCCGCGACAGCCCCTCGGTCAACCGCCGCCACCAGCTCCGCTTCGGCTGCGGCGCCGGGGCAGGTGCAGGTTCGGGAGCGGCAGCGGGCTCGGGCTGCAGGGCGATCACAGCCTCAGGTTCCGGCTCTGGCGGGGCCGGAGATGCGATCTCCTCGACCGGAACAGGCGGCGCGACAGGTTCCGGAACCGACACCTCGATGACAGGCGCTTCCGCTGCGGCGACCGGCGGAGGAGCAAGCTCCTCGACGTCCGGCTTCGTCTCCTCGACCGGCTCGACAGCCTGCTCGATCACCGTCTCCGGCGCGGGCGCGGGCTTGGCCGGTTCCTCATCGCGTCCGAACAGCCTCGAAAAGAAGCCGCGTTTCTTCGGTTCGGTCTCGCTCATCGTCATCCTGTCTTCGGTTCGGCGGGCATCTTCGGTTGCGCCGCCGGGCCGGGTTGGGTAGCGCAATGCCATGGCAGCGCCGGACCGACCAGAAAATTCGCAATCCCTCGGGCAGATCGAGGAAGAGCTGCCGGTGCCGCTGCTCTATCGCGACGCAATGATGCTCGTCATCGACAAGCCCGCCGGATTGCCCTCGCATCGCGGCCCGCAGGCCAAACGCCGCATCATCCCGGTCCTGACCGATTATCTCGACGCATTGCGCTTCGGCCTGCCGCGCAAGCCGGAAGCCGCGCATCGGCTCGACAAGGACACCTCTGGCTGCCTCGTGCTCGGCCGCCACCCCCGCGCCATGGCCGAGCTCAACCAGATGTTTCGCGACGGGCGCATCGACAAGACGTATTGGGCGATCGTGCAGGGCAGCCCTGCGGAAGACGAAGGATTGATCGACCTCCCCCTGGCCAAGCGCTCGCCCGAGCGCGGCTGGTGGATGAAGGTCGATCCCGCCGGCCTGCCTTCGCAGACCCGCTATTGCGTGCTCGGCCGGGGCGAGAGCGAGCACGGCCCGCTCGCCTGGCTCGCGATGGAGCCGTTGACCGGCCGCACCCACCAATTGCGCGTCCATTGCCAGGCCTCCGGCTGGCCGATGCTCGGCGACGAGATCTATGGCGATGCCCCGCGCGAGGGCGGCCCCGGCCTCCAGCTTCATGCGCGGGCGATCACGATCCCGCTCTACAAGAAGCGCGATCCGATCACGGTCCAGGCGCCGCCGCCGCCGCATATGCTGGCGGCGCTCAGGGCTTGCGGGTGGAGCGGATAAAGGCTGACGCCCCGGTGCGGGTCATCCCGGGCGAAGCGAAGCGTAGACCCGGGATCCATGCCGGAACCTTCTACGGGAATGCTCCGGAATGGATCCCGGATCGGCGCAGCTTCGCTGCTTGTCCGGGATGACTCGCGGAGAGGTAGGGCTTCAATGCCCCAGCGCGTCGATCGCCTTGGCGAGCTTGACGTCGAGCTCGGTCAGGCCCCCGGCATCATGGGTCGCCAGCGTGATATCCACGGTGCGGTAGACATTCGACCATTCCGGATGATGGTTCATCGCCTCGGCCAGGAGCGCAACGCGCGTCATCCAGCCGAAGGCCTCGCTGAAATCGCGGAAGACGAAGCGCTTGGCGATGGCCTCGCGGCCCTGCACCAGCTTCCAGCCGGTCAGCGTCGCCAGCGCCTCGGCCTGCGCTTCGGGGGAGAGCCGCTTCGGTCGCGTCATCGGCGCATCTCCCGCGACAGGCGATTCGGATAGGAGGGGCCCAGCGGATAGGCCGCCTCCAGCACATAGGGCCCGCCGCCGATCGAATCGCGCGAGGACATCAGCGCCACCCGGCGGGCCGTGAAGGTGAACGGGCGGACGATCGGATGCAGGCTGAGGAAATGCGCGAGTTCGACGGGAGTCGTGTCGCGCAGCCGTGCCAGCGTGACATGCGGCACGAATTTGCGCGCTTCGGCCGGCAGGCCGAGCCGGCGCATCTGCCGTTCGAGATCGGCCTGGAGATCGGTCAGCGCCTTGCCCGGCTGCGCCCGCGCGAAGACGGCGCGCGGCTTGTCGCCGCCGAAGCTGCCGAGCGCGTCGAGCGTGACCTCGAACGGATAGGCCGTGAGGTCGGAGAGCATGTAGTCGATGTCGTTCGCCATCCGCCGGTCGACATCGCCCAGGAAGCGCAGGGTGATGTGATAGTCTGCCGGCTCGATCCAGCGGGCACCCGACAACCCGCCGCGATGCAATGTCAGCCCGGTCGCGACCTCGGCGGGGATTTCCAGAGCGATGAATAGCCTCGGCATGAGCGAATCCCTGCCAAGCGATTGTGACTCTGGCGAGACGGTAGATCAGGAAGCCGGCTCAAGGGAATTGTTTTTGCACTGTTGCTCCACCCATTCCCGCGCGTCATCCCGGACAAGCGACGCAGTCGCGCCGATCCGGGATCCATTCCGGAACGCTCCCGATAAAGGTTCCGGCATGGATCCCGGGTCTCCCTTCGGTCGCCCGGGATGACTGCGTTTGGGTTGGAAACGAGAACTTACGGGCAGGGATTGCCGACGAGCTGGTGGATCGCGTCGATCCCGGCCTCGACCTCGGGCGAAAGCTTCACGTCGATCGAGGCGATATCGGTCCTGAGCTGCTCCATCGAGGTCGCGCCGATAATATTGGCGGTCACGAAGGAGCGGCTGTTGACGAAGGCGAGCGCCATCTGCGCCGGGTCGAGCCCAGCCTCGCGGGCGAGCGCGATATAGCGCTTGATCGCCGCCTCAGTGCCTTCCGTCTGGTAGCGCTGGCCACGATCGAACAGCGTCGTGCGCGCTCCCGCCGGACGGGCGCCGTCCAGGTACTTGCCGGTAAGGAAGCCCTGCGCCAGCGGCGAATAGGCGAGCAGGCCGACATCCTCATGCAAGGCGACCTCGGCCAAAGCCGTCTCGAAGGTGCGGTTCAGCAGGTTGTAGGCGTTCTGGATCGACTGGACGCGCGGTGTGCCACGCGCTTCCGAATCAGCCACGAAGCGCATCGTGCCCCAGGCGCTCTCGTTTGAGAGACCGAGATGGCGGATCTTGCCGGCCTTGATCACCTCAGCGAAGGCGTCGAGCTGCTCGGCGATCGGGGTCTCGTCGGCCGCCGAGGCATAGGCCTCTTTGGCAAAGCGCGTCGGATTCGAGCCCCAGGGCATCGGCCTTTCGGGGAAATGGATCTGGTAGAGGTCGATATAGTCCGTCTGCAGGCGCTGCAGGCTCTTGTCGACGGCCTCGAAGATCTGCTTGCGTGTCACCCGTGTCGGGCTCTTGTCGTCGCGGAACCAGGTATTGCCGCCGCGCCCGCAGACCTTCGACGCCAGGATGACCTTGTCGCGGTTCTTCCGCGCCTTGAACCAGCTACCGATGATCCGCTCGGTCGAGCCTTGCGTCTCCGGCTTCGGCGGGATCGCATAGAGCTCGGCCGTATCGAAGAAATTGATGCCTTGCTCGACGGCATAATCCATCTGGGCATGGCCCTCGGCTTCGGTGTTCTGCTCTCCCCAGGTCATGGTTCCCAGGCAGATCACCGAGACCTTGAGATCGGTGCGTCCGAGGCGGCGGTATTCCATGGCGAAGCAACTCCGGAAGCAGGGGCCGGCAGGCGGCAATGCAAGAAACGGGGATACGCCGCGCGGAGAACCCGCGGGCGGATCAGGACCTGGACGGCAGGGTGGCGATGAAGCGCTCGACCGTCGGCAGGATGGTCCGGACGATGACTTTGACGCCGTCGGCCGTGGGGTGGAGCCCATCCGCCTGGTTCAGGGCGCGGTCGCCCGCGATGCCTTCCAGGAAGAACGGGTAAAGCACCAGCCCGTATTGTTTCGCAAGCTCCGGATAGATCGCATCGAAGCGTTTCGCGTAGTCCTCGCCGAGATTGCGCGGCGCATACATGCCCGCCAGCAGCACCGGGATTTTCCGCTCGGTCAGGCGCGCGACGATCGCTTCCAGGTTTTTCCGGGTCACGGACGGATCGACGCCGCGCAGCGCATCATTGGCGCCGAGCTCGAGGACGACGCCGTCGGTCCCGTCAGGCACCGACCAGTCGAGCCGTTCGAGCCCCCCTTGCGTCGTGTCGCCGGAGACGCCGGCGTTCACGATTTCGACAGCGAGGCCCTTCTGGCGCAAAGCCTGCTCCAGAACCGCCGGAAAGGCAGCACTGGCTGCGAGGTTGTAGCCCGCCGACAGCGAATCGCCGAAGGCGACGAGCTTCAGGGAACGCCCGGCACTCGGACCGGAGGAAGAGGTCTGGGCGCCGGCCATGTCTGTGAACCCGATGAAAAGCAGCAGGGCAGCGACGAAAAACGTCGCAAGCGATTGGACAAGCAGGAATGCGCGCCCATATGGCCGCAGACCACGCTGCGCCTTGGTTCGGCCCCGCTCGGGGCGTGATCGGGTGCGAGCGAAGGCGGCGATGGAAGCGTAAATCGGGATCATGGCGTGATGAGCGAGCAGGCCGCTTCGGCAATCGAGTTGCAGGATGTCCACCTGAGTTTGGGGCGTGGCGCCGCCCGCGTCCATATCCTCAAGGGCGTCTCGGTGTCGCTGGCGGATGGCGAGGCGACCGGCCTCGTCGGCCCCTCCGGCTCCGGCAAGTCGACCTTGCTGATGACCATGGCCGGTTTGGAGCGCCCCGATTCCGGCCTGGTCAAGGTCGCCGGCCAGGATCTCGGCGCCCTCGACGAGGACGGGCTCGCGATCTTCCGTGGCCGGCATATCGGCATCGTCTTCCAGTCCTTCCATCTCGTGCCGACCATGACGGCGCGCGAGAACGTGGCGCTGCCGCTGGAGCTCGCTGGCCACCCCGACGCTTTCACCCGCGCCGAGGCCGAGCTGCGCAACGTTGGCTTAAGCCATCGCATGGACCACTACCCGGCGCAGCTTTCCGGCGGCGAGCAGCAGCGCGTCGCCATCGCCCGCGCCGTCGCGCCGGACCCGGCGATCCTCGTCGCCGACGAGCCCACCGGCAATCTCGACGAATCGACCGGCCGCTCGATCGTCGACCTGATCTTCGCCTTGAAGCGCGAGCGCGGCGCCACGCTGGTGCTCGTCACCCACGATCTTTCGCTCGCCGCGCTCTGCGAACGCACGGTCCGGCTGCGCTCCGGCGTGATCGAGCCCGAGCCCGAGACGGCGGTCGCCTGACGATGCACGCCCCCGTCAAGCCGCCTCAAACTCCCGCCTTTCGTTCTCCCGGCATCGGCCTCGTGCTGCGCCTCGCCATCCGCGACCTGCGTGCGGGCTTGCGCGGCTTCGGCATCTTCATCGCCTGCCTCGCGCTTGGCGTGATGACCATCGCCGCCGTCGCCTCCGCCTCGCGTGGCCTGACCGAGGGCCTCGCCCGCGAAGGCCGTCGCATCCTCGGCGGCGACGCCGCCTTCAGCCTGATCCATCGCGAAGCTTCGCCTGCGGAACTGTCCTTCCTGACGGCACGCGGCACGGTTTCCAGCATCGCCACAATGCGCGGCATGGCCAATGCCGGCGAGCAGGGCGCGGCTCTGGTCGAGATCAAGGCGGTCGATGCGGCCTATCCGAGCATCGGCACGGTCGAGACCGATCCGCAGACCCCGCTGCCCGGCCTGCTCGACCAACGCGACGGAGCCTACGGCGCGGTCGCCGACCCCGTCCTGTTCGGCCGGCTCGACCTCAAGCCCGGCGATATCGTTACGGTCGGTGGCGCAAAAATCCAGTTGCGCGCCAATCTCGTCTCCGAGCCCGACAAGATCGCGGCCGGCGTCGGCTTCGGCCCGCGCCTCCTCATGTCGCAGGAGGCGCTGAAGGCGACCGGCCTGATCCAGCCCGGCAGCCTGATTCGCTGGACCTATCGCCTCCAGCTCCCGCAGACCGCGACCAGCGACGCCGAGCTTGAGAAGGTCATCGCCGATGCCGGCACGCAGCAGCGCGACGCCGGCTGGGAAATCCGCTCCCGCGCCAATGCCGCCCCGAGCTTCCAGCGCAATCTCGAACGCTTCACCCAGTTCCTGACGCTGGTCGGCCTCACCGCCCTGCTCGTCGGCGGCGTCGGCGTCGCCAATGCCGTGCGCCGCTTCGTCGAGGCCAAGAAGCTCGATTTTGCGACCATGAAAGCGGTCGGCGCCACCGGCGGGCGCGTCGTCGCGATCCACCTGACCGAGGTCATGCTCGTCGCTGCGATCGGCACCGCCATCGGCCTCGTGCTCGGCGCCGCCGCGCCCTTCGGCCTCGGCGCGATCGTCCAGAGCATCCTGCCCGTGCCGTTCGAGCCGACGCTGGCGCCGGGCGAGCTTGCCATCGCCGCGCTCTACGGCCTGCTGACCGCCTTCGTCTTCGCGATCATTCCACTGGGGCGCGCTCACGACATTTCCGTGTCAGCCCTGTTCCGCGACAAGGTCGAGCCCGATCCGCGCCGCCCGCGCGCGATCTATCTCGTGCTCTGTGCGCTGGCGCTCGCTGGTCTCGTCGGTGTCGCCATCGGTTTCGCCTATGATCGCCGGATCGCGCTGATCTATATCGGCGTGATGTTTTGCGTCTTCCTGCTGCTGCGCGCCGTCTCGCTCAGCCTGATGGCGCTCGCCCGCCGCATCCCGCGTCCGCGCCGGCCGGCCTTGCGCATGGCCCTCGCCAACAGCCACCGGCCGGGCGCGCTGACGCCGGCGCTGGTGCTCTCGCTCGGCCTGGGCGTCGCACTGCTCTCGGCGCTCTCCTTCATCGATGTCAGCCTGACCCGGCAGCTCACCGGCGCCCTGCCCGACAAGGCGCCGAGCTTCTTCTTCTTGGACGTACCCAGCCGCGATTCCGAGCGTTTCGACGCCTTCCTTGCGGCGGAGCGGCCGGGCGCGAAGACCGAGCGCGTGCCGATGATGCGCGGCCGCATCGTCTCGGTGAACGAGACCCGCGCCGAAGACATCAAGGCGAGCGAGCAATCCGCCTGGGTGCTCGACGGCGATCGCGGCATCACCTACGCCGCCGCTTTGCCGGAAGGATCCCGCGTCGCGGCCGGCGATTGGTGGCCGGCGGATTATCGCGGCGAGCCGCTGGTCTCCTTCGACGCCCAGAACGCCGCCGGCATCGGCCTGAAGGTCGGCGACAGGCTCACCGTCAACGTGCTCGGCCGCAACATCACCGCCCGCGTCGCCAATTTCCGCACGGTCGACTGGCGCTCCTTCGGCATCAATTTCGTGATGGTGTTCTCGCCCAACACCTTCGCCGGGGCGCCGCACACCAATCTCGCCACCGTCGCGACGAGCCCGGACGGCAAGGGCGCGACCGACGCCGTGCTGATGCGCCGCCTCGCGCTCGACTTCCCGGCGGTCACGGCGGTGCGGGTCAAGGATGCGCTCGAAGCGGTCAACACCATCGTCGCCCAGCTCGCCATGGCGATCCGCGGCGCCTCCGGCCTCGCCATCGCCGCCAGCCTGCTGGTTCTGGGCGGCGCGCTCGCAGCCGGACAGCGGGCGCGGCTCTATGACGCGATGATCCTCAAGACGCTCGGCGCGACCCGCCGCTTCATACTTTCGTCGTACGCCCTTGAATACGCCGCCATCGGCCTCGTCGCGGCCGTGTTCGGCGTTCTCGCGGGTACAGCGGCGGGCTGGGGGGTCGTCACGCAAGTGATGCGGATCGAATTCGTCAGTGATCCCAGGGGAGCTATACTGGCTGCGACTGCCGCCGTCGCGGTTACTGTCCTGTTCGGGCTCGTCGGGACGATAAAAATACTGACGAAAGCGCCGGCTTCTCATCTCAGGAATTTATGATGACTATCTGGATGGCAGTCCCGATAGACATTAAAATCCTGTAATTCTGCATGGTTGTGGCACCGAACTTCTATCGGGCGGCCGTCCTTAACCATGGCGGGGTCTTGTAAGGAAGACGAAAGCCCCTCATATTCCCGTCATCGCGACGATCGATCGCGAGGACGGCTGGCGCCTGTGTGCCTTCCGTCGTCCGAAACACCGTCAGGGGAAACTCTCTTAATGAGCAACTTCGACCGCAATGCTCCAGTCTGGGGTGCCGGCCGCGCACAGCAGACCAGCGCCGTCGAGATGGATCAGGGCCTGCGCTCGTTCATGCTCGGCGTCTACAACAACATGGTGATCGGCCTGGCGATCTCGGCGCTGTTCGCGCTGGGCATCAACAAGATGGCCGTGACCGATCAGGCCAACGCCGTCGCCAAGATCGGCAACACCTATCTGACCTCCTTCGGCCAGCTGCTTTATGGCACGCCGCTGATGTGGGTGGTCGCGCTGGCGCCGCTGGCCTTCATCTTCTTCTTCTCGTTCCGCGCCGACAAGATGTCCGCATCGTCCGCCCGGACGATGTTCTTCGCCTTCGCGGCGGTGATGGGCGTCTCGCTCTCGACGATTCTGATCCGCTATACCGGCGCGTCGGTGGTGCAGGTCTTCTTCATCACCGCGGCGGCCTTCGGTGGTCTCAGCCTTTACGGCTACACCACCTCGAAGTCGCTTTCCGGCATGGGCTCGTTCCTGGTCATGGGCCTGATCGGCCTGATCCTGGCCTCGATCGTGAACATCTTCCTCGGATCGGGCGCGCTGGCTTTCGCCATCTCGGCGATCGGCCTGCTGATCTTCGCCGGCCTGACCGCCTGGGATACCCAGCGCCTGAAGGAAATGTATCTCTACTCCGAGCTTGGCCCGGAGGAAGCTGCGAAGCTCTCGGTAAACGGCGCGCTGTCGCTCTACCTGAACTTCATCAACATGTTCCAGTTCCTGCTCTCGCTGATCGGCAACCGCGAGTGAGAACGACAAGCTCCTGAACGGGAGCGCACGAGCCCCGGCCTCACGGCCGGGGCTTTTCTTTGGGCCATATCTTCCCTCAAGTTAGGTCTTTCCATCTGGCACGCACATTGCTCATGCTTTGGGCATGACCACGCCTGCGATCCGCCCGGGCCTTCCGGCCGACATTCCCGCCATCGCGGCGATCTACGCCGATGCGGTGCTGCACGGCACCGCCTCCTGGGAACTGGAGCCGCCGGGCGAAGTCGAGATGCAACAGCGCTATGAGGCGATCCTGGCGGGCGGCTACCCCTATCTCGTCGCGGAGCGGGACGGAGAACTTCTCGGCTATGCCTATGCCGGCGCCTATCGGCCCCGCCCGGCCTATCGCGCGACCGTCGAGAACTCGATCTATATCGCGCCGGCAGCGCAGGGGCTCGGCATCGGCGGCCTCCTCCTCGACGCCCTGATGCAAGCCTGCACCGAGCGCGGCTTCCGGCAGATGATCGCGGTGATCGGCGATGGCACCGGCGCCTCTGTCGGCTCGCGCCGCCTGCATGAACGGGCCGGGTTCCGCCTGATCGGCGTCGCCGAGAAGGTCGGCTTCAAGCACGGCCGCTGGCTCGACCAGATGCTGATGCAGAAGGAACTGGGCGAGGGCGGCAGCACGCCGCCTGCTCCATAGACCTCAGAAGCCCTCACCCTTCGAGACGCGCCTGCGGCGCTCCTCAGGATGAGGGCTCGAATAAAAAGCCTGCCTCGGCGCCTCAGCTCACCACGCTGAGCTTGTTGTCGAGAACCTTGAGCACGCGCGAGAGCTCCGAACCGCGCTTCAGGATCAACCCGGTCGCCGCGACGACCGAATAGGCGCCCTGCCGCCGCGCCAGCGCCGGGTCCTTGACGATCCGGTAGAGCGGCATCTCCGACGAGCGCCGGAAGACCGAGAACTGCGCCTTGTCCTTCAGGAAATCGATGGCGTAGTCGCGCCATTCGCCGGCCGCGACCATCCGGCCATAGAGATTGAGCAACTCGCTGAGTTCGCGCCGGTCGAAGGTCACGGTCGTGGATCGCGCCGGTGCCGGAAAATTCACGACCGCGCCGGCGGCTTGCGATTGTGGCGTTTCGCTCTCGCTCATGGCGCCTCCCTGGACGGGGCCTCACCAAATCATCCGCGGATGATGCCCCCGCGGTCCTGCGCTGGCAAGGGACTGCGCCGGCAAGGGAGCGCGGGGCGAGAGACGGCTCTCGCACTCTGGGTCGGCATTGTCAGCGAATGCCCCATTTTCGCCGCGAACGCGCCAAGCGAGCGCCAAGTTGCGACGTTCAACTCCCTTCGTTGCCTCGACGGCCCGGTTTCGCTGATCGCCGGTTTGTCAGCCCCCCAGCCCCCCGGAGTTCGGGCGGAGCCGGGCCACCGAGTCGGGGCCAACTAGCGGCTGGCATTGCGCCGGCCGTTTTTCTTTTTTGGGCGATGTTTCCGGCCTTAGCTATACCGTCATTCCGGGGCTTCGCGTCAGCGAAGAGCCCGGAAACCAGAACCGACGCCCATTCTTAGAAAAGCGCGGTCGGCCATCGCTCGAAATGCATTACGGCATCGGTTCTGGGTTCCGGGCTCAGGCCTGCGGCCTGCCCCGGAATGACGGCGGAGTTCCACCACCTACATTTCCAGCAACTGCCGATAGAATCCTATCGCGCCTGCCCGTGGTACTCGGCATTCGGCCGCATATCGACGGCCGAGGCCATCCGGTTCGACATGTTGTAGAAGGACGCGACGGCGCCGATATCCCAGATGTCGCGCTCACTGAGCCCGGCCTTGCGCAGCGCCTCGCGATCGTCCTCGCCGATCAGATGCGGCGTCTCCGTCAGCTTGACCGAGAAGTCGAGCATGGCCCGGTGCCGCGCCGACAGGTCCGCCGCCCGATAATTCATCACCATGAGCTCACCGAGCACGGGGTCGCCCGAAAGCTGGCGCACCGCCGCGCCATGGGCGGTGAGGCAGTAATAGCAACCGTTCACGCAGGAGACGGCGACCGCGATCATCTCCCGCTCCAGCTTCGACAGGCCGGACGGCGCCAGCATCAGGTCGTTGTAGAAGGCGGCGAAGGCGGTGAGCTTGGCGTCGTCATGGGCGTAGGAGGTCAGGACATTCGGCACGAAACCGAGCTTTTCCTGGCATTTCGCGAAATAGGCCTGGTTCTCCGGCGACAGCGCCCCCGGCTTCAGGTCCAGCGCCATGACGGCAGGTGGCGAATCCTGCCTCGCCGGCTCTTCTCCCACCTTGGGTTTGTCATGCTTTGTTGCCATGGTGTGTCCTGTCGAGTCGGGGAAGCGTCAGTTTGCCGCTTTTTCGGGCACGCAAGTTGAAAGGCGCTGCAGCCTATGTCATCGCTGCGGCAAAATAACTGGGGTCGGGACATGGGCAAACGGGTGACGAACGCGACCGCGGGTGCGATCGCAGCGATCGAGGCCGCAGCCACCGGACTGAAGAGTTCGATGCCCGCCGAGTTCCCCCGCCTGCTCTTTGGCCGCTCCGTCGCAGAGGATCTCGAGGCCGTTCCGGCCGAGATGCTCGCCCGCACCGCCACGGCGGCCTTCGAGCACCTCGCCCAGCCGCGCAAGCCCGACACGATCAACCTGCGCTTCCGCGACGAGGAATTCGGCGAGGGCGAGCGCAAGCACCAGCTCACCGTTCTCGAGGTCGTCAACGACAACAAGCCATTCCTGCTCGATTCGACGCTCGCCGAATTGCAGGAGCAGGGCCATGAGCCGCGTCTCGTCGCCCATCCGATCCTGGCCGTCGCCCGCGATGCCAAGGGCAAGTTCACCTCGCTCGCCGGCGAGGCCGCCGGCCGCGCGCCCGAGGGCACGCGCCGCGAGAGCCTGCTCCATATCCACGTGCCGCGGATCGACACGCCGGAAGCGCGGGAGAAGCTGCGCGCCGGGCTCGACCACGTCTATGCCGATGTCGCGCTCGCCGTCGACGATTGGGCCGCGATGCGCGGCCGCATCACCGAGGTGATCCAGGCCTATCGCGCCAACCCGCCGCCGCTGCCGGAGGACGAGATCAACGAGGCGCTGCAGTTCCTCGAATGGATCGCCGGCGACAATTTCACCCTGCTCGGCATCCGCGCCTATCGCTTCCCCGGCGGCGACGTCGCGGCCGACCCGATCGAGGGCTCGGGCCTCGGCATCCTGCGCGATCCCACCGTCAAGGTCCTGCGCAAGGGCCGCGAGCTGGTCACGGTCACGCCGGAGCTGCGCTCCTTCCTGGCCAAGCCCCAGGCGCTCATCATCACCAAGGCCAACGTCAAGAGCCGCGTCCACCGGCGCGTCCATCTCGACTATGTCGGCGTCAAGCTGTTCACGCCGGACGGCCGGCTCGACGGCGAACTGCGCATCCTCGGCCTGCTGACCTCGAATGCCTATACCGGCTCGGCCCGCGCGATTCCCTATCTGCGGCTCAAGGTCGCGCGCGTCGCCAAGAATATCGGCTTCGACCCGGCGAGCTATTCCGGCCGCGCCCTGATGAACGTGCTCGACGCCTATCCGCGCGACGAGCTCTTCCAGATCGACACCCCGACGCTGGAGCAGTTCGCGCTCGACATCCTCCAGCTCACCGAGCGGCCGCGCATCCGCGCGCTCGCCCGCGTCGACGAGTTCGACCGCTTCGTCTCGATCCTCGTCTTCATCCCTAAGGACCGCTACGACACCACGGTGCGCCTGCGCGTCGGCGATTTCCTGGCGCGGGTCTATGGCGGGCGCCTCTCGGCCGCCTATCCCGCCTATCCCGAGGGCCCGCTCTCGCGCACCCATTACATCATCGGCCGCGACGAGGGCAAAACCCCGCGCGTCGAGCGCGCGACGCTCGAAGCCGGCATCAGCGCCATCGTCCGCACTTGGGGCGACGGGCTCAAGGACGTGCTCGACCAGGAGAAGGCCGGCCCCGCCGCCCGGGCACTGGCCGAGCGCTACGCGGAGGCCTTCGGTGCCGCCTATCGCGAGCGCTTCTCGGCCGCCGACGCGCTGGTCGATATCGAGATGCTCCAGCAGCTCACGCCGGAGCGGGCGCGCGCCGTCAATCTCTACCGGCGCGAGGGCGACGACGCCAAGCGCGCCAATCTCAAGGTGTTCTCGCGGGGCGCACCGATCTCGCTTTCGGCCCGCGTGCCGGTGCTGGAGAACATGGGCTTCCGCGTCGTCAACGAGCGGACCTACAACGTCATGCCGCAGGGCAATGGCGACACCGTCCGCATCTGGCTGCACGACATGACGCTGGAGCGTGCCGACGACGGCGAGATCGATATCGAGCATCTCGATCCGACCATCGAGGCGGCGCTGATGGCGCAATTCCGCGGCCTCGCGGAATCCGACCGTTTCGACCAGCTCGTGCTCGCCGCCGGCCTCGCCTGGCGCGAGGCGGCTTTGCTGCGCGCCTTCGGCCGCTATCTCAGGCAGGCCGGCGCGCCCTATGCCCAGGGTTATATCGCCGATGCGCTGACCAGCCATCCCGGCATCGCCGCCGGGCTCGTCGCCTATTTCGCCGCGAAGTTCGACCCACGCATCCCGGCGGGCGAACGCGAGCAGCGCATGGCCCAGAAGCATGCCGAGATCGAGGAGGCGCTCGACGCCGTCACCAGCCTCGACGAGGACCGCATCCTGCGCCGCCTCGTCAATCTGGTCGATGCTGCGCTCCGCACGAACTTCTTCCAGATCGGCCCGGACGGCCAGCCGCGCCAGACCATCACCTTCAAGTTCGACTGCGCGAAGGTCGACGGCCTGCCGCTGCCGCGCCCGCTCTACGAGATCTTCGTCTATTCGCCGCGCGTCGAAGGCGTGCATATGCGCTTCGGCAAGGTCGCGCGCGGCGGCCTGCGCTGGTCGGACCGGCCGCAGGATTTCCGCACCGAGGTGCTGGGCCTCGTCAAGGCGCAGCAGGTCAAGAACGCGGTGATCGTGCCGGTCGGCGCCAAGGGCGGCTTCTTCCCGAAGCAGCTCCCGCCGGCTTCCGACCGCGCCGCCTGGCTCACTGAGGGCACCGAGAGCTACCGCATCTTCATCCGCAACCTGCTCGAGCTCACCGACAATCTCGACGGCGAGACCGTCGTGCCGCCGCCGGACACGGTGCGTCATGACGGCGACGACCCCTATCTCGTCGTCGCCGCCGACAAGGGCACCGCGACCTTCTCCGACACCGCCAACGCGATCTCGCTGGAGAAGCACCACTGGCTCGGCGACGCCTTCGCCTCCGGCGGTTCGCAGGGCTATGACCACAAGGGCATGGGCATCACCGCCCGCGGCGGCTGGGAAGCGGTCAAGCGCCATTTCCGCGAGGTCGATGTCGACATCCAGACCACGCCCTTCACCGTCGCCGGCGTCGGCGACATGTCGGGCGACGTCTTCGGCAACGGCATGCTGCTGTCGCCGGCGATCAAGCTGGTCGCGGCCTTCGACCATCGCGACATCTTCCTCGATCCCGATCCGGATTCGGCGAAATCGCTCGCCGAGCGCCAGCGGCTGTTCAACCTGCCGCGCTCGTCCTGGGCCGATTACGACAAGGGCCTGATCTCGAAGGGTGGCGGCGTCTTCTCGCGCCAGGCCAAGAGCATCCCGCTCTCGCCGGAAGTCCGTGCGCTGCTCGACCTCGACAAGAAGGAGGTCTCGCCGCCGGAGCTGATGACGGCGATCCTTAAGAGCCGTGTCGACCTGCTCTGGTTCGGCGGCATCGGCACCTATATCCGCGCTTCCGAAGAGGCGGACGCACAGGTCGGCGACCGCGCCAATGATCCGATCCGCATCACCGGCAACGATGTCCGGGCGCGCGTCATCGGCGAGGGCGCCAATCTCGGCATGACCCAGCGCGGTCGCATCGAGGCGGCCCGCAAGGGTGTGAAGCTCAATACCGACGCGATCGACAACTCGGCCGGCGTCAACACCTCCGACGTCGAGGTCAACATCAAGATCGCGCTCGCCGACCTGGTGAAGGACGGCCGACTCAAGGAAGACAAGCGCAACGCGCTGCTGGCGGCGATGACCGACGAGGTCGGCGATCTCGTCCTGCGCAACAACTACCTGCAGACGCTGGCGCTCTCGCTGACCGAGGCGCAAGGCGCGGCCGCAACGCCGGGCCTGCGCTTCCTGATGCAGACGCTGGAGCAGGATGGCCGGCTCGACCGCACGGTCGAGTTCCTGCCGAGCGACGCCCAGCTCGCCGAGCGCGAGAAGCGCAGCGAAGGCCTGACCCGGCCCGAGCTCGCCGTGCTCCTGGCCTATGCCAAGCTCTCGCTGCACGACGCGCTGCTCGAATCCTCGGTGCCCGACGATCCCTATCTCGCGACCGAACTCGTCCGCTATTTCCCGAAGGCGCTGCGCGAGGCCTATCCGGACGCGATCGCCAGCCACAAGCTGCGCCGCGAGATCGTCGCGACGCAGCTCGCCAACGCCATCGTCAATCGCGGCGGCCCGGCGCTCGTACCGGTGCTGGCGGCGCTGACGCGCTCGGACGCGCCGGCCATCGCCGCCGCCTACGCCATCGCGCGCGATTCCTTCGATCTCATCGCCCTCAACGGCGAGATCGACGCGCTCGATGCCAAGATCCCCGGCAAGACCCAGCTCGGCCTCTATGGTGCCGCGCAGGAACTCGTCACCAACCGCATGGGCTGGTTCCTGCGGCGCGGCGTCGCCAAGCCCGGCACGATCGAGCAGACCATCGCCCGCTACGCCAAGGGCGTGAAGGAGCTGGCCGGCGAACTGGGCTCACTCCTGCCAGAGGCCGCGTCCCAGGCGAGACTGGCGCGCATCGCCGTGCTCACCTCCGAAGGTGTGCCGGAGGCGTTGGCCACGCGCATCGCGAGCCTGCCGGCGCTCGCCGAGGCAACCGACATCGTCGACATCGCCGAGCGCAGCAAGCGCAAGATCGGCGAGGTCGCCCGCATCCATTTCGGCGTCGACGCGCTGTTCGGCCTGTCGAGCCTGAAGGCGGCGGCCGCAGCCGTGCCGGCGACGGACGATTACGAGCGCCTCGCCCGCGAGCGGGCGATCGAGACCCTCGACGACGCCCAGTCCAACCTGACGCAGGAGGTCTCGGCCTCCGCCAAGGGTCAGGGCACGCTGGAGAGCTGGCTCGGCGAGCGCGGCGAGGACGCGGAGCGCGCCCGCAGCACCGTCAACGCGATCGCGAGTTCCGGCCTCACCCTGCCGAAACTGATGGTCGCCGCCGGCATGCTGGCCGATCTGCCGCGCAAGCATTAGAAGGCTTGGTGTTTTGACGACCCCGTCGTCCCGGGCTTGACCCTGGATCCATCGTAGAGCGTTTAAGCCCTAGGATCGGATTCCGGATCGGCGCCGCTAGCGCGGCTTGTCCGGAATGGCGGTGGTGTTTCCATATGCAGACCGGCACCCGCTTGTGCTCCCTTGAACGGAAAACCCGATGACCGGCGAAGCCGACACGACCACCCGCATCGACCCCAAGCTGCTCGAAATCCTGGTCTGCCCGCTGACCAAGGCGACGCTGGAATACGATGCCGCGAAGCAGGAACTGATCAGCCGCGCCGCCAAGCTGGCCTACCCGATCCGCGACGGCATCCCGATCATGCTGCCGGAAGAGGCGCGGCAGCTGGAAGACTGATACGATGCGTCATTCTCGGGCGGCGCGCAGCGGTGACCCGAGAATCTCATGCCGAGAGAGGCGCGATGTCTTGCGAGAGATGCTCGGGTCAAGCCCGAGCATGATGCGGAACTCCTAAAGCGCCTCGCCCCGCAGCAGCCGCGGCGGCGCGCCGGCGACACCAGCGGCCTCGCGGATGAAGAAGCGCTTCAGCCCCGGTAAACGATCGACGATGCCGAGCCCGAGATCGCGTGCCAGCCTGAGCGGTGTGGCATCGTTCGAGAACAGGCGATTGAGCCCATCAGTCACGGCGCCCATCGCCACGGTGTCGAAGCGGCGCGCCTTCTCGTAATCCTCCAGCACATCGGCCGAGCCGGGATCGAGGCCGAGCCGCGCCGCATCGACGATCGCCTCGGCCAGCGCCGCGACATCCTTCAGGCCGAGATTGAGCCCCTGTCCGGCGATGGGGTGGATCAGATGCGCGGCATCCCCCAGCAGCGCCAGGCGCTCGCCCACGAAGCGCCGGGCCACGCCGAAGCCGAGCGGATGCGCACTCACCGCGCTTTCGAGCGCAATCTCACCCAGTTCGAGCCCGAAGCGCCGCTCGATCTCGGCCAGCATGTCCTCGGCATCGAGCGAGAGCAGCGGTTCGACATTCTCCGTCCGCTCCGTCCAGACGATCGAGGACCGGTGCCCGAGCGCCCCGCCATCGGCCAGCGGCAGGATCGCGAACGGCCCCGACGGCAGGAAATGCTCGACCGCGCGCCCGTCATGCGGCCGCTCATGCCCGATCGTCGCGACGATACCAGATTGGCCGTAATCCCAGCCGACCCAGCCGATGCCGGCCTGCTCGCGCAGTTTCGAACGGGCCCCATCGGCCGCGACCAGCAGCGCGGCCTCGCAACGGCTTCCGTCGCTGAAAGCCAATTCAACCGCCGCATCATCCGCGGAGAAACGCCGCACGCCGGCACTCCGCAGTTCGACACCGGCAGCCTCGCAGGACGCCTTCAGCGCCGCGACCAGGGCCGCATTCTCGACCATATGGGCGTAGGGCTCGCCGGGCTCGACCTCGCCGTCGAAGGTCAGGAAGACCGGGCGGACGGCGTCCTCGGTGCGGCTGTCCGAAACGATCATCTCCAGCATCGGCTGGGCGGTATGCGCGATCGCATCCCAGATGCCCAGCGTCTTCAGCATCGCCCGGCCACCGGCCGCAACCGCATAGGCGCGGTTATCGCCACGGGGCTTGGCCGCAAGCGCCGGATCGGCCAGGATGATCGCGAAATCCTCGCCCAGCGCCTGCTTCAATGCCAGCGCCAGCGCCAGCCCGGCAATGCCGCCGCCGGCGATGACGATGCGCATGGCGCTGTTGCCCTGCTCGATAGCCATGACGTCCTTCTCTCCGCGCCGACTTGACGCCACGGGATGCCTCGGTGCTGATGCCAGGCGAAACCGGCTGTCCCTGTGCGGGGCGCCGGCCCGTCCGTCAACCTGACCGCGATACCGCCGACCATGTCCCAGATCAGCGCCTCCCTGACGGCGATTCTCGACCTCGAGCCGCTCGAGCGCAACCTGTTCCGCGGTCGCAGCCCCAAATCGAGCTGGCCGCGCGTCTTCGGCGGGCAGGTCATCGCGCAATCGCTCTACGCCGCCTGCAAGACGGTCGAAGGCCGGCAGCCGCATTCGCTGCATGCCTATTTCCTGCTCGCGGGCGATCCCGAGGTGCCGATCGTCTACGAGGTCGACCGGCTGCGCGACGGCCGCTCCTTCACGACGCGGCGCGTTCTGGCCGTGCAGAAGGGCGAGGCGATCTTCGCCATGTCGGCTTCCTTCCATGTCGAGGAACCCGGCTACGAGCACCAGATGCCGATGCCGAAGGTGCCGATGCCGGAAGAGCTACCGGACCGCGAGGAGATGGTGAAGCTGTTCAGCGCGCCGGAGCACAACCCGCTCCAGACCTTCTACCAGCGCAAGCGGCCGATCGAGATCCGCCCCGTCGAGCTCGAACGCTATCGCGGCGGCGGCAGCCTGGAGCCGAAGTTCAACGTCTGGATCCGCGCGATCGAGCCGCTGCCGGACGAACCCGCCTTCCACCAGAGCGTGCTCGCCTATGCTTCCGACCTGCTGCTGCTCGATTCCAGCCTGATCGCCCATGGCGCGACCGTCTTCGACCGGAAGATCCAGGCTGCGAGCCTCGACCACGCGCTGTGGTTCCATCGCCCGTTCCGGGCCGATGACTGGCTGCTCTATTCGCAGGACAGCCCCTCGACCTCCGGTGCGCGCGGCTTCTCGCGCGGTCTGGTCTTCGACCGGCAGGGCCGCCTCGTCGCCTCCGTCGCGCAGGAAGGGCTCGTCCGACCGCGGCCCGATCTCGGCTGACCGGATTTCAGGCAGCTGCGCAGAATCCAGTCTATTGCCTAAATCTTAGGCAATAGAGCCCGCCATTTCCCTATTCCCACGATGATTCCGCCTCTGGACGCGCCTTTGCGCCGCCCGGAGCGGGTTGGCACGTCCCTTGAATTGCATGTTGCGACGCAACTGCGGTCCCGCAGGCGCGAGAGGTGCAACGAGATCGCCGGGGCTGACGACCGGGCGGCGCAGACGGGAAACCCAGCCATGAAAATCGTGATGGCGATCATCAAGCCGTTCAAGCTGGAGGAGGTGCGCGACGGGCTCACCGGCGTCGGCGTCCACGGCCTGACCGTGACCGAGGTGAAGGGCTATGGCCGCCAGAAGGGCCATACGGAAATCTACCGCGGCGCCGAATATGCCGTGAGCTTCCTGCCCAAGATCAAGATCGAGGTCGCGGTCGCCGACGAGCTCGTCGACCGGGTGATCGAGACAATCACCGCCGCTGCCCGCACCGGCCAGATCGGCGACGGCAAGATCTTCGTCTCGTCGATCGAGAAGGCCGTGCGCATCCGCACCGGCGAAACCGACACCGACGCCCTCTGAGCCCCGACCTCCAGGAGTTTTCGACGATGAATTTCAGGACTTCCCTGCGGGCCGGACTGGCTGGCCTCTCACTGGTGGCCCTGACGGCCGGCGTCGCGCTGGCCCAGGCTCCCGCCACCCCGCCCGTTCCCAACAAGGGCGACGTCGCCTTCATGATGAGCTCGACGATCCTCGTCCTGCTCATGACCATTCCCGGCCTCGCCCTGTTCTATGGCGGCCTCGTCCGCTCCAAGAACATGCTCTCGGTCCTGACGCAGGTCTTCGCCATCGTCAGCGTCGTCTGCATCCTCTGGGTCACCTATGGCTACTCGCTCGCCTTCACCAATGGTGGCGGCCTGAACGACTTCGTCGGCGGCTTCTCCAAGGCCTTCCTCAGGGGCGTCGACGCCACCACCGTCGCCGGCACCTTCTCGAACGGCGTCTACATCCCCGAATTCGTCTATGTCTGCTTCCAGATGACCTTCGCCTGCATCACGCCGGCGCTGATCGTCGGCGCCTTCGCGGAGCGCATGAAGTTCTCGGCCCTGCTGCTCTTCACCGTGCTCTGGGTCACCTTCATCTATTTCCCGATGGCCCACATGGTCTGGTACTGGGGCGGGCCTGACGCGGTCGGCAATGCCGCCAAGGCGCTCGCCGAGGCCGGCGCCGACGGCAAGGTCGCCGCCCAGGCCGCGCTCGACGCCGTCAACGCCGATGCCGGCATGCTCTTCAAGTGGGGCGCGCTCGACTTCGCCGGTGGCACGGTCGTCCATATCAACGCAGGCATCGCCGGCCTCGTCGGCTGCATCCTGATCGGCAAGCGCGTCGGCTTCGGCAAGGAATTGATGGCGCCGCACTCGCTGACCATGACGCTGATCGGCGCCGCGCTCCTCTGGGTCGGCTGGTTCGGCTTCAATGCCGGCTCCAACCTCGAGGCGAACGGCACCGCCGCGCTCGCCATGCTCAACACCTTCGTCGCCACCGCGGCGGCGGCGCTGGGCTGGCTCTTCGTCGAGTGGGCGGTCAAGGGCAAGCCCTCGATGCTCGGCATGGTCTCGGGCGCGGTCGCCGGCCTCGTCGCCGTCACCCCGGCTGCCGGCTTCGCCGGCCCGATGGGCTCGATCGTGCTCGGTCTCGTCGCCGGCGCCGCCTGCTTCTTCTTCTGCACCACCGTGAAGAACGCGCTCGGCTACGACGACTCGCTCGATGTCTTCGGCATCCACTGCGTCGGCGGCATCATCGGCGCGATCGCGACCGGCATCCTCGTCAACACCACGCTCGGCGGCGCCGGCATACCCGACTATTCCAGCAAGCCCGGCGAGCTCGCCGTGGGTGCCTACGAGTTCGGCCCGGCCGTCATGGCGCAGATCAAGGCCGTGCTGTTCACCATCGTGTTCAGCGCCGTCGGCTCGGCGATCCTCTACAAGATCGTCGACCTGGTCGTCGGCCTGCGCGTCACCACCGACGAGGAGCGCGAAGGCCTCGACATCGCCGAGCACGGCGAGCGCGCCTATCACAGCTGATCCTCCCGCCGCTCCCAGCGGCAACTCGGCCCCGGCAGCTTCGCCGGGGCCTTTTTTTGGCCCCGGCTCATCAAGCTCGGACTGGAAACGGAGAATGACGGAGCGCTGCCCGGCAAGGTTAAGCGGGTCTTAACCTCGGCTTCCTAACCTTCCGCTGATGGCCGGAATGATGCGGCCCGACAGCCCGGACAAGACCCGAACCCGCATGCGCACGATCCGCCGCTCCCAATCGCTCATGGACCGCCTGCCGGACCCGGTGCGCGAGTTCCTGTCGCGCCGCGCCTCGGAGCTTACGGGCATGGGCGTGCTCGCCCTGATGGTCGCCGTCGCCACCGCGCTGGCGAGCTGGTCGGTCGACGATCCCAGCCTCAACAACGCCACCAGCGGCGCCGTCCGCAACTGGCTCGGCCGCCCCGGCGCGATGGTCGCCGACCTGCTGATGCAGCTTATAGGCCTCGGCGTCATCGCCCTGCTCTTCCCCCCGGTGATCTGGGCGCTCCGGCTCGTCCGCTTCCACATCTTCGATCGCGGCGCGCTGAAGCTCGGCCTCTGGGTGGTCGGCGTCGCCGCCACCGCCGCCGTCGCCAGCGCGTTGCCGGCGACCCCACGCTGGCCCCTTCCCACCGGCATGGGCGGGGTCATCGGCGACGGCCTGCTGTTCGGCACGCGCAATATCGCGGGCATCGCCGGCAGCGCGGTCGGCAGCCTAGTCGGCTTCCTCTATGCCGGCATCGCCATTCTCGCCGTCACCGCCGCAGCCGGCTTCGGCTTCGTCACCGACGAGGACCCCGCGCTCGACAGCGACGAGGCCGAGGACAGCTGGTCCGATGGCGACGAGCGCCGCGACGACGAGCCCGGCATCGCGGTCATCCTGATCGGCTGGCTCGCCCATGGCGCGATGGCGCTGCGCGCCGCGATCCTGCGCCGCCTGCCGCAGCCGCCGGAACCCGCCGTCGATACCGGCGTCATTCCCACCCGCGACAGCAGCCGCGTCCGCCGCGAGCCCCAGTTCGGCGAGGCGCCCGCCGGCCGCCGCAGCCTGCCCGAATTCGATCCCGAGCCGCTGCCCGGCGCCCGCCCCGTTTCCGGGCCTAACCGCGCCTCGGACGACTACGACGCACCGTTCGATCTCGACGACGAGCCGCAGGACCTGCGCGATCTCAATGCCCCGCGCGTCGCCATGCCGCGCGCCGCGCCGAAACCCGGCAAGCGCATGCAGCGCGAGGCGCAGCCCTCCCTGCTCGATCGCGACACATTCGAATTGCCGCCGCTGACCTATCTGGCCGAGCCGAAGAAGGTCGCGGCCAATACGGTCTCGACCGATGCGCTCGAACAGAACGCCACGCTGCTCGAAGGCGTGCTGGAAGATTTCGGCGTGCGCGGCGAGATCTCGCAGGTGCGCCCCGGCCCGGTGGTCACCCTCTACGAACTGGAGCCCGCGCCCGGCACGAAATCCTCCCGGGTGATCTCGTTGGCGGACGACATCGCGCGTTCGATGAGCGCGGTGTCGGCGCGCGTGGCTGTGGTGCAGGGTAAGAACGCGATCGGCATCGAGTTGCCCAACGCCCGCCGCGAGACCGTCTTCCTGCGCGAACTCCTCGCCAGCCAGGATTTCGAATCGACCAAGCACAAGCTGGCGCTGTGCCTCGGCAAGACCATCGGCGGCGAGCCGGTCATCGCGGATTTGGCGCGCATGCCGCATCTGCTCGTCGCGGGCACCACCGGCTCGGGCAAGTCGGTGGCGATCAACACGATGATCCTGTCGATCCTCTACCGGCTGAAGCCGGAGGAGTGCCGCCTGATCATGGTCGATCCCAAGATGCTCGAACTCTCCGTCTATGACGGCATCCCGCATCTGCTCACCCCCGTCGTCACCGATCCCAAGAAGGCGGTCGTCGCCCTGAAATGGGCGGTGCGCGAGATGGAGGAGCGCTACAAGAAGATGTCGAAGCTCTCGGTGCGCAACATCGATGGCTTCAATGCCCGCGTCGGCGAGGCCAAGGCCGCCGGCGAGGTCATCACCCGCACGGTCCAGACCGGCTTCGACAAGCATTCGGGCGAGGCGATCTACGAGGAGGAGGTCATGGACCTCGAGCCTCTGCCCTATATCGTCGTCATCGTCGACGAGATGGCCGACCTGATGATGGTCGCCGGCAAGGAGATCGAGGGCACGATCCAGCGCCTCGCCCAGATGGCGCGCGCCGCCGGCATCCATGTCGTGCTCGCCACGCAGCGCCCCTCGGTCGACGTCATCACCGGCACGATCAAGGCGAACTTCCCGACCCGCATCTCCTTCCAGGTCACCAGCAAGATCGACTCGCGCACGATCCTGGGCGAGATGGGCGCCGAGCAGCTTCTGGGCCAGGGCGACATGCTCTACATGGCCGGCGGCGGGCGCATCACCCGTGTCCACGGCCCCTTCGTCTCGGACAACGAGGTCGAGAAGGTCGTGGCGCATCTCAAGACGCAAGGCCGGCCGCAATATCTCGACGCCGTCACCTCCGAGGAGGAGGAAGCCGGCGAGGACGAGGACGGCGCCGTCTTCGACAAGAGCGCCATGGGCTCGGCCGACTCGGACGATCCCTATGAACAGGCTGTGGCCGTCGTACTGCGCGACAAGAAGGCCTCGACCTCCTATATCCAGCGCCGCCTCCAGATCGGCTACAACCGCGCCGCATCCATCATGGAGCGCATGGAGAACGAGGGCATCGTCGGGCCCGCAAACCATGCCGGGAAGCGCGAGATCCTCGTCGAGAGCCAGAATCAGCACGACGAATGAGACTTGCGACGCTCCGTGCCCTTGCAGGCACCGGCGCCAGTCCTCAAATTGCCATGACGATGCTGCAACCTCGGCAGCGGACCAAACGTTGAGACGATAAGGACCGGATCGGAAATCGTCCGATCCCCGCGTCAGCGATCTCTAGGCTTCGGCAGCAATGCCCGGAGCACAAGGAATGGAGCAGCCTTGCTCGACAGATTGACCCCGGCCGTTCGGGCTTCGGTTCTGGTGGCGACATGTGTCGGCTGCGCACTCGCGGCCGGCCCGCTGGCGGCCCAGCCGCTCCAGCTCCAGCCGCCGAAGCCCGCTGCCACGAAGCCGGCCGCGCCACGCCTTGTTCTGCCGCCGCCTCGGCCCGCCGGGCTCGGTGAGGCACGCGGTGGCGCGATGGAGGCCGCTCCGGTTCAGGCCGCAGCGACCAGCGCCCCTGCAGCGGCCGTTCCGGCAGCTGAAACGGCGAAACCCGCTGCCGTTCCCGCCAAGGGCAAGCAGGCGCCTCCCGCGACGCAGGAAGAGGCCGTCGAGCGGTTGAATGCCTATCTCAACAGCTTCCAGACCCTGCAGGGCAATTTCATCCAGCACGCTTCCAATGGACGGCGCCTGGAAGGGCGGATCTATATCCAGCGCCCCGGCAAGATGCGCTTCGAATACGAGCCGCCGACCACCACGGAAGTGATCGCGGACGGCACCTCCGTCGCCATCCGCGACAAGCGCCTCGCGACGCAGGACCTCTATTCGATCGGCCAGACCCCGCTGAAATTCCTCGTCCGCGAGAAGATGGATCTGGCGCGCGAAGGCACGCTCAAGGGCGCCAGCGTCGACGGCGACCTGCTGACGGTCCGTATCGAGGACCGTTCGACCTTGGGCGGCACCTCGAAGATCACGCTGAAATTCGATCTCGTCGCCAACGAGCTCCGGCAATGGATCGTGGTCGACCCGCAGGGCTACGAGACCGCGATCTCGCTCTACAATCTCGACACCCGCCGCCGGCCCGATCCGCAGAATTTCGTGATCGATTACCAGCGCAGGCTCTGACAGCGCCAGCCAAGCCGAAAACGGCTTGCCTTTTGTAGCCTGACGACCCAGTTTCCGGCCTCCTCCCTGCCGGAATCCTCGCGTGCAACTCACCGTCACCAGCTGGAACATCAATTCCGTTCGCCTGCGCATCGGCATGGTCGGGGAATTCCTGACCACCTATGCGCCCGACGTGCTCTGCCTGCAGGAGACCAAGACGCCGGACGAGCAGTTCCCGGCCAAGGCCTTCCACCAGCTCGGCTATGTCCACCAGGCCTTCATCGGCCAGAAGGGCTATAACGGCGTCGCCATCGTCTCGAAATTGCCCTTCAGCGAGAAGGAGGCGATGTCGATGTGCGGCCGCAACGATGCCCGGCACATGACGGTGACGCTCGACGAGGCGGCCGGCGCCGCCGCCGGCATCGCCATCCATAATTTCTACATCCCGGCCGGCGGCGACCTGCCCGATCCCGAAAAGAACGACAAATTCGCCCATAAGCTCGCCTTCCTCGACGAGATCGGTGCCTGGGGCGTGACCAAGAAACCGACCGACCGGCCGGCGATCCTGCTCGGCGACCTCAACATCGCGCCTTACGAGCACGACGTCTGGAGCCACAAGCAGCTCCTCGATGTGGTCAGCCACACCCCGATCGAGACGACGACGCTGGAGAAGCTGCGCAGCGAGCTCGGCTGGACCGACGCGGCCCGCACCCTGCGGCCCGAACCCGAAAAGCTCTATTCCTGGTGGAGCTACCGCGCGCAGGACTGGCAGGCATCCAACAAGGGCCGCCGGCTCGACCATATCTGGCTCTCCGACGGGCTGAAGCCGGCTTTGCGCGACCTCACCTTCCTGCGCGAGGCCCGCGGCTGGGAGCGCCCCTCCGACCACGTCCCGGTCACAGTGACGCTGGAGCTCTGACGGCGCCACGCCGCGCTTCATGCCACAGCGGCCCCTCAGCCATGCCGGCCTGTCCTAACCGGCAGGCAGGCCTGCATGGTATGGCCCGGCGATAAGTTCTCCGGCGAAGCCAGTTCCGTGCAGCCAGCTCTCCCCACGACGCTCTCGTTCCGCGACGCGCTGCTCACGCTGGCGGTCATGGTGGTCTGGGGCACGAACTTCGTCGTCATCCATATCGGCGTCGAACATTTCCCGCCCCTGCTCTTCGCGGCGCTGCGCTTCACCTTCGCGCTGCTGCCGGCGGTCTTCTTCCTCAAGCGCCCGGACGCGCCCTGGAGCAAGCTGGCGGCCTATGGCGTGCTGATCGGCGCCGGGCAGTTCGGCCTGCTCTTCTTCGCGATCAAGGGCTACATCGCGCCGGGGCTCGCCTCGCTTGTGGTGCAGTCGCAGCCCTTCTTCACCATCCTGCTGGCGGCCGCGATCACGCATGAACGCGTGCAGCCCTTCCAGATCGCCGGCCTGCTTCTCGCCGCCGTTGGGATCGGCGTGATCCTCTGGCACACCGACGGCTCGACCACGCCGCTCGGCATCGTCCTCGTGCTCGGTGCCGCCATCTGCTGGGCAGCGGGCAACATCGTCGCGCGCAGCACGCCCAAGGTCGACATGCTCGCCTATGTCGTCTGGACCAGCCTGTTCGCGATCCCGCCGCTCCTTGCCCTCTCCTGGCTGATCGAGGGCTGGCCGGCGATCCGCGAGGGCCTCGCCACGGCTCCGGCCGCCGCCTGGGCCGCCGCGATCTGGCAGGCGGTCGGCAATGTCATGTTCGGCTATGCCGTCTGGGGCTGGCTGCTCTCGCGCTATGCCGCCGCCACGGTCGCACCGACGGCGCTGCTCGTCCCGATCTTCGGCATGGGTGCCGCGGCGATCTGGCTGGGCGAGCCGCTGCCGGTCTGGAAGTTCGTCGCGGCCGGGCTCGTGATGTCCGGCCTGTGCATCAACATCCTCTGGCCGCGCTTCGCCGCAATCCGGGCAGCCCGGCACCCGCCCTCGTCCTGAACGAGAGCTATTTCCGGTCGATCGCGTCCAGCGCTTCCTGAACGGCCGAGAGTTCGCCGACGAATCCCCGCAGCCGAGCCCCGATCGCCGCAGCGATCGCCTCGGCCGAATCAGGCGATTCGCCGAGCACGCGCCGCATCACGCTGCGCGGCAGCCGCATCACCTGGGTCGGCTCGCGCGCGATCGCGGTGACCTGCCGCGGCACAGAGGTGAAGAGCGCAAGCTCGCCGATCATGGCGCCGGGCCCGACGACCTCGCTCGCGGGCTTGCCGTCATCTTGCACGCTCAGGGCGACGGCGCCGGACACCACCAGCACCGCCCCGTCAGACGGCTCGCCCGCCCGGAACAGCACGTCTCCGGCGCGCAGGATGCGGCTTTCGGCCGCGAAGGCGAGCAGCCTCAGCGCGTCGCGATCCATCAGGCTCAGCAGCGGCTGCCGGGCCAGCAGGGCCATGTCTTCGTCGAGTGCCATCCGTCAGGGATTCAGCCGGTAACCGCCGGCATCGGTGACCAGGAGCCGCGCATTGCCCGGATCGGGCTCGATCTTCTGGCGCAGCCGGTAGATATGGGTTTCGAGCGTGTGCGTCGTCACCTGGCTGTTATAGCCCCAGACCTCCTGCAGCAGCACCTCCCGCGCGATCGGCTTCCTGCCGGCGCGGTAGAGGAAGCGCAGGATCGCGGTCTCCTTCTCGGTGAGCTTGGTCTTCGAGCCCTTCTCGCTGACCAGCAGCTTCGATCCCGGATGGAACGTGTACGGCCCGACCTGAAAGATCGCGTCCTCGCTCGCCTCGTATTGCCTGAGATGCGCGCGGATGCGCGCCAGCAACACGGCGAACTTGAACGGCTTGACCACATAGTCGTTGGCGCCGGCCTCGAGCCCGAGCACGGTATCGGCGTCGGACCCTTGCGCGGTCAGCATCACCACCGGGCTCTTGAAGCCGTTCTTGCGCATCACCTTGACGGCCTCGCGCCCGTCCATGTCGGGCAGGCCGACATCCATGACGGCGAGGTCGACGCGGTCTCCCTGCACGGCCTTGATCGCCGCCGTCGCGTTCTCAGCCGTCGACAGCCGGAACTCCTCGTAGAGCGAGAGCTGCTCGGACAATGTGTCGCGCAGAGTCTGGTCGTCGTCGACGAGCAGGATATGATGGACGGCGGACATGAATGGATCGCTCGCACGCAGGGATTGCGGCAACATGAGCCTGCTGAGTCGTCATCGCAAGTGAGGCCGCCTGGAATTCCCGTGAGAAACCGACCGAACCACCGCGCCGCGCCGCATGGCGGACCGCGCAATCTCACCGCTCTGCGCGTCTTCGCCTCGGTCCATGATCGCCGCAAGGGCTTCCTTGTCGCCGGCGGCGCGGTCTTCCCTTGCGCGCTTGGTCGCTCCGGCATCGCAACCACGAAACGCGAGGGTGACGGCCATACGCCGCGCTTCGACCTGCCTTTGCGCAGCGTTTTCTACCGGGCCGACCGCCTCGCCCGCCCTCGCACCCTGTTGCCGCTGAAGCGGATCGGGCCACGTGATGCCTGGTGCGACGACCAGAGGGATCGGCGCTACAATCGCCTGATCGACCGCCCGCCGGGCGAGGCTGAGGAGCGCCTGCAGCGCGAGGATCATCTCTATGATGTGATCGTCGAGCTTGGCTGGAACGACCGGCCGGTGCAACGCGGACGCGGCAGCGCGATCTTCTGGCATCTCGCTCGCGCCGGTTTCACCCCGACCGCCGGCTGCGTCGCCGTCGAGGGTCGCGTGTTCGCCAAGGTGCTGCCGCGGCTGGCACGCCATTGCCGGATCGTGGTGCGGTGAGCTAGGAGAAACGCGGGCACCGTCTCGATCATATCTTCGGATCAGGCTGTCGCGCTCCCGGGCACCGTCCCGCGACGCGGCGCCATCCCAGCCAGAGATTTGCGATGACTGATTCGGTTTCCGCGTTCCGCTTCGGGCGGATCGCCGCCATGCTGCCTGTCGCCGACATGGCGCGAGCCTGCGACTTCTATGTCGGCGCCCTCGGCTTCCGGAAAACCTTCGAGAACGGCAACCCCGTCGGCTTCATGATCCTGAAGCACGACGCAGCCGAACTGCACCTGACGCTCCAGCCCGGCCACAAGGCCGCGCCCTTCAACGTCGCGCATATGATGGTCGAGGATATCGACGCGGTGCACGCCGTGATCCGCGCGCGCGGCCTGCGCATCGTCAAGGGCCTGCGCGACAAGGATTACGGCCTGCGCGCCTTCGTCTTCGAGGACCTGGACGGCAACCGCATCGATGTCGGCGAGCCCTTGAAGAAATAGCGGCGAAACCCGCTGTCATCCCGTGCGCGCTGCGGCGCGAAGCGCCGCTGCGCAGATACGGGACCGTCGTCAGAAGAGAGCGCCCTATGCGGAAAACGGTCCCGCATCTGCGCAGCAGCATTGCATGCTGCAGCGCGTGCGGGATGACCGCACCTTGAAGGTCACCCCCGCGCCCCGAAAATGGCGCTCCCAACGCGCACATAGGTCGCGCCAAGCTGGATCGCCGCCTCGTAATCGGCACTCATGCCCATCGACAGGCCCTTGAGTCCGTTGCGGGCGGCGATCTTGGCCAGCAACCCGAAATGCGGCGAGGGCGGCTCGTCGGCCGGCGGAATGCACATCAGCCCCTCGATCGCGAGACCGTGAACCTCGCGGCAGCGGGCAATGAAGGCATCCGTCTCGGCCGGCGGCACGCCGCCCTTCTGCGCTTCCTCGCCGGTATTGACCTGGACGAAGAACCGCGGGGTCTTGCCCACCCGCGCGATCTCGCGTGCCAGCTCCTTCGCCAGGCTCTCGCGGTCGAGCGACTGGATGACGTCGAAGAGCTCGACCGCCTCGCGCGCCTTGTTCGATTGCAGCGGGCCGATCATGTGCAGCTCGGCATCGGGAAAACGCTCCTTCAGCGCCGGCCACTTCGCCTTGGCTTCCTGAACATAGTTCTCGCCGAAGACGCGCTGCCCGGCTTCGAGCACCTCGGTGATCTGCTCGGCCGGCTTGGTCTTGGAGACCGCGACCAGCGCGACGGAGCCCGCCTCACGCCCGAAATCGCGCTCAGTGCGGCCGATCGCCGTCCGAATCTCAGCCAAACGCGTAACCGTATCGCTCATCTGCCAGCCTCTCATGCCCTGCACGCCGTTGACCGCGTGCGCGCAATGGTGTCCTAGAGCAGGTTGCAAGATTCCGACATCCGGTTTTTGCATTCAGCCCCTGCGCCGGCCTGCCTCCGGGAGCCGGCAAACCCGCAAGAATTGCCCGCTGACATGGCCGTCGAACGCTACAATCCGAAAGAGTCCGAGCCGAAATGGCGCACCGTCTGGGAAGAGCGCAAGCTTTTCGAGACGAGGAACGACGACACACGGCCGAGCTACTACGTCCTCGAGATGTTCCCCTATCCGTCGGGGCGCATCCATATGGGCCATGTCCGCAACTACGCGATGGGCGATGTCGTCGCGCGCTATAAGCGCGCCAAGGGCTTTTCGGTGCTGCATCCGATGGGCTGGGACGCGTTCGGCCTGCCGGCCGAGAACGCCGCCAAGCAGAAGAAGGTCCATCCGCGCGAATGGACCTACGAGAACATCGCGACGATGCGCAAGCAGCTCAAGTCGATGGGCCTGTCGCTCGACTGGAGCCGCGAGCTCGCGACCTGCGACCCCAGCTACTATCGCCACCAGCAGAAGATGTTTCTGGACTTCCTGAAGGCCGGGCTGGTCGACCGCAAGACCGCCAAGGTCAACTGGGACCCGGTCGACGAGACCGTGCTGGCGAACGAGCAGGTCATCGACGGCCGTGGCTGGCGCTCCGGCGCGCCCGTCGAGATCCGCGAGCTGACCCAATGGTTCTTCAAGATCACCGAATACGGCCAGGAGCTGAACGACGCCCTGGAAGGCCTGACCCGCTGGCCCGAAAAGGTCCGGCTGATGCAGAAGAACTGGATCGGCCGCTCGGAAGGCCTGCTGGTTCGTTTCGCTCTCGAATCGAATGGCGCTGGGCAGGACGAGGTTGAGGTCTACACCACCCGTCCCGACACGCTGTTCGGCGCCAAGTTCGTCGCCATCGCGCCTGATCATCCGATCGCCAAGTCGATCGCGGCGAAGAGCCCGTCGCTGCAGGCCTTCATCGAGGAATGCAAGCGCACCGGCACGGCGCAGGAAGCGATCGACAAGGCCGAGAAGCTCGGCTTCGACACCGGCCTACGCGCCATCCACCCGCTCGATCCGAACTGGACGCTGCCGGTCTATGTCGCGAATTTCGTGCTGATGGAATACGGCACCGGCGCCATCTTCGGCTGCCCGGCGCATGACCAGCGCGACCTCGACTTCGTCAATAAGTATGGCCTGGGCAACATCCCGGTCGTCGCGCCCGAAGGCACCGATCCCGCGAGCTTCGTCATCACCGACACCGCCTATGACGGCGACGGCCGCATGATCAATTCCCGCTTCCTCGACGGTCTGACCATCGCGGAAGCCAAGGAGGAAGTCGCGCGCCGCCTGGAGGCCGAGATCCGCGGCAACCGCCCGGTCGGCCAGCGCAAGGTCAATTTCCGCCTGCGCGACTGGGGCATTTCGCGCCAGCGCTACTGGGGCTGCCCGATCCCGGTCATCCATTGTTCCGCCTGCGGAACGGTCCCGGTTCCGGATGCCGATCTGCCCGTGAAGCTGCCGGACGACGTCTCTTTTGAGAAGCCGGGCAACCCGCTCGACCATCATCCGACCTGGAAGCACGTCGCCTGCCCGCAATGCGGCAAGGATGCCCGCCGCGAGACGGACACGATGGACACCTTCGTCGATTCGTCCTGGTATTTCGCCCGCTTCACCGATCCGTGGCGCACCGAAAGCCCGACCGACCGCAAGGCCGTCGACCGCTTCCTGCCGGTCGACCAGTATATCGGCGGCGTCGAGCACGCGATCCTGCACCTGCTCTATTCGCGCTTCTTCACCCGCGCGATGAAGAAGACCGGCCATGCCGGGCTCGACGAGCCCTTCGCCGGCCTGTTCACGCAAGGCATGGTCGTGCACGAGACCTACCGCGCCGCCAATGGCGACTGGGTCGAGCCGGGCAATGTCCGCATCGAGGTCTCCGGCACCGACCGGCGCGGCTTCGACGTCGATACCGGCGCGCCGATCGAGATCGGCTCGATCGAGAAGATGTCGAAGTCCAAGAAGAACGTCGTGGACCCCGACGACATCATCGCTTCCTACGGCGCCGATACCGCGCGCTGGTTCATGCTCTCGGATTCACCGCCGGATCGCGATGTGATCTGGACCGACGAGGGCGTGCAGGGCGCCGCCCGCTTCGTCCAGCGCCTCTGGCGCATGGTGGCGGAGATTGCCGAGCGCACCGGTGGCAAGGCAGCCGAGCCCGCCCAGATCGGCGAGGCCGCGCTGGCGCTGCGCAAGGCGAGCCACCGCGCCCTCGACGCCGTCGGCGCTGATATCGAGCGCCTCGGCTTCAACCGCTGTGTCGCCCATATCTACACGCTGACCAATGCGATCGGTAAGGCGTTGGATGGCGCGGCCGAGAAGCCTGAACTCGACGCCGATATCGCCTTCGCGCTCCTTGAGGCTGCCACGATCGTCACCCAGCTTGTGGCGCCGATGATGCCGCATCTGGCCGAGGAATGCTGGCTCGCGCTCGGCCGGCCGGGCCTCGCCGGCGAGGCATCCTGGCCGGAGGTCGATCCCGCATTGCTGAAGGATGACAGCATCACGCTGCCCGTCCAGCTCAACGGCAAGAAACGCGCCGAAGTGACCGTGGCCGCCGATGCGGATACGGTGGCGGTGGAAGCGGTCGTGCGGGCCAGCGAGGCCGTTCAGCGGGCCCTTGAAGGGCGCGCGATTCGCAAGATCATCGTGGTTCCCGGGAGAATCGTGAATGTCGTCGTCTGAAGCCGCCCGCCCCCGCCGCTTCCTGCTGGCGGCCGCGCTGACGGTCGCCGCCCTCGCCGGCGGCTGCTTCCAGCCGCTCTATTCCGACTATACGACCAGCACGATGGGCGGCAGCGTCAAGACGGCGCTGCGCGGCATCGAGATCCCCGAAATCAAGGGTCTGGTGGGCCACTATTTCCGCAACGAGCTGGTTTTCGAGCTTGACGGCAGCGGCGACGCCGACGCCCCGAGAACCTCGAAGCTAGAAGCGGCGATCGCCGAATCGGTCGAGATCGTCACCGTCGACTATGCCAATGGCCGCGCCGATTCGGCCGTCCTCGTCGCGACGGCGACTTGGAAGCTCACCCAGAACGGTACCGGCAAAGTCCTCGCCACCGGCACGAACTCCGTGCGTGTTCCCTATGAGCGCTCGTCGCAGCGCTTCGCGACCGTGCGCGCCGCGCGGGATGCGCAGGTCCGCGCGGCGAAGAACCTCGCCACCATCGTCCGGGGCCAGATCGCCGCCGACCTCGCGTCCTGACGCACCATGGTTGCGATCAAGGCGCACGAGGCCGAACGGACCCTCGCACGGCTCGATCCCGCCTGGCGGCTGGTCCTGATCTACGGACCCGATGCCGGCCTCGTCTCGGAACGGGCGGCCGGGCTCGCCCGGGCCAGCGTCGACGATCCGCAGGACGCCTTCCAGCTCGTGCGCATGGATGGCGATGCCATCGCCTCCGATCCGCTCAAGCTTGCCGACGAGGCCAACACGATCGGCCTCTTCGGCGGCCGCCGCGCCATCCGGGTTTCCCCGACCTCGAAGCCGCTTCTGGCCGCCCTCGAACCTCTGCTGGCGACGCCGTCCCAGGATGCGCTCGTCATCGTCGAGGCCGGTGACCTGCAGCGCAGCAATCCGATCCGCACCGCCTGCGAGAAGGCGAAGACGGCGCTGGCCATTCCCTGCTATGGCGATGCGGCGCGTGATCTCGGCTCGATCATCGATGAAATGGTTCGCGCCGCCGGCAAGTCGATCGACCGTACGACGCGCGATCACCTCATCGGGCTGCTCGGCGGCGACCGGCAAACCTCGCGCCGTGAGATCGAGAAGCTGCTGCTCTATGTCGGCACGGATGCGGCCGTACAGGTCGAGCATGTCGACGCCGTCGTCGGCGACACGGCCCAGCGCGAGCAGGCGATGCTGGTCGATGCGGTCTTTGCCGGAAAGCTACCGGTGCTCGACCTCGCGCAGGCCAAGCTGAGCAGCGAAGGCCTCGACCCCGGCGTGATGCTCGGCACTGTGCTGCGCCAGGCGCTGACGCTGCTGAAGGCCCGCCAGAGCATCGATGGCGGGCGCGGCGTCAGGGATGTGGTCGCGACGATGCGCCTGCCCTATCCGCGCATCGCGACCACGGAAGCCGCGCTCAACGCCTGGTCCAGTGCCAAACTGAGCGAAGCAGTGGGCCTTCTCGGCAATGCGGTGCTGGCGACGCGGCAGAACGCCGATATGGGCCGGGCCATCGCGGCACGCGCCCTCTGGACCCTCGCACGGCTGGGACGCGCCGGGCGGAGCGATTGAGCAGCGCGACTCAGCGTCACGCTGTCCCGTCACTGACGGTCCGGCTGTGGCGAAATCAGCGTGCGATCAGGATTTCAGGCGGTGGCAGAGCGCGTCGAGCTGTTCGAGCGTTCTGTAGCCGATCTTGATCTCGCCCGAGCCGTTCGCCTTGTGCCCAATCGAGACGGACAGGCCGAGCGCCTCTTCCAGCGCCTTCTCCAGAGCCCGCGTATCCGGGTCCTTCACCGCCTTCGGCTTGCTCGGCACCGCACTCTTGGTCTCGCCCCGCGCCTCTTCCTGCACGATACGCTCGATATCGCGGACGCTGAGGCCATCGTCGATGATCTTCTGCGCCATGAATTCCGGGTCCGAAACGGACAGCAGCGCACGCGCATGGCCGGCCGAAACCGCGCCTTCGCTGACGAGCTTCCGCACCGGCTCCGGCAGCTTCGACAAGCGCAGCGTGTTGGCGACATGGCTGCGGCTCTTGCCGATGACCCGCGCCAGATCGTTCTGCGTATAGCCGAATTCGGCAATCAGGCGCTCATAGCCCGCGGCCTCTTCGATCGCGTTGAGATCCGTGCGCTGCACGTTCTCGACGATGGCGATCTCCAGCGCCTCGCGATCATCGGCCTCTACGAGGATGACCGGAACATCGTGCAACTCGGCGCGCTGTGCGGCACGCCAGCGACGCTCGCCGGCGATGATCTCATAGGCATCCATCATTCCGGGAATGGAACGAACGATGATCGGCTGCAGAATGCCGCGCTCGCGGATCGAGGTCGTCAGATCCTCGAGATCTTCTTCCACGAAATTGCGCCGCGGATTGCGAGCGCTCGGCCGCAGGAATTCGACCGGCACGCGACGCTGGCCGCGCGCCCGCTCGATCGCCCCGATCTCGTCACCGACATCGCCGATCAGCGCCGCCAGACCGCGGCCAAGGCGGGAACGCCCCTGTTCTTCGGCCATTGCCATCCTCATCAACCTCTAAATTGTAATTTACGCTGCGGCCCGCAGGGCGCGCTCGCGCTTGATCACTTCCGAAGCCAGTCGGAGATAGGCCTGCGACCCCGAGCAGCGCAGATCGTAGAGCAGCGCCGGCTTGCCATAGGACGGCGCCTCGGAAATCCGCACATTGCGCGGAATCACGGTGTCGTAGACCTTGTCGCCGAGGAAGCTCCTGACATCCGCCATGACCTGGCCCGACAGGTTGTTGCGCGGATCGAACATCGTCAGCACGACGCCCTGGATGATCAAGCGCGGATTGAGGCCGGCCTTCACCTGCTCCACGGTCTTGAGCAGCTGGCTCAGGCCTTCCAGCGCGAAGAACTCGCATTGCAGCGGCACCAGCACCGCATCCGCCGCCGTCATCGCGTTGATCGTGATCAGGCTGAGCGAAGGCGGGCAATCGATCAGGATATAAGTCAGGTCCTGGCAGCGCTGATCATAGACCAGTTCGTCGATCGCGTTCTTCAGGCGATGCGCCCGGTCCTTGGCGGAGGCGATCTCCAGCTCGACGCCGAGCAAGTCGAGGGTCGAAGGCGCCAGCGACAGCCCGGGAACGGCCGTCGGCTGCAAGGCCTGCCCAAGGCCGACATCACCACAGAGCACGTCATAGGTCGACGACTTGCGGCTGCGACGATCGACGCCGAGCCCGGTCGAGGCATTGCCTTGCGGGTCGAGGTCGACGATCAGGACCTTCTCGCCGATGGCGGCCAGCGCCGTGCCGAGGTTGATCGCCGTCGTCGTCTTGCCGACGCCGCCCTTCTGGTTGGCAAGCGCGATCACGCGCGGGCGGCGCGGTGTCGTCACGGATGTGAGCTCAGTCATTGATCGGCTCGTCTCTCCGCCGAGCGTACCATCAGGATTCGCGCGGCATCGTCAGTCACGGAGGAAACCGTTGTCGCTTGAATCTTCCAATATCTGGCTGAGTCGGTCAATTCCGCATCTAGATGTTGTCCCTTGGGAAAGAGACCCAGCGTCCCGGTTCTCAACAGCTCTTCGCACCAAAGGAGCAATTGGGGCAGGGACGCCAGCGCACGGGCCGTCACCACATCGACCTTGCCGGTGAAATCGCCGATCACATCTTCGATACGGGCCGCGTGAACCGTGACCGGCGCGCCGGTGATGCGGGCGGCATGACGCAGGAACGCGCATTTGCGGGCATTGCTCTCGACCAGATCGATCCGGCCTTTGCCCTGCTCGGCCAGGCAGATGCCGATCACCAGCCCGGGAAAGCCGCCACCGGAGCCGAGATCGAGCCAGCGCTCGCGCCCCTCGGCCAGTCCGAAGATCTGAAGGGAGTCCGCGATATGGCGGGTCCAGACCTCGGCGAGCGTCGCTGAGGAAACGAGGTTCTTCGCCGCCTGCCAGCGCCCGAGCTCGGCCACCAGAAGTGCGAGGCGCTCCTCTGTTTCACGTGAAACAGGCGTCAAGCGCAAAGCGCGCTGGCGGTCGTTCTTATCAACAGTCACGTCGATCCTGTGGATAATGCGGTGGCCGCCCGGCCCTTTCGAGCGTGAGCCGCCAGCAGCGTCAGGGCTGCGGGCGTCATCCCCTCGATCCGCCCCGCCTGGGCCAGATCGGCAGGGCGCTGGGCCGCCAGCTTGAGCTTCAACTCGTTCGACAGGCCCGAAATCGCGTCGAGATCGAGATCAGCCGGGACCTTCAGAGATTGATCCCGGCGATAGGCCTGAATCTCTGCCGCCTGTCGATCGAGATAGACCGAATAGACGGCGTCCGCGGTTACCCGCGCCACGACCGGCGCGGCATGTGCACTCAGCTCCGGCCAGATTGCGGTCAATTGCTCGAACGAGACGTCTGGATAGGACAGGATCTGATAGGCGCTGCGACGAAGCCCATCGCGATTGAGTTGCAGGCCGAAGCTTTGCGCCTGCTGCGGCGTCAGCGACAAATCCTTCAGCTCGTCTCGCAAAACGGAGATATCCCGATTGCGGGCTTCGAAAGCGACCTGGCGTGTCGTGCCGACGATACCAAGCTGCAAGCCCAGCGGCGTCAATCGCTCATCCGCATTGTCGACGCGCAAGGATAGGCGAAACTCCGCCCGCGATGTGAACATTCGATACGGCTCCGTAACGCCATGCGTCACGAGGTCATCGACGAGCACGCCGATATAGGACTGGGTCCGGTCGAAGACCGTCGGCTCCGCTCCCCCTGCTAGGCGTGCCGCGTTCAACCCGGCGAGCAACCCCTGCGCGCCCGCCTCTTCATAGCCGGTCGTGCCATTGATCTGCCCGGCCAGGAACAACCCGCCGAGCGCGCGCGTCTCCAGCGTGTTCTTGAGAGCGCGTGGATCGACGAAATCATACTCGATCGCGTAGCCCGGCCGCAGCATCGCCGCCCGTTCCAGGCCAGGGATCGTCTTCAGCAGGTCGCGCTGCACGTCCTCGGGCAAAGAGGTCGAAATCCCGTTGGGATAGACCGTATCGTCGTCGAGCCCCTCGGGTTCCAGGAAGATCTGGTGGCCGTCCCGGTCGCCGAAGCGCCCCACCTTGTCCTCGATCGACGGACAATATCGCGGCCCCCGCCCTTCGATCTGGCCGGAGAACATCGGCGCGCGATGGAGATTGGCCCGGATCAGATCGTGGCTCGCCAGGGTCGTGCGCGTGATCCCGCAGGAAATCTGCGGATTGGTGATGGCCGAGGTCAGTGCCGAAAAGGGTTCGGGCGGTTCATCGCCCGGCTGCATCTCAAGAGCATTCCAGTCGATGCTGCGGCCATCGAGACGCGGCGGCGTCCCGGTTTTCAGGCGGCCGAGCGGAAAGCCGTGGCGTTCCAGCGTCGCAGAAAGCCCAAGGGAGGGCGCCTCGTCGACGCGACCCGCGGGAATCCGCTTCTCGCCGATATGGATCAGGCCCCGCAGGAAGGTGCCGGTGGTCAGCACGACCGTTCCGGTAGCGAATCGACGTCCATCTGCCAGGATGACCCCAGCGACGTGCCCCGCCTCGATCTCCAGGTCGAAAACCTCGCCGGCGACGATATCGAGATTGGGTTGTGCCGCCAGCAGGTCCTGCACCGCCTGCCGGTAGAGCTTGCGGTCCGCCTGAGCGCGGGGACCACGGACCGCCGGGCCTTTCCGGCGGTTGAGCATGCGGAACTGGATGCCGCCCAGGTCAGCCGCTCGGGCCATGATGCCGTCGAGCGCATCGATCTCGCGAACGAGATGCCCCTTGCCGAGGCCGCCGATGGCGGGATTGCACGACATCACGCCAATGGTTTCGGGCTTGTGCGTGATCAGGGCCGTGCGGGCGCCGTAACGCGCCGCAGACGCCGCGGCCTCGGCTCCGGCATGGCCGCCGCCGACGACGATCACGTCGTATTTCTGCCGATGAGTTGACATGCCGTTTCGCTAGCGAAGCCCGGCGGATGGGTCAACGAAAACCGCCGCCATGGTCCGCGTGGGCTTCACTTTCCGATACAAAACCCCGCGAACAGCCGATCGAGCACATCCTCGACATCGATCCGGCCAACGAGGCGCTCGAGTGCAACCACGGCAAGGCGCATGTCCTCGGCCAGCAATTCTCCCTGCCCATGGCGTGCCGCCACCGCACGTTCGAGAGCATCAATCGCGTCGGTGACCGCGATGCGATGCCGCTCGCGCGTCAGCAGGGCCGGTTCGCCATGCCCGAGGAGCTCAAGCCGCGAGACGATATCGTCGAGCAGTTCCGACAGCCCGTCGCCGGTCTTTACGGAGATTGCCCGCTCATCCGGCAGGGCCGAACCTGCCAGGTCGGTTTTCGTGGCGACCTTGAGCAGCTGGGTCTCGTTCTCGACTCGATACGGATCCGAATCGACTGCGCGCAGGCTGAGGACGAGATCCGCGCGCGCAACGAGCGCCCTGGCCCGCCTGACGCCCTCGGCCTCGATGGGATCGGCACTCTCGCGCAAACCCGCGGTATCGATCAGGATGACCGGAAGACCCGCGAGATCGAGGCGCACTTCCAGCGTATCGCGCGTGGTCCCCGCGATCGGCGAGACGATCGCCACGTCGCGCCGCGCCAGCGCATTCAGTAGGCTGGACTTGCCGGCATTGGGCGGACCCGCCAGCACGACTACGAATCCATCCCGAACCCGTTCACCCATGGCGAAGCTGCCGAGGGCCCGACGCAGCGAATCCAGCACGTCGGCCGCCAGGGCCAGCGCTTGCTGTTGCAAGGGCCCGGACACATCGCCCTCATCGGAGAAGTCGAGTTCCGCCGCCAGCAGGCTCATGGCGTCGATCAAGGAGGCTCGCCAGCTCGCGGCGAAGCCACTCAGCGCGCCTTCCATCTGGCGCAAGGCCTGCTGCCTTTGCCATTCCGTCTCCGAATCGATCAGGTCAGCCAAGCCCTCGACCGCAGCGAGGTCGAGCTTCCCGGCCTCGAATGCGCGCCGGGTGAATTCGCCGGCTTCGGCCAGTCGCAAGCCAGGCAAGGCGGTGAGAACGGCGAGAAGCCGCGCCAGGACCGCCCGTGAGCCATGGACATGAAACTCCGCGACGTCCTCGCCGGTGAAGCTGGCGGGAGCTGAAAAGAACAGGACGAGCGCGCTATCCACGGTCTCGCCCTGCCCATCGACCAGCTTACGCAGTGTCGCGACGCGCGGCGTGGGAACGATTCCACATATTGTTTCGAGAACGAATCGAACGCGCGGCCCCGAAACCCGGATCACGGCGACACCGGCCTTGCCGGACGCCGAGGAGAGGGCAACGATGGTGGGGGAGGCTTCCGCGCCTGTCATGCCCTGTCGGATCCTTGGGAGGCCGCGTGGCCTGTGCCAGTGAAGCCGCCCTGCGTATCAAGGCAGCCTACAAGGCTGCGACCGTCGCGTCATGAACGCTCTCTCTCCGAACATCAAGCTCGCCGGACGTGCAGCCTGCCGGCCACCATCCCTCCGTCGACCATCGGCACCTTCTCGCAATGGGGCCAGTGCCCGGCTCAGCACGGCCACGCCTGCCTGATGCAACAGGGTAATGCCAATTCCCGGAAGCGAGGGCCGGTATGACGAATGAACGTCCGAAACTACCGAAGCACTACCTGGTAGTGCTGGCGGCAGAATCTCGCCGGTGACCCAGCTAAGCCACTATGTTAATTAGCGGTATGGCCGGTTCTTCCAGCTTTCTGGTTGTTCGGATCGACGTCACGCCGGACCAGCTCACCGAACTGGTCATACCCGCGCGAAATCTCCAAGACGCAGGGTTGCTGCTTCCATCTCATCAATTTGGGAGGTTGAAATGGCCTACACCCGGCATCGACGTGAGCCTTCAATCCGCAGGCTGGGCTGCTAGCGACAAAGGGGCATTATTTCGCTGCCGAATCGACACTGGGCAAGCAACGCCTGGCTTCGCGGCGGGATCTCCCGATCGAACTCGATCTCTTACGCGTCTAGCAACCGGCGCGCCAACTTTGCTTTGGCGTTATGAGCGGAAAAGGGTTGGAGTCGCTTCGCGAGCATTCAGAACGACTTCGCCGCCGCACCGATCCCGGAGGGAGATCAGTACGGCGGCGAATTCGAATCTCTTCACTGATGGTGGCGGCGGTCAGGTATTCATCGAATCGAAGAATTCCGAGTTCTGCTTGGTCTGGCGCAGCTTGTCCAAGAGGAACTCGATCGCGTCCTGCGGACCCATTGGGTTGAGGATGCGGCGCAGCACATAGGTCTTCTGCAGGTCAGAGCGCGGCGTGATGAGCTCTTCCTTGCGGGTGCCGGACTTGATGATGTCGATCGCGGGGAAGATGCGCTTGTCGGCCACCTTGCGGTCGAGAATGATTTCCGAGTTGCCGGTGCCCTTGAACTCTTCGAAGATCACCTCGTCCATGCGCGACCCCGTATCGATCAGCGCGGTCGCGACGATGGTCAGCGAGCCGCCTTCCTCGATATTGCGGGCCGCGCCGAAGAAGCGCTTGGGACGCTGCAGGGCGTTGGCATCGACACCGCCGGTCAGCACCTTGCCGGAGGACGGCACGACCGTGTTGTAGGCACGGCCGAGGCGCGTGATCGAATCGAGCAGGATGACGACGTCGCGGCCGTGCTCGACCAGGCGCTTGGCCTTCTCGATCACCATCTCGGCAACCTGGACGTGGCGGGAGGCCGGCTCGTCGAAGGTCGAGGACACGACCTCGCCCTTTACCGAGCGCTGCATGTCGGTGACTTCTTCCGGGCGCTCGTCGATCAGCAGCACGATCAGATAGCACTCGGGATGATTGCTGGTGATCGATTGCGCGATGTTCTGCAGCAGAACCGTCTTGCCGGTGCGCGGCGGCGCGACGATCAGCGCGCGCTGGCCCTTGCCGATCGGCGCGACGATGTCGATGACCCGCGGCGAGAAATCCTTCTTCGTCGGATCCTGCACCTCGAGCTTCAGGCGCTCGTCCGGATAGAGCGGCGTCAGGTTGTCGAAATGGATCTTGTGCTTGATCTTCTCGGGGTCCTCGAAATTGATCGAGTTGACCTTGAGCAGGGCAAAATAGCGCTCGCCATCCTTCGGGCCGCGAATCGGACCCTCGACCGTGTCGCCGGTGCGCAGGCCGAATTTCCGGATCTGCGTGGGCGAGACATAGATGTCGTCCGGCCCCGGCAGATAGTTCGAATCGGAGGAGCGCAGGAAGCCGAAGCCATCCTGCAGGACTTCGACGACACCCTCGCCCAAGATCTCGGTCTCGCGCGCGGCGAGCTGCTTCAGGATGGCGAACATCAGCTCCTGCTTGCGCATGGTGCTGGCGTTCTCGACCTCGACTTCCTCGGCAAAGGCCAGGAGTTCGGTCGGCGACTTGATCTTCAGCTCTTGAAGCTTGATTTCCCGCATGGGGCACCCGGATCATGAACACCCTGCCGGAAAGCAGGGGAGAGGACGGTACTGGATTGATCGACTGGATCGGTCCTGGCCGGACCTGCGCTTGGGTTGCGCGACATGAGCTGCTGCTAGGGCAGGCGGCTCACGAACAGTCGACAACAAGGGAGGACGCTGGAGAAGCGCAGCGTCCTGATAGCGGAAAGCGCATCCGGGCTCAAGCGGAAAGCGCGACGAGCCTCAGAACGGCTTCACGATGACGAGAATGACGATGCCGACCATCAGAACGGCCGGGATCTCATTGAGGATGCGGAAATAGCGCGGCGACTTCACATTGCGGTCGTTCGCAAAATTGCGGACGTGTTTCACCAGCACGCCATGGATGCCGGAGAGCAGGAAAACGAGCAGGAGCTTGCCGTGCAGCCAGCCGCCCTTGAAGCCGAAGGCGTGCCAGGCGAGGTAGAGGCCAAGCACCCAAGTCACGATCATCGCCGGGTTGATGATGCCCCTGAGCAGCCGGCGCTCCATGATCTTGAAGGTCTCGGACTGGATCGAGCCCGTCTGCGCCTCCGCATGGTAGACCATCAGGCGAGGCAGATAGAGCATGCCGGCCATCCAGGAGATGACGGCCATGACATGGAAAGCCTTGATCCACTCGTACATCGTCTGAGCCTCAGCCCCGTACCCGTTTCAGCAAGCGCTCGACATGCGCGATCGGCGTATCCGGCAGAATGCCGTGGCCGAGATTGAAGATGAAGGGCCGGTCTCCAAACGCTGTCAGGATCGCCTCGACCTCCCGTTCCAGCTCGGGGCCGCCGGCGCGCAGCACCAGCGGATCGAGATGGCCCTGTACCGGAACCTTGGACTGGATCGCCTCACGGGCGAAGCCCCGGTCGATATCGGTTTCAAGCCCGACGGCATCGACACCGGTGCCTTCGATGTATTCCGGGATCAGATGCCCGGCGCCGCGGGGAAAGCCGATGATCCGCGCCTGCGGATGCACCGCCCGCACGCCCTCGACGATCCGCCGCGTCGGCGCAATGCACCACCGCCTGAAATCATCCGGCCCGAGCGACCCCGCCCAGCTGTCGAAAATCTGCACGGCATCGACGCCGGCCGCGATCTGCGCGTTCAGATAAGCGACCGATGACGTCACGAGCCGGTCGATGATCGCCTGGAACAACACCGGGTCACGGCCGAACAGCTCCTTCGCCGGCCCTTGATCCGGAGTACCGCGACCGGCGACCATATAGGTCGCAACCGTCCAGGGCGCGCCACAGAAGCCGATGAAGCCGGTTCCGGAGGGCAGGGCAGCCCGTACCCGCCGCACCGTCTCCAGGATCGGGTCGAGCCGGCTCTGATCGGCGTCGCGATCGATCTCGGCCAGGCGCGCCGCGTCGGCCACCGGCTCCAGCCGCGGCCCTTCGCCTTCGACGAACCAAAGCTTCTGGCCCAGCGCCTGCGGCGCGACCAGGATATCCGAGAACAGGATCGCGGCGTCGAAGCCGAAACGCCGGATCGGCTGCAGCGTGACGTCGGCTGCCAGCTCGGGATTGTAGCAGAGCGACAGGAAGCTGCCGGCCTTGGCCCTGAGCTCGCGATATTCCGGGAGATACCGTCCGGCCTGGCGCATCAGCCAGATCGGAGGGGTCGGCAGGCTTTCACCGCCGAGCACACGGATCAGGGCAGGGGTCTCGCGTGTCGTCATGCCTGACGGGCCATCCATCCCGCTATCTCTCAAATAAGATTTCTAGAGAGAATCTTTTTTGTTTTGACTCTTGGAGGCAGGGAGATAGCCCGCCGCAATTTCGTCCACAACCGATCCACAGCCACTGGGACAGCGAGTCGCGGGTCGGCAGGAGGCCCGGCCACCCGTTAAGGCTTTATTAACGAATTGGAATCGGCCTCAGCCCTGCCGGCTTCCAAAATGATTCACGTGAAACACTTTCTTTACCATTCACAGCCGGGCGGCTGTTGATGGTTTGACGGGGTTATACAGAGCCGCTCCCGGGTTTCCGTTTTATGGTCGGTTGTCCACACTGGTCCCCATGGCCCGGGATAACCCGCCGCCGCGAAGCCGAGATCCCGTCCGGCGTTCTTCCGGCCTGGAAAAACGGCATCAGCGGCAATTCTCGTCGTGGCGATTCCGGTTGCGCTCAAAGCGCGCTAGAGGAAGAGAACGCTTCAGGCCGGGGGATGCCGTGGTCCGCAATTATTTCCATCTGCATCTGGTCTCGGATGCCACCGGCGAGACGTTGATCGCGGTCAGCAGGGCCGCGGCCGCGCAATACGAAACCGTCTCGGCGATCGAGCATGTCTATCCGCTGGTCCGCTCCGAGGCGCAGCTCGCCCGTGTCCTCGCCGAGATCGAGGCTTCGCCCGGTGTCGTGCTCTACACGTTGGTCGAGCCGGAATGGCAGGAGAAGCTGGAGAACTTCTGCCGTGATCTCGGCTGCCCCTGCCTCTCGGTTCTGCAGCCCGTGCTGTCGCTGTTCCAGTCCTATCTCGGCCAGGCCTCGGCAACGAAGCCGGGCGCCCAGCATGTGCTGAACACCGAATATTTCCGCCGCATCGACGCGATGAACTACACGCTGCTGCATGATGACGGGCAGATGGGCGGCGATCTCGACAATGCCGACGTCATCCTTGTCGGCATCAGCCGGACTTCGAAAACCCCGACGAGCATCTATCTCGCCAATCGCGGCATCAAGACCGCGAACATCCCGCTGGTGCCGAACATCCCGCTGCCGCCGGAACTGGAAAGCGCCAAGAAGCCGCTGATCGTCGGCCTCATCGCCAGCGCCGACCGCATCGTCCAGATCCGCCAGAACCGTCTGCTGTCGCTGCGGGCGGACGACGACACGTCCTATGTCGATCCGACCGCCGTCGCCGACGAGGTCACGCAATCGCGCCGTCTTTGCGCCCGCAAGGGTTGGCCGGTGATCGACGTGACCCGGCGCTCGATCGAGGAGACCGCGGCCTCGATCGTCGATCTGCTGCGCGACCATCGCATGAAGTTCATCGCGACATGAGCACATCATCCGGCCTCTGGCTCGCCGCCGAGCCCTTGATCCTCGCCTCAGGTAGTGCAACCCGACGGGACTTGCTCCTGGCCGCGGGCATTCCGGTCGAGGTCGTAAAGCCGGACATAGATGAACGGGCCGTCGAGAGGCCTCTGGTCGATCGCGGCGTGCCGGCGGATCAGGTCGCAGCTGCCCTGGCCTGCGCCAAGGCGCTCGCCGTCTCGCGTGATCGCCCGGGCCGGCTCGTCCTGGCTGCCGACCAGACCCTCACTTGCGATAGCATCGCTTTTCATAAGCCGGCCGATCTGGCGGCGGCGGAACGGCAGATAGCCACGCTCGCCGGCCGGACGCACGAACTCCACTCCGCCTTCGTCATCGCACGCGACGGCGCGCCGCTGGCCGAGGGCCTCGAGGCGGCACGCCTGACAATGCGCTTGCTCAAGGCCGATTTCATCGCGCGCTATCTGGCCGTCGCCGGTTCGGCCGCCTTGTCCAGCGTCGGCGGCTATCAGCTCGAAGGGCCGGGCGCCCAGCTCTTCGACAGGATCGAGGGCGACCATTTCACCATTCTGGGCCTGCCGCTGCTCGCGGTGCTCGCGTCTCTGCGCGAGCTCGATTGCCTCGCCCGCTAACGGACTGCATTCATGCCGCCTCGCTGCTTCGTCATCGGACATCCCATCGCGCATTCGCGCTCGCCCCTGATCCATGGCGAGTGGCTGCGCGAGCATCGGCTTGCCGGCTCCTATGAGCGGATCGATGTCGCCCCATCCGATCTTCCGGCTTTCATTTCTCGCATGCGCGCGGGCGAATTCGCTGGCGGCAATGTCACTGTCCCGCACAAGGAAGCCGTGATGGCGCTGGTCGATGAGATCAGCGCTGCGGGGCGGGCGGTTGGTGCCGTCAATACGCTCTGGCGCGAGGGCGACCGGATCATCGCCGACAACAGCGATGTCGGCGGCTTCCTTGCCCATCTCGATTCGACGGTGCCGGGCTGGCAGGGCAAGGTGGGCACGGCTCTCGTCCTCGGAGCCGGCGGCGCGGCGCGCGGCATCTGCTACGGCCTGAAGGCACGCGGCGTCGCGCGCATCATTGTGGTCAACCGCAGCCCCGAGCGAGCCGCCGAGCTGGTCGCCGCACTCGGGCATCCGCTGGTCGCTGGCGATTGGGGCAGGCGTGACAGCCTCGTCTGCGAGGCCGATCTCATCGTCAACACCACGGCCTTGGGCATGCAGGGCAAGCCGCCTCTGGAGATCGATCTCGCCGCTCTACGGCCGGGGACGATCGTCGACGACATCGTCTATGTTCCCTTGAAGACGGCGCTGCTGGCGGAAGCGGAATCGCGTGGCGGCGTCCCCGTCGATGGGCTCGGCATGCTCTTGCATCAGGCGGTGCCCGGCTTCGCCCGCTGGTTCGGCGTGACGCCGCAGGTGACGCCGGCCCTGCGCGCGCCGATCGAAGCCGATATCCTGAAGGCCTGATTCGCCGGAGCCGCCATGACCTTCGTGCTGGGCCTGACGGGCTCGATCGGAATGGGAAAATCGACGACCGCGCAGCTCTTCGAGAAGCGCGGCGTGCCCCTGCATGATGCCGACGCGGCCGTGCATCGCCTGCATCGCGGCCGAGGAGCAGCCCCGATCGAAGCCGCATTCCCCGGCACGGTGATCGATGGCGCGGTCGATCGCGTAAAGCTGGGCGCCGCCGTACTCGGCAAGCCAGAAGCGCTGCGCCGGCTCGAAGCGATCATCCATCCGCTGGTGCGCGAGGAGGAGGAAGCCTTCCTCGACCGCTGCCGCCGGGAGGGAGCGGAGCTTGCCATCATCGACGTGCCGCTCCTGCTGGAAACCGGTGGCGAGGCGCGCTGCGATGCCGTCCTCGTCGTGACGGCGCCGGCCGAAGTGCAGCGCCAGCGTGTTCTCGCCCGGCCCGGCATGACCGCGGAAAAGCTCGACGCCATCCTGTCGCGCCAGATGCCGGATGCGGAGAAGCGCCGCCGCGCCCATTTCCTTGTGGACACGTCGCGCGGCCTCGTGGCCGCCGAGCGGCAGGTCGGCTCTATCCTGATGGCGCTCGCCGGCCGCCCCGGGCGCGGTGCGCAAATGAGGTCCTGAAGCGATGCGCGAGATCGTTCTCGATACCGAAACCACCGGCGTCGAAGCCAATAACGGCGATCGCATCGTCGAGATCGGCTGCGTCGAGCTGCTCAACCATTGCCCGAGCGGTCGCACCTTCCACGTCTATATCAATCCCGAACGCTCGATGCCGATCGAGGCCTTCAACGTCCATGGCCTCTCGGAAGAGTTCCTGTCGGACAAGCCGCTTTTCGCTGCGATCGCCCAGGAATTCGCGGAATTCATCGCCGGTGCGAAACTGGTGATCCATAACGCCGCCTTCGACGTCGGCTTCATCAACATGGAGTTCAAGCGTCTCGGCATGCCGCCGATCGAGCAGGCCTTCGTGGTCGACACGCTGTCGATGGCGCGCCGCAAGCATCCCGGCGCCTCGAACAGCCTCGACGCGCTCTGCTCGCGCTACGGTATCGACAACGGACGCCGGACCAAGCACGGCGCTCTGCTCGATTCCGAGATCCTGGCCGAGGTCTATATCGAGCTGATCGGCGGCAAGCAGGCCTCGCTCGGGCTTGGCGTCGATGCCGCCGCAGGGCGGGGGGGCATCGCCATGGCGGCAGTCGAGAAGCCGCAGCGTCAGCGTCCGCTTGCGCCGCGCCTTAGCGAGGAGGCGCTCAAGGCGCACGAGACCTTCATTCTCCGTTCGCTCAAGGCGCCGCTCTGGAAGGGCTATCTCGGCATCACCGACGACGCGGCGCAGTAGCCCGCTCGGTTTGTCATTACGGGGCTTCGCGCAGCGAAGAACCCGGAACCTACGACTGGGTGAGTCCTCTCAGGCACCTGATCGCGAGCGCCTGCCCAGTCGTGGGTTCCGGGTTCGCGCCTATGGCGCGCCCCGGAATGACAAGGAGAGGGTGAGCCCAGAGCCTATCGCGCCCGGCGGCGCGATACCATGTTGAGCGCCTCGATCAGGGCCGAGAAGGCCATCGCGGCGTAGATATAGCCCTTCGGCACGTGCACGCCGAAGCCCTCGGCGATCAGTGTGCCGCCGATCATCAGCAGGAAGCCCAGCGCCAGCATCACGACGGTCGGGTTCCTGTCGATGAAATGCGCCAGCGGATCGGCGGCGAGCAGCATCGTCAGCACGGCGACGATGACCGCGATGACCATGACCGGAACATGCTCGGTCATGCCGACGGCGGTGATGATCGAGTCGATCGAGAACACCAGGTCGAGGATCAGGATCTGGAAGATCGCGGCGCCGAAGCTCAGCGTCACCGCGCGCGTGCCGCCCTCGGCCAGGACCGATTCCGGATCGGGATCGACCTTGTGATGGATTTCCTTCGTCGCCTTCCAGACCAGGAAGAGGCCGCCGGCGATCAGGATCAGGTCACGCCAGGAGAAGGCCTGGCCGAAGACCGTGAAGATCGGGGCGGTCAGCTTGACGATGATCGCGACGGTGCCAAGCAGGGCGAGGCGCAGGATGAGGGCCAGGCCGATGCCGATCTTGCGGCCCTTCGAGCGTTGGTGCTCGGGCAGCTTGTTGGTCAGGATCGAGATGAAGATCAGGTTGTCGATGCCGAGCACGACCTCCATGGCGATCAGTGCCCCGAGTGCGGCCCAGACGGTGGGATCGGCGGCAAGCGTCATCAGGTGGTCCATCGGGTCTCCATCGGATACGGAAAAGGCGGGCGTCCCTGCCGGGGCGTCCGCCGTTGATCCCAAGCACATGGAGAGGGCTACCTTGCCCTGCAAGGACAACAATTATCCGCAATAAACGAAGAAAGGGCCCGCGAGGGCCCTTCCGTCATGGCGCGGCGATGCGGCGGCCGATTAGTTGGTCGCGGTGCCCTGCTGGCCTTCGAGCTCCTGCAGGCGCTGCTGGAAGAGCTGGGCGAAGTCGATCGGCGGCACGTAGAAGGGCGGGAAGCCGCCGTTCTGCACGGCCTCGGCGATGATCTGCCGGGCGAAGGGGAAGAGCAGGCGGGCGCAGTCGATCACCAGCACGGGATGGACATGCTCCTGCGGGATGTTCTGCAGGCGGAACACGCCGGCATAGCTCAGGTCGAAGGCGAACAGCGTCTCGCCCTTGACCTCGGCCTTGCCCTCGAGGCGCAGCACGGTCTCGTAATCGTTGTCGCCGAGAGCGGTCGAGCCGACATTGACCTGCAGCGACATCTGCGGGCCCTGCTGCGCATCCTGCTGGGCGAGCGAGCGCGGCGCCTTCGGGTTCTCGAACGAGAAATCCTTGGTGTACTGGATCAGGGCGTTCAGGCTCGGAGCCGCTTCGGCGCCGGCGCCATTGCCGTTGGGGAGTTCGTTGGCCATCGGTCCCATCTCGTTCTGGCAGGCTGTCTCGGGAAATCCCGTGCCTCTGCCGGCATTCGGGACTGCGCTCCATGCTATGGAGCGGCGCGCGCGTCGGCTATCATGGACACCGTGCCGGCACAAGAAGTCGCCTTCACAAGCGGGGGGGTGGATGTTACGAGCCAGTCTCACCATATGACTGGTGAACGCCCGGCGCAGCGATGCGGCAGGGCCAAGCCAATAACGGGGAGCCGCGGGTCAGCTTTCGATGCAAAATTCCTTCGACATGCAGACTCTGGTCTTCCTGGTGCTGGCTGTGTTCGTGGCCTGGAAGCTGCGCTCCGTGCTCGGCCAGAAGACCGGTCACGAACAGCCAAAGGACCCCTTCGCTCGCCGCGAGACGCCGCCGGTGCGGCCCGACCAGCCGCAAGCACCTGAAAAGCGCGACAACGTGATCCGCCTGCCGGGCGCCGCCAACGACCCTGTTGCGCCGGAGCCGCCCGCGGCCGAGCGCTGGAAGGATCTGGCTGCCCCGGATTCGCCCGTAAGCGCCGGCATCGAGGCGGTGATCCGCCAGGAGCCGAGCTTCGATCCGCATGAATTCGTCGGCGGGGCCAAGGCTGCCTACGAGGCGATCGTCACCGCCTTCGCCCGCGGCGACCGCAAGATGCTGAAGGGCCTCCTCGCCAAGGAGGTCTATGACGGCTTCGAGCAGGCCATCACCGAGCGCGAGAAGCGCGGCGAGAAGGCCGAATCGAATTTCGTTTCGATCGACAAGGCCGATCTCGCAGCCGTCGAGGTCAAGGGCAAGACCGCCCAGGTCACGATCGCCTTCGTCTCGCAATTGATCAGCGTCACCCGCGATGCGCAGGGCGCAGTCGTCGACGGCAGCGCCGAGCAGGTCTCCGAGGTCAGCGATATCTGGACCTTCTCGCGCCAGCTCGGCAGCCGGGACCCCAACTGGCTGCTCGTCGCCACCGAATCCGCCGCGTGAAGCGCGGCGGCGCCGGTGTCGCACTGGCGCTCTCCGCTGCCCTGGGCCTTCTCTCCGTGACCGCCATGGCCTCGTCGCCCCCGCTGCCCCCAGGAGCCCGCGCCGAGGCGCTGTCGCCGGTCGCGATTCCCGGCTGGGCCAGCGATGATCACGGCAAGGCCTTCGCCATCTTCGCGAAGGGCTGCATGGCCGATCCGCCGTTGCGCCAGGGCGTGCCGCTCCCTGAGCGGTTGAGCGCTGTCTGCGACAAGGCGAAGGCGCTGATTACCGCAGGGCCGGTCGATCGCGAGCAGGCGAAAGCTTTCTTCGAGCAGAATTTCTCCTTCTGGCGCATCCGGCCGGAAGGCGGCGGAACCGGCTTCACGACCGGCTATTTCGAGCCTGAGTTCGAGGGTTCGCTGAGACGCTCCGATGCCTTCCCGACTCCGCTCTACGACCGGCCGAAGGATCTGGTGACGCGCTTTTCCGAGGATGACTGGCCGGCGCTCGACAAGGCGCTGTCGGCGGCGCGCCGCACCGCTGTGGGTTTCGAGCCCTTCCCAGACCGAACGGCGATCGAAACCGGCGCGCTCGACGGCCAGGGACTCGAAATTCTCTGGCTGCGCGATCCCGTTGACCGCTTCGTCTTGCAGGTGCAGGGCTCGGGGCGCGTCCGGCTGCCGGACGGATCGGTGACGCGACTGACCTATTCCGGCCGCAACGGCCACCCCTATACCTCGCTCGGCCGCGTCCTCAGCCAGCGCGAGAGCATTCCGCCCGAGCAGATGACCATGGACCGGCTGATCGCCCGGCTGAAGGCCGATGCCGGCTTCGCGCGCGACCTGATCCGCCTCAACAGGTCCTTCGTCTTCTTCGCGCGCCGCGACGACCTGCCGGCCGAGAGCGGCCCGATCGGCGGCGCCGGCCTGCCGCTGACGCCGCTCCGCAGTATCGCGGTCGATCGCACGGCCTGGCCCTATGGCCTGCCGGTCTGGATCGACACCACGATCCCCGACGGCATCGGCGGCGACGAGCATCTGGCGCGCCTGATGATCGCGCAGGATATCGGTTCTGCCATCCTCGGCCCGGCTCGCATGGACCTTTTCGTCGGCTCAGGGGCTGCGGCGGGGCATCGCGCCGGCCTGATCCGTCATCCCGTCGCCTTCACCGTGCTCTGGCCGCGTTGAGATGCGGTCTCGCCGCGGAAAGACGCTGACGGAGGTCGATATCGCGCTCTGGCGCCAGGTGGCGCGCTCGGTCAAGCCGCTGCCCGGCCGGGCACCCGTCGAACCCGAGCCGATTGCCGAAACGACTGCTTCCGCCCCGCCGGAAACCCAGATGCGCGCCGTCGTGGCGGCGATGCCGGTGAAGAGCGCGCCACCCGCGGCCCCGCCGCTGGCACCGATCGAGCGGCGCTTGCGCACGCAATTGCGTCGCGGCCAGCAGAGCGTCGACGCCTCCATCGACCTGCACGGCATGCGGCAGGACGAGGCGCATCTGGCGCTTCATGCCTTCCTGCGCCGCGAGCAGCGCCGCGGCTGCCGCATTGCCCTGGTGGTGACCGGCAAGGGCGCGCTGGCGCCGGCTCTCTTTGGTGACGAGCGCGGCGTGTTGCGCCGGATGGTGCCGCATTGGTTGCGCCTCCCCGACCTGCGCTCGCTGGTCCTGGGTTTCGAGGAGGCCGAGCAGCGCCATGGCGGTTCCGGCGCGCTCTATGTCCGCCTGCGCCGCTTGCGGGAGCACGGGCCGTGACGCCCTTCGGCCAGCGCGTCCGGGCCTTGCGGGAGGCGCGCGGCATGACGCTGGCGCAGATGGCGGAGGGCCTCGGCGTCTCCCCGGCCTATCTCTCGGCGCTGGAGCACGGCAAGCGCGGCCGCCCGACCTTCACGCTGATCCAGGGCACGATCCATCTCCTCGGCGTGATCTGGGACGAGGCTGACGAACTCGTCCGCCTCGCCGATCTCTCGCATCCCCGCGTGACCATCGACACCGCCGGGCTGGACCCCGAAGCGACACTCTTCGCCAATCGGCTGTCGCGCGAGATCGCCCTGCTGGAGGGCGAGGATTTGCGCCGGCTCGCCGCGACCCTCGACGAGGCCTCCAATCGCCGCGACCCGGCCTGATCCGCGATGCTTGACCGCACGGCAGGCGGATGCGACAGGGCCAGGACCTTCCCTATCGGCCGATGGGCCGCGCCCTCCGGACAGAACAAGCAAGAGCCATGACCCAGACCCGCACGGACGTTCTCGCCCTCGGCAATGCCATTGTCGACGTGCTGGCTTCGGCCGAGGAGGATTTCCTCATCGCCCAGAAGTTGACCAAGGGCGCGATGATGCTGATCGACGAGGCCCGCGCCGAGTCGCTCTACGCCGCCATGGGCCCGGCCCGGATCATCTCGGGCGGCTCGGCCGCCAACACCATCGCGGGCCTCGCCTCCTTCGGCGGCAAGGGCGCCTTCATCGGCAAGGTCAAGGGCGACGAGCTCGGCAAGCTCTATCGCCATGACCTGACCTCGCTCGGCGTCGCCTTCGGCACGGCCGATGCGACGGAAGGCCCGGCGACGGCGCGCTCCTTCATCATCGTCACGCCCGATGGCGAGCGCACGATGAACACCTATCTCGGCGCCTGCCAGGGCCTCTCGGTTGCGGATGTCGACGCCAAGGCCGTCGAGGCCGCCGACATCGTCTATCTCGAAGGCTATCTCTGGGATCCGCCGGCGGCCAAGGAGGCCTTCCGCAAGGCCTCCGAGATCGCGCACAAGGCAGGTGGCCGCGTCGCCATCACCCTGTCGGATTCCTTCTGCGTCGACCGCTATCGCGACGAGTTCGTCGGCCTGATCCGCAACCGCATGGTCGATCTCGTCTTCGCCAACGAGCACGAGCTCAAGAGCCTCTACCAGACCTCGGATTTCGACACCGCGCTGGCCGCGCTGCGTGCCGAGAACATCCTCGCGGTCGTCACCCGCTCCGAGAAGGGGGCGCTGGCCGTGACGCCGGACGGCATCGTCGAGGAGCCGGTCTTCCCGGTCGAGCGCGTGGTCGATGCGACCGGCGCCGGCGACCTCTTCGCCGCAGGCTTCCTCTACGGCCTGACCTCGAACCGCGAGACCCGTGATTCGCTTCGCCTCGGCGCATTGGCCGCAGCCGAGATCATCTCGCATGTCGGGGCCCGTCCCGATGTCAGCCTGAAGACGCTGGCGGGCAACGAAGGGCTGCTCTGAGAGCGCCACGGCTTGTCATTCCGGGGCGGCCCTCTGGGCCGAACCCGGAACCCACGACCGGGCGATGCCCGAATTACAATTCCTGCCGCGCTGCTGAACGTTCGGTCTCACCCACTCGTGGATTCCGGGCTCTTCGCTGCGCGAAGCCCCGGAATGACAAGGCTGACCGCTTCTCTCAATACAGCGTCGCCTTGACCCGGCCCGGCAGCGCCTCGTCATAGGCTTTGCCGTCGAAGGTCGCGACCTCCGCGTTGCGCGCCGTGATGTCGCGCAGCATCGTTCCGGGGGAGGGCAGGTTGCGCCGGTCTACCTGCCGCTCCGGGCTCCAGAGCTCCGCCCGCATCACCGCGCGCGAGCACTGGAAGTAGACGGCCTCGACATGGACGACCATGACGCTCGCCGGCAGCTTCCCGGCCATCTCGAACCGCGAGAGCAACTCAGGGTCGCAGGAAATCTCCGCACGTCCGTTCACGCGCAGCGTCTCGCCGCAACCGGGGATCAGGAAGAGCATTCCGATTCGATCGTCGGACAGGATATTCTTCAATGAATCCAGTCTGTTATTGCCTTTTCGGTCGGGAATCAGGAGCGTTTTCGCGTCCCGGACCGTGACGAAGCCCGGCAAATCCCCACGCGGCGAACAATCCAGCCCCTCCGGACCGACCGTCGCGAGCACGAAAAACGGCGAGGCCGCGATCAGCGCCGCATAGTTGGCATCGACGTGGCCGATCTCCTTGAAGGTCGATGCCGGCGCGACCGGATTGGGATAGGCGCGGGCGAGGTCGTCGAGCGAGGCGATGCGGTGGTCGGACATGCCGGTCTCCATGGATCGGCATATGTCTAGACTATTATGCGGAGCGCGTCACCGTCCGGAAACTGCCGCCATTCCCGGGCGAAGCGAAGCGTAGATCCGGGAATCTCCGGACGAGACGATGCCGGAGCCTCACGCGGCAAGAGATGCTCGGGTCAAGCCCGAGCATGGCGAGCGGCATCATCCCGGCTGCTTGGGCGTCCAGGTCAAAAAACAAAACGCCCCGCATCATCCGATGCGGGGCGTCCTGTCCTATACAAGCTGGCGAGCCGTGATTACTCGGCCGCGCCCTGCTTCTCGCGGGCCTTCTCGGCGTCGCGCTGGGCCTTGAGCTTCTCGGTCAGGTCCTCGCCGGTGGCCTGGTCGACGACCTTCATCGAGAGGCGGATCTTGCCGCGCTCGTCCTGGCCGAGGAACTTGACCTTGACCTTGTCGCCTTCCTTGACGACGTCCGAGACCTTCTGGACGCGCTGGGGAGCGAGCTCGGAGATGTGGACGAGACCGTCCTTGGCGCCGAAGAAGTTCACGAAGGCGCCGAACTCCATGATCTTGACGACGGTGCCGTCATAGATCACGCCGACTTCGGCTTCCGAGACGATCGACTTGATCCACTTGATCGCGGCTTCGATCGACTTGCCGTCGGCCGAGGCGATCTTGATGGTGCCGTCGTCCTCGATGTTCACCTTGGCGCCGGTCTTCTCGACGATCTCGCGGATGACCTTGCCGCCGGAGCCGATGACTTCACGGATCTTGTCGACCGGGATCTTCATCGTCTCGATGCGCGGGGCGTATTCGCCCAGCGAGGCGCGCGAGGTCGAGAGCGCCTTGTTCATCTCGCCGAGGATGTGCTCGCGACCGCCCTTGGCCTGGTCGAGGGCGACCTTCATGATCTCCTCGGTGATCCCGGCGATCTTGATGTCCATCTGCAGCGAGGTGATGCCCGCGGCGGTGCCGGCCACCTTGAAGTCCATGTCGCCGAGATGATCCTCGTCACCCAGGATGTCGGAGAGCACGGCGAAGCGCTCGCCTTCCAGGATCAGGCCCATCGCGATGCCCGCGACCGGCGCCTTCAGCGGCACGCCGGCATCCATCAGCGCCAGCGAGGTGCCGCAGACGGTGGCCATCGAGGAGGAGCCGTTCGACTCGGTGATCTCCGAGACGACGCGGATCGTGTAGGGGAATTCCGCCTTCGCCGGCAGCATCGGACGGATGGCGCGCCAGGCGAGCTTGCCATGGCCGATTTCGCGGCGGCCGGGCGAACCCATGCGGCCGGTCTCGCCGACCGAGTAGGGAGGGAAGTTGTAGTGCAGCAGGAAGGTTTCCTTGTAGGTGCCTTCCAGCGAGTCGATGAACTGCTCGTCGTCGCCGGTGCCGAGCGTGGTCACGACCAGCGCCTGCGTCTCGCCGCGGGTGAACAGGGCCGAGCCGTGGGTGCGCGGCAGCATGCCGGCCTCGGCGACGATCTTGCGCACGGTCTTGAGATCGCGGCCGTCGATGCGGGTGCCGTCATCGAGGATGGTCCAGCGCACGACCTTGGCCTGGGCTTCCTTGAACTGGCCGCCGACCTGCTCCTTGGTGAAGGTGGTCTTGCCGTCCGGCTCGGCCGAGATCAGCGAGGCGACCTTGGCCTTGGCGGCGTCCAGCGCCTTGTAGCGCTCGGCCTTGGTGGTGATCTTGTAGGCGGCGCGCAGATCGGCGTCGACCAGCTTCAGGACGGCGTCCAGGACGACGGAGTTGTCGGCCGGGGTGTAGTCGCGCGGCTCCTTGGCGGCCTTCTCGGCCAGGCGGATGATGGCGTCGATCACCGGCTGGAAATGCTTGTGGCCGAACATCACGGCGCCGAGCATCACGTCTTCCGGCAGCTCCTTGGCTTCCGACTCGACCATCAGCACGGCGTCCTGGGTGCCGGCGACGACGAGGTCGAGAACCGAGTCCTTCATCTCTTCGATGGTCGGGTTCAGCTTGTAGGCGCCGTCGATATAGCCGACGCGGGCGCCGCCGATCGGACCCATGAAGGGCACGCCGGAGAGGGTGAGCGCGGCCGAGGTCGCGACCATCGCCAGGATGTCGGGATCGTTCTCCAGGTCATGCTGGAGCACGGTGACGACGACCTGGGTGTCGTTCTTGTAGCCTTCGACGAAGAGCGGGCGGATCGGGCGGTCGATCAGGCGGGAGACCAGTGTCTCCTTCTCGCTCGGACGGCCTTCGCGCTTGAAATAGCCGCCGGGGATGCGGCCGGCAGCGAAGGTCTTTTCCTGGTAGTTCACGGTCAGCGGGAAGAAGTCGAAGCCCGGCTTCGGCTCCTTGGCCGAGACGACGGTCGCGAGCAGGACGGTCTCGCCATAGGTGGCCAGCACGGCGCCGTCGGCCTGGCGGGCGACCTTGCCGGTCTCGAGGACGAGCTTGCGGCCGCCCCAGATCAGTTCTTCGGTTTGGATATCGAACATGGATTTTTCTTTCGGTCGGGTTTTGACCCGTCCGGTGCCTTCAGGCCCATGGGCAAGACGGCGGAGCACCCGGATCATGCGAGATTGCGCGTCCGGGCGCTCGGCGATCCTGCCATGGACGTCTTGGGCGCCCGGCGGGTCACGCGGGAGGGCCGCCCCATGCGGCCGCCGCGGCAGGCAGGCGGCTCGCCCCATGGCGGCCTCACCTGAGAAGGAGCCGCCCGGAGCAGGTCGCACCGGGCGGAAACCGTCGGCTCTCGATCAGCGGCGGATGCCGAGCTTCTCGATCAGCGTCTTGTAGCGGGCCTCTTCCTTGCCCTTCAGGTAGTCCAGCAGGGACCGGCGCTGCGAGACCAGCTTGAGCAGGCCGCGGCGCGAGTGGTTGTCCTTGTTGTGGGACTTGAAGTGGCCGGTGAGGTTGGTGATGCGCTCCGTGAGGATCGCGATCTGCACTTCCGGCGAGCCGGTATCGTTCGGCTTGGTGGCGTGTTCCAGGATCAGCGCAGTCTTGCGCTCGGCAGTGATCGACATCGGGATATCCTCATGTTTGGGTTGATCTGGCGGGCCAGGCCGGGATGTCGTCCAGCAAGGTCCGAAGCCCGCGAGCCGCCTCATCGCGGAGGGGTCGCGCCGCCGGCTGGTTAAGCCGGTTGCCCGGGCATATACACGAAATCGATGGAAACGCCAGCGTTCCCGAGTCCGGGCTAGGCCGAGGCCTCGCCGCGATCATAGCGCTGCTGCGCCGCCTCGACCTCGCCGATATGCGCCTCGGCCCAAAGGGTGAGCTGGTTCACCGTCTGCGCCAGCGTCCGCCCGAGCCCGGTCAGCGAATACTCGACGGTGACCGGCACCGTCGCGAACACCTCGCGCCGCACCAGCCCATCGCGTTCCAGGCTCTTCAGCGTCTGGGACAGCATCTTCTGCGAAATGTTCTCGATCCGCCGCCGGAGCTCGTTGAAGCGCAGCGTGCCGTCGTCGAGCGCGATCAGGATCAGCACCGCCCAGGTATCGCCGATGCGATCGAGCACCCGCCGGGTCGGGCACAGCGCCTGGAAAGGGTCGGGGCGTTTCAGCATGGCGGTTTCCCGGAGGTGACCATGTCGCGTGAAAGTGCCTTCTTTACGAGGCGGCGCGGCAGGATCACATAGGTTCCATTGGAGTGCAGGTATCCGTTGGATACCACAACAAGGAGCCCCTTGTCATGAACGTCGCCAAGAAGGTCGCATTGATCGGCGCCAGCGGATTCATCGGTTCGCGCCTGCTGGCCGAACTCTCAGCCCGCGGCCATGCCGTCACCGCCATCGTCCGCAATCCCGAGAAGGTCGCTGCGCTGCCGGGCGTCACCGCCGTCAAGGGCGATGTCTTCGACAAGGACGGGCTTGCCGAACTCATAGCCGGCCATGATGCGGTGATCAGCGCGGTGCATTTCACTGCCAGCGACCCGCAGCGCCTGCTTGCGGCCGTGAAACAGTCGGGCGTGAAGCGCTATCTCGTCGTCGGCGGCGCCGGCAGTCTCGAGGTCGCGCCGGGCGTGAAACTCTTCGACACGCCGCAATTCCCCGCCGTCTATCTCGATGAAGCCAGGAAGGGCGGTATCTTCCTCGACCTTCTCAAGCAGGAGCAGGGTCTCGACTGGACCTTCCTCTCGCCTTCAGCCCTGATCCAGCCGGGCGAGCGCACCGGCCAGTTCCGCCTCGGCACCGATCAGCTTCTCGTCGACGCCAAAGGCAACAGCGCGATCTCGGCCGAGGATTACGCGATCGCCCTCGTCGACGAGCTGGAGAAGCCGGCCCATAGCCGCCGCCGTTTCACGGTTGGCTATTGATCTTCGCAATGTCATGAAAAGGGCCGCGCCTCCTTCGGGAAGCGCGGCCCTTCTTTATGGAGTGGCTGGCAATAGCGCTCAGGCCTTACGGAAGCGCTTCTCGCCGATGCTGAGCGTGCCGCGCTTCAGCTTCCCGAGCGCGACCCAACCGGTCTCGCCCTCGAAATAGAGCTTCGAGCGATCGACCGCGTAGCGCCCGACATGCTTGGCGCCGGCGGCGGGCTTGGCCTTGTGGAACTGGCCGTCGGGCCGAAGATCGATCAGGATCGACCCGTCCTCGGTCTTCCATTGGCCGATCGCGGCCTGTTCGAAGGGGCCGAGGGTGTCGGCGGTGTCGAAATCAATCTCGAGCGGACGGACGGAACGGCTGGCCGGCGCAAAGCCGGAAGCGAACTGGCCGAGAGCCTGAAGAACCTGGCTGAACTGCATGGTTTTCGTCTCCCTGTCGTGGTGACGGCTGAAACCGCTTGTCGCAGACATCCCCGTCGGGACCTGTCAGCAAGCGGTGGGGCATCGATCGACTCCAGTGAGTCGGCCGAGAAACGTCGCGTTATGAATGTGCGAGGGCGGCGTCGTGATGGAGCAAAGCTCCGGCGCCTGTCACGGAGATAGGCTGATCAAGCGCCTCGACAAGAGGCGGCGAGTAAAAATTTCTCTCGGAAACGTCAACGGCGCCCTTCTGGGGCGCCGCGCGTGTCGTGTTCGAGACCGGTTCGAAGGCCGGTTGGCCTCAGAACTCCTCCCAACCGGAATCGCTGGCCCGGCCGCTGCCGCCATTGGCGACCTTCCGCGGAGCGGGGGCGGAGCGGGACTGGACGAAGGCGGCCTCCGCGAGCTGGCGCAAGCGTTCTGGCTCGCCGGACGTCGCCGTGGACACAGGAGCTGCTCGCCCGGCCGCCCGCATCGGCGCCTTCACCGCGCGGGGTGCCGTTGCGGCCGTCTGGCCCGTCTGCTCGCGGCCGGTGCGGAAGGTCGCGACGAGCGCGTTGAGCTGCTCGATCCGGCCGGACAGCGAGCCGGCCGAGGCCGCGCTCTGCTCGGACAGGGCCGCGTTCTGCTGGGTCATCTCGTCGAGATGCGCCACCGCCTGGCTCATCTCGTCGATGCCGTTGGCCTGCTCGCCGGATGCCGCCGAGATGTCGGCGATCGTCGCCGCGACCTTCTGCGAGGCCGCGAGGATGCGGCTGAGCTGCTCGCCGGCCTGCCGCACCAGCTTGACGCCCTCGCCGACCTCGACATTGGACGAGGAGATCAGGCCGGAGATGTCCTTGGCCGCGGAGCTCGAGCGCTGCGCCAGCGTGCGGACTTCGGACGCCACCACCGCAAAACCCTTGCCGGCATCGCCGGCACGGGCTGCCTCGACCGCCGCGTTGAGCGCCAGCAGATTGGTCTGGAAGGCGATGTCGTCGATCACCCGGATGATGTCGGAGATCTTCTGCGAGGCGGTCTCGATGCGGGCCATGGCATCGACCGCCTGGCCGGCGATCGCGCCGCCGCTCTCGGCTGCCTGCATCGCCTCGTCGGCGATGCGCGCCGCATCCTTCGAGGCCTGGGCCGAGGCCTTGACCGAGGCTGCGAGCTCCTCGGTCGTGGCGGCGGTCTCCTCCAGCGAGGAGGCCTGCTCCTCGGTGCGCTTCGACAGATCGTCGGCACCCATGTTGATCTCGCGAGCGGCCAGCCCGACATCGGCCGAGGTCGTCTGGATCGTCGCGACCGTGTCCGACAGACGGTCCACCGTCTCGTTGATCGCGCCCTTCAGGTCGGCGAAGCGGCCGCGATAGGCCGTCTCGACCCGGTTGGTCAGGTCACCGCCGGCGATGGCCGACAGGGCCTCGGCAAACTCCGTCGTCGCGCCGTCCACAACCGCGTTGATCTCGTTGATGCCGGCCACCAGCCGCTGCATCTGCTCGTCGGCATCCTCGATCTGGAGGCGCGCGGAGAAATCGCCGGCAGCGGCGGCCGCGACGACCTCGCCGACATCCGAGACCACCGCTTCCATCGACTGAGCCCGGGCGAGGCGCGCGGCAGCGGCAGCGCGTTCCTGCTCCTGCAGCAAGGCGACCTGCTCGGTGCTCTGGCGCAGTACGGAAACCGCGCGCGCCATGGCACCGATCTCGTCGGGCCGCTGGGAATGGGGAACGTTGACGCTGGTATCGCCTGCCGTGAGCTTCTCCATGACCTGGCTGAGATCGAGGATCGGCTTGGTGATTGAGCGCTGCGCGAAGACGAGCGCGACGCCAACCGAAATCAGCAGCGTCGTCAGCAGGACGATCGGCAGCAGCCACTGGACCTGCCGGGTGAAGGCAGTGGCCTCCTCGCCGACCGCGATGCCGGCCTTCTCGACGCGCTGGCTGAAGCTGATCAGCAGGTCGTTGAGAGCCTTGCGGTTCGCGCGATTGGCCTCGTTGTTGCCCTGCTCATTGGCCGCCGCGGCAGAAACCTCGCGGCCGAGTCGGGCGGTCTCGGTCCGGAACATGATGAATTCATCGATCGCCTTGGCGATCTGCTCGACCGTCTGGCGCTCTTCCGCCGGCGCGACCTTCTGCAGGTCGGCGCTGAACTTGCGCAGCGTCGGAAACCGCTCCTCGATGCCCTTGGCATAGGTCGCGGCTTCTTGCTGCGTCTTCGACATGTAGACGCCGCGCGATTCCATCACCACGGCGGTGACCACGCCGTTGATGCGCTGGGTGAGCAGCGCGACATTGGCCTGGATCTCGGAACGCGTGTTCAGATCGTCGGCCTTGTGCAGGCCGTAGATGCTGATGATCGCCGAGAGGATGGCGCCGCCGGCAACGATGGCCAGCATGGCAAGGATTTTCAGCCGGATGGATTTCATGATGACGCCCCGAGGCGGCTTCCCGACAATGGAAGCCGATCTAAACCCTGACCTTTGGGCGTTAATGATAAAAAACTGCTTAAAAGTTTAGCATTGCGGCATTTCAGGATTCTGCTGCGGATGCTCTACGGCAGAGTCCAAGGACTCGCATGCGTATGATCAGGTTTATCGCTGATATGGTTGCGCCTACGCCACGAAAGCTGAAATTCAACTGCTAGTAAACACGCCATTCAAGCATGGCTTGCATATTCCACTATGCCGCCCTCACAGGTGGCATGCCGGCTTCCCCCTTGATAGTGCGGCCTCTCCTGAACATGTTTGGCAATATCCGCCGCCCCGTCTCGATACCCGGTTCATTATCTCATGTCCGAAAACAGCAATGCCCCCGTCATGCACGCCACCACCATCCTGATGGTGCGCAAGGGCGGGCGCGTCGTCATCGGCGGCGACGGCCAGGTCTCGCTCGGCCAGACCATCATGAAGGGCAATGCGCGCAAGGTCCGTCGGCTCGCGAAAGGCGAGGTGATCGCGGGCTTTGCCGGCGCAACCGCCGATGCCTTCACCCTGTTCGAGCGCCTGGAGAAGAAGCTCGAGCAATATCCGACGCAGCTCCTGCGTGCCTGTGTCGAGCTCGCCAAGGATTGGCGCACCGACCGTTACCTGCGCCGTCTGGAGGCGATGCTTCTGGTCGCCGACAAGGAGGTTTCTCTGCTGATCTCGGGCACCGGCGACGTGCTGGAACCGGAGGCGAGCGAGCATGGCGCCGTGATGGCGATCGGTTCGGGCGGCAATTACGCCCTCTCGGCGGCGCGCGCCCTGATCGATGTCGAGCCCGATGCCGAGGCGATCGTGCGCAAGGCGATGAAGATCGCCGGCGACATCTGCGTCTACACCAACCATTCGCTCGTCATCGAGACGCTCGAAGCGGCCTGAGGCCCACCAGGCCCGTTCACCGGATACAACATCGCCATGACCAGCCTTTCCCCTCGCGAGATCGTCTCGGAGTTCGACCGCTTCATCGCAAAGGCGAGCGGGAGCGAAGCCGTCCGATTTCTCAACAAGACGATGAAGCTCAATAGCGAGTACCGGCAGTGACCAGCTTTTCCCCCCGCGAGATCGTCTCGGAGCTCGACCGCTTCATCGTCGGCCAGAAGGATGCCAAGCGCGCCGTCGCCATTGCGCTGCGCAACCGCTGGCGCCGCCAGCAGCTCGAAGGGCCGCTGCGCGAGGAGGTCTCGCCGAAGAACATCCTGATGATCGGGCCGACCGGCTGCGGCAAGACCGAGATCGCCCGGCGCCTCGCCAAGCTCGCCAATGCGCCCTTCCTGAAGGTCGAGGCGACCAAGTTCACCGAGGTCGGCTATGTCGGCCGCGATGTCGAATCGATCGTGCGCGACCTCCTGGAGGTCGCCATCGCTCTCGTGCGCGAGAGCCGACGCAAGGATGTCCAGGCCAAGGCCCATGTCGCGGCCGAGGAGCGCGTGCTCGACGCTCTCGTCGGTGCCAATGCCAGCCAGGCGACGCGCGATTCCTTTCGCCGCAAGCTGCGCGCCAATGAGCTCGACGACAAGGAGATCGAGGTCGAGATGACGGCGGGTTCCGGTGCGACCGCGCCGATGTTCGAGGTTCCCGGCATGCCCGGCGCCTCGATCGGCGCGATCAACCTCTCCGACATGTTCGGCAAGGCTTTCGGCCAGAAGGGCAAGCCCAAGCGCGTCCTGGTCAAGGACGCCTACCAGCCGCTGCTGGCCGAGGAGAGCGACAAGCTGATCGACCAGGATGCGATCATCCAGGCCGCCATCCGCGAGGTCGAGGAGAACGGTATCGTCTTCCTCGACGAGATCGACAAGATCTGCGCCCGCGAGGGCAAGGGCGGCGCCGATGTCTCGCGCGAAGGCGTGCAGCGCGACCTGCTGCCATTGATCGAGGGCACGACGGTGGCGACCAAGCACGGCGCCGTGAAGAGCGACCACATCCTCTTCATCGCGTCCGGCGCCTTCCACGTCTCGCGCCCCTCCGACCTGCTGCCGGAACTGCAGGGCCGGCTGCCGATCCGCGTCGAGCTCAACCCGCTCGACATCGAGGATTTCAAGCGCATCCTGACCGAGACCGAAGCGAGCCTGATCAAGCAGTCGGTGGCGCTGATGGCGACGGAGGAGGTCGCGGTCACCTTCACGCCTGACGCAATCGACGCCATCGCCCGCATCGCCGTCGAGGTGAACTCCACGGTCGAGAATATCGGCGCCCGCCGAACTCCAGACCGTGATCGAGCGCATTCTCGACGAGATTTCGTTCACCGCGCCGGACCGCTCGGGCGAGGCCGTGACGATCGACGCCCCCTATGTCGAGGCCCGCATCGGCGACCTCGCCAAGAACGCCGACCTGAGCCGGTTCATTCTCTGATGGAGAAGCCGGCGGCATCGGCGCCGGAATCCTCCCGTCTCGCTCGCGATTCCGCCGTCGTCGGCGCAGCCACGATCGCGTCGCGCCTGCTCGGTTTCGCCCGCGACGTGCTGATCGCGCGGCTGCTCGGCGGCGGGCCGGTGGCGGATGCCTTCCTGGCGGCCTTGCGGCTGCCCAATCTCGTCCGGCGCGTCCTGGGCGAGGGCGGGCTGAATGCTCCCTTCGTACCGCTTTATCTCGCGATCAAGGGCGAGCGCGGCGAGGCGGCGGCCCGTGGCTTCGCCGGCGAGGCGGCCGGGCAGATCGGCATGCTGCTATTGGTGCTGGTCGGCTTGGGCGAGCTGTTCGCGCCCTGGCTCGTGCTCGGCCTCGCCGGCGGCTTCGCCGAGGCGCCCGAAACCCTCGCACTGGCTTCCTCCTACACGCGGCTGATGCTGCCCTTCCTGTTCCTGACGACGCTGGCCGCCATGCTGGCGGCTTTGCTCAATGCCGAGAAGCGCTTCACGGTCGCCGCTCTGGCCCCGGCGCTGATGAACGCGATCCTGCTGGCCGTGCTCCTGCTGCTGCATGCGAAGGGTGTGCAGCCCGAGACCGGCGCTCGCTGGCTCGCGCTCAGCACCAGCCTGACGGGCCTCGCCCATCTCGTGATGATCCTGTTCGCCTTGCGTGGCCCCGGCCTGCCGCGCCCGGGCCTGCGCTGGTCGCCGGACATGACGCGGCTCGTCCGCACGGGCGGCGCGACCTTGCTCGCAGCCTCCGCCGCGCAGCTCGTCCTGCTGGTGGCGACGCAGATCGCCTCGACGGGGCCGGGCGCGGTCGCCGCGCTCTATTATGCCGATCGCGTCTTCCAGTTGCCGCTCGGCTTCGTCGGCGTTGCGATGGGTACCGTGGTGCTCTCCGACATGGCGCTGGCGGCGAACCGGGAAGGCCCTGACGCGATGCTCGGGCAGGCCCTGGCGCTGGGTCTCGCGCTCGCCCTGCCGGCCGCGACGGCGCTGGTGGCGCTCGCGGAGCCGATCGTCTCGGCGCTGTTCGAATATGGCCGCTTCGATGCGGGTGATCGCACACGTACGGCTGCGGCTTTGGCCGCCTTTGGCTATGGCCTGCCCTTTGCCATCGCCGCAAAGGTCTTCGGGCAGGTTTATTTCGCGCGCCGCGCACCGCGTCTGCCGTTGCTCTCAGGCGGCCTTGCGGTGCTGGTCGCCGCCCTCATCGGGTTCTGTCTGGCGAACGAGGGCAACGCGGCGCATATGGCGGCGCTCGCAGCGACCTTCGCTTTCGTGGCGCAGGCCTGCCTGCTGGGTGGAATGCTGCTGCGTGACGGCATCTGGCGCCCGAGCATCGGCAGCTTGCGGCCGATCGCCGCCGGGCTTGCGGCCAGCGCGATCATGCTCGCCGTTCTGGAGCTGTCGCTGCGGTTCTTGGCCGGGCCTTTGGCCTTCGATCAGCCGGCCTTGCACCGGGTCGGAGCGCTCGGCCTGCTCTGCCTTGCCGGGCTCGTCAGCTATGGCGCGGCGGGCTGGGCACTGGGCGCCTTCGGCGCTCTCCCCTTGCGCAAGCGGCGGGGTTGAGCCAGAAGCGCCGCTTCCCTTCTCCATCGTGACGACGGAGTGCCCCATGTCGGGTTTTCATCAGCGCGTATTCTCAGGCATGCAGCCGACCTCGACGCTGCATCTCGGCAATTATCTGGGCGCGCTGACCAATTGGGTCGCGATGCAGGATACGCATGAGTGCATCTATTGCGTCGTCGACATGCACGCGATCACGATGTGGCAGGATCCGGCCGACCTGAAGCGCGCCATCCGTGAGGTCACCGCGGCCTATATCGCGGCCGGCGTCGATCCCAAGCGCAGCATCATCTTCAACCAGAGCCAGGTGCCGGGCCATGCCGAGCTTGCCTGGGTGTTCAATTGCGTCGCCCGCCTCGGCTGGCTCAACCGCATGACCCAGTTCAAGGAAAAAGCCGGCAAGGACCGCGAGAACGCTTCGGTGGGCTTGTATGCCTATCCGAACCTGATGGCGGCCGACATCCTGCTCTACAAGGCGACGCATGTGCCTGTCGGAGAGGACCAGAAGCAGCATCTGGAGCTGACCCGCGACATCGCCCAGAAGTTCAACAACGACTTCGGGACGCAGATCGCCGAACGCGGCCTCGGCACCGGGGAGCTCGGCTTCTTCCCGCTGCCCGAGCCGATGATCCAGGGCCCGGCGCCGCGCGTCATGAGCCTGCGCGACGGCACCAAGAAGATGTCGAAATCGGACGCCTCCGACTATTCGCGCATCAACCTGACCGACGATGCCGAGGCGATCGCCCAGAAGATCCGCAAGGCCAAGACCGATCCGGAGGCGCTGCCCTCCGAGGAGAAGGGCCTGGAGGGTCGCCCGGAGGCCGAAAACCTCGTGGGCATCTATGCCGGTCTCTCCGGCTCGTCGAAGGACGCCGTGCTCAAGCAGTTCGGTGGCGGCCAGTTCTCCGGCTTCAAGGCGGCGCTGGTCGATCTCGCGGTCGAGAAGCTCGCGCCGATCGCCGGCGAGATGCGCCGCCTGCTGGCGGACCCGCAGCACATCGACGACATCCTCGGCGCGGGCGCGGACCGGGCCGATGCGATCGCCGCGCCGATCATGCGCGAGGTCAAGGACATCGTCGGCTTCGTCCGGAGCCGGTGACGCTGGGTGGACTTGCGCCGGGGTGCCGGCGCAGGCCACCATGCTTGTCCCTGAAGCGGCGGCAGGACAGTTCATGGTCAAGAGACGGCGGTCCTACGAGACGGGCCATCGCCCGAAATTCCTCGCCGTGGTCGACGGCAGCGAGGAATGCGCCAAGGCGATTCGCTTCGCCGCGCGCCGCTGCGCCCGTGTCGGCGCGGCGATCGTCCTGCTCGGCGTCGCCACCCCGCCCGAGCACGAAACCTGGCTCGGCGTCGGCGAAGTGATGCAGGCGGAGGCCGAGGCCGAGGCCGAGAAGCGCCTCGATGCGGCGGCTGCAGCGGTGCGGACCTTGGCCGGGCTCGAACCGGAGAAGGTCGTGCGTGTCGGCAACAAGGCGGACGAGCTCGTCAGGCTGATCGAGGAAGACGAGGATATTTCGCTGCTCGTGCTCGCAGCCGGTACGAGCAGCAAGGGCCCCGGCCCGCTGGTCAGCGCGCTTGCCGGCAAGTCCTCGGCAAGCTTCCCGATCCCCGTCGCCATCGTGCCGGGCCATCTGGAGGACGAGGAGATCGACGCCCTCGCCTGAGGGCGGCGGTCTGCGATCCCATGCCGCTGGAATGATTCCAGCCGGCGGCCTATATCGGAGCCAGGAACGGCGACCTTGAATCGCCGGTACCGGAGGCAAGTCCATGTTCATCCAGACCGAAGCCACGCCGAATCCGGCGACCCTGAAGTTTCTTCCCGGCCGCGCCGTCATGCCCGACGGCACGCTCGACCTGCGCGACGTCACGGATGCCGAGCGCTCGCCGCTGGCGCAGCGCCTGTTCGGCGTTTCCGGCGTTTCCGGCGTCTTCCTCGGCTCCGATTTCATCACCGTCACCAAGTCGGACGGTGAATGGCCGCATCTGAAGCCCGCCATCCTCGGCGCGATCATGGAGCATTTCATGTCGGGCGCCCCGGTCCTGGCGGCCGGCTCGGCGGCGGACGTGATCGAGGAGGGCGAGTTCTTCGATCCCGCCGATGCGCAGACGGTCGAGACGATCAAGGATCTGCTCGAGACCCGCATCCGCCCGGCGGTGGCCGGCGACGGCGGCGACATCACCTTCCGCGGTTATCGCGACGGCACGGTCTATCTGGCGATGAAGGGCTCCTGCTCGGGCTGCCCCTCCTCGACCGCGACGCTGAAGCACGGCATCCAGAACCTGCTGCGCCACTTCCTGCCGGATGTGCGCGAAGTCGAAGCCGTCTGAGAAAGCTGCGGGAATTTTTGTGACGATGAGCGTGGCCTTTCGCGGAATGACATCCTGATGCGCATTCTCGCGATCGATACCGCGCTCGGCGCCTGCTCGGCCTGCGTGCTGGACACGGCCGACATGGTGAAGCCCCTGGCGATCGAGCAGGTCGCGATGGATCGCGGCCATGCCGAGGCGCTGATGCCGCTTGTCGAGCGCGTCATGAAGGGCGTCGAGGGCGGGTTCGGCTCGCTCTCGCGTGTCGCCGTCACCGTCGGCCCCGGCAGCTATACCGGCCTGCGCGTCGGCGTCAGCGCAGCGCGCGCCATCGCCTTCGCGGCCGGCATCCCGGCGGTCGGCGTCACCACCGTCGCGGCTTGCGCCGCGCCCCTGATCGGGCGCGAATCGGGCCGTGTCATCGCCGCCGCGCTCGATGCCAGGCACGGCCAGGTCTGGTTCCAGGCCTTGACGGGCGAGGGCAAGCCGCTGGTCTCGCTCCGGCAGGTCAGCTATCGCGATGCGGCCCGCGCCATCGGCGCAGGTCCCGTCAGCCTTGTCGGCTCCTCGGCGCTGGCTGTGGCCAACGAGGCCTGGGCCATCGGCCTCGATGCGCTGGTGATCGACGATGCCAAGGCGCCCGATATCGCCTGGGTCGCCCGGCTCGGCTTCATCGCCGATCCCGAGACCGCCCCGCCCCGCCCGCTCTACCTGAAGGCGCCCGAGACGACGCCGCAGGACAAAGCCCGCCTGCCGCGCCGGTGAGCCTATCCCCCAAATGGTGGTTGCCGCTGCGTCAATCTGTGCGAACAGGCGGCATGGATTGGTTGCGCCGATTGCTTCACCCTGATTCGCCGCCGCCGCGGACGATGCGGCTCGATGCCGGCCACGCCTTGCAGGTCGCGACGCTGCACCATCAGGGCGGCTTCGCCCGCGGCTGGGAGCCGGCCGAATGCGCGGCGCTGATCGCCGATTCGGCGGTCGTGGGCGATGGCGTCTTCAGCGGCGGCCACAGCCGTCCCGAGGGTTTTGTCATCTCCCGCAAGGCTGCCGACGAGGCGGAGATCCTGAGCATCGTCGTCGCGCCTGCCCGCCGCCGCGACGGTTTCGGCCGCGCGCTGCTGGCAGCGCATCTCGCGCGGCTCGCCGAGGAGGGGGCGAACCACGTTTTCCTCGAAGTCGAGGAGGGCAATCTCCCGGCCGAGCGGCTCTACCGTCATTTCGGCTTCCGCGAGGTCGGCCGGCGCAAGGGCTACTATCCCAAGCCGGACGGTAGCCGCGCCACGGCGATCGCGATGCGGCTCGATCTCGCGTGACAAGCCGGCGCAATCGCGCCATTGACGGCAGCAGATTCCCAACGAGACCGCCTTTTCGCCGATGACCGGACCCGCCTCAGCATGAACGGACTCCGCTTCGGTGCGCTCGCCCGTCTGGTGATGCTGTGCACCGGCACGCTCGGGCTCGTTCTCGCCCAGCTCGTCGTCATGCGGGTCATGCCGTCGCGGCGCGGGGCCTTGCCGCTGCGCTTCCACCGCCTGACCTGCTGGTGTCTCGGCGTACGCAGGCAGGTGCGTGGTGCTCCGCCGCCGGCCGGAACCGGGGCGCTGATCGTCGCCAACCATGTCTCCTGGCTCGATATCGGCGTGATCGGCGCCGAGCGCGAACTGGCCTTCGTCGCCAAGAGCGAGGTCGGCGAATGGCCGGTGGTCGGCTTTCTCGCCAATCTCCAGCGCACGCTTTATCTCGACCGCCAGCGCCGCAGCGCGACCGCAGGCATGGCGGCCACCATGGGTGCGCGCATCGCCAGTGGCGAGGAGGTCGTGCTTTTCGCCGAGGGGACGACCGGTGACGGCACGCGCATCCTGCCCTTCCGCTCCTCCCTGCTAGGCGCCGCGCATCAGGCCATGGGCGACGCCACGGCGGATGTGACGGTCTATCCGCTGACCATCACCTATACCGGCTGGCAGAACCTGCCGGGCGGGCGCAACGGGCGGGCGGCCCTTGCCTGGTATGGCGATACCGAACTCTGGCCGCATCTGAAGCATGTGTTGGAATGCGGTGCCGTCGATGTCGAGCTGGTCTGGGGCGAGCCGATCGTGATGGGCCGTGCGACCTCGCGCAAGGAAGCGACGCGGCTTGCCGAAACATCGGTGCGCAAGGCCCGGCGTCGGGCCGTCACGGGCCGCCAGGAAGCGTGACGCCGGCTGGTCCGCGGCTTGCTTGCCATCGGCTTGCGCTTCGCGGCCGTTCCCAAGGCGCCCGATCCGCAGTAAAGAATGCGCTTTGGAGACCCGATCCGCACCGATGAAGAAAGTCCATATCAAGTCCTTCGGCTGCCAGATGAACGTCTATGACGGGCAGCGCATGGCCGATATCCTGAGCCATCAGGGCTATGAGGAGACGGCCACGCCGGAGGGCGCGGACCTGATCCTGCTCAACACCTGCCATATCCGCGACCGCGCGGTGCAGAAGGTCTATACCGAGCTCGGCAAGCTCCGCGACATCAAGAAGGCGCAAGGCGCGGAAGGCCAGGAGACGAAGATCGTCGTGGCCGGCTGCGTCGCGCAGGCCGAGGGCGGCGAGATCCAGCGCCGCCAGCCCGCCGTCGATCTCGTGGTCGGGCCGCAGGCCTATCACCGCCTGCCGGAGCTTCTGGCCGAGGCTCACAAGCGCCGCGTCGTCGACACCGATCTGCCGGTCGAGGACAAGTTTGGCTTCCTGCCGGCGCCGAAGCGTCAGGCGATCTTGGCGCGCGGCGTCTCGGCCTTCGTCACGGTGCAGGAAGGCTGCGACAAGTTCTGCGCCTTCTGCGTCGTGCCCTATACCCGCGGCGCCGAATTCTCGCGGCCGGTCGCGCAGATCATGATCGAGGTCGAGCGCCTGGCCGAAGCCGGCGTGCGCGACGTCACGCTGATCGGCCAGAACGTCAACGCCTATCACGGCGAGGGGCCGGACGGCGCCGTCTGGAGCCTGGCGCGCCTGATGCACCGTGTCGCGGAGGTGCCGGGCATCGCCCGCATCCGTTATACGACCAGCCACCCCCGCGATATGGACGACGATCTCATCGCCGCCCATCGTGACCTGCCGCAGGTCATGCCCTTCCTGCATCTGCCGGTGCAAGCTGGCTCGGACCGCATCCTCGCGGCGATGAACCGCAAGCATACCGGCGACGAATACCGCCGCCTGATCGATCGCATCCGGAGCGCCCGGCCCGATATCGCGCTCTCCTCGGATTTCATCGTCGGCTTCCCCGGCGAGACCGATGCCGATTTCGAGGACACGATCCGCCTCGTCGACGAGATCGGCTTCGCCTCCAGCTATTCCTTCAACTATTCGCCGCGCCCGGGCACGCCGGCAGCCGATCTCGACGCGCAGATCCCTCGCGAGCTGATGAACGAGCGGCTCTATCGTTTGCAGGATCGCATCGAGCATCACCGGCAGGCCTTCAACCGGGCCATGGTCGGGCGGACGGTGGATGTCCTGCTCGAAAGGGCTGGACGCTATCCCGGACAGCTTGCCGGCAAGTCGCCCTATCTGCAGGCTGTGCAGATCGAGAGCGACGCGAATCAGATCGGCGACATCGTGCGGGTGGTGATCGAGAAGACGAGCACGAATTCCCTGTTCGGCCGGCTGGCGGAGCCGGGCGAGACCGATGGAAAGGGCTTGGCCGCTTGAGCGCGACCGGCTTCATTCCCATTTGCCAGGGACGGGCGCCGGCCTGTCATCAGGCTGATATCGTTGCGTCCGGTTATGCTGCGAGACGACCCGGCCGGGTGCTCCTGCCCGGCTGGAACAGGCGCCGGGGACAGGCCAACCGCCACCCCGGCCTGAAGCGAGGCGACGCATTTGGCACAGGCTGATTCGACGCAAAGACCCGACCGGAACCCGCGGCGCGACCTCGCGCCCACCCGCCCCGAGGGCGGTGTGCGCGAAAGCGCGGGCCGCGAAGGCTTGGCGGCGACGGAGGTCGTGCTCTCCTTCGACGACAACCGGCTCGCCAGCCTGGTTTTCGGTCAGTACGACCAGAACCTCGCCCATCTCGAGCGCCGGCTCGGCGTCGTGGTCAGCCCCAATGGCAATCACGTCACCGTGAAGGGCGCCCGCGAGACGGCCGAGCAGGCCGGGCGCGTGCTGAAGACGCTCTATGCCCGTGCCAAGGCCGGCGCGCCGGTCACGCTCGGCGAGGTCGATGGCGCGATCGAGGAAAGCAACGTGCAGCGCTCGCTGTTCCCGACCGCCGATGCCGGCAAGACCTCCTTCGATGCGGTGGTGACGCGCAAGCGCGGGCCGGTCAGGGCGCGCAATGCCGCGCAGGACGCCTATCTGCGCCAGCTCAAGCGCCATGAGCTCGTGCTCGCCGAAGGTCCGGCCGGCACCGGCAAGACCTGGCTCGCGGTCGGCCATGCCGTCTCGCTGATCGAGCAGGGCGTGGTCGAGCGCATGATCCTGTCGCGCCCGGCGGTGGAAGCCGGCGAGCGCCTCGGCTTCCTGCCCGGCGACATGCGCGAGAAGGTCGATCCCTATCTGCGCCCGATCTACGACGCGCTGAACGACTTCATGGAGGCGCGCCATGTCGAACGCGGCCTGCAGACCGGCATGATCGAGATCGCGCCGCTCGCCTTCATGCGCGGGCGCACCCTGACCAATGCCGTGGTGCTGCTCGACGAGGCCCAGAACACCACCTCGATGCAGATGAAGATGTTCCTCACCCGCCTGGGCGAGGGCTCGCGCATGATCATCACCGGCGACCCCTCGCAGATCGACCTGCCGCCGGGCCAGCGTTCCGGCCTGAATGAGGCGGTGAAGCTGCTTAAGGATGTCGAGGGCGTCGGCTATGCCCGCTTCGAGGAAGGCGATGTCGTCAGGCATGATCTGGTGCGACGCATCGTCATGGCCTATGAGAGCGCGGCGCGCCATGAGCGCGCGGAACGGGAAGAGCGCTTGCGCAATCCCGATGCGCCCCCGGATCTCAACCGGGAAGGCGACAGCGAAGGGCTGAAGCGGATGTTGGCGCGGGAGCGGCCGCGATGAACGATCGACCTCGCGGGCGGCGCTTGGCGCCGCCACCCGAGAAGACGTCTCCGGAGATCAATCTCGACGTCAGGGCGCAGTCCCGCCGCTGGCATGAGCTCGGCAAGCTGCCGGGCCTGCGAGCCTTGTTGAACGAGGCGCTGGAAGCGGGGATCGCAGTAGCCCCGCGCAAGCCCATGCCCGGCGCCGAGCTCAGCCTGCTGCTGACCGACGACAAGCGCATCCGCATCGTCAACCGCGACTGGCGCGGCTTCGACAAGGCGACGAACGTGCTCTCCTTCCCGGCCGCCCCGCCGGAGCGCATCGCGCAAAGCCCGCTGCTCGGCGACATCGTCATCGCCTACGAGACGGTGCTGCGCGAGGCGGAGGCCGAATCCAAGAGCGTGACGGACCATCTCCGCCATCTCGCCATCCACGGCCTGCTTCATCTCCTCGGCGAGGACCATGAGACCGAGGCCGAGGCGCGCCGCATGGAAGCGCTTGAAATCGACGCCCTCGCCCGTCTCGGCGTGGCCGATCCTTACGCCGGTGCCGAACTCGTCACGGCGCCCGTTCCTTCTTCCGCATAAGTCCCCACGATCATGAGCGACGACAGTCGACAATCCCAGCCCGAAACCGCCGGCCGTGGCCTCGGCCATTGGCTCGGCCAATTCCTCGACCGGCTCGGCCTGCGTGGCGGCGGCACAGCCCGCGAGGAAATCGTCGAGGCCCTGGCCGAGGAGAACGGCGAACTCGCCGATCTCTCCGTCCAGGAACGCGCGATGCTCACCAATGTGCTGAGCCTGCGCGAGCGCCGCGTCGGCGATGTCATGATCCCGCGTGCCGATATCGTGGCCGTCCCGGCCGAGGCGACGCTGGACGAGTTGCTCGCGCATTTCCGGACCGCCGGCCATTCGCGCCTGCCGGTCTTCGACGACACGCTCGATGATCCCCGCGGCATGGTCCATATCCGCGACTTCCTCGAATACATCGCCGAGAAGGCGCGGCCCGGAGAGAACGGGCCGCCGGAGGAGAACGGCAAGCTCGCGATTCCGCATACGCTGTCCGCCGTGGAGCTTTCGACGCGCCTGTCCGAGACCAAGCTGCTGCGGCCGGTCCTCTATGTTCCGCCCTCGATGCCGGCGGTCGACCTGCTCGTCCGCATGCAGTCGACCCGCACCCATATCGCGCTGGTCATCGACGAATATGGCGGGACCGACGGCCTCGTCTCGATCGAGGACCTGATCGAGATCGTCGTCGGCGATATCGAGGACGAGCACGATCTCGAGGAGACGCCGATCGTCCCGGCCGGCGAGAACCGCTTTACCGCCGATGCCCGCGCGACGCTGGCCGAGCTCAAGGCGGCGACCGGCGTCGATCTCTCCGGCAACGAGGTCGCCGACGATATCGATACGCTCGGCGGCCTGATCGTCACGCTCGCAGGGCGCGTTCCGGCTCTTGGAGAAACGGTGAGAGGCCCGGACGGGCTCAGCTTCGAGATCCTCGATTCCGATCAGCGCCGCGTGAAGCGCCTGACCATCCATTGCCATAGCGAGCCTGCCACCGAAGAGCCGGCGATGGAGCCGGGCTGATGGGGCTGGCGGGGGCAGCCGAGGCCGTCATCCTGGGGTGGGGTTGGCGGAAGCGCCTGATCGCGCTTGCAGCCGGCGCGAGCGGCGCGCTCGCCTTGCCGCCTCTCGATCTCTGGCCTGTTATCGTCGTGCCGATGACCATCGCGGTCTGGCTGATCGACGGGGCCGTGGGGACCAGTGCCTGGCGCCGGTTCCGGGCCGCTTTCGCGGTCGGCTGGTGGTGGGGTTTCGGCTTCTTCCTCGCCGGATTGTGGTGGCTGGGTGCCGCCTTCCTCGTCGAGGCCGACAAGTTCGCCTGGGCGATGCCGCTGGGTGTCGTCGCGCTCCCGGCCTTCCTCGCCGTCTTTCCTGCCAGCGCTTTCGGCCTGGCGCGGCTCGCTTGGCCCAAGGGCGCCGGACGCATCCTCGTGCTCGCCGCGATGCTGGCCCTCAGCGAATGGCTGCGCGGCCATGTCCTGACCGGTTTCCCCTGGAACCTCTACGGCATGATGCTGGCGGGCGAGATCCATCTCGCACAGGTGGCCTCGCTCACGGGGCTTTACGGCCTGACCCTGTTCGCGGTGGCGATCGGTGCGGCTCCGGCCGTGCTCGGAACGGCGCGGACGCCGGCGGGACGCAACGTGCCGCCGCTCCTGGCGCTGGCGGCGTTGGCCGGCCTCTTCGCTTTCGGCTTCTGGCGTCTGCCGGCCGCTTCCTCGCCGCTCGTGGCGGGAGTGAAGCTTCGGCTGATGCAGCCCAACCTGCCGCAGGATGCCAAGTTCAACGGCCGCAATGGCGAGGCGATCCTCAACAATTACCTGGCTCTGAGCGACCGGGCGACCAGCCCGACCACACCCGGCCTCCAGGGCATCACGCATCTGATCTGGCCGGAATCGGCCTTTCCCTTCCTTCTCGGCCGCACGCCCGGCGCCTTGTCGCGCATCGGAGCGGTGCTCCCGCCCGACGTGACGCTGATCACCGGCGCCGCGCGGGCCGGCGAGATGCTGCCGGGCGAAAGCCGGCCGCCGATCTACAACGCGATCCAGGTGGTCAATGACGAGGGCGTCATCCTCGCCAGCTACGACAAGGTCCATCTCGTGCCCTTCGGCGAATATCTGCCGCCCTTTCTGGACACGTTGATCCGCGGCGTCGGCCTGTCGCAGTTCGTCTCGATTCCCGGCGGCTTCGCGGCCGGCAGCACCCGCACGCCGCTCGCGATCAAGGGACTGCCGACGGCGGCGCCGCTGATCTGCTACGAGGCGGTGTTCCCCGGCGAGGTTGCCGCGCGCGGCCCGCGTGCGGGCTTCTTCCTGAACCTGACCAATGACGGCTGGTTCGGCCAGACCAGCGGCCCCTACCAGCATTTCGCGCAGGCGCGCCTGCGCAGCATCGAGGAAGGCCTGCCGCTGGTGCGCGTCGCCAATACCGGGATTTCCGCGGTGGTCGATGCCTATGGCCGGACCATCGCGAGCTTGCCCCTCGGCGTCGAGGGCGTGCTGGATTCGGGCCTGCCCCGCGCCGGCCCCATTACCCTCTACGCAAGGGTGGGAGACGTCGTCTTCGCAGGGCTTCTGCTTATTTTTCTGGCATTTTCCCGCTTGCGGGCGCGGGAATGATCCCAATTGGAACTTTTTCGCGCTGAAGGGTGGATTAGCAGCGACGCCTATAATAAAGGGACGATTACCGCGCCGACCAGGATGGCGGCTCCTGGTCATGACACTGATGCCTAAGCAGGGTGAATCATGATCAAGAAGGTCCCGAATCCGATCGACAAGCATGTCGGTAGCCGCGTTCGTATGCGTCGGATGCTCGCGGGCGTCAGCCAGGAGAAGCTCGGTGAAGCACTCGGACTGACCTTCCAGCAGGTGCAGAAATACGAGAAGGGCTCCAACCGCATCAGCGCGAGCCGCCTGCAGCAGATCGCCAAGATGCTGGATGTGCCGGTGGCCTTCTTCTTCGATGGCGCGCCGACCGGCGACATGCCGGAGCCCGGCTTCGCCGATTCCGCCGCGACGACCTATATTTCCGAGTTCCTCGCCACCAGCGAAGGCGTGCAGCTAACCAAGGCCTTCACGCGGATCAAGAGCGGCCGGGTTCGCCGGAGGATCATCGATCTGGTGGAGGCCCTGGCGGAGGAAGACGCCGGAACAGCGTGATATCGCCTCCATTTCGTTCGATGTGACGAACGATCTTCCCGACTGAGCGGATTTTAGCGCTTGACGGCGAACGCGTCCGCTGCAATGACGGGCCGTTCATTGGCTGGCGCGGCTGTGCCGGCCTTTTCCATGTGCCGATTCAGGGAATCCCCGACCGTGTCACGCCAGAATTACCTGTTCACCAGCGAGTCCGTCTCGGAGGGGCACCCCGACAAGGTCTGCGACCGCATCTCCGACGAGATCGTCGATCTGTTCTTCAAGGAAGCCGCCAAGGCGGGCATGGATGCGAGCAAGGTCCGCGTCGCCTGCGAGACGCTGGCGACGACCAATCGCGTCGTCATCGCCGGCGAGGTCCGCACCTCGCTCGACGAGAAGGCGATGAAGAGCAAGGTCAAGTCGGCCGCGCGCAAGGCGATCAAGGCGATCGGCTACGAGCAGGATGGATTCCACTGGAAGAAGTGCAAGATCGACGTGCTGCTGCATCCGCAATCCGCGGATATTGCCGTGGGCGTCGATGAGGCCGGCAACAAGGATGTCGGCGCCGGCGACCAGGGCATCATGTTCGGCTATGCCAGCCGCGAGACGCCCGAGCTGCTGCCCGCCCCGATCTACTATGCCCACAAGATCCTCGAGACCCTGACGCTCGCCCGCAAGAAGGGCGAGGGCGACGCCGCCAAGCTCGGCCCGGATGCCAAGAGCCAGGTCACCGTCAAATACGAGAACGGCAAGCCGGTCGGCGTCACCCAGATCGTGCTCTCCACCCAGCATCTCGACGAGACGCTGACCTCGGCCGATGTCCGCAAGATCGTCGAGCCCTATATCCGCCAGGCGCTGCCGGATGGCTGGATCTCCAAGGACACGGTCTGGCACATCAACCCGACCGGCAAGTTCGTGATCGGCGGCCCTGACGGCGATGCCGGCCTCACCGGCCGCAAGATCATCGTCGACACCTACGGTGGTGCTGCCCCGCATGGCGGCGGCGCCTTCTCGGGCAAGGACCCGACCAAGGTCGACCGTTCGGCGGCTTACGCGGCGCGCTATCTCGCCAAGAACGTCGTCGCGGCCAAGCTCGCCGACCGCGCCACGATCCAGCTTTCCTACGCCATCGGCGTCGCCAAGCCGCTGTCGATCTATGTCGACCTGCACGGCACGGGCAAGGTCGACGAGGCCAAGCTCGAGGAGGTCCTCGGCAAGCTGGTCGACCTCTCGCCGAACGGCATTCGCAACCATCTCGGCCTCAACAAGCCGATCTACGCCAAGACCTCGGCTTACGGCCATTTCGGCCGCAAGCCCGGCCGCGACGGCTCCTTCTCCTGGGAGAAGACCGATCTCGTCGACGCGCTGAAGAAGGCCGTCGCCTGAGATAGCGCTTTCGCTTGAATTGACGAGGCCGGAGCCGATCGCTCCGGCCTTTTCATTTTGCTACAGGCATTCTATCCGCGCCGTCATCCCGGATAGGCGCGGCTGAAGCCGCTTGTCCGGGATGACCTCGGTTTCTGCGAGACGATCTCGAATGACCCACCCCTCCGATCATGACGACCGCGCGTTCTACGGCCGCCGCAAGGGCAAGGCCCTGCGCGATGGCCAGAGCCATCTGATGGAGCATACGCTGCCGCGCCTGCGCCTGCCGGAAGGCGAGATCGCCGACCTCAAGGCGCTGTTCCCGCAACCCGTCGAGGCGGTCCGGCTCGAGATCGGCTTCGGCGGCGGCGAGCATCTCCTGATGCGCATGCGCGAGAGCCCGCAGATCGGCTTCATCGGCGTCGAGCCCTTCATCAACGGCATGGCCAAGTTCCTGGCGGTGGCCGAGCGCGAGGGGCTGACCAATATCCGGGTCTGGGACGATGATGCCGCGCTGCTGCTGCCGCGCTTTCCGGCCGGCAGCCTCGATGCGATCGACCTGCTCTATCCCGATCCCTGGCCGAAGCGCCGCCAGCGCAAGCGCCGCTTCGTCTCCGAGCATACGCTGGGCCTGTTCGCCCGAGCACTTCGCCCGGGCGGCCGCTTCCGCTTCGCCAGCGATATCGACGATTACATCGGCTGGACGCTGTCGCGCCTGATGGCCTCGCCCGATTTCGACTGGACCGACGAGCGGCCGGGCGACTGGCGCACGCCCTATCCCGGCTGGATCCGCACCCGCTACGAGGCGAAGGCGGTTCGCGAGGGGCGCATCTCCAGCTATCTCACGGCTTTGCGTCGCGCATCCTGAGGAAGCCAAGCACGCGCTGGGCGGTGCCTTGCGCAAGGTTCCGGAAGCTTTCGCGGGCACGGTCGATCGCGGCCTGCGACTTGCCGAAATCCTTGCGCAGCGAGATCAGCGCAGCCGTCGTTTCCCACGACCAGCCGAGCGCGCGCGCGACCAGCAGAACCGCCTCGCGGTCGCTGCCGAGGATGATCTGCTCGCTCGCCGGCAGGCCGAGCTGCGCCAGCACGGCGACGCCGCAGATCGCATGTTCGGTCGCGCCGTCGCGGGCATAGGTGCGGACCTTGGCCTCGTCGAGCAGGCCGGTCTCGTTGAGTTCGCGGATTTCGACCAGGGCCGCGCTGATGGCGCCGAGCTCGCCCGGCATCTGGCCTCCGGCGGCGATGGCATCCGCCCCGCGCTCGACCGCGCTGTCGACATCGCCCGCCAGCGTGGGTTCGAGGCTTTCGCTCAAGCGCCGCCGCGCGGAGTTCTTCGCCGCGGTCATCAACTGGTCGACCAGCTCGGCCGGAATGTCGCGCCGCAGGCCCAGCGTGGCCTGGAGCGCATCGTCCTGCGCCGCCCGCATCACCAGCACGCCCATGCCGTGGCGGGAGAAGCGCGCCGTCTGGTTGGCCGCGACCGCATGGGTGACGACGCGGCCGCCGCGCAGGATCAGGAAATCGGTGACGGGTTCGCCGAGTTCGGGCCGCTCGGTGATCGCCAGCATATGGTCGCGTCCCTTGGCGGCGGAAACCGCGACGAGATCCTGGTCGTTCAGGCGCGGCGACTGCACCAGCACGGCGCGCGCCACGGCGATCTCGTCGAGGGCGAGCTGGCGGACCACGCCGCTCGGCGCGTTCGGCACCGGCGCGATCCGCTCCGACAATTCGACGCGGGCGCGCAGTTCGATCGCGCGCGACAGCCGCCCGATGACCACGTCGAAGACGCCGACCTGCTCTTCGTCCATATGCACGGCGGTGGCCAGGAACAGGTCCGTCAGCCGCGACAGGATGTCGGCGCGCTCGTCATTCGAGCCGCGCAGCATCGTGGATTCGAGATCTCGCAACAGCGAGCCGACCGCACTCATACCAAGTCCTCAACCGATATCCCGTTGCGTCATCTGACACGCGAAGGATGACCATCGGGTTAGCGCCGCCGCAAGCGAGCTTGCATATCGGGGCGATGCGGACTAAATAGCGGGCAACAGCTCTGGTATCGGTTAACGCCGATGATCAAGAGCGGGCCCACCGGCCCGCTCTTTTTTATTGGCCGCTACCCGCCGGAGGCAGACGGAACGGTCTCAGGCCATGAGTGAACCCACCCACGAGCCGATAACGGCAGCCGATCAGGAACCCCGCCTCGTCGTCGAGAGCGGCGTGGCCTTGCGTGTTGCCGCGATCATCGAGCCGGCGATCGTCGATCTCGGCTACCGGCTGGTGCGCGTGCGCATCAGCGCCCAGAACGGCTGCACCCTGCAGATCATGGCTGAGCGACCGGACGGCACGATGAATGTCGAGGGTTGCGAGGAGATCAGCCAGGCGGTGTCGCCGGCGCTCGATGTCGACGACCCCATCCAGGCGGCCTATCACCTCGAGGTATCGTCGCCGGGCATCGACCGGCCGCTGGTGCGCGCCAGCGATTTCGAGCGCTGGGCCGGCCATCTCGCCAAGATCGACACGAGCGAGATCGTCGCAGGCCGCAAGCGCTTCCGCGGCATCCTGCGCGGTGTCGCCGGGCAGGATGCGCTGCTGTCGCGCGACGACGCCAAGAGCGAGGAAGAGCGCGACGTCGCGATTCCGATGCGTGCGATCGCCGAGGCCCGCCTCGTTCTGACCGACGCGCTCGTCACCGAGTCGCTGCGCCGCGGCAAGTCCGGCCTGCCGCCGGAGATGCCGGCCGCCGAAGAAATCGCCAGCCCGAAAAAGGGCCGAGGAAAATCGCTGGGGCCGCGGCCGAAGAAGGCCGACACGCAGGCCCCGCACGAAAACGATAACGAAGAGGAGTGAGCGTCATGGTCGTCAGCGCCAACCGGCTCGAACTGCTGCAGATCGCCGACGCGGTCGCCCGTGAGAAGTCGATCGACCGCCAGATCGTCGTCGACGCCATGCAGGACGCCATCGCCAAGGCCGCCCGCTCGCGCTACGGCGCCGAGACCGACGTCCATGCCGAGATCAACACCAAGACCGGCGAACTGCGCCTCGCCCGCCATCTCCAGGTCGTCGATCAGGTCGAGAACCCGGCGATCGAGATCACGGTCGACGAGGCCAAGCGCCATAACCCGGCCGCCCAGGCCGGCGACGTCATCGCCGATCCGCTGCCGCCCTTCGATTTCGGCCGTATCGCCGCCCAGTCGGCCAAGCAGGTCATCGTCCAGAAGGTGCGCGAGGCCGAGCGCGACCGCCAGTACGACGAGTACAAGGATCGCATCGGCGAGATCGTCAACGGCGCCGTCAAGCGCGTCGAATACGGCAATGTCTTCGTCGATCTCGGCCGTGGCGAAGCCATCATCCGCCGCGACGAGATGATCCCGCGCGAGACCTTCAAGGTCGGCGACCGCGCGCGCGCCTATGTCTACGACGTGCGCCGCGAGCCGCGTGGCCCGCAGATCTTCCTGTCGCGCACCCATCCGCAGTTCATGGCCAAGCTCTTCGGCCAGGAAGTGCCTGAGATCTATGACGGGATCGTTGAGGTGAAGGCTGTCGCCCGCGATCCGGGCTCGCGCGCCAAGATTGCCGTGATCTCGCGTGATTCCTCGATCGACCCGGTCGGCGCCTGCGTCGGCATGCGCGGCTCGCGCGTGCAGGCGGTCGTCGGCGAGCTCCAGGGCGAGAAGATCGACATCATCCCGTGGTCGCCGGATGTGGCGACCTTCGTCGTCAACGCCCTGCAGCCGGCTGAGGTCGCCAAGGTCGTGCTCGACGAGGAAGCCGACAAGATCGAGGTCGTGGTTCCCGACGAGCAGCTCTCGCTCGCCATTGGCCGCCGTGGCCAGAACGTCCGCCTCGCCTCGCAGCTCACCGGCTGGGACATCGACATCCTGACCGAAGCCGAGGAGTCGGAGCGCCGCCAGAAGGAATTCGTGCAGCGCACCGACCTGTTCATGAACGCGCTGAACGTCGACGAGACGGTCGGCCAGCTCCTGGCTTCGGAAGGCTTCCGCAATGTCGAGGAGCTCGCCTATGTCGAGCTCTCCGAGCTCGCCTCGATCGAGGGCTTCGACGAGGACACCGCCGGCGAGATCCAGAGCCGCGCGCAGGAGCATCTTGCCGCCGTCGAGGCGGAGTTGGACGAGAAGCGCCGCGCGCTCGGCGTCGAGGACGCCTTGCGCGAGGTCGATGGCGTCACCACTTCCATGATGGTCGCGCTCGGCGAGAACGATGTGAAGAGCGTCGAGGACCTCGCGGGCTGCGCCACGGACGATCTCGTCGGCTGGACCGAGCGCAAGGACGGCGAGTCCACCCGTCACTCCGGCTATCTCGACGGGTTCGACCTGTCGCGCCAGGACGCGGAAGCGATCATCATGGCCGCCCGCATCCATGCGGGCTGGGTCGAGGCGCCGGCCGAGGAGCCCGAGGCGGAAGCCGATGAGGCGGCCGAGGCCTGAGCGGGATCGTCGCGATGAAGGCGGCAGAGAAGGAGGGGCCGGAGCGGAGCTGCGTCGTGACGCGGACCGTGAAGGCGCCTGACGATCTGATCCGCTTCGTCGCTGGACCCGACGGCACATTGGTGCCGGATTTGCGGCGCAAGCTCCCCGGACGTGGCGTCTGGGCGAGCCTCAGCCGCAAGACCGTCACCGAGGCGATCAAGCGGAAGGCCTTCGAGCGCTCGCTCAAGGCGAAGGTCGCGGTTCCCGCCGACCTTCCGGAGATGATCGATACGCTGATGCTGCGCGATGCGGTCCAGGCCGTATCGATGGCCAACAAGGCGGGGCTCGTGATCGCGGGCTTCGCCAAGGTCGAGGCCCTGATCGGTTCCGGCCGCTGTGTCGGCGTCATCGCCGCCAGCGACGGGGCCGAGGACGGCAAGCGCAAGATCGGCCAGGCCATCCGGCGGGCCGGGGCGGCGCGCGAAGCCGAAGGGCTCAAGCCGCGCGAGCTGCCCGTCGTCGCTATTTTCACGGCGGCGGATTTGGAATTGGCGTTAGGGCGGGCACATGTGATACATGCCGCGCTTGCTCCGGGTCCGGCGGCCGAGGGTGTCCTCTCCCGCTGGCGTCGGCTCGTCCGGTACCGGACGGACGATACGGCCGCATCAGACCAGAACGACACCGAAGACACGACCGAACCGGCAGGACCGAACGCGGAATGACCGATACCAAGACCCCGGGCGACAAGACACTCACCGTCAACCCGCCCAAGACCCTGTCGCTGAAGCGGCCTGTCGAACAGAGCACTGTTCGACAGAGCTTCTCGCATGGGCGTACGAAGCAGGTCGTCGTCGAGGTGAAACGCCGCGCCGCCGGGCATGAGGTCAAGGAGCCTGTCGCGCCGCGTGCGCCCCAGGCCCCGGCTCCGCAGGCGCCCGCGCCCCGCCCGGCCGCCCCGCCGCCGCCCCAGCGTCCGGCCAGCAGCATGCTGCTGCGCACCCTCTCCGACGAGGAGAAGGACGCCCGTCAGCGCGCCCTGTCGGAAGCCCGCAGCAGCGAGGCCGAAGCCCGCCGCATCGCCGAGGACGAGGCGCGCCAGCGCAATGCCGCCATCGAGCGCGAGCGCCAGGAGCGGGAAGCCGCCGCCGCCCGTCAGCGGCAGGAAGAAGAGCGCCGCCGTCAGGAAGACGACCAGAAGCGCCGCGTCGAAGTCGCCGCGCGCCAGCGCGACGACCAGCCGGCCCGTCCGGCCGCCCCGCCGCCGCAGGCTCGCGAAGCTGCGCCTGATCCTCAGGCTCCGGCGCCGCAGCCCACCCAGTATTACGGCCGCCAGGCCCCGTCCGGCCCGCGCGAGTTCACCTCGCGTCCGCCGATGCGTGACACCGGCGCCCGCCCGCCGCGGCTCGACAGCCGTCCGCCGCGCTCCGATGCGCCGCGCACGCCCCGTATCGACACCACGGCCCCGGCCGAGCCCGCGATCGCCCGTCCGGCGCGTCAGGCTCCGTCGGCCAACACCACGCGCAATCGCTCGGATGATGTCGACGTCAAGGCCGCCTTCCGTCGCCCTGGCCTGAGCGCCGGCGCCGGCCGTGGCCCGGCTCCGGCCGCGCCCAAGACGCCGAAGGTCGCCAACGACAAGCCCCGCGGCCGCCTGACGCTGTCGACCGCGACCGGGAGCGAGGACGAGCGGACACGCTCGGTCGCCTCGTTCCGCCGACGCGTGCAGCGCATGACCGGCCATCGTGCGTCGGATGCCCAGAAAGAGCGCGTGATGCGCGAGGTGATCATCCCCGAGACGATCACCATCCAGGAACTCGCGAACCGCATGACGGAGCGCGGCGTCGACGTCATCCGCCTGCTGATGAAGCAGGGCGCGATGCACAAGATCACCGACGTGATCGATGCCGACACCGCCCAGCTCATCGCCGAGGAAATGGGCCACACCGTCAAGCGCGTCGCCGAATCCGACGTCGAGGAAGGCCTGTTCGACACGCCGGACACCGACGAGACCCTGGAGTCGCGGCCGGCCGTCGTGACCATCATGGGCCATGTCGACCACGGCAAGACCTCGCTGCTCGACGCGATCCGCAAGACCAAGGTCGTCACCGGCGAGGCCGGCGGCATCACCCAGCATATCGGCGCCTATCAGGTGACGACCCCGCTGGGCAGCCAGGTGACCTTCATCGACACGCCCGGCCACGCCGCCTTCACGGCGATGCGCGCCCGCGGCGCCAAGGTGACGGACGTCGTCGTGCTGGTCGTGGCGGCCGATGACGGCGTCATGCCGCAGACGGCCGAGGCGATCCATCACGCCAAGGCGGCCGGCGTGCCGCTGATCGTGGCGATCAACAAGGTCGACAAGTCCGACGCCAACCCGGATCGCGTCCGCGCCGAACTGCTGCAATACGAGATCCAGGTCGAGACGCTGGGTGGCGAGACCCTCGAAGTCGAGGTTTCCGCCAAGACCGGCCACAACCTCGACAAGCTGCTGGAAGCGATCGCGCTGCAGGCGGAAGTTCTCGATCTCAAGGCCAACCCCGTTCGTCCGGCCGAAGGCACGGTCATCGAGGCCAAGCTCGACCGCGGCCGTGGCCCGGTCGCGACCGTGCTGGTCCAGCGCGGCACGCTGCGCACCGGCGACATCGTCGTGGCTGGCGCCGAATGGGGCCGCGTCCGCGCCCTGATCGCCGATACCGGCGCGCAGGTGAAGGAAGCCCCGCCCTCCATGCCGGTCGAGGTTCTCGGCTTCAACGGCACGCCCGAGGCCGGTGATCGCGTCGCGGTCGTCGAGTCCGAGGCCCGTGCCCGCGAGATCACCGATTACCGCGAGCGTCAGCGTCGCGACCGCCTTGCCGCCCGCGGCGCGGCTTCGGGCGCTGGCCGCTCGCTCGCCGAGATGATGCGCGAGCTCAAGGAAGGCGCCGGCCGCAAGGAGTTCCCGCTTGTCGTCAAGGGCGACGTGCAGGGCTCCGTCGAGGCCATCGTCGGCGCGCTCGAGAAAGTCGGCAACGACGAGGTGCGCGCCCGCGTGCTCTCGTCGGGCGTCGGCGCCATCACGGAATCGGATGTCACGCTCGCCCAGGCTTCGGGCGCGGTGGTCGTCGGCTTCAACGTGCGCGCCCACAAGGAAGCGCGCGAGGCGGCCGATCGTGCCGGTGTCGAGATCCGCTACTACAACATCATCTATAACCTCATGGATGATGTGAAGGCTGCGATGTCGGGCCTGCTGGCGCCAACGCTCCGCGAAACCATGCTCGGCAACGCGTCGATCCTCGAGATCTTCAACGTCTCGAAGGTCGGCAAGATCGCCGGCTGCCGCGTCACCGACGGCACCATCGAGCGCGGCGCCAATGTCCGCCTGATCCGCGACAACGTCGTGGTTCACGAGGGCAAGCTTTCGCAGCTGAAGCGCTTCAAGGACGACGCCAAGGAAGTCGTGGCTGGCCAGGAATGCGGCATGTCCTTCGAGAACTACCAGGACATGCGCGCCGGCGACGTGATCGAGTGCTATCGCGTCGAAGAGATCAAGCGCACCCTCTGAGGACTGCGCTCCTGAAACAGCGCGTCATGGCCGGGCTCTCGCCCGGCCATCTCGTGACGAGAAGAGCGCGTCCAGCGCCTTATCTTCCTGAGACGGCGGGCCAGGCCCCGCCGTGACGTTTGATCCGGTCCGATCCCGGAGAAACGAGAACCATGGCAAAACCTGCAAAAACCTCCGGTAATTCCCAGCGGCAATTGCGCATCGGCGAACTGATCCGCCATGCGCTCGCGGAGATTCTGGCGCGCGGTGACATTCACGACGACGTGTTGGCAAAACACGTCGTCACCGTGCCGGAGGTGCGCCTCTCTACGGACCTCAAGCTCGCTACCGCCTACATCATGCCGCTCGGCGGGCAGGATGTGAAGCCCGTGCTCAAGGCGCTCGAAGCCAACAAGCGCTATCTGCGCGGCGAGATCGCCCATCGCGTGAACCTGAAATACGCGCCGGATATCCGCTTCCGGGCCGATGAGAGCTTCGCCGAGGCCGAGCGCATCGATGCGCTGCTCGATACCGATGCCGTGCGCCGCGATACGCTGGTCCAGCGCCTCAGGATCGACCAGGACCACGAAGACCAAATTCCCGAAGAAGACCGCCGTGACGATGACCGCTGAGAACGCCCCCGAAACCGCCCGGGATCAGGATGCCGCCCCGGTACAGCGCCCGAAGAAGCGCGACGTCCATGGCTGGGTCATCCTCGACAAGCCGATCGGCATGACCTCGACCCATGCGGTCAGCGTCGTGAAGCGCGCTTTCGGCGCCAAGAAGGCCGGCCATGCCGGCACGCTCGATCCGCTGGCCTCCGGCCTGCTGCCGATCGCCCTGGGCGAGGCGACCAAGACCGTTCCCTTCGTCATGGACGGCCGCAAGGCCTATCAGTTCACGGTGGCCTGGGGCACGCAGACCAATACGGACGATACCGAGGGCAGCGTCATCGCGACCTCGGAGAAGCGCCCGGACGAGGCGTCGATCCTGGCCCTGCTGCCGCGTTTCACCGGCACGATCCTGCAGACGCCGCCCAAGTTCTCGGCGATCAAGATCGCCGGGGAGCGCGCCTATGATCTCGCCCGCGACGGCGAGGATGTCGAGCTGGAGGCGCGGCCTGTCGAGATCGACGCGCTCCGCATCGTCAGCCATGACGGCGCCACCACGACCTTCGAGGCCGAGTGCGGCAAGGGCACCTATGTCCGCGCCATCGCCCGCGATCTCGGCCTGGCGCTCGGCTGCCTCGGCCATGTCGCGCATCTGCGCCGCACCCGCGTCGGCCCGTTTCTGATCGCTGATGCCGCCAGCGTCGAGACCCTGCGCGAAAGCCCGGAGAGCGCGCTCACGGCCCTCCAGCCGGTCAAGGCGGCGCTGACGCTGATCCCGGAGATCGTGCTGCATCGCGACGCCGCCGCCCGCCTCAAGCGCGGCCAGACCGCCCTGCTGCGCGGCGCTGGGGCCCCGATCGAGCTGGAGGCCGCCTACGCGACTTGCGGGGGCACGCTGGTCTCGACGGGCTCGGTCCAGAACGGCGAGTTCGTCCCCCATCGCGTTTTCAATCTCTGAGGGCGGATGGGCGAAAGCCGCAGGAAGCAACGGTTCGGGGGCCTCCCTCAGGATGGCAAGCTCCTGTTCTGGCGCATCGGCTGCGTTTTCGGGATCGTCGCCGTTATCCTCGCGACGGTCTGCTATTTCACCTACAGCCATAACCAGAAGCTCCTGGCGCACGCCGATCGCGCCGCCGGAACGGTGGTCGAGCTACGGCATGGCGGTGGAGACTCGACCTATCGTCCGGTCGTGAGCTTCCGCACGGCGCAGGGGCAGTCCGTCACCTTCGTGACCTCATGGGGCACCAGCCCATCGGCCTATCGCAAAGGCGACCGGGTGACCGTCCTCTATGACGCGACGACGCCGGACAAGGCCGAAATCGAGGGCTTCCTGTCCCAATGGCTGGGAACCTTGATCCTTGCCGGCCTGACCACGGTCTTCGGGCTGCTCTCGGCGGCCCTGATGATCGTGGCCAAGCGTGGCTAAGCGCTCACGCCGCCCGCTTCAGCCCGTCCCGTGCCCAGATCGCGCCGAGTGCCGCCACCAGCGCGCCGATATCGGCGTCGGAATGGAAGGGCGAGGGCGTGATCCGCAGGCGCTCCGTGCCGCGCGGCACGGTCGGGTAATTGATCGGCTGGACATAGATGTCGAAGCGATCCAGCAATTCGTCGCTGATCGCCTTGCAGGCCTGGGCATCGCCGACCATCACCGGCACGATATGGCTGGGATTGGCGAGATGCGGGATGCCGGCGGCGTCGAGCTTGGCCCGCAACGCCGCGACGCGGTCCTGCTGGCGCTCGCGCTCCACCGAGTTTTCCTTGAGATGCCGGATCGCGGCGATCGCACCGGCCGCCACGGCCGGCGGCAGCGAGCTGGAGAAGATGAAGCCGGAGGCGAAGCTGCGGATGAAGTCGCAGAGCGCCGCCGAGCCGGTAATGTAGCCGCCGATCACGCCATAGGATTTCGCCAGCGTGCCCTGGATCAGGGTGAGGCGGTCGGTCAGCCCCTCGCGCTCCGAGATGCCGCCGCCGCGCGCGCCGTAGAGCCCGACGGCATGGACCTCGTCGATATAGGTCATCGCGCCGAATTCCTCGGCGATGTCGCAGAATTCGCGGACCGGCGCGATGTCGCCATCCATCGAATAGACCGACTCGAAGGCGATCAGCTTCGGCCGGGCGGGATCGAGCGCCGCGAGCTTGCGGCGCAGGTCGGCGGGATCGTTATGGGCGAAGATATGCTTCTCGGCGCGCGAATGCCGGATGCCCTCGATCATCGAGGCATGGTTCAGCCCGTCGGTCAGGACGATGCAGCCGGGAATCCGCGCCGCCAGCGTCGAGAGCGAGGCCCAGTTCGAGACATAGCCGGAATTGAAGATCAGCGCCGCTTCCTTGCCGTGCAGGTCGGCGAGCTCGCGCTCCAGCAGGACATGGTAATGGTTGGTGCCGCCGATATTGCGCGTGCCGCCGGCGCCGGCGCCGCTGCCGTCGAGCGCCTGATGCATCGCGGCGAGCACCTTGGGATGCTGGCCCATGCCGAGATAGTCGTTCGAACACCAGACGGTGACGTCGCGCGTGCCGCGCTCGCCGTGATAGGTCGCGATCGGGAAGCGGCCGGCCTGGCGCTCCAGATCGGCGAAGACGCGATAGCGGCCTTCGCGGCGCAATCCGTCGAGTTCCCGGCGGAAGAAATTCTCGAAATCCATGGCCAGCCTCCTGCGGCGCGCCTCTCCTAGGCCTTTCGGGCCGTCTGCGGAATGGCGCGCGGTGTCGCGGCTGGAATCGTTCTACTGTGAGTGCCCGGCCAGTTCCAGAATCGTTTCGATGAGGACGCGGATGGCGATGCCGGCATCGGCTTCGGTCATGTTCTCCAGCGGCGAGTGGCTGATGCCCTTCTCGTTGCGCACGAAGAGCATGGCCACGGGCGCGACCTGCGCGATCGCCATGGCGTCGTGCCCGGCGCCGGAGGGCAGGCGCCGGCCGGCGAGATTGCTGCCGGTCCGGGCGATGCCGGCGGCGAAGGCATCCTGCAGCTTCGGCGCCATCGGCACGGCCGCGGCCCTGGCATAGGGGATGATCTCCAGCCCGACACCGCGCCGCTGCGCGATCTCGGCGAAACGCTTGCGGATCTCCGTATCCATCGAGGCGAGCGTCGCGTCTTGCGGGGCGCGGAAATCGATGGTGAACTCGGCGGCGCCCGGAACGACATTGGTTGCGCCGGGCTCGGGGCGCAGCACGCCGACCGTGCCGACGGCGAGCTCATGCGCGCCCGCGATCTGCTCCAGCGCCAGCGCCATCTCGGCCGCCGCGGTCAGCGCATCCTTGCGCAGCGCCATCGGCACGGTGCCGGCATGTCCGGCCTCGCCGGTGACGCGCACCTGCGCCCGGCTCTGGGCGTTGATGGCGGTGACGATGCCGACCGCTTCGTTCTCCGCCTCCAGCACCGGCCCCTGCTCGATATGGACTTCGAGATAGGCCTGGATCGAGCCGGGCTTGCGCGCCAGCGCCGCGATCCCCGCCGGATTCCCGCCGAAGGCGACGAGGGCTTCGCCGAGCTTCACGCCCTCGCTGTCGCGCGCCTCCAGCCAGGCCGGGTCATAGGCGCCGGCCAGCGCCTCGGAGGTCGAGAGATGCGTGGGAAAGCGCACGTTCTCCTCGTCGCCGAAGCCGATCACCTCGAGCGGGAAGGGCAGGCTGATCCCGGCATCGCGCAGGGCCTGCGCGGCCAGGATGCCGGCGACGACGCCGAGATTGCCGTCGAAGCGCCCGCCATCCTTCACGGTGTCGATATGCGAGCCGATCAGCACCGCCGGGGCCCCCGGTACGGTGCCTTCACGCCGTCCCTGCACGGAGCCTGCGGCATCGATGAAGGCGGCGAGCCCCGCGACCTCCATCGCGCCCTTGACCCATTCTGCCGCCTGCTTGTGTGCGGGCGAAAGATAAAGCCGCGTCAGCTTGCCGGGCTCGTCGCTGAAGCGATTGAGGCCGGCCAACGCGGCGAAGGCGCGGGCACCGAGGACGACGGCGGAGGGGAGCATCTGCGTCATGCCGCCAAGCTAGAGCAGGGTTTCGAAAACTGCGACCGGCAATTTCGCCAAGCAGCTTCTCCGGGGCGGCATTGCTGGCAGCCTCCAGCCCTCATCTTTTGATGGAAGCATGCCGTCATTCCGGGGCTTCGCGAAGCGAAGAGCCCGGAACCCAGAACCGACACCGTTTCCGTAAATGGCGCAGATGAGCGATCGCTCAAATTCCTGCTGGCATCGGCTCCGGATTCCGGGCTCAGGCCTGCGGCCTGCCCCGTAATGACGGTGAGGCTCTGGACCCGGCGTCTCAGTAGGTCGCGCGGCCGCCCGACAGGTCGAACACGCCGGCCGTGGTGAAGCTGTTCTCGGCCGAGGCCAGGAAGGCGACCATTGCGGCGACTTCGTCGGGCAGCAGGAAGCGCCCGCGCGGGATCTTCGCCAGCATGTAGCCGATATGCTCCTCGCTCATCTGGTCGAAGATGCGTGTGCGCGCCGCCGCAGGCGTGATGCAGTTTACCGCGATGTCCTTGTCGGCGAGCTCCTTGCCGAGCGACTTCGTCAGCGCGATCACCGCCGCCTTCGAGGCGGAATAGGCGGAGGCGTTGGGGTTGCCCTCCTTGCCGGCGATCGAGGCGACCAGGACGATGCGGCCGTAATTGCGCTTGACCATGCCGGGGATCACCGAGCGGCAGCAATGCAGCGTGCCGTCGACATTGAGCTTCATGACGCGGGCCCAGTCCTCCAGCGGATATTCCCAGGTCTTGTGGTTGGGCCCGGCGATGCCGGCGCTGGTGACGAGGATGTCGATGCTGCCATGCTGGGCTTCCAGCGCATCGCTCGCCTTCTGGACGGCGGCGGCATCGGTCACGTCGACGCCGACGCCGATCGCGCCATGGCCGATCTCGCCGGCGGCCTTGGCGGCGAGGACCGCGTCGACATCCCAGATCGCGACGGTCGCGCCACTCTGGGCAAAGCGCTCGGCGACGGCCCGGCCGATGCCCTGCGCTCCGCCCGTCACGATGGCGACGCGCTTCTTTAAATCGATTTGGTTCATGCCCAGCCCTCCCGGATTTTGTGAGGGTCACCCTAGCCGGGCGGATTGGCAGCGGCCAGAGGGCATCGCGGCTTCCCAGGAATGCGCAGACCCGCCATGCAAATCGTTAAGGACGATGACAAAAAATTGCGGAGAGGAGGGCCTTGTTCCTGTGTCGGATCGAGGCGGTTCCGGCAGGGGCTGTGTCGCGGCGGAACGGGCCGGAGGAGGGGTGCCGCAGGCGCCGCCGGTTTTCGTTCCGGTTCGGTACAAGGCCTTGTTGCTGCAAGAGGATTGCCATTAACGCGGCTTCGCGGATCGCGGGAAGAAGCCGTTCACCTTTCAGCCGGCTTTGCCTTGACCCAGTCTCCCGAACGGCCAAGACAATCACGGTATTCGCAATGGGCCGCCGTGCCCCTGACCGAGAGCACCGTGCCCGCAACCGCCTCCATCACGATCGCCAGCGAAGCCGGAGGCCGCAAGCGGCCGGGCTATGCCAAGCGTGATATCGGCGGCATCGGCATCGCCGTGATGGAACGCGAGACGGCGATTGCCGAGGTCACCGATGCGGTGCTGACGGGCGGCCATATGAAGCTCGCCTTCTGCAATGCCAATCTGGTGAACGTCGCCGCGGGCGACCCCGCCTTGCAGCGCAGCCTCTCGACCTTCCTCGTGCTGGCCGACGGCATCGGCGTCGATCTCGGCAGCTGGATGCTCTACGGCAAGGCCTTCCCGGCCAATCTCAACGGCACGGATTTCTTCCCTGCGCTCTTCGCGCAAGCCGGACGGTCCATGCACGTCGCCTTGCTCGGCGGCCGGCCCGGTGTCGCGGACCGGGCGGTCGCGAATCTGGCGAAGCGCTATCCGGGGCATCATTTCAGCGTCGTCTCGCACGGCTATTTCACCGCCGACGAGGAGATCGTGCTCCTCGGCAAGCTGAAGATCCAGCGCCCGGACCTGCTGCTGGTGGCGATGGGCAATCCGCTGCAGGAGCGCTTCATCGCCGACAAGCTCGGGCCGCAGCATTGCTCGGTTGCCGCCGGCGTCGGGGCATTGTTCGACTTCTTCGCCGACGAGGTGCCGCGTGCGCCCGAGCTGGTTCGCCAGATCAGACTCGAATGGATGTACCGGCTCTGGCTCGAACCGCGCCGGCTCTGGCGCCGCTACGTGCTCGGAAATCCCGCTTTCCTTATGCGCATGGCCCGGCAATATGCCGTGGGCGGCCGACGGAGCGGGTGAGTCCAATCAATTGAACGAAACCTTTGCCCTGGCGACGCCAAGCTACAGGGGCGATATCGAGCGTTGCCGGCTGCTCTGCGCCAGCATCGATCGCTTCGTCAGCGGCCATGCCGTCCACTATCTCCTGGTCGAGGATCGCGACGTCCCGCTCTTTCGCGAGCTCGAAGGGCCGCGCCGGCGCATCCTGCCCGAATCGCAATTGCTGCCGGGCTGGCTGCGCTCGCGGCCCGACCCGCTTTCCCTTGGCAGGCGCCGCCTCTGGACCGGAGTGCAGGCGCTGACGCGCGGCATCCCGCCGCTGCGCGGCTGGCATGCCCAGCAGCTCCGGAAATTCGCCGTCGCCAGGGCCGGCACCGAGGACGTGATCCTCTTCGCCGATTCCGACATGCTGTTCGTGCGGCCCTTCGACCTGACCAGCCTGTCGGATGAGGGCGCGATCCGGCTCTACCGCAAGCCCGACGCGATCACCGCCGACATGGCGCGCCACATCCCTTGGTGCACGCATGCCTCCGCTTTGCTCGGGCTCGATGCGCCGGCCTTTCCGAGCCCCGACTACATCAACAATCTGGTGAGCTGGCGCCGTGACCATGTGCTGGCCCTGCTCGACCATGTCGAGAGTGTCAGCGGGCGCGACTGGGTCTCCGCGATCGCGCGCGAGCGGCAGTTCTCGGAATACATGATCTACGGCTATTTCGTCGAACGCGTGCTCGGGCTCGAGGCCTCCAGCCATTGGCCGGACGCGCGGGAGCTCTGCAAGGTCTACTGGTTCAGCGAGGATGTCGCCGGCATGGATCAGCTCGCCTCCTTCGAGGAGGTGCTGGAGCCCTGGCAGGTCGCCATCGGCATCCAGTCCTTCATCGGCCAGCCGCTCGACCGCATCCGCGCCCTGTTCGATCAGCAGGCCTCAGCGTAGCGGCTCGCGTCGCGCCTGCGCCAGCAGCGAATAGGTGAAGCCCGCCGAGGCGAGATAGACCACGCCGAAGACGAGATTCATGCCCGCAGCCCAGCTTCCGGCCTCCGGGAAGCGCGTCATCACCAGCGAGATCAGCCCGGCCTTGATCGCGGTCAGCAGGCAGAGCAGCGCGATGCGCGAGCCCGTGCGCTCGCGGGCATAGAGCAGCTCGGCGTGGTACTCGACGAGATTGCGGAAGGCCGGGACCAGCAGCATCGGCGCGAACAGATAGGCCGCTTCCGAGACATTGCGCCCGAGCAGGTTCGGGAACGGCTTGAGCGCGATGATCACGGCGACGAGCCCGGCGATCGAGACCAGCGCGATCCCGGCCTCGTAAGCCGCGAGCCGCCTGAAGCCCCCGACGCCGCGCTCCTTCATGATCTTCTGGACGAGCATCTGGTTGAAGCTGCGCACCGGCATGGCGGTCAGGTCGATCACCCGCAGCGCGATCGCGTAGAGCCCGGCGGTACGCTCCCCGGCCAGACCCAGCACCAAGAGCTTGTCGAGCTCGGACTGGACGTAGAACACGATATCGGCCGCGCCTGCGAAAACCGCATCGGCCATGCGGCGCGGATAGAGGCTGCGCACGAAGCGCCAGCGCGCCGCCGGCAGGAAGGCGACAAGCGCGATCAGGGCGCTCGCCATCGTCGCCCCGCAATAGGCGAAGGCCCAGATCTCGAGGCTGGCCTGTCCGAAAGCGGCGAAGAGTAGCGCCGCGACCGTGCGCAGGCCCGAGCCGATGATCACGAGGAGCGCCGCCTGCCGGAAGCGCCTCAAGCCGTTATTGACGATGGCGACGACCTCGACGAGCCGCCAGCCCAGCACCTCCGCGAGGATGATCACCGCGAAGGGCAGGAGCGCGAGGCGTTCCGCGAAGAGCAGCAGATAGGCCGCGCCGCCCGCCGCGACGATCAGCGGCAGCGATAGCACGGAGAGGCCGGCGAAACCGGAGAGATAGGCGCCGAGCAGGCGCGGCTTGACGGTCGCGACCCGGTAGAGCGGCGAGATGAATCCGAAGGCGAGCAGCCGCGACAGGATGAGCCCGGTCGAGGACGCCGTCGCGAACAGACCGAATTCGCCGAGGGTCAACGTATTCGCAACGATGAGGAAGTAGACAAGGGAGATCACGAGCCGGCCGGCAGAGCCGCTCAGGATGGTGAGGTAGGCGAAGATGGTGGTGCGATCCGGCAGCATGACCCGTTTCCGCGGCGGCTGGCCCGGCGCGTGCCTTGAGCTTTCCAGCGTGACGAATCCCTCTTAGCCCAGAGGCGTTGAACGACCCTAAACGACACGGAAGCGTCCCGATTGATCGAACAGCAACCTGAAACGGACCGGAATGAGGCGTCACCGACGCGCCGCGGCGTGCTGCGCGGCGCTTCCGCTTGCCTGATGGCCGGTACCATGGGCGGAACCAGTTCGGCCCTTGCGATCAACAGGCCGATCCCCTTCGGCTCCGCGGCGGAGATCGGCGCCTTCCGCAACGATCCGCGCTATCGCGACGCGCTGAAGCGCTATTGCGACGTCATCGTGCCGATGAACGACCTGAAATGGGAGGCGCTGCGGCACGACCAGCCGCGCTTCGACTTCTCCGGAGCGGACGAACTCGTGGCCTTCGCCCAGGCGAACAAGAAGGCGCTGCGCGGCCACACCCTGCTCTGGGGCGAGGCGCTGCCCAACTGGGCGCGGGAGATGGCGACGCGGGCCGAGGCCGAGGGCGAGCTCGTCAACCACATCGAGGTCGTCGTCGACCGCTACAAGGGCAAGATCGCGACCTGGGACGTGGTCAACGAGGTTATCAAATACGATCCCCTGGAAGGTGGGCCCTGGCGCGACACCATCTGGCAGCGCCTGCTCGGGCCGGAACATGTCGATATCGCCTTCCGCACGGCGGCGCGGGTCGACCCGAAGGCCCGGCTCGTGCTCAACGATTTTCATTTCGAGGAGCCGGTTCCCGGTGCCGCCGCCCGCCGCAAGGTCGCGCTCGATATCTGCCGGCGCCTGAAGGACAAGGGCATCCCGGTGCATGGCGTCGGCATGCAGGCCCATCTCTATGCCGACAAGGGCATCGACGTGGACGGGGTGCAGGGCTTCATGCGCCAGCTCGACGAGCTCGGCCTCGATGTCGAGATCACCGAGCTGGATGTCATCGATTGGAAGCTGCCGGCCGATCCCGCCAAGCGCGACAAGACTGCCGCCGCCCTGGTCTCGACCTTCCTCGACGCCGTCGTCTCGGCCAAGCGGCCGAAATCCATCATCACCTGGGGGCTGACCGACCGTTATTCCTGGGTCCATGAAACTTTTCCGCGCAAGGACAGCGCCCGTGCCCGGCCTCTGCCGCTTGATGCCGATTATCGGCCCAAGCCGATGATGGCCGTGCTCGAGCGCTACAGGCGCGGTACGGCGTGATGTGGGACAGTGAAGCGTAGCGTCATGTTCACGACCGAGCCGGCTCCGAGCGAAGTACAGGACAGGCCGGACCGCCGCGAGCGGCCGGCTGCGGCCGTGCCTGCCCAGCTCGCCCGCCTCGCCGATCCCGTCTGGATCGTCGGAACCTTGTGGGCGCGGCGCGGGCTGATCCTGCTCATGGCCCTGCTCGGTCTGGTGCTGGCGATCGTCGCCGCGCTGCTGATGACGCCGAAATACGTCTCGACCGCGCAGCTCTTCATCGATCCGCGCGATCTGCGCGTGCTCCAGAACGACGTCTCGCCCAATACCGTGGGCAGCGACCCGACATCGATCACTGGTTATCTTGAAAGCCAGGCCCGCGTGATCGCCTCCGACAGCATCAAATCGCGCGTCGTCGAGCGATTGAACCTCGACCGCGATCCCGATTTCGGCGGGGGCTCGGCCGGTTTCCTCGCCCGGCTGATGGGAGCCGATACCGGTCCCTCGCCGAAGGCGACGCTCTACGCGCTCGCGGCGCTCGACCGCACCGTGAGCGTCCGCCGCGGCGAACGCACCTTCGTCATCGACATTTCCGCGACGGCACAGGACCCCGACAAGGCGGCGAAGATCGCGAACGCGCTGGCCGAGGCCTATCTGGAGGACCAGACGGCGGTCCGGTCCGAGGCCGCGCAGCGCGCGACCACGGCCCTGACGGGGCGCCTGGAAGAACTGCGCAACCGCTTGCGCATCGCCGAGGAGAAGGCGGAGAAATATAAGGAAGCCAACAATATCGTCGGCGTTGGCGGCCGTTCGCTGAGCGAAGAGCAGCTCTCGCTCAACAACACCCAGCTCGTTGCCGCCCGGACCCGCGCGACCGAAGCCAAGGCCAAATACGACCAGATCACCGCGACGCGCGCTGCCAATATCGAAGCTGGCGCCATACCGGAAGCGGTCGCCTCCAACACCATGACCGCCTTGCGCGCCCAGCTCGGCGCGGCGCTGGCGCGCGAGGCCGATCTCGTCTCCTCGCTCGGCGCCCGGCATCCGGCGCTCGCTTCGTCGCAATCGCAGGTCCGCGATGCCCGCCGCCAGATCGCCGATGAGCTCTCCCGCATCGCCCGTGCCGCCAAGGCCGAATACGACCGGGCGGTCGAGGCCGAGCGTCAGCTCGCCCGCCGTGTCGACCAGCTCACGGCAGGGCAATACGCCGCCGGCCGCGCCTCCGTGCAGTTGCGCGAGCTCGAACGCGAGGTCGAGTCCTCGCGCGTGATCTATGATGCCTTCCTCAAGCGCGCCCGCGAGACCGGCGAGCTCGGCGGCATCGACACCACCAATGCCCGTGTCATCAGCCCGGCCATGCCGCCGCTGGAAAAGAGCGGCATGAGCCGCCGGACGGTCGCCCTGCTCGGCGCCTTCGGCGGCGGCGGGGCCGGCATGCTGCTGGCACTGGGCCTTGCCCTGTTCGCCGTGCCGCGCCCGCCGGCAAGCGCTGAGCCCCGGCCCCGCAAGCCGTTCTGGCGCCGTGCGCCGCGGCCGGTTGCGGCCGAGGCCGTTGCAGCGGAGCGGCCCGTGCCGGCGCCTGCCTCGCCTCGCGCTTCTCCTCCCCCTCCGCCGCAGCCCGCTCCGGCGCCGCGGCAACCGTTCTGGCGCCGCGCGCCACGCCCTGCCGCCGCCGATCCGGCCGAGACCGGACGGCCGGCGCCCTTGCCTCTTTCGCCTGCCGCTCCCCCGTCGCAGCCCGCGGCGGCGCGGCCGGACCCATCACCGCCGGCCGGTTCCACGGGTCTGGGGCCGGCGAGCTGGAGGCGCCTCATGGCGATCCAGGGCGGACAGGCGGATCGCACCGCGAGCCGGCCGGAGCCGGCGGCCGACCCGGTTCCCGAGCCGGTGCGCCCCTCCGTTCCCGCAACCCTTCCGCAAGCCGCTCCGCAACCCGTTGCCGAACCGGCCGCCCTCGCAGCGCTCGGCACCATTCCATCCGTGCGCAACCGCCGCTGGCGGCGCGGCGTGGCGGAAGCGCGCTCGGTCTTCCAGGGGCAGGCGCATCTGGTCGATGTCATCGACAAGCCGCAATCCGGCTTCGCCGAGGCCGTCTCGGCCATCCGCCTCGCACTGGCCGGGGCGGCCGGGGGCGAGCAGCGCCGCCGTGTCCTTGTGCTCGGCCTCGAGCCGCAGGCGGGTGCCACTACCCTTGCCCTCAATCTCGCGCTGGATGCGGCTCGGTCCGGTCTTCCGGCGCTGCTTGTCGATGCGGGTGATGGTGTCCAGGCTTTGACGCCGGTTTTCGCCGCCGATGCGCCGCTCGGGCTCGGCGATGTGCTGGCCGGGCGTGCGGCGCTGGCGCGCGCGATCCTCAAGGACGAAGGCACCGGTCTGACCTTCCTGCCGCTTGCCGGAGACCCGCCGCCGGCGGGGCAGGTCTCTTTGCGGACAGGCCCGTTCGCGGCCGCGCACCGCTTCGGACCGATGATCGTCGATGGCGGCAGCCTGCCGATCGCGGGGTTGATCGGGCGCTTCGCCGAGGCCGTCGACGACATCGTTCTGGTCGCGCGCGACGGGCGCGCCGCCAAGGCCGCGGCCGAGCGCCGGCAGGCGGAGCTCGGGCCGCACGCGAACAAGCTGCGCGGCCTCGTGATCAACGCGGCCTGAACCGTCATTGCTGCGCGGAGCCTGTCCTCGGGCTTGCCGAAGGCAAGTCCCGGGGGCTCGCAATGACGGGTTGAGGGAGCGAAGACCGGGTCAGTTCGTCTCGGGCTTGCGGTACTGCTCGTTCGTGCCGGTGAATTCCGACATCAGCCGGCCGATCGCGACCTGCAGGTGATAGAGGCCGATCAACCCCGAGCGGGTGCGCAGGCCGAGCGCGAGCCCCCTTGGGACGGCCGCGGCAAGCAGGGCGAGCGATTTCGCGAGCACCCGGATGCGGCCGGAAAGCCCCGGATTCTCGCGCCGCTGGATCATTGCCGAGAGGGCGCCGTTGCGCAGCCCGCGCGCGTGAATCCAGGCGAATTCGCTGCGTCGCTCCGGCATGGTCTCGCGCTGCGCGGCCTCCTGCACCCACCAGAAGCGGAAGCCGGCGGCCCTGGCGCGGGTGAAGAAATCCGTGTCGCCGCCGCCGGTGAAATCGAAGCTCTCGTCGAGGAAGGGAAAGCCCAGCCTGTCGAGCACGCTGCGCCGGATCAGGTAGTTGGCACTCGAATAGAGCATCGGAACCGGGCCGGAGCGGTCGTAATGCGATTGGAACACCGGATGCGCCGAGAGCCAGGCCCGCGAGGCATCGGCAAAAACCGGCGTCACCGAGCCGCCGAACAATTCGGCCGGAGCGGTGCGGGCCGCCGTGACGAAGGCGTCGAGCCAGCCGGGCTCGGCCTCCTCGTCGTCGTCGATGCCGAGGACCTGTTCGAGCGCCGGAAAGCGCGTCAGCGCGCAGCGCCAGGCCGCGTTATAGGCCTTGCAGTTGCCCTGGCGCGGCTCGACGATGACGAAACCCTTGAACAGCCCGGCGGCATGCAGGGCGCTGGCGCGGGTGGCGCCGGCCCGCTCGACGCCCTCGTTCTCGACCACGATCACCGCAAAATCATGCCCGCCCGTTTGGCCGGCGAGCGAGCGCAATGTCGCTTCCAGCATATCCGGACGCTTGAAGGTCGGGACGCAGACGACGCTCCTGATTCCCGCCAGCGCTTCCGGCGCCGAGCTCGCCACCACCACAAAGCTTTCGGGCGTGCCGAAGGCCGGCCCGGCGGGGTGGTCCCGCTCGCCTTCCATCGCGCCTTCGGAGGTTTGGCTGGCCATGGTCATCGGCCCGCAGGCTAGGCTGCGCCAGCTTAAGGTTCGGTGTCCGCCTTCGTCGAAAGAGCGGCCGATCCTGCCAGCTCCCATTGATCATAGCCGGCGGCGCAGCTTGACCTGCCCGGGCAATGGGAGGAGTGGAATAGCATCTGCCGACGAGCTTCCTCCTTGCGCCTTGCTTTCCTGACCTCGCTCATCCCCGTCGCCCGGCCCGATACCGGCTTCGAGATCGCCAATGCGGCGATCCTCTCGGCGCTGCGCGAGGCCGGGCACGAGGTCACCGCGATCGGCTTTCTGCGTCCCGGCGAGGCCCCGGCCGAACCGGAGCAGGCGATCGTGGTCGCCGAGGCCGATATCGAGAACGCGGTGGTGCCGGCCGCGCAGAAGCTGCGCTGGCTGGCGGCCGCAGTCCGGTTCGACCTGCCGGTCGCCTGCGCCAAGCTCCGGCTCGCGGGGGCGGGCCGCTTCGCCGAGACCGTCCGGGCGCAGGGTCCCTTCGATGCGCTGGTCCTGAATTCGGTGATGCTGCCCGGCGCCTTTCCCGAGCTGCTGCGGATCGCGCCCTGCATTCTCGTCGAGCACAATATCGAGCATGTCTCGGCCCGCCAGAATGCCGGACATGCCGGGAATCCGGCCCTGCGCCGGCTCTACGGGCGCGAGGCGCGCCTCCTGGAGCGGCTCGAACGAAGGCTCTGGGACGAGGCGCGCTTCATCTGGACGCTGGCCGAGGAAGACCGTCAGGCGCTCGGCGCCGCCTATCGGGAAAAATCCTGTGCCCTGCCGCTGGTCTCCGGCGGCCTGATCGGAGCGCCGCCCGACGATCTGGGCGAGGCTCCGGCCTTCGATATCGGCCTGATCGGCACCTGGACCTGGGGGCCTAATCTCATCGGCCTCGAATGGTTCCTGCGCGAAATCTGCCCGCTCCTGCCGGACGATATCCGCATCGCCGTCGCCGGCCGCGTGCCTGCCGAGCTGCAGGCGCCGCCCGGCGTGACCCTGGTCGGCCGCGTACCCTCGGCTGAAGGTTTCCTGCGCTCCTGCCGGCTGATCGCCCTGTCGAGCCGGGCCGGCACCGGTGTGCAGCTCAAGACGATCGAGGCGATGCAGCTCGGCCTGCCGGCGGTGGCCACGACCCTGTCCTGCCGCGGTTTCACGGAGCTGCCGGCCAATTTCTCCCTCGCCGATACGCCCGAGGATTTCGCCCGGGCTCTGACGGAGCGCGTCACGATGATTCGCGCGGGAGACCGGCAGCGCGTCGATGGCGCCGCCTTCATGGCCGCGCAGCGGCTGGCATTGGCGGAGGGGCTCGCGCGTGGGCTTGCCGCTGCGGTGAGGTGAGACGCTATTCCGCTGCAGCCTTGCCGTTCCGGCGCCCGATCAGGCCGAAGATCGGCCCGGCCGAGACCATCACCAGGAAGACGCGGATGATGTGATGGGCCGCCACGAAGGCGACCTCGGTATGGAGTGCCAGCGCGATCAGGCTCATCTCGGCGAGGCCGCCGGGCGAATAGGCCAGGATCAGCGGGACATGGCCGTGCACCGACATCAGCGCCACGAGCCAGGCGAAGCCCAGCGTCAGGGCGAGCAGGATCGCGGTCGAGCCGACGGAGAGCAGGAGCACGCGCAGGATGGTGCGTGGCGCCGTGCCGACGAAGCGGCAGCCGATCGTCACGCCGAGCACGAGCTGCGCCGCGTTCACGATCTCCGACGGCGGCATCGCGGCGCTGAGGCCCGTGACATGCACGATCGCGCTGACCAGCATCGGGCCGAGCAGGTATTTCGCCGGCATCCGCAGCCAATGGCCGACGATCACGCCGACGATGCCGCAGCCGATCAGCCAGAGTTCGGAGCCCAGCGGCGTCTGCGTGATGGACGGGCCGGCGACGCGTCCACCGCTCAGCGTGACGCCGCCGATCCACTGCACGATGAAGGGCAGCGTCATCACCACGAGCAGGATGCGCGCCGAGTGGATCAGCGCGATGATGCGGGCATCGCCGCCCTTCTCCTCGCCGACCGTGACCATTTCGATCAGGCCGCCCGGCATGCCCGAGAAGAAGGCCGTGACCGGGTCGAACCCGGCGACGCGGCGGAAATAGCTGACGCAGCACAGCCCGCAGGCGACCATGAACAGCACGAGCCCGGCAAGCGTCGGCAGCCAGTTCGGCAGTTGCGAGACCACCTCCGGCTTGAACGAGGCGCCGAGCATCACGCCGATCACCGCCGTCATCGGCGGGCGGATCACGGCCGGCGCGGCGACGGGCAGGCTGATCAGCGCGGCGAAGGTGCAGAACACCATCGAGCCCAGCATCCAGGGCAGCGGCAGCTTGGCCTGCACGAAGAGCCAGCCGCCGAGCCCGCCGAGCGCCAGCGCCAGGGCAAAGCGCCGATAGGGAAAGCGGCTCGGGCAAGCTGGCGCAGGCCGCCCAGGAAATCGTCGAGCAGGACCTTCATCGGCCTGCTCCGCCGTGCCGGATCGGCCGGTCGGTTGCCATGGTCCGAGGACGGACGGAGGGGCAGTGTCGGAGCGTCAAGCGGCAGGGTCCCTTTCCGGTCCCTCCTAGAGGCTGTCGGCGCCCTTGCACAGTCCGCGCCGGGTATGTCGCCCCTGCGCGTCGCGCGGCCGGGACAAGGCGGCCATGTCGCATTGTCATTGGCCGAATTGCCGCGTTTCCTCAATGATTTGTGCGTAGGGATGAAATGCTGGGCCGGTCATCGGCTGCGACCACTGGTTGAGGGTGATGAGCGAGGATCGGCAGTCCGGCCGTCAGGAGCGGCCGGGTTTTGAGGGCGAGGCCCCTGCATGGCAGGAGCCGGCGGCTTCCGCACCTCCCGAGCCCGGATCGTCGCGGTCCGTCCCGATCGTCGAGGCCGAGCCGCCCGATGGCGCGAAGGCAGGCCGAACCGGCTGGCTCGACAGCCGCAGGCAGCGCCTGCGCTATTGGTGGCGCGGCGCCAGCCCGAACCTGCGCGGCTCGGTCTTCATGTTCGCGGCGATGCTCGTCTATGCGGTGATGGTCGCCGGCATCAAGCATGTCGGCCAGGCCATCCCGCTCGTGCAGATCCTGCTGATCCGGCAGGTGATCATGACCGCGATCCTGCTGCTCTTCGCCGCCGGCAGCCTGGGGCAAGCCCTGCATACCGACCGGCTCGGTCTCCAGATATTCCGCAGCGTGGTCACGCTGCTCTCGATGCTCTGCGGCTTCACGGCCATCGTCAAAATCCCGCTCGCTCAGGCGACGGCGATCGGCTTCAGCCAGGTGCTCTTCGTCACCATTGCGGCGGTCCTTGTCCTTAAGGAGGTGGTCGACGGCCGGCGCTGGGCAGCGACCGTGATCGGCTTCATCGGCGTGCTGATCATGCTACGCCCGAGCTCGGAAGGGCTCGATATCTATGCGCTTCTCGCAGTCGCCGGTGCCATCTGCGGCGCTGCGATCACTGTCAGCGTCCGCAAGCTCGCGGCCAGCGAGCGCACCGATACGATCCTGCTCTACCAGGGCATCGTGCTGATCGTGCTGCTGGCCGTGCCGACTTGGGCCTGGTGGCAGATGCCGACGTCCAACCAATGGTTCTGGCTGGTCACGCTCAGCCTGTTCGGCACGGCCGGGCAATGGCTGATCACCCGCGCCTATCAGGTCGGCGAGGCCGCCGCGCTGGCGCCGCTCGATTTCAGCCGCCTGCTCTTGGCGAGCTTTACCGGCTTCGTCTTCTTCGCCGAGATTCCCGAGCTAACCACCTGGCTCGGCGCCGCCGTCGTCATTGGGGCGACGCTCTACACGATCCGCAAGAACGCCCGCACCGTCGCGCCGCCGCCCGCAACCGCCTGATCGGGCCGGGATTGCGCCGGCCCCGTCGCGGGCGCTATGAATCGGCGCACGCCTCTCCGCATGCGTGCCGCCGGGCCTTCGCCCGGCGACATCGACATCCAGAGGCCGGATCATGCGCATCGAAAACGACCCGAAGCTCGACTTCCGCGACGTGCTGATTCGCCCGAAGCGCTCGACGCTGGGCAGCCGCGCCGAGGTCGATGTCGAGCGCTCGTTCCGCTTCGCCCATACGGGGCGGGAGTGGAAAGGTTTTCCGCTGATCGCCGCCAATATGGACGTGGTCGGCACAATGGCGATGGCGCGCGCGCTCCTGAAGCACGGCGCCATGGTCGCCCTGCACAAGCATTACAGTGCCGAGGAGCTGATCGCCTTCTTCCGTGAGCCCGGCTCCGCCAACGCCTTCTACTCGCTGGGCACGACCGATTCCGATCATGACAAGCTGAAGGCGGTCCACGCCCAGTCGCCGATCGGCAAGATCTGCCTCGACGTCGCCAATGGCTATACCGAGAAATTCGTCGAGACGGTCAAGGCGACGCGCGCCGCCTTCCCGGATGCGGCGATCATGGCCGGCAATGTCGTGACCGGCGACATGACCGAGGCGCTGATCCTCGCGGGCGCGGACATCGTCAAGGTCGGCATCGGGCCGGGCTCGGTCTGCACCACCCGCAAGATGACCGGCGTCGGTTATCCGCAGCTCTCCGCCATCATCGAATGCGCGGATGCGGCTCACGGCCTGAAGGGCTTCGTCTGCGGCGATGGTGGGCTCACCGTGCCGGGCGATGTCGCCAAGGCCTATGGCGGCGGCTCCGATTTCGTGATGATGGGCGGCATGCTCGCCGGCCACGACGAGTGCGAGGGCGAGATCCGCTACGAGGAGCGCGACGGCGAGAAGGTGCCGGTGGCGATGACCTTCTACGGCATGTCCTCGGACACGGCGATGAACAAGTATTCGGGCGGCGTCGCCAAGTACCGCGCTTCCGAGGGCAAGACCGTCGAGGTGCCCTATCGCGGCCCGGTCGAGGGCACGATGCAGGAACTGATGGGCGGCGTGCGCTCGGCCATGACCTATATCGGCGCGGTCCGCCTGAAGGAGATGTCGAAGCGCACCACCTTCATCATGGTCGGCAGCCAGCTCAACACCATCTTCGGCAACTGACGCGGATTGGCATTTCCGCCGCTACCGCTTTCCTTGCGCCTGTTGCATAGTCGCCCTGCAACACAGAAAGCCGCTGACGGCTTCGGGGAGACGGGACTATGACGATCAGGATCTTGGGAGCGGCGGTTTTGCTCGCTGCGGGAGCTTCGATGGCGCAGGCGCAGCAGCTCGCGCCGAGCCCGACGCTGGACGCCATCAAGGCGCGCGGCAATCTCGAATGCGGCGTGCATCTCGGCCTGCCCGGCTTCTCCTTCGCCAATGACAAGGGCGAGTGGAGCGGGCTCGACGTCGATTATTGCAAGGCGCTCGCCGCGGCCGTCCTCGGCGATGCCAACAAGGTCAAGTACACCCCGACCTCGGTGCAGCAGCGCTGGCCGATCCTGCAATCGGGCCAGGTCGACGTGCTCTCGCGCAACTCGACCATCACCTTCTCGCGCAACGCGACGCTCGGCCTCAACTTCCAGGGCATCAATTTCTACGAGGGCCAGACCTTCATCGTCCGCAAGTCGGCCAATGCCAAGACGGCGGCCGATCTCGACGGCGCCTCGGTCTGCGTCGCCGCCGGCTCGACCGAGGAGAAGAACGCCGCCGACTGGTTCCGCGAGCGCAACCTCAAGACCACGATCACCAATTTCCAGAAGAACGACGACGCCATCGCGGCCTATGACGCCGGCCGTTGCGACGCCTATACCGCCGGCGTCGGCGCGCTCGCCGGCCAGCGCGCCAAGCTCAAGAGCCCCGACGATCACGTCATCCTGACCCAGCCGATCTCGAACGATCCGCAGGGCCCGGTGACGCGCTGGGGCGACGAGCGCTGGCAGCTCGTCGTGCGCTGGGTGCTGAACGGCATGATCGCGGCGGAGATGCTCGGCGTCACCTCCAAGAACGTCGACGAGATGAAGGCCAATTCGAAGAACACCGAAGTCCGCCGCCTGCTCGGTGCCGAGGGCGGTTTCGGCGCGATGATGGGGCTCTCGAACGACTGGATGTACAACGCCATCAAGCAGGTCGGGAATTACGGCGAGAGCTTCGAGCGCACCGTCGGCATGGGCTCGAGCCTGAAGATGGAGCGCGGCCAGAACCAGCTCTGGACTAAGGGCGGCCTGCTCTTCACCCCGCCCTTCCAGTGAGAGTGGACTTCCCGGACGTCTGCGCTCGACAATGAAGCGCAGCCGTCATTCCGGACAAGCCGCGTAGCGGCGCCGATCCGGAATCTATCGTAGCGCGCATTGCCCTACGATAGATCCCGGGTCTCCGCTTCGCTCCGCCCGGAATGACGGCTGGCTTTCCTCCTCAGCCTCCTGCCGGAGGACCGCGTTTGGCCCAGGTTCTATCCTTCATCAACGACAAGCGCGTCCGGGACTGGTTCTACCAGATCGCCCTGATCCTGCTGCTCGTCGGCCTCACCGTCTTCTTCGTGCGCAACGCCTCGGAGAACATGGTCAAGGCCGGCATCGCCTCGGGCTTCGACTTCCTCTGGCGGACATCGGGCATCGAGGTGCCCTTCGTGTTGACTGGCTACACCCAGTCCGACGACATCTTCGCGCTGTTCTGGGTCGGCGTCGCCAACACCATGCTGGTGACGGTGATCGCGATCGCACTGGCGACGCTGCTCGGTTTCGCGCTCGGCATTGCCAGGCTGTCCTCGCACTGGCTGCTCTCGACCATCGCTGGCGCCTATATCGAGTTCGTCCGCAATATCCCGCTGCTGTTCTTCGTGCTGTTCTGGTATTTCGGCGTCATCGCCGCCCTGCCGCAGCCGCGCCAGAGCATCGGCCTGTTCGGCGTCGCCTTCCTCAACAACCGCGGCATCACCATCCCGCTGCCGGATTCACCCGGCAATTTCCGCTGGGCGGCGCTGGCGATCCTCGTTTCCTGGCTCGGCTACTGGCTGGCCAACGCTTGGGCGCGCCGGCGCAAGGAGCGCACCGGCCAGGATGCGCCGCTGCTGGTCATGGGGCTCGTGCTGATCGTCGCGGTGCCGGCGCTCGCCATTGCCTGGGCCAGCCTCGCCACGCGCTGGGACATCCCCGTGCTGCGCGGCTTCAACTATCGCGGCGGCTTCGTGGTCATTCCAGAATTCGTCGCGCTGCTCGCGGCGCTCGTCACCTATACCGCCGGCTTCATCGCCGAGATCGTGCGCGGCGGCATCGAATCCGTGGCCAAGGGCCAGAGCGAGGCCGCCTCGGCGCTGGGCCTGCGGCCCGGCCGCATCCTCAGCCTCGTCGTCATCCCGCAGGCCTTGCGCGTGATGACCCCGCCCTTGACCAACCAGTATCTCAACGTGCTCAAGAACTCGTCCTTCGGCGCGGCCATCGCCTATCCCGATGTGGTCAGCCTGTTCATGGGCTCGGCGCTCAACAATACCGGCCAGGCGATCGAGATCATCGCCATGACGCTCGCGGTCTATCTCGTCATCGGGCTCGCGGTCTCGGCGCTGATGAACTGGTACAACGCCCGTATCGCCCTGGTGACGCGATGACCCGCACCTCCTCCCTCTCGCTCTGGCGCGAACGCCTCTTCGGCACGCCCTTCACCGGCTTCACCTCGGTGGTGCTGGTCGCGCTGATCGCCTGGCTTGCGATACCGCTGATCCGCTGGGCCGTGATCGATGCGACCTGGGTCGGCTCGACGCGGGCCGATTGCGCCCCCGGCGGCGCCTGCTGGGTCTTCATCCGCGCCCGCTTCGGCCAGTTCATGTACGGGCTCTACCCCGTCGACCAGCGCTGGCGCGTCGATATCGCCGGCATCGCCTTCGTGCTGGGGATCGCGTCGGTCGTCCTGGCGCCGCAGCGCTTCCGCCTGAAGCTCGGCCTCGCCATGCTGGTCATCCTGCCGCCGCTCGGCATCTGGCTGCTCTCCGGCGGGTTCGGCCTGCGCTATGTCGAGACGCGCGAATGGGGCGGGCTGATGCTCACCCTGTTCATCTCGATCTATTCGAGCCTGATCGCGATCCCGCTCGGCATCCTCTTCGCGCTCGGCCGGCAGTCGGAACTCCGGATCATCCGCCTGATCAGCGTGATCTTCATCGAGTTCTGGCGCGGCGTGCCGATCATCGCGGTGATCTTCCTGGCTTCGCTGCTGCTGCCCTTGATCCTGCCCGGCGGCATCGGCATCGACCGGCTGGCGCGCGCCGTGGTCGGGCTCGGCTTCGTCATCGCCGCCTATATGGCGGAAGCGGTGCGCGGCGGCCTGCAGGCCCTGCCCAAGGGCCAGCGCGAGGCCGCGACGGCGCTCGGCCTCACCTATTGGAAGGCGACGGGGCTGATCGTCCTGCCGCAGGCGCTGCGCATCTCGCTGCCGGCGATGACCAATGAGTTCATCGCCTTGATCAAGAACACGACGCTGGTGCTGGTCGTCTCGATCCTCGACCTGCTCGGCATCGCCCAGGCCTCGCTCGCCGATCCCAACTGGGTCGGCATGAACATGGAGGCCTATGTCTTCTCGGGAGCGATCTATTGGCTGATCTGCTTCGCGCTCTCGCGCTGGAGCCGCTCGCTGGAGAAGAAGCGGAGGCTGTGAGGATCCGCACTGTCGTCATTCTCGGGTCGAGCCCGAGCATGACGTACCCTTCACGCAGGCAACAAAAAACCGGCCTTTCGGCCGGTTTTCTCTGTTTGATGCGCCGAAACCCGATCAGGCCCGGACCTTGCTCCGGTCGCGCCGGCGGTCGGCGGCGGGCTGGTAGGCGATGCGGGCGTGGTGGCTGCAATAGGGCAGGCCGGTCTGCGAGCGCGCGCCGCAGAAGCGGAATTCCGGGGTCGTCGGGTCGCCCATCGGCCAGCGGCACATATACTCGCGCAGGTCCATGATGGTGACGCGCTCGGAGAACGGGATCACCACGTCCTCCGATGGCACAGGCGCGGTTTCGACCTCGATCTCCGCCTCGGGGGCGAAGTCCGGCGCCAGCGCATGGGCGCCGCGCGTCGGGGCGGGCGCGGCCATCGGGTGGCTCGGCGTGCGGGCCGGAGCCTTGCGCGGGGCGTTGTTACGCGGCGCGGCGGGCTGTGCCGCGCTCTTGGCCCGGCCCGAGAGGCCGAGGCGGTGGACCTTGCCGATCACCGCATTGCGCGTGACGCTCCCCAGCTCGGCGGCGATCTGGCTGGCGCTCAGCCCGTCGCTCCAGAGCTTCTTGAGCAGCTCGACGCGCTCTTCCGTCCATGCTCCGGCTTCGTTCATCCGCATCACCTGTCTTGTCCGGCCGATCCCTCGCAGGTTCGGCCTTTAAGGGCGCTTCGTGACGGAATCCGGGACCGGCGGTCTTGTCACGGGGACAAAACCGTTGCTGCCGCAACAGACGGTACAGGAGGCGCCGCACGAAATGTCGTATCTGACGGAGCCGACCATACAAGCTGCGGTGACTCGCGAACAAGAAGTCGGCGAATCCCAATTCGGCTTTTCCCCAGGCGATTCGCGATTGAGCGGTCAAGCGAATCCTTTCGGCAACACTGTCCCAGCGGCACTGAATTGACAGTCGCGGCCGCCTTAAGCATATTTATCCACAAGGTGACGCCGCCCTCGATCGGGCGGCGCTTATGTTTGGCGGATCAAGGTCCCGACGATGCGGATGACGGCGCGACGAGAGATCAGGAGCTGGGTGCGACGATAACGTCGTCACCGGGTCTTATCGTGGCTGCATGCCTGCAGCATCCATCCCGGATCGTCGTTCTCCGTCCAGCGCCAATCCGTTTCTCACCCGTCCCCCTCGCGAGGATCTTCGCCCCATGGCTCCCGCCCCTGTTTCCGCCAGCCAGTCCGTGCTTGTCCCGACCTATGCCCGTGCGCCCGTCGCCTTCGAGCGCGGCGAGGGCCCCTGGGCGATCACGGCTGACGGCACGCGCTATCTCGATTTCGGCGCCGGCATCGCCGTCAACGCGCTCGGCCACGCCCATCCGCATCTCGTCAAGACGCTGACCGAGCAGGCCGGCAAGATCTGGCACACCTCGAACCTCTATGGCGCGCCGGATGGCGAGCGGCTGGCCCGCCGGCTTTGCGAGGCGACCTTCGCCGAACGCGTCTTCTTCACCAATTCTGGCGCCGAGGCGAACGAGTGCGCCATCAAGATGGCGCGGAAGTACCACGCCGCGAAGGGCCATCCCGAGCGCTATCGCATCATCACCTTCGAGGGTGCCTTCCACGGCCGGACGCTGGCGACCATCGCCGCCGGCGGCCAGCAGAAATATATCGACGGCTTCGGCCCAAAGGTCGACGGCTTCGACCAGGTGCCCTTCGACGACGAGAAGGCGCTGCGCGCCGCGATCACGCCCGAGACCGCCGCGCTGATGATCGAGCCGATCCAGGGTGAGGGCGGCCTGCGCTCGGTGCCGGCCCGCTTCCTCAAGCTGCTGCGCGATCTCTGCGACGAGCACGGCCTGATGCTGATCTTCGACGAGATCCAGACCGGCGTCGGCCGCACCGGCAAGTTCTTCGCCCATGAGAAATACGGCGTGACGCCGGACATCATGTCGATCGCCAAGGGCATCGGCGGCGGCTTCCCGATGGGCGCCTGCCTCGCGACCGAAGAGGCCGCGTCCGGCATGACGCTCGGCACCCATGGCACGACCTTCGGCGGCAACCCGCTCGCCATGGCGGTCGGCAATGCCGTGCTCGACGTGGTGCTGGCGCCCGGCTTCATCGAGAATGTCGGCCAGATCGCTCTTCGCCTGAAGCAGTCGCTGGCCGAGCTGAAGGACAAGCATCCCGAGGTCATCGCCGAGATCCGCGGCGAGGGCCTGATGCTCGGCCTCAAGCTGCACACGCTCAACACAGACTTCGTCAACGAAGCCCGCGCCCACGGCCTGCTCGTGGTCGGTGCCGGCGACAACGTCGTGCGCTTGCTGCCGCCGCTGATCATCTCCGAGGCCGATGTCGCGGAAGCCGTGTCGCGTCTCGACAAGGCGGCGTCCGGCATCGAGGTGACGCTGAAGCGCCCGGCAGCCGAATAATTTCACCCCCAGATCCCACCAGCGAAGCGAAGGAAGCGCCCGTGACGCGCCATTTCCTCGATCTCTCCGATTTCTCCGGCGACGAACTGCGCGCGATCCTGCGCACGGGCGAGGAGATCAAGGCGCGACGCCGTACGCCCGCGGCTGCCGGCGACCGCCTGCTCGAAGGCAAGGTCGTGGCGACCATCTTCGAGCAGCCGTCCTTGCGCACCCGCGTCTCCTTCGATGTCGGCATCCGCGAGCTCGGCGGTTCGCCGATGATGGTCGCCGGCCATGAGATCGAGCTCGGCGAGCGCGAGACCATCGCGGACACGGCCCGCGTGCTCTCGCGCTATGTCGACGCGATCATGATCCGCATCCTGGATCACGACTCGCTGGTCGAGATGGCGAAATACGCAACCGTCCCGGTGATCAACGGCCTGACCAAGCGCCAGCATCCCTGCCAGGTCATGGCCGATGTCATGACCTTCGAGCAGCGCAAGGGCGCGATCGAGGGCAAGCGCATCGCCTGGACCGGCGACACCAACAACGTGCTGACCTCCTGGGTCCATGCCGCCGGCCGGCTCGATTTCGAGTTGGCCGTCGCGACGCCCGAGGAATTGGCGCCGCCGCCGGCCCTGATCGCCTGGGCCAAGAAGCAGGGCGCGAAGATCAAGCTGACCCACCGTCCGGAGGAAGCGGTCGAGGGCGCCGATTGCGTCATCACCGATTGCTGGGTCTCGATGGGCGACCAGGAAGGCACCCGCCACAACCTGCTGCGGCCCTATCAGGTCGACGACCGGCTGATGCAGCGCGCCGAGAAGGACGCGATCTTCATGCACTGCCTGCCGGCCTCGCGCGGCGAGGAGGTCACGGACGCGATCATGGACGGCCCGCAATCGGCTGTCTTCGACGAGGCCGAGAACCGCCTGCATGCGCAGAAGGGCATTCTCGCCTGGTGCTTCGGCGGAGTGGCGGCCTGATGGCCGTGGACGACAGCATGAGCGCCATCGGGCTCGACGATCGGGTCATCCCCTTCGCCGTGCCCGATCTCGACGTGCGTGGCCGCGTCGTGCGGCTGGGCCCGTCGATCGACACGATCCTCGATCGTCATGGCTATCCCGAGCCCGTCTCGCGCGTGCTCGGCGAAGCGGCTGCGCTCACCGTCCTGCTCGGCACGGCGCTCAAGTTCGAGGGCCGCTTCCAGCTCCAGACCAAGAGCGACGGCGCCATCCCGATGATGGTGGTCGACTTCAACGCGCCCGACAATTTCCGCGCCGTCGCCCATATCGACGAGGCCAAGCTCGCCGAGGCGATCGCGCTCGACAAGGTTTCGACCGGCGAATTGCTCGGCGAGGGCCACCTCGCCATGACTGTCGACCAGGGCTCGGCCACGACGCGCTACCAGGGCATCGTGACGCTGAAACGCCAGAGCCTGGAAGAGGTCGCGCACCAGTATTTCCGCCAGTCCGAGCAGATTCCGACGCGGGTCCGGCTCGGGGTCGGGACCGTCACCACCGGCGGTCGCCCGCAATGGCGGGCCGGCGGCATCCTCGTGCAGTTCATGCCGCATTCGGCGGATCGCCTGCGCGCGGCCGATATCCATCCCGGCGACGTTCCGAAAGGTCACGAGATTCTCGCCAATGCTGATCCCGACGGCATCGCCGACGATGCCTGGATGGAGGCCCGCTCGCTGGTCGAGACGGTCGAGGATCACGAGCTGCTCGATCCGACGCTGGAAAGCGAGCGCTTGCTCTATCGCCTGTTCCACGAGCGCGGCGCCCGCGTCTTCGAGCCGGTTGTCGTGCATGAGGCCTGCCGCTGCTCGCGCGAGCGCGTGCTCTCGATGCTGCGCGGCTTCGCGCCCGAGGACCGCAAGGCGATGATCGCCGATGACGGCAAGCTCGGCGTTACCTGCGAATTCTGCTCGCGGCGCTATGCCTTCGACCCCGCCGAGGTCGAGGACGGGCAGGCGGCGGGCGAGTAAGCCCCTCCGTCATTCTCGGGCGCCGCGAAGTGGCGACCCGAGAATCTCATGCCAGAAAGGCGCGGGAGCCTCCCTCGTCAAGAGATGCTCGGGTCAAGCCCGAGCATGACGCTTGAAGCTACCCCGCCTGGCACTCCGCCATCAGCTTGCGCATGAAGGCCTCGCCTGCCGCCAGTTGCTCCAGCGTGATGTATTCGTCCGGCTGGTGCGCCTGGTCGATCGAGCCCGGGCCGCAGACCACGGTCGCAAGCCCGGCCTGCTGGAAATGCCCGGCCTCCGTGGCATAGGCGACGGCGATCGTGTGGTTGCGGCCGGAGAGCCGCATGGCGAGCCGCTCGGCCTCGGAGCCCGGATCGGGCGCCAGACCCGGCACATCCGAGGTCATCTGCGTCTCGATCGCCGAGCTCGGGGCGGTCGAACGCATCCGTGCCAGCACCTTGTCGGCCGTCTTGGCGAAACGCGCCGGCCCGGCTTCGGGATCGGAACTCGGGACCGTCCGGATCTCCCAGAGGATTTCGCTGCGGTCGGCCAGGATGTTGCGGGCGATGCCGCCGTGGAAGGTGCCGATATGGACCGTGTCATAGGGCGGATCGAAGCGCCCGCTGGTATCAGGCCGCGTTTGGGCATCCTCGGCCATCTGATCGAGTTCGGCGGCGAGCCGCGCGCCGGCATGGACAGCGCTGGCGCCGAGCTGCGGCTTGGAGGAATGCGCCGCGAAGCCCTTCACCACGGTCTGGAAGGTCCTGACGCCCTTATGCGCGTCGCAGATGTCGAGCATGGTCGGCTCGCCGACGATGACGGCGCGCGGCCGCGGCAGGGTCTTGCCCATGGCAGCGATGCCGTCGACCACGCCGAGACAGGTCACCTCCTCGTCATAGGACAGGAAGAGATGGATCGGCGTCTTCAGGTCGGCCGCCAGGAAATCCGGCACCAGCGCGAGCCCGAGTGCCAGGAAGGCCTTCATGTCGACGGCGCCGCGGCCATAGGCCTTGCCATCCTCGACATGCAGCGTGAACGGGTCGCGGCTCCAGGCCTGGCCGGCCACCGGCACCACGTCCGTATGGCCGGAAAGAACGATGCCGCCGCGATCCTGCGGGCCGACGGTGGCGAACAGCGCTGTCTTGTCGCCGGTCTCGTTGGGGAAGCGCACGGAGGAGACGCCCCAGCCGGCGAGGTAATCCTCGACGAAGTCGATCAGCGGCAGGTTGGACTTGTCGCTCACGGTGTCGAAGGCGACGAGGCGGGCGAGCATTTCGAGCGGCGTGTAGAGCTGCCCGGCTTGAGCGGAGGCGGTCAATGCAGAACCTTCTTCACATAGGGGGAATCGAGCGGGAAGAGCGGCACCTCGACATCAAAGATCGTGCCGCTCTCATCCTGCATGGCGTAGAAACCGTGCATCGAACCATCCGGCGTCGTCAGCGGGCAGCCCGAGGTGTAGTTGAAGCTCTCGCCCGGGCGCAGCACCGGCTGCTTGCCGACGACGCCCTCGCCGCGGACTTCATGGACCTCGCCGCGCCCGTCGGTGATGAACCAGTGCCGGGTCATCAACTGCACGGTCTGTGTCGAGAGATTCACGATCTCGATCTGATAGGCCCAGAAATAGCGGCCCTGCGCATGCGAGGATTCCGCATCCATGAAACGCGGCGCCACGGTGACACGCACGCCATGCGTCTGGGCCTGGTACATCGAAGGCTCCGCCTTGGCCGGTCGCGGCTTTGCCGCTGTGATGTGTTATCGGCCAGCCGGCGCCAGCGTCAATGCGGTGGCGGGCCATTCTGGCGTGGACAACCCCTCGGCGCGCGCATGCCCTGCTGCCGGCATGCTTGGCCTCGGGAGCCCGCTTCGCTAGCTATGATCGATTATCCCAGCGGAACGCGCATGCTGACCTTCAAGCCCGGCATCCAGCCCGACAGCTCCATCCGCGCCTTCATCGAGGCGGGTGCGATCACGCTCGCCCGGCCGCCGGCCGAGGGGCAGATCCAGCCCGCGAGCCTCGATCTGCGCCTGGGCGCGCGGGCCTATCGCGTCCGTGCCTCGTTCCTGCCCGGTCCCGACCGCACGGTGCATAGCCGTATCGAGGACCTCTCGCTGCACGAGATCGACCTGACGCAGGGCGCGGTGCTCGAGACCGATTGCGTCTATATCGCCGAACTGATGGAGGGACTGCGCCTGCCCAAGGGCCTGCGCGCCGCTGCCAATCCGAAGAGCTCGACCGGCCGGCTCGACGTCTTCACCCGCGTCATCACCGACCGCGCCCGCGAATTCGATCTGGTCGAGGACGGTTATGAAGGCCCGCTCTTCATCGAGATCTCGCCGCGCACCTTCCCGGTTCTGGTCCGCTCCGGCTCGCGCCTCTCGCAGATCCGCTTCCGCGCCGGCGAGACCCGGCTCGACGACCGCGCGCTCGGCGAGATTCATGCCCGCGAGACGTTGGTCAGCGCGGCCGAGCCCTCCTTCCAGGGCGGCGTCGCCGTCAGCGTCGATCTCTCGGGCTTCGACGGATTGCTCGGCTATCGCGGCAAGCATCACACGGCGCTGATCGATGTCGACCGCGTCGGTGCCTATCGCCCCGCCGATTTCTGGGAGCCGATCCATGACGACGGCTCTGGCAGCATGATTCTCGATCCCGGCCAGTTCTACATTCTCGCCTCCAAGGAGGCGGTGCATGTCCCGCCGGACTACGCGGCTGAGATGACGCCGTTCGATGCGCTGGTCGGCGAGTTCCGCGTGCATTATGCCGGCTTTTTCGATCCCGGCTTCGGCCATCGCGCCGCCGGCGGTCAGGGCGCCCGCGCCGTGCTCGAGGTCCGCTCCCGCGACGTGCCCTTCATCATCGAGGACGGCCAGATCGTCGGACGCCTGGTCTATGAGAGCATGGCGGCCCGCCCCGATGCGCTCTACGGCGCCGACCTGAAGTCGAACTATCAGGGCCAGGCCCTGAAGCTGTCCAAGCACTTCAAGAGCTAGGCAGACGCCCGCTCCGGCCCTCCCGCAATCGGTGGGGCGGCTCGCGATTCCCGGATGACACCCGCCTTCGGACCCGCTATGAACGCGGGCCTGCCGCGCGTTGCTTTGCAGCGTGAAGGGCATGCGGGCGTAGTTCAGTGGTAGAACGTCAGCTTCCCAAGCTGAATGTCGTCGGTTCGATCCCGATCGCCCGCTCCAAAATCCATTTGATCGCAGGATGTCGAAGAATTTGCCCGCGCGCTGCGCGAAGGCATCTCAGCCGGTGCGTTCGGCGATGGCGGTCCCTGCCGCCCAGCCTGATGACCACGCCCATTGGAAATTATAGCCGCCAAGCCAGCCGGTGACGTCGACCACCTCACCGATGAAGTACAGGCCGTCGACGGCCTTCGCTGCCATCGTTCGTGAGTTCAGGCCGGACGTATCGACTCCACCGAGCGTCACCTCCGCGGTCCGGTATCCTTCCGACCCGATCGGCAGGACGTCCCAGCCCTGAATCGCGGCGGCGATCGCGGCGAGCTTCTTGTCGCTGGCGTCGCCGATAGGCCCAACCCAGCCATGGGCGTCCGCAAGATAGGCCGCCAATCGCTTCGGCAGAATCTCGCCAAGCGTATTCCCGATGCTTCTGCGGCCGTTTTCCTGCCTGGAGGCGCGTAAGATGGCAAACACGTCCTGGCTGGGCAGGAACGCGATCCTGATCGATTCCGTCTCGCGCCAATAGGACGAAATCTGCAGGATCGCGGGGCCGGAAAGCCCGCGATGCGTGAACAGCAGCGCCTCATCGAACGTCGTCTTGCCGCAGGTGACCCGTACATCCGCGGCGACGCCGGCCATGTCGCGGAATCCGGCAAGAACCTCTTCGCCGAATGTCAGCGGCACCAGGGCCGGGCGTGTTTCCGTCACCGCGAGACCAAACTGCCCGGCGATCTGGTAGCCCAGGCCGGAGGCGCCCATTTTCGGGATGGATTTTCCGCCGCAGGCCACGACAAACTGCCGGCAGCGGATCTTTGCGGCGCCTTCGCCGCCAAGCGCGATCGCAAAGCCGTCGTCAAGCCGCTCAAGGCTTTCCAGCGTGGTCCTGAGGCGCAGCTCGCAGGCCGCGCGCGCCATCTCATCCATCAGCATGGCGATGATATCCTTGGCGGAATCGTCGCAGAAGAGCTGCCCGAGCGTTTTCTCGTGATAGGCAATGCCGTGCTTTTCGACCAGCGCGACGAAATCATGCTGCGTGTAGCGGCCGAGCGCCGATTTCGCGAAATGCGGATTGCTCGACAGGAAATTGCGCGCGCTTGTGCCGATATTGGTGAAGTTGCAGCGTCCCCCGCCGGAGATGCGGATTTTCTCGCCGGGCGCTTTGGCATGATCGACGATGAGAACGCGCCCACCGCGCGCTGCGGCGTGGATCGCGCACATCATTCCAGCGGCACCGGCACCCAGGATGACAGTGTCGTAACGCTCAATCGACATCGAATGCGGCGAGCCCCAGAATCGTTCCAACGGCTATGGCGCAGCGTTGCGGATGGCAACGCGCCAAGCCCGGTTTCGGGTAGATGATCCCCGGCCCGCCATCAACCGGCGCGGGTGAGAGCGTCCAGCAAAACCGGGATGATCGCGATCCGACGATCCGGCCAGTTGATCCGTTTGGCGCGCGAGGACGGATCTTCAACGGCCCGGTGCCGCTTCGCGGGCCGAATGGCGTCGGCTCGATCCCGATCGCCCGCACGACGGATCAGGTCGGCATCGCGAAGATTTCAGACGCCGGCAGCGATGAACTGCGCGGCTTTGCTGTTCAACAGGCGATGGAAGTGGTCGGCTTGCTGATAAAAGCGCTCTGCATCGATCGTGTCGCCTGTCGCTTCGAACCCTCGGGCGAGAGCAAGGGCACGGTCGTAACGTGCCTGAAGGTCTGAACCCGAATTCTTCGTCGCAATGCGCCGGAGCACCGGCCGCCTACGATGATCGAGGTTCATGGCTTTCGCCTCAGCCCATGATCCGCGCGACGATCTTGCGCAGCTCCTCGCGGGATAGGCCGCACGGTTCGGGTTTCCAGTTCGGCGAGGATTTAGGCAGCGACGCTCCCGAGGCCGACGGGCCAAGGGGCTGCGTCTTCTTGTGGTCGTATTGGATATTGCTTTTCATATTGGTCCAGTGGCGCGCAGCGTAACCGCGCTACCCGTAAGGCCGCCGGACAAATGCCGACGGCAGCGTGCCGCGGAGCGGCGTTCAATTGTCGAAGAGTGGGATGTCGGGCAAGCGCCTGTTCGGCGGGCCAGTCGAATCACTTGATCGATCGGAAACGAATAGCGGCCCATTGTGGCGTTTTGACGTTGCTGCCCTCGCCTCCGCCGCTCTCGGCCACCCCCCGGCTCTTGCCCTGAAGAGCATGCGATCGAGGAAGCGGGATGTATGACGCACACAGAGGAGCTTGGTTCCAGGAGTCGCGGCGCGATAAAGCGTGCTCAGGTCGCGGCCTGGAGAAGCGATAGCAGTGCCTGGTCGGCAGCGCCTATTGCGCTGCTTTCGCCCCGTCGATCACGACCGGTGTCCAGCCGCGCTCCGATGATTTCAGCCAGTCGGCGATGTTCTCGAAGACGATGCGCTGCAAGGGCTGGATCTGCTGTCCGCTCTGTTCGGAGATCGCGATGATCCGGCCGAGTTCGTCGGCGAAATCGCGCCTGATCTCGCTGCCCAGGCGGTTCTCCAGATGCTTGAACAGGATGCCGAACAGGCTGATCTGCGCGCTGGCCAGCCCGGCGATGCAGTTGCTGAGATCCTGGTTCATGGCGTTGTCCTCGCGGGTGGGCCGGCTGGTGCCGCTGCGATCGTCGCTTTGCGGCCCGTCCTCGGTCGAAATGGGCATGGGGTCAGGGGTGGGCTGCATCAGAACTCCGCCCAGTCGTCGCGGCCGTTCATCGCGCGCAGCACCTTGCGCTGCAGCTTGGCTGGCATGGTCGCGGGTTCCGCTTCAACCCGGGTCGGCCTGGTGAAGGCGATGCTGTCGGCCTTGCCGCTCAGCCGCTCCAGGGGGATCTGGAAGGAGGCGACGAGGGACTGGAGCCGCTTGGCCGAATCCTCGAGCGTGCCGGCGACCGCATGGCTGTGCTCGACCATGGTGGCGTTCTGCTGCGTCATCTCGTCGAGATGCGCCACCACCTTGGCGACCTCCTCGATTCCGTTGGCCTGCTCCTGCGAGGCGATCGAGATATCGCCCAGGGCCGTGGAAACCTGCTGCGACGACTGCACGATCTCGGTCAGCGCGCTGCCGGCTTCCCGGACCAGCTTCACGCCGGCCGCGACCTCCTCGGCCGAGTTCGTGATCAGCTTCTTGATGTCGTTGGCCGAATCGCTGGAGCGCTGGGCGAGTGCGCGCACCTCCGAGGCCACCACCGCGAAGCCGCGCCCGGCCTCGCCGGCTCGGGCCGCCTCGACGGCTGCGTTGAGGGCCAGCAGGTTGGTCTGGAAGGCGATCGTATCGATGACGTTGATGATCTCGGCGATATTGGCCGAGGCGCGCTCGATGCGCTCCATCGCCGCGATGGCCGCGGTGACGATGTCGCCGCCGCGATTTGCGATCGAATTGGCTTTTTCGCCGAGCATCGTCGCGTCCTGCGCCCGCGCCGCGCTCTGCTTGACGGAAGCCGCGAGCTCCTCGGTCGTCGCCGCCGTCTCTTCGAGGCTGCTGGCCTGCTCCTCCGTCCGCTGCGCGAGGTTGCGGCTGTCCTGGTTGATCGTCGAGGAGCCGGCCGTGAGCGTGCCGGAGATTTCGGCCGTCGTCGTCACGACGTCGCAGAGCGTTTCGATCAGCGCGTTCACGCCTTCGCAGAGATTGCGCAGGTCGCCGTCCTTGCCGGCCATGTCGATGCGCGGGTTGAGATTTTTCTGCTTGGCGGCCGCAACGACCTGCTGCGTCTCCGCGACCGTGAGCTGGAGTGCCTCCTGCGCGCGGCGGCGTTCCGTGATATCGGTGGCGAACTTCACCACCTTGTAGGGACGCCCAGCCGAATCGAGGATCGGGTTGTAGGTCGCCTGGATCCAGATCCGGCGCCCGTTCTTGCCGACGCGGAGATATTCGCCCTCGTCATACTCGCCGCGGCCGAGCTTGGCCCAGAAGCGCTTGTATTCGTCGGATGGATGGTTTTCGGGCGCGATGAACAGGCGGTGATGCTGGCCCTTGATCTCGTCGAGGCGATAGCCGACGGCGTTGAGGAAGTTCGCGTTGGCGTCGAGGATGATGCCGTCGAGATTGAACTCGATGACGGCCTGCGACTTGCGGATCGCGGCGATCTGCGCTTCCGAATTGGCGATCTCCGCCTTCTGAGCGGTGATATCGGTGGCGAATTTGACGATCCTGGTCGGTTTGCCGTCGCGTCCGAGCACCGGCGCGTAGGTCGCCTGGAGCCAGAGCGGCGCGCCGCCCTTGCCGACGCGCAGGAACTGTCCCTCCTGCGGCTCTCCCTGGCGCAGCGCGCTCCAGAACGCCTTGTAGGCCGGCGCTTCGGCCTCGTCCTTGCGCAGGAAGATCGCATGGGGGCGGCCGACGATCTCCGCGAGCTGATAGCCGGTGGCCGCGAGGAAATTGCCGTTCGCGGAGAGGACCTTCCCCGTGATGTCGAACTCGATCACCGCCTGCGACCGGTGAATCGCCTCGATCTGCGCCGAGGCGCCATCCTTGTTGAAGAGGTTGAAGGCCATTATCCATTCCCAGCGCGATGTGACGCAGGGAAGAAAGCTCTAACCAAGTTAAATAACGAAGGGGGGTATTTACGGGAGCGGTTAAGGCTTTGTTAGCTGCGCTTAACGGCGCCAGAAAAATTCATCAATCGGATGCCGTCATGAGCGGATTTGTACGGCGATCGTTCATTTTCGACTCATTATGAGGGGTTTTGCCCTCGAGGCTCGTTAACGTATTAATGGATCTTAACGAGGCCTTAACGAGCTTGCGACAGGTTTGTTGGCGTTTGATAACTATAAGATACTACCGATTGACCTCGTCGGGAGCCTCTATTCTGCCGGATAAGGTGAAATGCTGAGCGCAGCGCTCTGGGAAGAAGAAGATTTCGCGCAACTGAAGGTTGAGATTGCAACCTTGAGCGGCAGTATCCCTCCATCTGTGCGCGCTATGGTGGCGAGCACCGTCAAGCATTTCGCCGGCGAGCTGGTCGACGAACTCTGGGTCGACCTCGCGCGCCATGTGCGGGTGCAGGTCCTGTTCGACAACGAGGGCCTCGCCCGGCGTTTTCGGAGTGCCCTGTCGCAATGGCTCGTCGATATCTTCCCGCGGGAGCCGATCGATCCGACGCTCTTCCTCATGCGCCAGTCCGAGATCGGATCGACCCATGCCCGCATCCAGATTCCGACCTCGCTGAGCATGCTCGCGGCGCGTGCGTTCAAGCGCGGCATCTACAACAACCTCAAGCATACCCGGCTGTCGCGTGACGAATTCGCCCAGGCCGCGCTCTATGTCACCGGCGTCATCGACATCGCGACGGCGGCGATCACCGCCGCCCATATCAGCGGGCTCGATCGCAACCTGCGAGCGGAGGAAGCGCTTCGCCAGGTGTCGATCGATCACGATTTCCGCGCCGAGCGTGAAAAGCAGAAGGCGTCGCTGTCCGAGTGGGCGCAGGCGGTCTTCTTCGGCTCTCATATCGCCGGCGAGGCCGATGGCGTCCTGCCACTGAGCCGCTCCGAGTTCGGCCTGTGGTTTTCCCACCGGGCGAACCTGCTGTTCGGCCGGACCGCGGAATATGCCTCGATCGCGCGGCTCGTCGATGAGGCCGATGCCCATATCCGGCAATTGCGCGATGGCGGTGATGCGCCCCGTCGCCAGGCGCATCTGCGGGAGATCAGGCAGATTGTCGGCCAGATCAACAATCTCCTGAGCGTCCAATTCAGTCATTCCTTCGATATGGGCAGCGCCAGGGATCCGCTGTCGCGGCTGCTGAACCGCCGTTATCTCAGGGCCGCCGTCTCCCGTGAGGTCGCGTTGCGCCGCCGGACGAGCCGCCCGTTCTCGATGATCATGCTCGAGATCTCCCAGTTCGAGACGCTGCGGGCCCATCTTGGCGAAGCCGGCGCCGATACCGTCGTCCAGCAGACGGCTGCGATGCTGCTCAACGCCGTCAGGTCGAGCGACACGGTCTTCAGCATGGGCCGGGAGACCTTCCTGATCATTCGCGTCGGGACCGATGCAAGGGAGGCGGCAGTGTTCGCCCGCAGCATCGTCGAAAGCTATGCGGCGACGCATTTCTCGATCGACGGCAAGACGATCCTCAAGAACACGCTGAATGTCGGCGTCATCGAATATGACGGCCATCCCGATCCGCGCCGCCTCGTCGACCAGGTCGCCAACGCCCTGCGCAACGAGAAGGTCGGCAAGTGACCCGCCTGCGCGGCGCGATTCGTCCATCCGGATCGTGGAAACCTGCAATCCCGCTCGCACCGCGGGATCGAATCCGCATCTCGCGGGTTGATCCGCCAAGCCGCCGATCTGGCGCAAGGAGCAGGATATGATGACGATCAGGCAGACCACCACCACCATCGCCGCCGTTCTGATGCTGGCTTCGCCGGCTATGGCCCAGCAGCGTTCGCTTGGCCCGTCGACGGGAACCGTGCGCATCGAACAGGTCCAGGCCGGTTTCATCGCCTCCGGCGAGGCTGGCGGCGGCACCTTGCGCTACCAGGGCCGTTCATACCCGATCACGGTGGGCGGGATCGGCATCGGCTCGATCGGCGCTTCGCGTTCGGTCGCCTCCGGCACGGTCTACGGGCTGCGGCGCGTCTCCGACTTCGCCGGACCCTATGTCCAGCTCAAGGAAGGCTGGGCCGTCGGAGGCGCTGGCCGCGGGACCACCTGGCTGCGCAACGACAAGGGCGTGACGCTCAGGCTCGCCACCCGACGCCAGGGGCTCCAGCTCCAGCTCGGCGCCGACGGCGTGCTGATCGGTTTCCGCAATTAGTCCGGAACCGCTTCGCGCGGATAAGCGAGGCTAGCCTCTAGGCATTTGCATCGCCTCGACTATGGTGCGGGCACCTTGGAAAATGTGCTCCACCCCCTGATGATCTGTGCCGCCGCCGCCGTCCTGGCGGCGGTGCTCTGCGTGGCCCTGCGCCCGCTCCTGCTGCGCTATGCCCTGGCGCGGCCCAATGCCCGTTCCAGCCACAAGGTCCCGACCCCGCAGGGCGGCGGCATCGCCGTTCTCGCCGCAGCTTTCATCGTGTTGGGTGTGGCGCTCTGGCTCGCGCCGGTGGAGGGCGAGGCGACTCGTTCGGTGCTGGTGCTGGCGCTGGCCGTGACAGGGCTCGGCGTCGTCGGCGCCTGGGACGACATCCGGCCGCTTCCCGCAAGCATCCGGCTGGTGCTGCAGGCGGTTTGCGTCGGCTTCGTGCTGTTTCGCGCCGCGCCGGAATTGCGCCTGTTTCCCGAATTCCTGCCCTTGGCGGTCGAGCGCGGCCTCGCGCTTCTGGCGGGCGTGTGGTTCGTCAATCTCGTCAATTTCATGGACGGGCTCGACTGGATCACCGTCGCCGGCATCGTGCCGTTGACGGCGGCGCTGGCGCTTGCCGGCATGACCGGAACGATCGAGCCGGTGACGGGCTGGCTCGCGGCGGCGCTCTGCGGCGGGCTCCTCGGCTTCGCGCCGTTCAACCGGCCGGTCGCGCGCCTCTTCCTCGGCGATGTCGGCTCGCTGCCGATCGGGCTCGTTACCGCTTATCTGCTCTATCGGCTCGCCGGCACCGGCGCCTTCGCCGCCGCGCTGATCCTGCCGCTCTACCATATCTCCGACGCGACGATCACGCTGCTGCGCCGCCTCGCCCGCGGCGAGAAGGTCTGGGAAGCGCATCGCTCGCATTTCTACCAGCAGGCGACGACGAACGGTTTCAGCGTGCCGGGCGTAGTTGGCCGGGTAGCCCTGCTCAATCTTGCGCTGGCCGCGATAGCGGGCGTTTCGCTGGCCTGGCCGGCGCTTCCCGTCCAGTTCGTCTGCCTCGCGCTCGCCGCCCTGTTGACGGGTCTCCTGCTGCGCCGCTTCGCGACAGGCCCCCGCCATGGCTGACCGGCGCGTCCTCGTCACCGGCGCCAGCGGCTTCGTCGGGCCGCATGTCGTCGCAGCCTTGATCGCAGCGGGCTATCGCCCGCGCCTCGCCCATCGCAAGCCGCAACCGGTCCCTGCGGGCGCCGAAGCCGTGGTGACCGGCGATCTCTCGGCCGCGGTCGACTGGTCCACCGCCCTGGAGGGTGTCGACCATGTCGTGCATATGGCCGGCCTCGCCCATGCCGGGCCGGGCCTCGACGAGGAACTCTACCGGCGCATCAACACCGAGGCGACGCTGGAGCTCGCACGCGCTGCCGAAAGGGCCGGGGTGCAGCGCTTCGTCTATCTGTCCTCGATCAAGGCGCTGAGCGATGCCTTCGACGGCCCGCCGCTGAGGGAGGAGATGCAGCCCGCGCCCGGCGATCCCTATGGCCGCTCCAAGCTCGCGGCGGAGCGAGGGCTGGCCGAAATCGATCTCGATTGGGTCGCGCTGCGCCCGGTCCTGATCTATGGCCCCGGCGTGAAGGCCAATATGGCCGCGCTGCTCAAGCTGGCGCGCTTGCCCGCACCGCTGCCCTTCGGCGGGCTGAAGGCGCCGCGCTCGCTGCTGGCCGTCGAGAATCTGGCCAGCGCCATCCTGTTCGCGCTGACGCCGGCCTGCCCGGCACGGCAAAGTTATGCGGTTTCCGATCCCGATCCCGTCAGCGTGTCGGACATGCTGGCGGCGATGCGTGCCGGGTTGGGGCGCGGCCCCGGCCTGCTGCCCGTGCCCGAAGCCTGGCTGCGGCGGCTGGCACGCCTCGCCGGCCGCGAGGAGACCTTCCTCAAGCTGGCGGGCAGCCTCCTAGCCCGGCCGGAGCGCTTGCTCAGGGCTGGCTGGCGGCCGCAGGTTGAGACGAAGGCGGGGCTGATGCGTCTGGCCGCTTCGAGTCGCGCAGGCTGAAATCCGGGATCGCCTCGTCGAGCACGGCATTGGCCGCTTCCTGATCATTGGCTTTCACCGCCGCTGCGAGCCGCTCCAGCCAGGCTTCGATCCTGGTGCGGCCGGCGAAGATCGGCTTGGCCGCCATCACGCCGTCGAGCCCGGTTTCGGCCATCGGCTCGTCGCGGGCGAACAGGATCTCGTTCAATCGCTCGCCGGGCCGGACGCCGGAGACGACGATCTCGATGTCCTCGCCGGGCTCGAAGCCGGCGAGGCGGATCATCCGCTCGGCCATGTCCATGATCCGCATCGGCTGGCCCATCTTGAGCACGTAGACGGCGGCTCGCTCGGCCTCCGCCTCACTCGCACGGGCGTGGGTGGCGGCAGTCAGGACGAGATCGCAGGCCTCGCGGATCGTCATGAAATAGCGGATCATCTCCGGGCTGGTGACCGTCACCGGCCCGCCGCGGGCGATCTGCGCCTTGAATTTCGGCACCACCGAACCGGCCGAACCGAGCACATTGCCGAAGCGGACCGCGACGAGGCGGATGCCCGAAGCGGCTTCGACCAGCTCGGCATCGCGCGATTGCGCGTAGATCTCGGCGAAGCGCTTGGTCGCGCCCAGCATCGAGACCGGCTCGATCGCCTTGTCGGTCGAGATCATCACGAAGGTCCGGGTACCGGCGGCGACGGCGGCGTCGATGACGTTCACCGAGCCGAAGATATTGGTCTTGATGCCCTCGCTCCAGTCCGCCTCCAGATAGGGAACATGCTTGAGCGCAGCCGCATGGACGACGATGTCGGGCTTGAAGCCGGCGAAGAGCGGCATGATGCGCTCGCGATCGCGCACATCGGCAAGCGCGCCGGAGACGGCCGTCCCCGGCGCTTGCACCGAGAGCTGTTCGCTGATCTGGAACAGGGCGGGTTCCGAGCTTTCGATGATGAGCAATTCGGCCGCTCCGAAGGCGGCGCAGCGCAGGCAGATCTCGGAGCCGATCGAGCCGCCGCCGCCGGTGACGATGACGCGCTTGCCCTTCAGGAACGCGCCCAGCCGGTCGCGGTCGATCGTGGCGGTCGAGCGGACCAGCAGGTCCTCGATCTCGAGCGGAGCCACCTCCGTATCGCGCAAGCCTTCGCCGAGGCTGTCGATACGCGAGATCGGCAAGGCGAGCTTGCGCGTGCGCGCCAGCCATTTTTCAGGCTGTGCCTCCGGCAGCAGGGCGGAAGGCGTGGCGACGATGCGGCGATAGGCTTCGCCGCGCTCCACCGCTTCGCCCGCGATCCGTTCGATATCGGAGAGCAGCCCGAGCACCGGCACGCCGCGGATCGACTGGCCGAGATCGTCGGGGCGCGGCGACAGGATGCCGGCGGGTCGCAGCCGCCGCATCGTGCCGGCCTCCATGGCGCGGATCACCATCTCGATCTCGACGCCGCGCCCGAGCAGCAGCGCCGGCAGGTTCGCCTCGCGCACGGCCGTGGTGCGCGAGCGCGCATACTTGAAATAGCGATAGGCCAGCCGCGGCCCGCCGAGCAGGGCGACCTGCACGAGCCAGTAGAGCGCGATCGAGATCTTGCCGAAATAGAAGGCGCCGTAGAAATTCGGCGCGACCAGCACATAGTCGACCGCGAGCAGGGACACCGTCAGGACGGACACCGCCTTGACGATGTTCGAGAGGTCCGGCAGCGAGGCGAAGCGCCATTTCGAGCGGTAGAGCGAGAACAGCCAGTAGATCAGCCCGGCATAGGCCACGAAGAAGGGCAGGAAACGGGGCAGGTAGCGCAGATGCTCGACGAGCTGCGCGCCCTCGAAGCGGACGACGAAGACGAGCCAGATCGCCAGTGCCGTGACCGCGAGGTCATGCAGGATGACGGCGAGCTTCTTGAGATCTTGTTTGGGCAGGATGGCCATGTCCGGGCGGTATCCCGCTCCCTCGGCGGCTTGTCAACGCGTTGGAGCATCGGCCCGAAAAGTGGAGCGCGGTTTTCGGGAAAGCCGATGCGAAATCAAAATCTAGCGGATCGCTCAGTTGGCTTGCGGCCTGGCTTCCAGCGCGCTGAGCACGAAGGCGATCATCTCGTCCGCCGTCGGGCCGGGGATGCACTCGCATTGCGTAATCAGCAGCGGGTGCATGAAGCGGATCATCGCCGTGCGGATGCAGCCCGTGGCATGGGCCGGCTCCATCGGCCGGAATTCACCCCGCGCGATGCCGTCGGCGACCACGCGGCGCAGCACGATGTCGAAACGCTCGATATGGGCGATGATCGCGTCCCAGCTCTCCTCCATCGCGGCGCAGACCATTTCCTGCATCCGGGCGTGGCCGGCGAAGCGGGCGGCGTTCAGGCGGTAGGAGGTGGCGAGGATGTCGCGCAGGCGCTCGGCAGCCGGCCGGTCCTCGTCGGCGATGGTAGCGATCGCCTCTTCCTGCTCGCGCTTGTAGCGCTCGAGCACGGCCTCGTTGATCGACTTCTTGGAGTCGAAGAAGCGATAGACGTTGGCGGGGCTCATCCGCAGGGATTTGGCGATGTCCGCCACGGTCGTCTTCTGGTACCCGATATCGCGGAAGAAGCGCTCGGCGGTGTCGACGATGATCTGCCTGGTATCGCGTTCGGGATTGCTCACGGCGTCGCCGGCTGGATTGTTTCAAACGAAAGCGGTGAAGAATTGATCGTTATGACGAATTTCATCATTCGTCAACATAATGGCGAATAAAGACTTTTGCCTTGATGTGCATCAATCCTCCCGCGGTTCTCCGGCAAGGAAACCGCCGGGCGCGGCCGAAGTTCCCGGAACCGATTACCTCACGGAAACGCGCGTTCGGGCGAGATTGAGCAGGGTTTCCGTATCGAAATGATCCTTCAGGTGCGCGGCGAGCGCATCCAGTGTCGTCTCGACGGCGTCTTCATAGAGCAGGTCCGACGCCTGCCGCTGGCCATCGATGGCCTTGAGCCAGGCGCTGCGCACCGCGTCCGAAGCAAAGACGCCATGCAGATAGCTGCCGGCGACCCGCCAGTCGGGGCTCGCGGCACCTTCGGCCCGGCCTTCGACCCGGAAGGGCGCGCGGACCGTGTCGGCGCCCTCCGTCCGGCCGAGATGGATCTCGTAGGCCCGGCCGCCAGCCCCGCTCGCGGCATCGCTGAACCCGACCTCGCGGACGGTCTTGTCGGTGTCGAGCGTGGTTTCGACATCGAGCAGCCCGAGGCCCGGCGCTTCTCCCGGCGGCCCCTCCAGCCCGAGCGGATCGCGTACGACCCGGCCGAGCATCTGGTAGCCGCCGCAGAGCCCGAGAACGCGCCCGCCGCGGCGATGATGGGCGAGGATATCGATGTCCCAGCCTTCCCGGCGCAGCGCCGCGAGATCGCGCAGCGTCGTCTTGGAACCGGGGAGGATGACGAGGTCGGCATCTCCCGGCAAAGGCTGCCCCGGCCCGATCATCGCGAGGTCGACATCCGGTTCCAGCTTGAGCGGGTCGAGATCGTCGAAATTGGCGATGCCCGGCAACACGGGAACGGCGACCCTGATGCGGGCTCCGATCTTGCGCCCCGAGCGGATGTCGAGTCCGTCCTCGGCCGGCAGCCTGACCGCATCCGCAAACCAGGGCACGACGCCGAGACAGGGCCAGCCCGTGGCCTCGGTGATCGTTGCGACGCCGGGCGTGAACAGTTCGACGGCGCCCCGGAAGCGGTTGATCGCGAAAGCGCGGATCATCGCCCTGTCCTCGGCGTCCAGCACGGCATGGGTGCCGACCAGGCTTGCGATCACGCCGCCGCGGTCGATGTCGCCGACCAGCACGGCCGGGACGTTCGCGGCGCGGGCGAAGCCGAGATTGGCGATGTCCCGGGCGCGCAGGTTCGTCTCGGCCGGTGAGCCCGCGCCCTCGACGATGACGAGATCCGCGCCTTCGCTCAGACGTCCGAAGCTGCCGAGCACCTGCGGCATGAAATCGCCGCGCCGGGCGAAATCGCGCGACGAGAGGCGGCCGGCGACGCGGCCTTGCAGGATGATCTGGCTGCCCTGCTCGCCTTCAGGCTTGAGCAGCACCGGGTTCATGTCGGGATGCGGTTCGATGCGGGCGGCGCGAGCCTGGAGCGCCTGCGCCCGGCCGATCTCGCCGGCATCGGTCGCCGCGGCGTTGTTCGACATGTTCTGCGGCTTGAACGGCCGCACCTTCAAGCCGTGATTCGCGAAGAGCCGGCATAGCCCTGCGACGATCAGCGACTTCCCGACATTGGAGCCGGTGCCGAGGATCATGATCGCGGGAACGGGGGAGCGGGCCATGCGCCTGCTTAGCGCGGTTCGCATCGCTGCGGAAACCGGCTGCGGCAATCTTCACGCAAGGAGGATGGAAGAGGTTGGCGGGGCCGCCGCGCGTCGGGATACGACCTGCATCATCCTGACAAGGTTCGCCGGTCCCCTGCGGCATCCTGCTGCGCCAAAGGGGCGAAGTCGCAACAGGCGTCCGCCGAGGACCGGCTGAACTGAATAAACACTGAACACTGACGAATGTCAACATTCATCATTCGCTATTTTTAGCACCCCCGCGAGATCGGGTTTCCATCGGGTGCGCACGCCGACCCGGCGTGCTAACACCACGGCTCCCGCCTTTGCCGAGCCGATCCGACCGCGATGAATCCGATCCTCTCCGCCCTTCCCACCACCGTCTTCGAAGTGATGTCGCAGCTCGCGCGCGAGACCGGCGCGGTCAATCTCGGCCAGGGCTTCCCGGATGATCCGGGCCCTCTCGACGTTCGCCAGAAAGCGGCCGAAGCGGTGGTCGATGGCTGGAACCAGTATCCGCCGATGATGGGCTTGGCCGAACTGCGCGAGGCTGCGGCGAAGCACTACAAGCACTGGCAGGGACTGGATCTCGATCCGAACAGCGAGATCATGGTGACATCGGGCGCGACCGAGGCGATCGCCGGCGCGCTGATGGCCCTGATCACGCCCGGCGACGAGGTCGTGCTGTTCGAGCCGATGTATGACGCCTACCTGCCGCTGGTGCGGCGGGCCGGCGGCATCCCGAAATTCGTGACGCTGACCCCGCCGCATTTCGGCCTGACCGAGGAGGCGCTGGCGAAAGCCTTTTCGCCGAAGACCAGGGTCGTGCTGTTCAACAACCCGCTCAACCCGACGGCGACGATCTTCGGCAAGGCCGATCTCGACCTGCTTGCCGATTTCTGCATCCGCCACGATGCGATCGTGGTCTGCGACGAGGTCTGGGAGCATGTCGTCTTCGACGGCCATCGCCACGCCTCGGTGCTCGGGCGGCCGGACATGCGCGAACGCACCGTCAAGATCTCCTCGGCCGGCAAGATCTTCTCGCTGACCGGCTGGAAGGTCGGGCTCGTCATGGCGGCGCCGGCGATCATGCGCGTGCTGGCCAAGGCGCATCAGTTCATCACCTTCACCACGCCGCCGAACCTGCAGGCCGCCGTCGCCTACGGTCTCGGCAAGGATGACGGCTATTTCGAGGGCATGCGCGCCGATTTCCAGCGCTCGCGCGATCGCTTCGCCGCCGGCCTGCGCGATCTCGGCTTCACGGTGCTGCCGAGCGCCGGCACCTATTTCGTGAATGTCGATATCGCCCCGCTCGGCGAGAGCGACGACGTCGATTTCTGCCGCAGGCTGGTGACCGAGAATGGCGTCGCCGCAATCCCGGTCAGCGCCTTCTATGCCGAGGGCGCGGTGAGGAACGTCGTCCGCTTCTGCTTCGCCAAGCGCGACGCGACGCTGGATGCGGCGCTCGAGCGACTGGCGGCGCGTCGCCCGCGCTGAAGCATCGAGCCGAAAGGCGGAAGCCGCTTTCCGGACGAATCCGGTGTGATAACGAGCCGATCATCGTGACCGCGCCTGTCGGGCGCGCGACGATCCAAGCGGCTTCAGCCGGCGATCAGTTTGGTGGCAACGGCGCCCGCGGCGGCAAGCCGCTTCTGCAGGTCGGCCGCAACCGTGCCGCCGTTGGCCGCCTGGCGCGCGGCTTCCGTCGCCGTCATCAATTGGGCAAGCGCCTGCTGCGCCTGGGCCTTGTCCTTGTTGCGGCGCGCGAGCAGCAGCATGGCTTCGGCCTGATTGGCCCGCGTCTGCGCCCAGAGCAGCGGCGCGCGCTCCTGGCGATATTCCTCCAGGGCTGCGGCAAAGGCGGCGATCGCCTCCTCGATGACCACGGGCTCGCTGTAGCGCTCGCCCATGGCAGCGAGGACGCCGCCCATCTGGTCCTGGAGCTCGGCCCAGCGCATGGGGGCGCGGGCGCGGTCCGTCGCTGCGGCGACGCGGTTGAAGCCGTTGAAGGCGCGTTCGAGCAGGGAGAGGTCGCTGCGGCGCCCGCCGAGCGTGGCGCGGGCGCGCGAAATCATGTGCTCGGCTTCGAGCCAGCGGGCCTCGTCGTCGCTGCGCTTCCAGACGGCCAGCGCCGTGGCATAGGTTGCGACCGCCTCTTCGAGCAGGTTGTCGTCCTTCTGGGAAATCCCGAGATTGACCGCGAGCTTGCCGAAGCGCAGCTTCAGGGCGCGCCAGAGCGCCGGCGCCTCGTCATGGCGCAGATCCTCCAGCCCGGCCCGGCAATGGGCGAGGGCCTGGTCGAGCAGCTTGCTGTCGCCGCTGAGTCCCGCGAGCTTGTCGAGCGAGGCGGCCAGTGCCTCCTGGGTCTCGGCGAAAGCGACGGTATCGGCCAGGCTGTCCAGCCCCTCCAGCAACCGGCGCAGGGCCGGGATGGCCGCGTCATAGCCCTCCCGGCCGCCGAAATCCTCACTGATCCGGGCAAGGGCCTTCGCTTGGTCGAGGGCAGTGTCCCGGCTGCGGTCGATATCGGCGAGGCCGATCAGGGCCGAGGCTTCGCCATACCGGGCAGCGGCTTCGCGATAGGCTTCGGCGGTCGTGCGCAGGAAGCTGATGGCCGCGCGGTCGGCGCGGTTCTCGCCGATCAGAAGCCGGCTTTCGAGGGGCAATGCCGACAGGTCGGTGGACCCACCGATGGCGTGCAACTCGGCCTGGGCGAGACTCTTGTCGGCTTCGGCGAAACGGGCGGCGGCGATGGCGGCAGCCGCCTCGCTGCGCAGCCGCTGAATCTCGGTATTGCCCAGGGGCGCCGCAAGACGCTTCGCCAGCGCGAGAAAATCGCCGGCCTTGCGCTCGAGCAGACTTTCGCTGGGCTGGGTGGAACCGGGGCGGCGCAGCCAATCCCCGATCATCGTCGCCAGAGCCATCGGCGGTATGCCGCGACGTCCGGCGATGCGCGCCAGCAGCGGAGCGATCTGGTCGGTCTGGCTGATGGTCGCCTCCCGCTCCGGTCCGGTCATAGGGATCGTCGCGCCCCCGTTCGGACGCGCGACGATCCGGGGTGATTACTTCGCGGCGATGACCGCGATCTCGACGGTGAACTGCGGCGCGGCCAGCTTGGCCTCGACCGTGGCGCGGCCCGGCGTGGCCCCGGCGACGACCCACTTGTCCCAGACGGCGTTCATCTCGGCGAAGGTCGAGATGTCGGAGAGCCAGATGTTGACCATCAGCAGCTTCGTCTTGTCGGTGCCGGCCTCGGCCAGGAGCCCGTCGATGATGCCGAGGATTTCCTGGGTCTGCTCGCCGACGCTCTTGCCCGCGGCCTTGTCGCAGACCTGACCGGCCAGATAGACGGTGTTGCCATGCACGACGGCCTTGGACATACGCGGGCCGACGCCGATACGCTGAATGCTCATAGTCAAATCTCCTTGGACGGACGTCTTCGCTGGTAGCCCGCCCCGGCCGGTTTCGCAAATGATATGCGCCTGACCAAGGGCAGACCCTGCCGAATGCCCTCGCCGGGACTGTCAGGCGAAGCTCGCCCAGCCTGCCCAGAGCGCCGCATAGCGCCCGGCCTTGCCGATCAGGACGAGGACGGTGAAGCGCCAGAACGGGTAGTTCAGCGTTCCCGCCGCGAAAGTCAGGGGATCGCCGACGATCGGCAGCCAGGCCAGCAGCAGTGATGGCCAGCCGAAGCGGGCGAACAAGCCCTGCGCCTGGGCGAAGCGTTTCGGATCGGGCCGCAGCCGGGCCGGCAGCCTGTCGACGCCGTACCGCGCGATCATCAGGCCGAGCCACCAGTTGAGGATCGAGCCGGCCGTGTTGGCGATGCTCGCGGTCAGGAAGAGTGCAAGCGGGTCCACGCTCCTCGCCGCCAGGAGCCCGACGAAGACGGCTTCCGACTGCGCCGGCAGCAAGGTGGCGGCGACGAAGGCCGCGACCGCCATCGCGCCAAGGGAAGACAGAGCGTCCATCACGCGAGCATCGCGGCCAGCGCCTTCACCGTGTTGGCATTGCGCAGCGTGCCGATGCCGAGCTTCTTGGTCGTCAGGTGCGAGAGCAGCCTCGCTTCGCTCGGCTCGCCCGCGAAATCGATCCAGAGATCGCCGTCGACAAGCGCAAGCGCCATGCCGGGCATCGCGAAGGCCTCGAGCCCGGGCAGGACCTCCGGCTCGAGCGGCTGGCGCATGACGCGGATGCCGATCTCGGCGCCGTTCCTCTCCGGGAAGGGATTTTGCGCGGCGAGCCGCTTCCAGGCCGGCGCCGTGCGCAGGATGATGTCCACGGGCTTGCCGAAGCGGTCACGGAAACCGGCTTCCAGCCGCTCCTCGATCGTCGCGAGCGGCGCATCCTCGCCCTCGAAGATCAGGTTGCCCGTGGCGACCCAGGTCCGCGGATCGGCGAAGCCGAGCTCCGCTGCCATGGCCTTCAGGTCGGCCATGACCACACGCCTGCCGGGGCCGAGCACGATCGAATGCAGCAGGGCGACATAGGTCGTCACGGGCGGTTCCGGCCCCGTGCTACAGCCGGCGCAGCGCGACCTGCTGGATGCGATGGCTCGCGCCCTTGGTTAGGATCAGCCCGGCGCGCTGGCGTGTCGGCAGGATGTTGTCCTGCAGGTTGGGCAGGTTGATGCCGGTCCAGAGCTTCTCGGCGATGGCGAGCGCCTCCTCCTCGCCGATCTCCGCATATTTGCGGAAGAACGAGCGCGGATCGCGGAAGGCCGTCTGGCGCAGCGTCATGAAGCGGTTGACATACCAGCGGTGCAGGTCGTTCTCGTCGGCATCGAGATAGACCGAGAAATCGAAGTAGTCGGAGACGAAGGGGATGGCCGTGCCGTCCTTCGGCATCCGGCTCGGCTGCAGGACGTTGAGTCCTTCCAGGATCAGGATGTCCGGCCGCTCGACGGTCACCGTCTCGCCGGGCACGACGTCGTAGACGAGGTGCGAATAGACCGGCGCGCTCACCCGCGGCTTGCCGGCCTTGACGTCCGAGAGGAAGCGCAGGATTGCCGCGCCGTCATAGCTCTCGGGGAAGCCCTTGCGCTGCATCAGCCCGCGCCGTTCCAGCTCGGCATTGGGCAGCAGGAAGCCGTCCGTGGTGACGAGCTCGACCTTCGGCGTGTTCGGCCAGCGCGAGAGCAGCGCCTTGAGCACGCGCGCCGTGGTCGACTTGCCGACCGCGACCGAGCCTGCGACGCCGATGACATAGGGCACCTTGGGCTCGGACTCGGCCATCAGGAAGCGCTGCGTCGCCTTGAACAGGCCCTGCGTCGCCGCGACATAGAGCGAGAGCAGCCGCGACAGCGGCAGGTAGATCGCCACGATCTCGTCGAGCGAGATCGGGTCGTTGATCGATTGCAGCTTGGTGAGGTCGTCGACGGACAGCGTCAGCGGCTGGTCGGCGCGCAGATGCGCCCACTCGTCGCGCGAGAACAGGCGATAGGGCGAGACCAGATCGCGTTCGGGCGGGGAGGAGATCAGGCGCTGGTCCATGACGCGGCCCGCAATCCAGGCTTCGAGGTTCAAGGGAGGGTCATCCTGCCAGGTCCATCCTCACGCAACGCAAACCGGCTGATTACCGGGGCCGGGCCGCCTTTTCCGCCAGTCCAGAGCGGGCCATACGCGCCTCAAGCTGGCTCAAGACGTCTTGCAATGCAACATCGCGCGCCCGGAGCACAACCAAAAGATGATAGAGCACGTCGGCGCTCTCGGCGATCAGCTCGGCCCGGTCGCCCTTCACGGCGGCGATGACGGCCTCGACCGCCTCCTCGCCGAATTTCTTGGCGGCCCGCTCCGGCCCGGCGGCCAGCAGCTTCGCCGTCCAGGATTCCTCCGGCGAGGCGCTCGCGCGCTCGGCGATGCGGGCTTCGAGATCGGCGAGGGTGAAGGTCATGCTGAACCTTTGTCATTCCGGGGCGTGCCGCAGGCGCGAACCCGGAACCCACGACGGGGTGAGACATGTGATACCCGGTCCCAGGCCGCTCGCCCGGTCGTGGGTTCCGGGTTCTTCGCTTCGCGAAGCCCCGGAATGGCAGGAGATGAGAGCCCTGCCACGTCTCAGTCCAGCCTCATCCTGAGACCGGCTTCCGCCATATGCGCCTTGGCCTGCCCAATCGTGTAGGTGCCGAAATGGAAGATCGAGGCGGCGAGCACGGCCGAGGCATGGCCTTGCGCGACGCCGGCCACGAGATCGTCGAGATCGCCGACGCCGCCCGAGGCGATGACCGGGACCGAGACCGCGTCCGCGATCGCCCGCGTCAGGCCGAGATCGTAGCCGACCTTGGTGCCGTCGCGGTCCATCGAGGTGACCAGCAATTCGCCGGCGCCGAGCGAAACGACCTCGCGGGCGAAGGCGACGGCCTCGATGCCGGAGGCGTTGCGCCCGCCATGGGTGAAGATCTCCCAGCGTCCGGGCGTCACCTGCTTGGCGTCGATCGCGACGGTGATGCACTGCGCGCCGAATTTCTCGGCCGCTTCCCTGACGAACTGGCGGTTGGTGACGGCAGCCGTGTTGATCGAGACCTTGTCGGCCCCGGCCAGCAGGAGCGCGCGGATATCCTCGACCTTGCGCACCCCGCCGCCGACGGTCAGCGGCATGAAGCAGGCTTCGGCCGTGCGGGTGACGACGTCGAACAGGATGCCGCGATCCTCATGGCTCGCGGTGATGTCGAGGAAGCAGAGCTCGTCCGCGCCGGCCGCGTCATAGGCCTTGGCGGCCTCGACCGGGTCGCCGGCATCGACGAGATCGAGGAATTTCACGCCCTTGACGACCCGGCCGTCCTTGACGTCGAGGCAGGGGATGATGCGGGTCTTGAGCGTCATGCCGCCGCTCCCGTGCCGGCCGCCGCCAGCCGCTTCAGCGCCGCCGCCGGATCGATCCGCCCGTCATAGAGCGCCCGGCCGGTGATCGCGCCTGCGAGGATCGCGGCGTCGTCGGCGCAGAGGCGCTCGATATCGGCCATGGAGGCCAGCCCGCCCGAGGCGATGACCGGGATCGAGACGGCCTGCGCCAGCGCGATCGTGCCGTCCCAGTTGATACCCTCCAGCATGCCGTCGCGGGCGATGTCGGTGTAGATGATCGCGGCGACGCCGGCATCCTCGAAGCGCCGGCCGAGATCGGTCGCTGCGAGCGAAGAGGTCTCCGCCCAGCCCTCGACCGCGACGAAGCCGTCGCGCGCGTCGATTCCAACAGCGACCTGGCCCGGAAACGCCTTCGCCGCCTCGCGCACGAAGCCGGGATCGCGCACCGCCGCCGTGCCGATGATGACGCGCCGGATACCCTTCTCCAGCCAGCCGGCGACCGTCTTCATGTCACGAATGCCGCCGCCGAGCTGCACCGGAAACGCCACGCGCTTGAGGATCGCCTCGACCGCTGCGGCGTTCATCGGCTTGCCGGCGAAGGCGCCGTCGAGATCGACGACATGCAGCCACTCGAAGCCCTGGGCCTCGAACTCCGCCGCCTGCGCCGCCGGATCGTCGTTGAAGATCGTGGCCTGCGCCATGTCGCCCTGCTTCAGCCGGACGCAGCGGCCTTCCTTCAGGTCGATCGCGGGAAAGAGGATCATGGTGCCCAGCTCAGGAAATTCGTGATGAGCTTCAGCCCCAGCTTCTGGCTCTTCTCGGGGTGGAACTGCGTGCCGGCAACGTTGCCATGCGCGACCATCGCGGTGACCGGCCCGCCATGGTCGGTCAGGGCCAGCACGTCCTGCGCGCGGGACGCCGCCAGCGCATAGGAATGGACGAAATAGGCATGCAGACCCTGCGGGCCGGTCTCGATGCCGTCGAGCAGGGGATGTTCGTCCTGCTTGTGCAGGGTGTTCCAGCCCATATGCGGGATCTTGAGGGCGTCGTCCGTCGGCTTGATCAGCGTGACGTCGCCCGGAATCCAGCCGAGCCCCTGCGTCACCGTGTATTCAAGCCCGCGCGAGGCCAGCAGCTGCATACCGACGCAGATGCCGAGGAAGGGCCGGCCCTTGCCCCGCACGACCTCTTCCAGCGTCTCGACCATGCCCGGCACGGCATCGAGCCCGCGCCGGCAATCGGCGAAGGCGCCGACGCCGGGCAGCACGACCCGGTCGGCCGCGCGCACGATGTCGGTGTCGCTGGTGACATGGATGGTCGAGGGAATGCCGGCTTCAGTCGCCGCCCGCTCGAAGGCTTTTGCGGCCGAGTGCAGGTTGCCCGAGCCGTAATCGATGATCGCGACGCTCTGGCTCATCGACCCTGGGCCTCCGGGAACAGCCCGATGATCGGCAGCGGGCCGCTCGGCCGGGCGGCGACCGCCGCCGGTGCGGCCTCGACGCGTGGCAGCGTCGCTTCGCCGGCCAGCGCCCGCTCGAAATAGCGGCGCTCGGCCTCGGACAGCGTGCGGGCCTCGACGACATCGGCGAGCCGCCAGCCCTGGCGGGTGAGCTTGCGGACGACGAGGTTGTTGCCCTCGGCGCCGAGGAACAGCGCGATCGACCAGTAGATCAGCCCAAGCGCGGTCGCATGCAGGCCGAAGCGGGTCTGGATATAGAAGATCGCGATCCAGGCCAGCACGAAGAGCAGCGTCGCCAGCCAGAGCCGCTTGCCCAGCAGCCAGAGCCCCGTGAGCACGAAGGCGCCCCAGGCGAAATGCTCGGGGATCAGCCGCGCCTGTTCGATCTCCTCGCGCCGGTCACCCCCGTCGGGCGGCGGCGTCATCACGATGTAGAACGGCATTCGGACCTCCTACAGCGCACCCTTGGTCGAAGGCACGCGGTCGCCCTCGCGCGGATCGACGTCGAGCGCCTGCCGCAGCGCCCGCGCCAGCCCCTTGAAGCAGCTCTCGGCGATATGGTGGGCGTTGTCGCCATAGAGCGTCTCGACATGCAGCGTGATGCCGGCATTGATCGCGAAGGCCTGGAAGAACTCGCGCACCAGTTCCGTGTCGAAGGTGCCGATCTTCTGCGCCTTGAACTCGGTGCGGAAGACCAGGAACGGCCGGCCGGAGACGTCGACGGCGACGCGGGTCAGCGTCTCGTCCATCGGCAGGTGGACATCGGCATAGCGGCGGATGCCCTTCTTGCTGCCGAGGGCCTGTTTCAGGGCCTCGCCCATGGCGATGCCGGCATCCTCGACCGAATGATGGTCGTCGATATGCGTGTCGCCCTTCACCTTGACCGTGAGGTCGATGAGCGAATGGCGGGCGAACAGGTCGAGCATATGGTCGAAGAAGCCGACGCCAGTGGCGATCTCGGCCTTGCCGGTGCCGTCGATCAGGAGCGAGACCGCGATATCGGTCTCGTTGGTGCGGCGCTTCACTTCGCCCGAACGCATGCTGGCCTCTCAGGGCTGGCTGGAAAACGGCTTCGCTTTAGCAGGGGCGAGCGGGGATGGCCACAGGCCGGTGCCGAAGGGCGCGGGGAACCCCTCTCCTGTAAGGAGAGGGGCAGGGGTGAGGTGTCGGCCCCTGGACCAGTATGGTGATACCCAACGGCGCAGCGGTCAGGGCTCGGCCAAAGCGTCCGAGGGCCTACCCCTCACCCTGCCCTCTCCCTACGGGAGAGGGTTCCCCGCGCTGTCCGTACCGACTTGCCGACCGGAACCCTCAAACCTTCGCCAGCGCCTGCTCCAGATCGGCGATCAGGTCGTCGGGGTGCTCCAGCCCGATCGAGAGGCGGACAAGCCCGTCGCTGACGCCCATCGCGGCGCGCACCTCAGGCGTGAAGCGCTGATGCGTCGTGGTCGCGGGATGGACGATCAGGCTCTTGGCGTCGCCGAGATTGTTCGAGATCCGGATCAGCTTGCAGGCGTCGAGCAGGCGATAGGCGCCGTCCTTGCCGCCGGGCACCTCGAAGGCGATCATCGTCGAGGGACCGCTCATCTGGCGCTTGATGATCTCGGCTTGCGGGTGGTTCTTGTGGCCGGGGAAAATCACCTTGGTCGGCTTGCTCTGCGCCGCTAGCCAGTCGGCGACCGCCGTCGCATTCTCCGCCTGCTTGGCGACGCGCAAGGGCAGCGTCTCCAGCGCCTTCAGCATCACCCAGGCGTTGAAGGGCGAGAGGATCGGGCCGGTCTGGCGCAGGTAGTTCTGGATATCGGCCTCGATCAATTCCTTCGAGCCGAGGATCAGGCCGCCGAGGCAGCGGCCCTGGCCGTCGATATGCTTGGTCGCGGAATAGACGACGATATCGGCGCCGAGTTCGAGGGGACGCTGGTAGAGTGGCGTGGCGAAGACATTGTCGACGACGAGCTTGGCGCCTGCTTCCTTCGCGATCTCCGCGATGGCGGCGATATCCAGCACTTCCAGCGTGGGGTTCGACGGCGATTCCAGGAAGAACAGCTTGGTGTTGGGGCGAACCGCCTTGCGCCAGGCATCGAGATCGGTGCCCTCGACCAGCGTCGTCTCGACGCCGTAGCGCGGCAGATGGTCCTCGATGATGTAGCGACAGGAGCCGAACAGCGCGCTCGCGGCGACGACATGATCGCCAGCCCGCACCGGCGCCATCATCGCCGCGGTGACGGCGGCCATGCCGGTCGCGGTGGCGCGGCAGGCCTCGGCGCCTTCGAAGGAGGCCATGCGGGCCTCCAGCATTGCCGTGGTCGGGTTGCCGAGCCGGCCGTACTGGAAGCCGGGATCGGTGTTCAGGAAGCGGCCCTCGGCCTGCGCGGCATTGTCGTAGACATGGCCCTGCGTCAGATACAGGGCCTCGGACGTCTCGCCGAACTGCGAACGCTGGATGCCGTCATGGACGAGGCGGGTCTCGGGATGCAGCTTGGCTGCGGCTTTGTCCGGTGACGGCATGGAACTCTCGATCCGTTCTTTATAACGGACAGGAGCAGTATCAGCTCCCAAGGAGTTCGTAAAGAAGAACGGAATTTCCTTTTTTCAGGGAACCCCGGCGGGAGGAAACGCCTCCCGCTCAGCCTTGCTGTTCGTTCGAGCGCCCGAGCGGCCTCAGGAAGCCGGTGAGATCGGCCGTGACATGATGGACATGGCCGGCATCGATCGCGGCTTGCTCCCAGGCTTCGCGGAAGGGGTCGGGCGTCTGCGGGATGATCAACACGGTCTTCATGCCGAGGTCGCTCGGCACGATCAGATTCTTTTCGATATCCTCGAACATCGCGGCGCGGCCGGGATCGACCGAGTGCTTGGCGAGGAAATTCTCGTAGGTCGCGCGCTCGGGCTTCGGCAGGAAGCCGGCATGGACGATGTCGAAGATGTCCTCGAACTGGTCGAGGATGCCGAGCTTGCCGGCAACGTTCCTGGCATGGCCGACCGAGCCGTTGGTCAGGATCAGCTTCCGGCCGGGCAAGGCCGCCAGCGCCGCGCCGAGCTCCGGATTGGGCTCGAGCAGCGTCAGGTCGATATCATGGGCGAAGTCGAGGAACTGATCGGGGTCGATCTGGTGCTCCTCCATCAGCCCTTTCAGCGTCGTACCGTAGCGATGATAGTAATATTGCCGCAGCGCATGCGAAGACAGGCCGTCGAGCCCGAACAATTCCTGCAGGAACAGCGTGATGCGCTCGTTGACCTGCGGCCAGACGCGGCTCTCATGTGAGTACAGCGTGTTGTCGAGATCGAAGATCCAGTGGTCGACATGCGCGAAGCTTTCCGCCGTCAGGGGCGGGGTCGCGGCTGGGGTGTCTGCGAGTCTATTCATCGGACTCCGAGATGTGGCGAGCCGGAGTCTGCGCCGCAAGTCCTTGGCGGGGGCTTAATGGTGGTCGTGCCCGAAACCCTCCCCGCTGTCATTCCGGACAAGCCGCGATTGCGGCGCCGATCCGGAATCCATCGAAGCGCGCTGCGCTCTATGATGGATTCCGGGTCTTTGCTGCGCTTCGCCCGGAATGACCGGGATAGAGACGTCCGTCACCGCCGGATGATCGTGCCGGCGCCGGTATCGGTGAAGAGCTCGATCAGCGCCGCATGCGGCACCTTGCCGTCGAGGATGACGACGGCTTCCACGCCCTTTTCCAGCGCGTAGATGCAGGTCTCGATCTTCGGGATCATGCCGCCGGAGATCGTACCGTCCGCGATCAGGTGGCGGCATTCCTCGACCGTGAGCTCGGGGATGAGCTGCTTGTCCTTGTTCAGGACGCCCGGCACGTCGGTGAGCAGCAACAGGCGCTTGGCGTTGAGCGCGCCCGCAATGGCCCCGGCGAAGGTGTCGGCATTGACGTTGTAGGTCTGGCCGTCGGCGGCCGCGCAGACCGGCGCCAGAACCGGGATCAGCTCGGCCTTGAGCACCGCGTCGAGCACGGTCGTGTTGACCTTCTCGGGCTCGCCGACGAAGCCGAGGTCCAGGACCTCCTCGATCTTGGAATCGGGATCGACGACGGTGCGCGTGACCTTGCGGGCGGTGACCATGTTGCCGTCCTTGCCGCAGAGCCCGATGGCGCGGCCGCCCTCGCGGCTGATGTAGCCGACGATCTCCTTGTTGACCGAGCCGGCCAATACCATCTCGACGACCTCGACGGTCGCCTCGTCGGTAACGCGCAGGCCCTGCTTGAACTCGGACTGGATGCCGAGCTTCTTCAGCATCGCCGCGATCTGAGGGCCGCCGCCATGGCAGACGACCGGCTTCAGGCCGGATTGCTCGAGCAGCACAATATCCTCGGCGAAATCCTCGGCGGTCGCCGCGTCGCCCATGGCGTTGCCGCCATACTTGATGACGATGATCTCCTGGTCGTAGCGCTGCATATGCGGCAGCGCCTGCACCAGCAGCTCGGCGGATTGCGACGGCGTCAGGTTGGGATGGTCGGTCATTCGGGCAGGCTCCGCGCGGCCGCAAGGACAGATGCGGGGCGCTTCTAGCTCAAGATCGACCGAGGCGGAAGAACGCTGACGCCGCTCAGCTGCGCTTCGCGGTCACGGCAGCGACGGCCAGCCCGAGCCAGCCGCCGAGCATGAACCAGCCGCCGATCGGCGCGGCGCGCGGAAACAGCGCCTCATTGGCGAAGCCGCGCCGGGCGAGATCGGCCGCGAACAGGGCCGCACCCACGATGATCGCCGAGAGCGCGATCCGCGCCAGCAGGTCATGGAGATGTCCACCCCTGCGCGCCGCAGTGGCACCGATGATCACGGAGGCATGGAACAGCAGCATCTGCCCGGCTGTCTGGACATTGGCCGTGCCGGTGATGTGGGCCGCGGCCGCCAGCAAGGCGACGCCGGCGAAGCCCATCAGGGCAGCAAGGGCCAGATGCAGGGGCGTCGCGGTCATGGCGCTCAGGCGCGCTCGGCCAGAACCCGGCCGATCGCGGCACGGAATTCCGGCATGCCGGCGCCCGTCTCGCTGGAGGTCAGCAGCACCTCGGGGAAGGCCGCCGGGCGGCGCTTGATCTCGTCGAAGGTCGCCTCGGTCATGAATGTCTGGTCGGCTGGCTTCAGCGCGTCGCCCTTGGTCAGCACGACCTGGTAGGACACCGCGGCCTTGTCGAGCGTCTCCAGCACGGCGCCGTCGACATCCTTGATGCCGTGGCGGGCATCGATCAGCACATAGACGCGCATCAGGTTGGCACGGCCGCGCAGGTAATCGTGGATCAGCCGGGTCCAGGCGGCGACCTTCTCCTTGCCGACGGCGGCATAGCCGTAGCCGGGCATGTCGACGATGGTCGGCGCATGGGGCGAATAAACCGGAACCGGCTTTTCGCGCGAGCGCTTGCTGCCGGTAGATCCTGCCCCGGCGGGCTCCTCGTGCTCGACCTGGCGGAAGAAGTTGAGCTGCTGCGTCCGGCCGGGCGTATGCGAGGTCCGCGCCAGCGCGTTGCGCCGCGTCAGCGCGTTGATCAGGCTCGACTTGCCGACATTGGAGCGTCCGGCGAAGGCGATCTCCTGCCCGACCATCGGCGGCAGGTCGTCGATCTTGGTCGAGGCCCAGACGAAATCCCACGGCCCCTCGAAGAGCTTGCGGGCGGCCTCGATCTCCTCGGCGTCATAAGGCTTTGTCGTCGATGTGGTCATGATGCCTTGCCTACACGGCTGCGCGCAGCGCGTCGATATCGGCGCCCTGGATCGCGTCGACATGACGCGCGATCCTGTCGGCCGGCCAATCCCACCAGCGGACCGCCAGCAGCTCCGCGACGATCTCCGGCGGAAAGCGCATCTTGACGACGCGGCCGGGATTGCCGGCGACGACCGCATAGGCAGGCACGTCTCTGGTCACCTGCGCCCGCGTGCCGATGATCGCGCCGTCGCCGATCGTCACGCCCGGCATGATCACCGCCTCGCGCCCGATCCAGACATCGTTGCCGATCACCATGTCGCCGCGATTGTTCGGGCCGGGTCGCTTCAGGCTCTCGGGATCGCCGAGGCCGAACATCTGGAAGGGAAAGGTCGAGAAGCCACCGATCGGATGGTTGGCGCCGTTCATGATGAACTGCGCGGCTTGCGCGATCGCGACGAATTTCCCGATGATCAGGCGGTCGCCGATGAAGTCGAAATGATAGCGCACGCAGCGGGCGACGAAATGCTCCGGCCCGCGCGAGTCGTCGTAATAGCTGTAGTCGCCGACCGCGATCAGCGGATGGTCGACCACCGCCTTCAGGAAGGCGGTGCCCTTCCAGCCGGGAATCGGATGGCGCGTGCTCGGATCGGGCAATGGCATCGGGTCGAGGGCCTTCAAAAGCGAAGGGCGGGAAACCCCGCCCTTCGATCACTCACTTCTTGTTGCCGTTGGCGGGCTTGGGTGCCGCCGGCACAGTGGGCGCTGCCGGCTTCTTGCCGAATAGCCCCTTGAGGTTGTCGAAGAGTTCGATCTTCACCCCGTTCTTCTTCATGATGTAGCCCTGCTGGAGCACCGAGAGCAGGTTGTTCCAGCTCCAGTAGATCACCAGGCCGGCCGGGAACGAGCCGAGCAGGAAGGTGAAGAACACCGGCATCCAGGTGAACATCATCTTCTGCACCGGGTCCGGCGGCTCCGGGTTCATCTTCATCTGGATGAACATCGTGACGCCCATGATGATCGGCCACAGGCCGAGATGCAGCATGGCCGGCGGGGTGAAGGGCAGCGCACCGAACAGGTTGAACAGGTTCGTCGGGTCCGGCGCCGCGAGATCGTGGATCCAGCCGAAGAACGGCGCATGCCGCATCTCGATGGTGATGAACAGGATCTTGTAGAGCGCGAAGAACACCGGGATCTGCAGCAGCACCGGCCAGCAGCCTGCTACGGGATTGATCTTCTGTGTCTTGTACAGCTCCATCAGAGCCTGCTGCTGCTTCATCTTGTCGTCGGCGTAGCGCTCGCGGATCGCCGTCATTTCCGGCTGCATCGCCTTCATCTTCGCCATCGAGGCGTAGGACTTGTTGGCGAGCGGGAAGAACAGCGTCTTGAGCAGCACCGTGACGATCAGGATCGCGACACCGAAATTGCCGATGTGCTTGTAGATCCAGTCGAGGACGAAGAAGAGCGGCTTGGTGATGAAATAGAACCAGCCCCAGTCGATCAGGAGCTCGAAGCGCTTGATGCCGAGATTCTTCTCATAGCCGTCGATGGCCGCGACTTCCTTGGCGCCGGCGAACATGCGGGCGTTCGAGGAGGCCGTGGCGCCCGGAGCGACCGCGACGCCCTCACCGAGGAAATCGGCCTGGTAGGTATGGCCGGTGCCGGTCTGGACCGAGGAATAGCGGCCCTCGTACTTGCGCTGCTGGTCGGGGATGACCGCGGCGGCCCAGTACTTGTCGGTGATCCCGACGAAGCCGCCGACGGCGTCCTTCCAGGCCTTGCCGGTGGTGCCCGGCGACAGCAGCGGCTCCTTGTCGAGCTTGTCGTAGGTGTATTCCTGCAGGCCCTGCTCGCCGAGATTGCCGACCAGGCCCTCGTGCAGCACGTAATAGCCCAGTGTCGGCGGCTTGCCCTGGCGGACGATCTGTCCGTAGGGGAACAGGGTGACGGCGGCGCCGCCCTTGTTCTCGACCTCGTCGCGGATCGTGAACATGGCGTTGTCGTCGACGCTGACGATGCGCTTGAAGGTCAGGCCCTGGCCGTTGTCCCAGCTCAGCGTCACCGGCTTGGCCGGGGTCAGCACCTGGCTGTCGGCGGTCCAGACCGTCGTCGCATTCGGCAGCGGCACGGCGGTGCCGGGCGCCGCGACCCAGCCGAAATCGGAATAATAGGCGTTCGGCCCGCCGATCGGCGAGAGCAGGATGATGTTCGCGCTCTTCGGGTCGACCGTCTCGCGATAGGCCTTGAGCGAGACGTCGTCGATGCGCGCCCCGGTCAGCGAGATCGAGCCGGCGATCTTGGGCGTGTCGATCTTGACGCGGGCGCTCGCGGCCAGCGCCTGCTCGCGGGTGCCGATCTGCTGCGGGGCAGCGGTGCCGGGCGCGACCGAGCCGGCGGGCTGGCCGGGCGTCGAGGGGGCGGGAGCGGAGCCGGAAGCGGCGGGCGCCTGCTGGCTCTGGGCCTGCTGCGCGGCCTGCTTCTGCTTTTCCATCTGCGGCACGCCGTAGAAGAACTGCCAGCCGAGCAGCACGACCACGGACATGACGATCGCGAGAAGCAGATTGCGGTTGTCTTCTTTCATCATGGTCGGAAACGGATCTCGCTTGGTCCGGCAGGGTCGGGGCGCGGCAGGTCAGGCTTGCGCAGGCGTGCCGCGCTTGGGGGGCGGGCGGCGCCTGTCGGCAAAGGCTGCTTCACGCGGCTTGTGAGGCTTTGCCCGGTCGATGGCAACCGAAAGATCGGCGACGAGCGCCTTAAATCGCGCGGTCAGCACGTCGGAGCGGGCGACGATCACGACGTCGCAGGGCCGTTCGGTCTGGTTGGCGAGCGCCTGTTTGGCCGCTTCGCGCAGGCGCCGGCGGATGCGGTTGCGCTTCACGGCATTGCCGGTCTTGCGCGAGGCGGTGAGGCCGAGCCTCAAGGCCACGGGTTCGCCGCCCTTGCGGGGCTCGTCGGGCGCGGCGTCGCGCACCTGCGCCATGAAGGCGGACGAACGAAAACGGCGGCCGTGATCGGCCGCCGCCAGAAATTCTTTGCGTTGCGTCAGACGGGCGAGGCGCATGGCGATTGGCCTGTCTTCCGAAACCGGCGCGCTGTCGTGACGCGCCAGGGCTCGTCAGGCCGACAGGCGCTTGCGGCCGTGGGCGCGGCGAGCGGCGATGACCTTGCGGCCACCCTTGGTCGCCATGCGGGCGCGATAGCCGTGGCGGCGCTTGCGAACCAGCTTGCTGGGTTGATAGGTTCTCTTCACGGTCCGTCTCCGGGGCCTTTATGAGCACGACGGCCGCGGCTTTCCGGGGAAAGCATGGCCAACCGAGCCTGTCATGCGATAAGGGTCTGCGCCACCTTTCGGCTGCGCAAGTCGCGGGCTTATGACGGATGGACGACACCAAGTCAACGCCAAACTGGCAGATTTGGCGCCGGCTGCGACGAAGCTTCGCGCCGCTGCGATGCCGGCTTGCGATTCTCCGAGACATCCCCGATATAGCGGGCGGGAGGTTGGCGAGGGACGTCTCACTCGCCAACCGGGTCAGGTCCGGAAGGAAGCAGCCCTAACGAGACCGAACGGGTCTTCGTCCAGCCTCCCACCTCATGCGCCCGATAAAGCGCCGGACCGAACACGGAGCCGGCGCGGCGCCATTGACCCTCGCCTCCCGATTGGCGAAACCAGTCCGCATGACCGACCCAATCGACGCCGCCTCTGCTGACGAACCGGGATTTGCCGGTTTCGATCCGGCGCCTGCGCCGCCGCCCGCCGCCACTGGGGCGCCCGCGCCCTATCGCGTGCTCGCGCGCAAGTATCGTCCGGCGCATTTCGGTGACCTGATCGGCCAGGAAGCGATGGTGCGCACCCTGACCAACGCCTTCGCGGCCGGCCGCATCCCGCAGGCCTGGATGCTGACCGGCGTCCGCGGCGTCGGCAAGACCACGACCGCCCGCATCTTGGCGCGCGCGCTGAACTTCCAGACGCCCGACGGGCAGGGCGCCCCGACCACGGAGCTCCGCGATTTCGGCATCCATTGCCGCGAGATCATCGAGGGCCGCCATATCGACGTGATGGAGATCGACGCCGCCTCGAACAACAGCGTCGACAACATCCGCCAGATCAACGACGCCGTGCGCTATGCGCCGGTCTCGGCCCGCTACAAGGTCTATATCGTCGACGAGGTGCATATGCTCTCGACCGGCGCCTTCAACGCCTTCCTGAAGACGCTGGAGGAGCCGCCGCCGCATGCGAAGTTCATCTTCGCGACGACGGAGATCCGCAAGGTGCCGATCACGGTGCTCTCGCGCTGCCAGCGCTTCGACCTGCGCCGCGTCGAATCCGACATGCTGGTCGACCATCTCGCCACGATCTGCCGGGCCGAGAGCGTCGATGCCGAGCAGGAGGCGCTCGCGGCGATCGCCCGCGCCGCCGAAGGCTCGGTGCGCGACTCCCTTTCGATTCTGGACCAGGCCATCGCGCATGCAGCTGGCCGGATCACGCTCGACGATATCCGCTCGATGCTCGGCCTTGCCGACCGGGCCCGCGTCATCGATCTCTTCGAAGCCGTGATGAAGGGCGACATCGCCGCCGCGCTCGGAGAATTGCGGGCGCAATACGATGCCGGCGCCGATCCGGTGGTGGTGTTGAACGACCTCGCCGAATTCACCCATCTCGTCACCCGCCTCAAGCTCGTGCCCGAGGCTGTGAAGGACAACAGCCTCGCCCAGGCCGAGCGTGTACGCGGCGGCGATTTCGCCCAGCGTCTCTCGGTCCGCATCCTCGCCCGCACCTGGCAGATGCTGCTCAAGGGCATTGCCGAGGTGAAGCAGGCCGACCGGCCAGTGATGGCCGCCGAGATGGTCCTCGTCCGCCTCGCCCATGCCGCCGACCTGCCGACGCCGGACGAGGCGCTGAAGATGCTGCGCGACGGCATGGGCTCGGTTCCCGCCGGCAACGGTAATGGCGGCGGCAATGGCATGGGCATGCCGCGTCCGCCTTCCGGCGGCGGCAACACCGCGCTCGCCGCTCGCCCGATCCTCGCCAGCGCCAATCCCGCGCCCGTGCCGGTCGCGCGTGCGGCGGCAGCGCCGATGGCGATCGTCGCCTCGCTGGAGGATGTCGTTGCGCTGGCTTCCCAGCATCGCGACATCACGCTGAAGATCGCGCTGGAACGCGACATCCGCCCGGTTCGCTTCGAGCCCGGCCGGGTCGAGTTCGCGCTGGCCGAGGGCGCCTCGCGCACGCTCGCGCAAGATCTCTCCCGCCGCCTCAAGGAATGGACCGGCCAGACCTGGATGGTCGCCGTCGTCAATGACGAAGGCGGCGCCACCATGCGCGAGCAGGCCGCGGCGGCAAAGGATCAGCGCGAGAACGACGCCGCGGCTCACCCTGCCGTCAAGGCGGTGCTGGAGCGCTTCCCCGGCGCGCGCATCGTCGATGTCCGCGATCCCCGCGCCATCGCCGCTGCCGAGGCGGCGGCGTCCGTGCCGACCGAAGACGAGTACCTGCCCGATGCCGAGCCCCTGTTCGACGATTCCGAACCGGATTTCGACGGCGTCGATTTCTGACGATTACGAGGAGGATGTCCCGTGCGTGACATGATGGGCCTGATGAAGCAGGCGCAGCAGATGCAGCAGAAGATGGCCGACATGCAGGCCGAGCTGGACTCGATCGAGGTCGAGGGCGGCGCCGGCGGCGGCATGGTCACGGTGACGATGACGGCCAAGGGCGCGCTCAAGGGCGTCAAGATCGACCCGAGCCTGATGGTGCCGGACGAGCGCGAGATCCTCGAGGACCTGATCGTCGCCGCCGCCAACGACGCCCGCACGCGCGGCGAGCGCGTCATGCAGGAGCGCATGGCCGAGATCACCAAGGGCCTGCCGATCCCGCCCGGCATGAAGCTGTTTTGAGGCTTTCCTCTCAGCCCTCATCCTGAGGAGCAGCCGATAGGCTGCGTCTCGAAGGATGTTCCAGCGTGCTCTGGAGTATCCTTCGAGACGCCGCTTCGCGGCTCCTCAGGATGAGGGCTGAGAGGAGTTAGAAGGTCGCTTGCCTCCATGTCCCGCGCCATTGCCGGTCCCGAGATCGAAAGGCTGATCCAGCTCCTGGCCAAATTACCGGGGCTCGGACCGCGCTCGGCAAGGCGTGCGGCGCTGCATCTCGTCAAGAAGCGCGAGCAACTGCTCGGCCCGCTCTCCGAGGCGATGGCCGTGGCGCGCGAGCGCATCGTCGTCTGCGCCCGCTGCGGCAATGTCGATACCCGCGACCCCTGCGGGCTCTGCACCGACCCGCGCCGCGACGATTCATTGATCGTCGTCGTCGCCGACATCTCCGATCTCTGGGCGCTGGAGCGCTCGGGCGCGGTCTCCGGCCGCTATCATGTGCTCGGCGGCGTGCTCTCGGCGCTCGATGGTATCAGGCCGGAGCATCTCTCGTTCGACGCGCTGGTGGCGCGCGCCTCCGATACGGCGGTGAGGGAGATCATCCTTGCGCTGAGCGCCACGGTCGACGGCCAGACCACGGCGCATTTCATCACCGATCTCCTGGCGCATCTGCCGGTGAAGGTGACCAGGCTCGCCCATGGCGTGCCGGTTGGCGGCGAGCTCGACTATCTCGACGACGGCACGCTGGCCGCCGCCATCCGCCAGCGCACGGGGTTTTGAGAAAGTCTCAGAACTTGTAGGCGACGCTGGCGCGGGCGCTATGGCTCGACAGCTCCTGCGAGCCGGTCAGGCCCGGGAAGGCGCCGGACGAGGCGAAGCGGTTTCGCCCGAAATCGGTGTAGCGGTACTCGGCGCCGAGGATCAGGTGATCGGTGAAGGCGAAATTGACGCCGGCGCCGACATTCCAGCCGGTCCGGGCGCTGGTCAGCCGTTCGCCGAAGCCGGCACCGGGCGCGAAGATGCGACGCTCGTATTCGGTGAAGGAGACGCCGCCGGTGCCGAAAACCATCCAGCGGTCGAAGGCGAGGCCGAGGCGGGCGCGAGCCGAGCCCTGCCAGTCCTGGCTGACGCGGGCGGAGAGACCGATCCCATCGAAGCGGCTGCGGCTGTTCAGCGCTTCGACATCGCCCTCGACGCCGAGCACGATGCCGCCGAGTTGGTAGTTGAAGCCGGCATGGGCGCCGCCGAAAGCCGAATCCGCGCCGATGCGGAAGCTGACGGGTGCGAAGCCCCCGCCGATCCGCACGCGACTGTCGCCCCAGGCATAGCCGCCCTGGAGACCCGCATAGAAACCGGTCCAGGAATAGAGCGCCGGCAGGTCCGGCGCGGGCGGCAAGGCGATCTTGCGCAGGTCGGCCGCATAGGCCGCGCCCGACAGCAGGATCGCGAGGCCCGTCAGGCCGGTTCTGAACAGCTTCGTCATCGGGCGTATCCGGAAGGACAGACAAGCGCCTGCCGCTCGCGGCTGCGCCCCGTCATAACGAAGCATTAAGGTTAACAATCGCCTAAGCGGCCCTGTCGCCGGCTCCCGGCCGGAACGATTGCGAACGCGGCCCGTTGCTCGCAAGCTGTGGCAGAAACGGCAGGTGGAGCGCGAATTCCGATATGGCTTTCCTCAAACGGATCACGGGCGCCGCCGGGATCGGGGTCGCGCTCGGCTATCTGTCGGGAGTGGTGGCCGACAAGCTCGGGCGCCGCCGGGAGGAAGCCGTGCGCGGCCGCCTCGCCAGGTCCCCGCTGCAGATGACCTGGCTCGGCTGGAAGGACGTGCTGCTGCGCTTCATCGGCAATGTCGCCGATAACCGCCTGACCTCGCTCGCCGGCGCGGTCGCCTTCTTCACGCTGCTCTCGCTCGTGCCGGCCCTGTCCCTGCTGGTCACGATCTACCGCTATTTCACCGACCCAGCGACGATCGCCGAGCAGCTCGACACGGTGACGACCATGTTCCCGCAGGCCGCGCGCGAGCTCATCCACGAGCAGGCGATGCGGCTCTCGACGCAGTCCGGCGTCACCCTGTCGCTGACCTTCTGGATCAGCCTGGGCGTCGCGACCTGGTCGGCCAATGCCGCGGTGAAGGCGCTCTTCGATGCGCTGAACATCATCTATCGTGAGGCCGAGAAGCGCAGCTTCCTCAAGCTCAACGCGATCTCGCTGTTCACCACCGTCAGCGGCGTCGTGCTGCTTACGGCTGCACTCATCGCTATCGCCAGCCTGCCGGTCGTTACGGCGCTGTTTCCCTTCCATTCCGAGCTTGAACGCCTGATCCGCCTCGTCCGCTGGCCGTCCTTCTTCGTCATGGCGACACTCTCGATCGCGGTTCTCTACTGGATCGGCCCGAGCCGCGAGCGCGTGCGCTTCGTCTGGGTGATGCCCGGCGCCATTGCCGCAGCCCTGTTCTGGGGCGCGGCCTCCTACCTGTTCTCCTGGTATGTCTCGACGCTCGGCAACTACACGGCGGCCTATGGCTCGCTCGCGACCGTCGTCGTGTTCATGACCTGGCTCTGGCTCTCGGCGACGATCGTCCTGGCGGGGGCTGAGCTCAATGCCGAGCTGGAGCACCAGACGGCGCATGACACCACGATCGGGCGGCCGAAGCCGCTCGGCCAGCGTGGGGCGACCATGGCAGACCGGGTCGGCCCGGCAAGGGCGGATTGATGCTCGACCCCCAGACGACACGCCACGACGACCTGCGCACGGGCAAGGGCCCCTGGCTCGACGGCCTGGCGCGCCCCCCGAGTCGCGAGCTCGAGGCCGATACGCGCTGCGACGTCGCCATCGTCGGCGCCGGCATCACCGGTGCGATGATCGCCGAACACCTGACGGCGATGGGCCGCGATGTCGTGCTGATCGACCGCGAGGGCGAAGGCTTCGGCAGCACGGCGGCATCGACCGCGATGCTGCAATGGGAAATCGACCTCAAACTGTCCGAACTCGCGGCCCTCTACGGCTTTTCGGCCGCTACCGAGGTCTACCGGCTGAGTTTCGAGGCCGTCCAGGGCTTGCGCAGCCTGATCGGCGAGCTCGCCATTCCCTGCGGTTTCTCGCCCCGCCAGACCGTCTATCTCGCGGCAGGCGAGAGCGGCCCGCGCGAGCTGCTGGAGGAGGCCACGCTGCGCGAGCGGGCCGGGCTGCCCGGCAGCTTCGTCGAGCATGCCGCCCTGCGCGAGGCCTTCGGCTTCGACCGCGCCGCTGCCATCGTCTCGCCGGGCTCGGCCGAGGCCGATCCGCTCAGCCTCTGCCATGGGCTTCTCGCCATCTCCGCGCGGCGGGGGGCCAGGTTGATCCGCGACGAGGCCGTGGCCTTCGAAGGCGCCGGCACCGCAGCCGCAGTCACCCTCGCGAGCGGGCGGATCGTCGAGGCCAGCCAAATCGTGCTCGCGACCGGCTATGTGATGCCGGATTGTGTCCAGGACGACCTGCACCGCGTCGCGTCGAGCTGGGCGATCGCGACGGTGCCGCAACAGCCGCAGGCGCTCTGGCCCGGCCCGGCGCTCGTCTGGGAAGCGTCGGAAGATTACTGCTACTGCCGCACCACGACGGACGGCCGCATCGTCTTCGGTGGCGAGGACGAGGAATTCGACGATCCCGAAAAGCGCGAGGCCGTCGGTCCCGAAAAAACGAAGGCGTTGCAGGCGCGCCTGCACGCCCTGATCCCGCAGGCTGATCTCGATCTGAGCCATGCCTGGTCCGGCGCCTTCGGCCAGACCGAGGATGGCCTGCCCTTGATCGGGCGCGTGCCGGGACAACCGCGCCTGCTCGCGGCTTACGGCTATGGCGGCAACGGCATCACCTTCAGCTTCATGGCCTCGCGCTTGATCGGCGCGCTGGCGAGCGGGCGGGAGAAGCGCTGGTTCCGCCATTTCGCCATCGACCGGCCGCGCCCCGGCTGACGACGTGATTGCAGCCGTGCAATCGCAGCCTTGCCGGTCGGGGAGGCGACAAGACCAGGTGGAAGCGCCATTTTAGGGATGCGGCCGGCATGGCCGCCGCGAAAGGATCTTCCATGGTCGCAACCATCGAACGGACGGCCCCCGCCGCCACCCTCGAAGCCCACAAGGCGCCGGTCTTCATCGGCGCCGTGACGCTGCGGGTCCGCGATCTCCCCGCGCTGACAGCCTATTACCGGGACGCGATCGGCCTGGGCCTGATCCGCCAGGATGCAACAAGCGCCGAGCTCGGCATCGGCGGTCAGGCGCTCGTCCGGCTGGTGGCGGGCGCGGCCCGGCCGACTTCGGCCGCCGGCCTGTTCCATCTTGCCATCCTCTTGCCGTCCAGGCGCGATCTCGCCAACTGGCTGAGGCATGCCGCGGTCACGCGCATTCCGCTTGAGGGCGCTTCCGACCATCTCGTCAGCGAGGCGCTCTATCTCTCCGATCCCGAAGGCAACGGCATCGAGATCTATCGCGACCGGAAGCGTGAGGAATGGCCGCGCAAGCCGGATGGCGGCATCGCCATGGCGACCGAGCGGCTCGACCTCGACAAGCTGCTCGGCGAAGCCGATGAGGCGACCTATGCCGGCATGCCCGAGGGCACGGGGATGGGCCATATCCATCTGCGCGTCGGTGACACGGCGGCGGCGGAGGCCTTCTACCGCGATCTGCTCGGCTTCGACCTGATGGTGCATTATCCCGGCGCGAGCTTCCTCTCCAGCGGCGACTATCACCACCATATCGCCGGCAATATCTGGGGCAGCCGCGGCGCCGGTCCGCGCCAGCCGGGCGAAGCAGGGCTCGACCGCTTCGAGCTGGTCGCGCATGGCGAGGCCGATTTCGCGGCGATGCGCCAGCGCATCCTGGCGGCCGGCGGCAGCGAGGCCGACGGCGCGCCGACGGTCACCGATCCCTGGAACAACCGGCTGGTTTTGGTGCGCTGAGACGCGTTCGGTTTTCTGGAAAACCACGACGTCATCCCGGGCTTGCCCCGGGATCCATCGTAGAGCGCCGGAGGCCTCCGATGGATCCCGGATCGGCGCCGCTGACGCGGCTTGTCCGGGATGACGGCATCGTTCTGGATGGGCTTACCAGAAGGTATCTGCTCACCGCGTCAGCAGATGCGAGCGGCGCGTTCCGCCCGTATCGGGCGCGAAGCCGTTCGCTTCCCAGAAATCGCTCGCGCGAGGGTCGGCGGAGCGCAATGACAGCCTGGGCGCCAAGTCCAGCCCTTGCTGGATCAGCGCTGCAGCGATCATGCGGCCGACGCCGGCGCCGCGATGCAGCGGCCGGACATAGACATGCCGGACGCGCAGGAGGTCGGGTGCGGGATCGTAAGGGTCGGGCGTCAGCGCGCCGACCCCGGCCAATTCGCCCTCATGGAAGGCGGCGAAGGTGACGAAGCGCTCGTCCTCGCCGCCATAACGGCCGGCGAGCCATTCCTCGCGCAGCCCCTCGACGAAGCGGTAGCTTTCCGCGCTTGCTTCCTGGCGCAGGGCCTCGAAATCGTCCGGCAGGCTCTCGGCCAGCCGGACGATCTGGATCGCCGTTTCGGTCACAGACCCTCGAACAGGGCGCTGGAGATGTAGCGCTCGGCGAAGGAGGGGATGATCACCACGATGGTCTTGCCGGCATTCTCCGGCCGGGCGCCGACTTCGAGCGCCGCCGCGACCGCCGCGCCGGACGAGATGCCGGCCGGAATGCCCTCGCTCCTGGCGAGCGCGCGGGCCGTCTCGAAGGCGGTCTGGTTTCCGACGGTGACGACCTCGTCGATGATTCCGCGGTCGAGGATGCCCGGCACGAAGCCGGCGCCGATGCCCTGGATCTTGTGCGGGCCGGCCTGGCCGCCCGACAGGACCGGGGAATCCTCCGGCTCGACCGCGACCATCTTCACGCCCGGCTTGCGCGCCTTCAGCACCTGGCCGACGCCGGTGATCGTGCCGCCGGTGCCGACGCCGGAGATGACGATGTCGACCGCGCCTTCAGTGTCGTTCCAGATCTCCTCGGCCGTCGTCTTGCGGTGGATCTCGGGATTATGCGGGTTCTCGAACTGCTGCGGGATGATCGAGCCTGCGATCTCGGCCTTGAGCTCCTCGGCCTTGGCGACCGCGCCGCGCATGCCGCCGGGGCCGGGGGTCAGCACCAGCTCGGCGCCGAGCAGGGCGAGCATCTTGCGCCGCTCCAGCGACATCGTCTCCGGCATCACCAGGATCAGGCGATAGCCGCGCGCGGCCGCGACGAAGGCGAGCGCGATACCGGTATTGCCCGAGGTCGGCTCGATCAGCGTGCCGCCGGGCTTGAGCGCGCCGGAGGCCTCCAGCGCATCGATCATGTTGACGCCGATGCGGTCCTTCACGCTCGAGATCGGGTTGAAGAATTCGAGCTTGGCCAGGATCGTCGCCTTGACCCCGCGCTCGGCCGGCAGGCGGTTGAGCTTGACCAGCGGCGTATCGCCGATCGTGTCGGTGATCGAATTGTAGATGCGTCCGCGTCCGGGCGCCTTCGTCGTCTTCTGTGCTTCGGCCATGACATGACTCCTCTGGACGAGAGAACGTTTGGTCGCGACGCTAGATCAATTCACAGAAATTGTCGAACAAAGAAATAAATCACATCATCAGATTGTGAAATCTGGCTTCGTGCCGGGCTCGCCGAAGACGGCCTTCGCCTGCGCCCTGCGGCACAGTTCCTCGACCGTCACCGTGTCGAGCGCGGCGAGGAACGCGGCCGAGGCCTGCTCCACTTCAGGCCCGATGACCTCGTCGACCAGCCGAGACTGCGGCTCCGGCCCGAGCGCCTCCTCGATGGCCTCCTGCATCGCGGCGCGCGCGATGTCGCCGGCCGTGATCTTGCGCCGCTCGCGGGCGAGTTCGTAGCCGCCGCGCGGCCCCCGCACGCCCTTGAGGATGCCGACGCGCACCAGCGTCTGCAGCAGGGTTTCGAGATGGCGCGGCGGCAGGGCATGGCGCGCGGCCAGCAATTTGGCCGCGACCGGCGAAGGTCTCGCATGCAGCGCGATATCGACCACGGCAGCGATGGCGAGCAGGCTGCGGCGCGAGAGCAGGATCATGGCCGGCTCCCCGCTTTGGCGCCGCCGCTAATGCCGGTCGAGCCGTAGCCGCCGGCACCGCGCGCGGTCTCATCGAGCCTGTCGACCTCCGAAAGTCGGGCATGGGTCACCGGAGCGACGACGAGCTGGGCGATGCGATCGCCGCGCGTGATCGTGAAGGGCTCATTGCCATGGTTGATCAGCACGACCGAAACCTCGCCGCGATAGTCGCTGTCGACCGTGCCGGGCGCATTCAGGACGGTGACGCCGTGGCGCAGCGCCAATCCCGAGCGTGGCCGTATCTGTCCCTCGAAACCGACGGGCAGTTGCATCGACAGCCCGGTCGGAACGAGCGCGCGTGCGCCGGGCGCGAGCGTGACGGCCTCGCCGATGGCGGCGCGCAGGTCGAGCCCGGCCGCGCCTTCCGTCTCATAGGCCGGCAAGGGCAGGTCGGCGCCATGCGGAAGGCGCTGCAGGAGGACGGTGGTCATCGTCAATCCGCCAGCCGGGCCGGCGCGAGCCCCGCGATATGGGCGATCAGCCGGGCGGCGACCTCGCCTTTCGGCAGGGTCGGCCAGGTCTCGACGCCCGCCGGCGTGACGAGGTGCACGGTATTGGCATCGCCGCCCATCACGCCGGTGCCGCCGACATCGTTGGCGACGATCAGGTCGCAGCCCTTCCGGGCGAGCTTGGCGCGGGCATAGTCGATCACGTTCTGCGTTTCCGCCGCGAAGCCGACGACGAGCGGAGGCCGCCCGCTCTTGCGATGCGCGACGGTCGCGAGGATGTCGGGATTCTCGACCAGGGAGAGCGGCGGCAAGGCCTTGCCGTCCTTCTTCAGCTTGTCGGAGGCCGCGTCGGCCACGCGCCAATCGGCGACGGCGGCGGCGAAGATTGCGATATCGGCCGGCAATGCGGTCTCGACGGCGGCGAGCATCTCGCGCGCCGATTCGACATGGATGGTCTCGACGCCGGTCGGATCGGGCAGGTTCACCGGCCCGCTGACCAGCGTGACCCGCGCCCCGGCAGCGGCGGCAGCGGCCGCGATGGCGTGGCCCTGCTTCCCGGAGGAGCGGTTGGCGATGTAGCGCACGGGGTCGATCGGCTCATGCGTCGGCCCCGAGGTGATCAGCACATGCTGCCCGGCGAGCGAGCCGGTCGCATGCTCGCCGCCCGGCAGCCGGCCGAGGAAGCCGATGGCGCGCTGGGCATTGGGCTTTTCACCGGCCAGCGCCGCCTCGATCGCGGCGAGGATTTCCGGCGGCTCGGCCATGCGGCCCGGCCCGCTCTCGCCGCGCTCCGCCATCGCCCCGACATTGGGGCCGACGACGAGGACGCCGTCCTTTTCGAGTTGCGCCATGTTCCGCCGCGTCGCCGGATGCTGCCACATCCGCGGGTTCATCGCGGGGGCGATCAGCACGCGCTTGTCGGTGGCGAGCAGCGCCGTCGAGGCGAGATCGTCGGCATGCCCGTTCGCCATCTTGGCGATCAGGTCTGCGGTGGCGGGCGCGACCACGACGAGATCGGTCGAGCGCGAGAGCTGGATATGGCCGATATCGGCCTCGTCGGTCAGCGAGAACATATCGGTGAAGCAGCGTTCGCCGGCCAGCGACGAGACGGTGAGCGGCGTGACGAACTGCTCGCCCGCCTTGGTCACGATGCAGCGCGAGGCGATGCCGCGATCCTTCAGCCGGCGGATGACTTCCAGCATCTTGTAGGCGGCAATGCCGCCGCCGATGATCAGGAGAACGGAGCGGGAAGCGGACAAAACGGCTCCTCGGGCAGCGCGAATGGCGAACTGTCCGTTACGTAGCATCTGCCGTGCCGCGCTGTCATGCGCGGCGCGTTGTCCCCTGTTCCTCAGGTGCGGGGCAGGTCTGGCACCTTATAGGCCGTCGTCGCCTTGATCCGTTCCATCGCGAAGCGCGACGTGACGTTCTTGAGCGGGATCGTCTCGATCAGCTTCTTGTAGAAGCCGTCATAGGCGGCCATGTCGGCGACGACGACGCGCAGCATGTAGTCGACATCCCCCGCCATCCGGTAGAACTCCATCACCTCCGGCATGGCGGCCACCATCTGGGCGAATTTCTCCAGCCAGGGGCCGGAATGGTCCGCCGTCTCGATCTGGACGAAGACGGTGAGGCCGAGGCCGATCTTTTCGGGCGCGACCAGGGCGACCCGCTTCAGGATCACGCCGGACTGTTCGAGCTTCTGGATGCGCTTCCAGCACGGGGTCTGCGAGAGCCCGACGCGGTCGGCGAGCTCCGCGATCGAGATATTCGCGTCCGCCTGAAGCACGGTCAGGATCTTGCGGTCGATGGCGTCCATTCTCTCAAACTCGCTATCTCTAGAAATTCGTTTCGCAGATCTCGCATGAAAGAGATGAAGTATCTTTTTCTAGCTGATCTATTGCATCCAGATAGAAAATCCTTTTCTCAATCTGTCAATGGGGGCTCGTTTGGGCCTGTTTTCGAAAGGGATTTGAACGATGGATCGCCGCCAGTTCCTCATCGCCGGGTCGAGCCTCGCGGCGGCCATGCCCTTCGCCGGTCCGGCCCGCGCCCAGAGCGTCGCGGCGCGGGTCGGCTACATCCCGATCGTCGGCACGGCGCCGTTCTTCGTCGCCAATGGCGAGGGCTGGCTGAAGCAGGGCGGCATCGACGTCGCGGTCACCGTCTTCGAATCAGGCCCGAACATGATCCAGGCGCTCGCCTCCGGCACGATCGACGTCTACGTCGCCGGTGTCGCGCCGCTCGCCGTCGCCCGTTCGCGCGGCATCGATATCCGCGTCGTCGCCTCGACCGCAATCGGCGAGAACGTCGTGGTCAGCGCCCCCTCGCTGACCAAGTTCTTCACGGCCGGCACGAATGCTGCGGCCGCCTTCAAGGCCTTCCGCGCCGCCAACGGCAAGGCCGCGCGCCTCGCAACCCAGCCGGCGGGCTCGGTGCCCAACACGACGCTGCAATACTGGCTCTGGGAGGTCGCGAAGGTCGACAAGGCCGATGTCGAGATCGTGCCGATGGGCATCGACGCGACCCAGCAGGCGATCCTCGCCGGCGCGGTCGATGGCGGCTCCGTGCGCGAACCGGCGCTGACGATCATCCAGACCCGCAACCCGCAGATCAAGCTCATCGCCGGCGGCGAGGAGGTCTTCCCCGGCCAGCCCGGCACGGTCGTCGCCGTCTCCGGCGCCTTCGCCACCAAGAACCCGCAGGCCGTGCAGAACCTCGTTGCGGGCCTCGTCAAGGCGGCTGCGCTGATCAAGGCAGACCCGACCAGGGCTGCGCCCCATGTCGGCGCCGCACTCGGCAAGGGCATCGTCGATCCCGAACTGATTCAGAAGGCGCTGGTCTCGCCGGCGAGCCGCTTCGAAATCGACCCGCGTAAGATCATCGAGCCCGCCCGCGCCATGCAGGCCTACCAGGTCAAGCTCGGCTCGCTGGAGAAGGAACTCCCCTTCGACGGGCTGTTCGAGACCCAGTACTACGAGCGCGCGATCAAGGCCGGCGGCTGATCCTGTGAGCAGACTCCGGGCCCCGGCCCTCGCCCTTCTGGGCCTCGTCGCCTTCCTCCTGCTCTGGGAGGCGATGCCTTTCTTCGGATTGGTGAATCCGGCCTTCCTGCCGGGGCCGAGCGCCCTGCCGAAGGCCTTCATGCGGGAGCTCTCCTCCGGCGCCTGGCTCGCGGCCATACTCGGTTCGCTCTGGCACTACTTCGTCGGACTCTTCGTCGGCGCCGGGCTCGGCATCGCATTCGGCGTGGCTGTCGGTATGTCCCGCATCGCCGAAGAGGCGACGGCCTGGGTCGTCCGGGTATTACGTCCGATTCCCGGCCTCGCCTGGGTGCCCTTTGCCATCATCTGGTTCGGCGTCACGCCGGGCGCCGCGGTCTTCATCATCGCCATCGGCGTGTTCTGGATCGTCTTCTTCGCGGCGCAGGGCGCGATCCGCGGCGTCGACCGCGATCTCATCGAGGTCGCCGATGCCTTCGGCTTCCGCTCGCCCTGGCAGCGTCTGTTCAAGATCCTGCTGCCGGCGGCCTTGCCGGGCATCCTCGTCGGTATCAGGACGGCGCTCGGCCAAGCCTGGATGGCGGTGGTCGCGGCCGAGATCTTCGGCGTCGCCGGTGTCGGCCAGCGCATGATGCAGGCCTCCAGCCTCCTCGCGACCGATATCGTCGTGGTCTACATGCTGACGATGGCGGCGCTCTACGGCCTGCTCGACACCGGCTTCGTCGCCTTCCAGAAATGGGTGCTGCGTTGGAAAGCGTGATCGAGAAGAGTGCGATTGAGATTCGGGGCCTGTCGCTGACCTTCACCCGCGACGGCGAAGAGACAGAAGTCCTGCGCAAGCTCGACCTCTCGGTCGGGCGCGGCGAATTCCTCGCCATCGTCGGCCCGTCGGGCGTCGGCAAGTCGACCCTGCTGCGCGTCATCGCCGGCCTCGCCAAGCCGAGCGGCGGGGAGGTCGTGATCGACGCGAAGGACCGGGCACGCCGGCCGGTCGCGCTGGTCTTCCAGGATTCGCGCCTGCTGCCTTGGCGCAAGGTCGTCTCCAATGTCGGCTTCGGTCTCGAAGGCCGCACGCCCCGCACTGAGCGCCTCGCCAAGGCGACCGCGATGCTCGATCTCGTCGGCCTCGCGCCATTGGCGCAGCGCTGGCCGCACCAGCTCTCCGGCGGCCAGCGCCAGCGCGTTTCGTTGGCCCGCGCGCTTGCCGTCGAGCCGGAAATCCTGCTGATGGACGAGCCCTTCTCGGCGCTGGACGCCCTGACCCGCGAAAACCTGCAGGACGAGCTGATCCGCGTCTGGCAGCGCACCGGCAAGACCGTTCTCTTCGTCACCCATGATATCGACGAGGCCGCCTATCTCGCCGACCGCGTCGTGGTTCTCTCGGGCGCGCCCGGCCAGATCATCGCCGAGCACCGCATCGAAGCGCCCCGTCCGCGCAAGCGCGGCGCTGCGGCGGAGGCCGAGATCGTGCGCGCGGTCCGCCAGGGCCTCGGCGCCGACATCGTCACGGACGGCGCTGCGATCTGACCAGCCGCGTCGCCGTTTTCATGGGCGGCGACATCATGGCACGCTGCCTCCCGGCGCCGGATCGCCCAGAATGCTCCTGACCCCGCCTCACTGCCTTGTCATTGGCAGGCGAGGGCGGATTGAGGCATGGGGTCGGGGTGACCAAGGATTGCGACGGCATCATGCGGCTTTATTTCGGCAAGCGTTTCCTGCGTGGAGCGGCTTTGGCGCTGGGGCTGTTGGCTCCCGGCCTTGCGCTCGCCGCCGAATCCGCTGCCGTCAGCTCGCCGCGCGTCACCGCGACCCTGCTGTCGAGCCGTGACGCGGTCGCGCCGGGTGAACGCTTCAAGGTCGCGCTCGTCCAGAAGCTCGCACCGCACTGGCACACCTATTGGCTGAACCCCGGCGATTCCGGCGAGCCGACCCAGATCAAGTGGGACCTGCCGGCCGGCGCGACCGCGGGCGAGATCCAGTGGCCGGCGCCCAAGGCGATCCGGGTCGAGCCGCTCGTCAATTTCGGCTTCGAGGGCACGGTCCTGCTGCCGCTCGAGATCACCGTCCCGGCCGATGCCAGGCCCGGTGAGAACTTTGCGCTGAAGGCCGAGGCGACCTGGCTAGTCTGCGAGAAGATCTGCATTCCCGAGGAAGGCTCCTTCACGTTGGACCTCCCCATCGGGGCTGCAAGCGCGATCGATCAGGCTGCCGAAGCGCGGATCGATGCCGCCATCGCATCGCTGCCGAAGCCGGCCTCGTTCCGCGCCAAGCTGCGTGACGATGTCGGCAAGCTCGTGCTCGACCTGCCGGGCCTGCCGGCCGGCGCCAGCGATCTGCGCTTCTTCCCGATGTCGGACACGCTGATCGAGCATGCGGCCGATCAGCCCTTCGCGACCGGCGACAAGCCCGCCCTGACGCTGACTCGCTCGACCGTTTTCAAGCTGGCGAAGCCGGAAGTCTCAGGCGTCCTCACCTTCAGCGAAGGCGGCGCGCCGCGCGCGATCACGCTGCTCGCCGATGCCGATCCTGTCTTGATTGCGGCCGGCGGCGCGGTCGCGCCTGAAACCCGCCCTGCGGTGGTGCGGATTCCGATGCCGGCCGAAGGCGCCGATCTGACGCTGTGGGCGGCACTGGCCTTCGCTTTTGCCGGCGGACTGATCCTCAACCTGATGCCCTGCGTCCTGCCGGTGCTGTTCATCAAGGCGCTCGGCTTTGCGCAGCTCGCCCATCGCAGCCGCTCGGAGGTCCGCGAGCAGGGCCTGCTCTTCTTCGGTGGCGTGCTCGTGACTTTCATGGTTCTGGCCGGCGCGGTGATCGCGCTGGGCAGCCTCGGCAGCAGCGTCGGCTGGGGTTTCCAGCTCCAGTCCCCGCCGCTTGTCATCGCGCTTGCGGTGGTGATGGTCCTGATCGGCCTCAACCTGCTCGGCGCCTTCGAGATCGGCACCTCGGTCACCGGGCTCGGCGACAGCCTCGCCAGCCGGGGCGGGCGGCTCGGCGCCTTCATGACCGGCGTGCTCGCGGTCGTCGTCGCGACGCCCTGCACGGCGCCCTTCATGGGCGCGGCGATGGGCTATGCGGTGACGCAACCCCCAGTCGTCGCCCTCTCCGTGTTCATGGCGCTGGCGCTGGGCTTCGCCCTGCCGGTGGTCGCGCTCTCCTTCGCGCCCGGCCTGCTGCGCCTGCTGCCGAAGCCCGGCCGCTGGATGCTGGTCCTGAAGCAGGGCTTCGCCTTCCCGATGTTCGCGACCGCGATCTGGCTGATCTGGGTCGCCTCGGTGCAGAGCGGCCCGCAGGGCGTGCTCGCCGCTCTGGTCGCGGTGCTGGCGGCGGGCTTCGCCGTCTGGCTCGTCGGCGTGACGCGCGGATCGCTTGGGCGTCGCCTCTTCGGATCGGCGCTGGCGGCGCTGGTCGTGCTCGGCGCCGGCTGGTTTACCCTGCAGAACGCCGTTCCCGGCGCGGCGACCGAGGCGCGGGCCGGAGATATCGAGGCCTGGTCGCCCGAGCGGGTTTCGGCCTTGCAGGCGCAGGGCAAGCCGGTCTTCGTCAATTTCACCGCCGCCTGGTGCATCACCTGCCTCGCCAACGAGCGTGTCGCGCTATCCCGGCAGGAGGTGAAGGATGCCTTCGCCAAGCTCGGCGTCGTCTATCTCAAGGCCGACTGGACCAATCGCGACAGCCGCATCGCCAAGGCGCTGGCCGAACAGGGCCGCGCCGGCGTGCCGCTCTATCTGTTCTACCCCGCCCGCCAGGAGGCGCAGGCCGAGATCCTGCCGCAGCTCCTGACGGCGGATACGCTGATCGCGGCTGCCGAACGCGCGGCCGGTCGCACCACGAAGACGGCTGCATTGCCATAGGTTTTCGACGTCAACCCAGGGAGACAGACATGCAAAGCCTGACCAGACAGACTTTCATCGCCGGCCTCACTCTCGCTGGCCTCGCCTTCCCGGCCGCGGCCTTTGCCCAAGGCGCGGCCAAGGTCGGCGCGCCCGCCCCCGCCTTCCAGGCGGTCGATGTCGAGGGCAAGACGCGCAACCTCTCCGAGTTCGCCGGCAAGACGGTGATCCTCGAATGGACCAATCACGACTGCCCCTATGTCCGGAAGCACTATAACAGCGCGACCATGCAGACCCTGCAGAAGGACATGGCGAAGGAGGGTGTCGTCTGGCTCTCGGTGATCTCCTCGCCGCAGGGCGAGCAGGGCCATGTCGATGCCGCCAAGGCCAAGGAATTGACGGTCCAGCGCAATGCCGCTCCGGCGGGCATCCTGCTCGACCCGAACAGCAAGGTGGCGCGGGCCTATGGGGCGCAGACCACGCCGCACATGTACATCATCGATCCCAAGGGGACGCTCGCCTATATGGGCGCGATCGACGACAGGCCGACCTCGGCGGCATCGAGCCTCGAGGGCGCCAAGAGCTATGTCCGCCAGGCCGTCGCCGAGCTCAAGGCCGGCAAGCCGGTCTCGGAAGCCAGCACCAAGGCCTATGGCTGCGTCGTGAAATACGCGCCGCTGAGCTGATCCTTCCTCGCCGTCATGCTCGGGCTTGACCCGAGCATCTCATGCCGAGAGAGGCTCCAGAGCCTCCTTCTCAAAGAGATCCTCGGGTCAAGCCCGAGAATAACGGCAGCTTGCCGGGTGTCTTACTGCGACCGCGGCCCGAGATCGCGCGGCGCGGCGTTGATCGTGACGATCTGGCCGTTGCGCAGCTCCAGCACCGCTAGCCCACGCTCCACCTGTCCGTCCGGGCGGAAGCGGAAGACGCCGTCCGCCCCGGCGAAGCCCGAACCATTGGTCAGCACGGCCTCCGAGAAGCGCTGGGAGCCTTGCGTGCGCGCCAGCGCCGCCGCCAGCGAGACGGCGTCATAGGAGAGCGTCGCGGTGCGGGTCGGCGCGCTGTTGAAGCGCTGCTGGTAGCGCCCGGCGAAGGCGTTGAAACCGGCCGTGTCGGGCGAGGCGAACCAGCCGCCCTGGATGCCCGCCACGCGCGCGATGCCCGCATCGTTCCAGACGCCGGTGCCGAGCGGCTTGACCTTGGCCGGGTTGTAGCCGGCCTCCTGCAGCAACTGGCCGATCGTCGGCATCGTATCGGCCGCGGCCGGCACGAACAGCGCATCGGCCTGGGCGAGCGAGGGCATCAGGCGCTGGATCGCGGCCTTCATCGCCGCTGGATCGGCGCCGAAATGCTCGATCGCGGCGACGCGCACGCCACGGCTGGCTGCCGCCTGCTGGAAGGCCGCCTCGACCACCTTGCCATAGGCCGTGTCGGGCAAGAGCGCGGCGAATGACTTCCGACCCTGCTGGGCGGCATAGCCGATCACGCGGTTGACGTCGTTCTCGGGCGGGAAGGAGAGCAGGTAGACGCCGCGGGTCGCGACGTTGGAATCGCTGGAGAAGGCGATGACCGGCTTGTTGGCGGCGCGCGCGACCTGCCCGGCAGCCTGCACGGACGGCGCGAAGAGCGGGCCGACGATCAGCTCGGCGCCTTCCGAAAGAGCCTCCTGCGCGGCGGCGCGGGCGCCCTCCGGCGTGCCACGATCGTCCTTGACCAGCAGGGTCAGGTCGGCGTTCGGGAATTCCGCCAGCGCCATCTCGGCGGCATTCTTCAGGGAATTGCCGACGACGGCGCCCTGGCCCTCGGCGGTCAGCGGCAGGATGAGGCCGACCTTGACCTTGCCGGTGCCGATGGTCTGGCCGGTCGGCGCGGCGCCGCCGCCGGCTGCGGGCGCGCCCGAATCAAAGCCGGGCAGGCCGGAAGTACCGCCGCCGCAGGCCGCGAGCGCGAGCGGCAGCAGGACCGCGAAGGCCCCAGCCTTGGATCGCAGGGTCGGTGCGAGGTGCCGATGAAACACGGGCGATCTCCAGTCGTGACCGGGCCGGCGAAGCGCCGCCCGCGATAGGTCCTGCGGAACTGTTCTACCCCCGGGACCTCTCGTGCCAGTGTGGAAGCCTATTTTCAAGTTGTTAACTATAGGTTGCAGGGGGCGCTGCACGCCTTGCCATAGCGCGGGCGCGGCCGCTGTGGCAGCGTGATCGGATGTCGACCGATGCCGCCCCTCGCTCCCCCAGTTACACCGCCTTCGGCCTGAGGGCCGAGGCCGAGCCTCTGGCGCCGGGCCTGCATATCGTCGCGACGCCGATCGGCAACCTCCGTGACATCTCGTTCCGGGCGCTGGCGACGCTCGCCGCCGCCGATGCGATCCTGGCCGAGGATACCCGCACCTCGAAGACGCTGCTGGCGCATTACGGCATCTCGACGCCGCTCCTGCCCTATCACGAGCACAATGCCGCGCAGATGCGCCCGAAGGTGCTGGCGAAGCTGCGCGAGGGCGGCAAGCTCGCTTTGATCTCGGATGCCGGCACGCCGCTGGTCTCCGATCCCGGCTACAAGCTCGTCGCCGAGCTGGTGGCGGAAGGCCTGCCCGTCACCGGCATTCCCGGCCCTTCCGCCGTGCTGGCTGCGCTGGTGCTCGCCGGCCTGCCGACCGACCGCTTTTTCTTCGAGGGCTTCCTGCCGCCGAAATCGGGCGGGCGCCGCACCCGCCTGACCGAGCTCGCCGCGATCCCCGGCACGCTGGTCTTCTTCGAATCGCCCCGGCGCCTCGCCGAGATGCTGACGGACGCTGCAGCCGTGCTCGGCCCGCGGCCGGGCGCCGTCGCGCGCGAACTCACCAAGTTCTACGAGACGGTCCGGCGCGGCACCCTCCCCGAGTTGGCCGCTCATTATGATGGCGAGGAAGAGGCGCGCGGCGAGATCGTCGTCATCATCGGCCCGCCCGGTGCCGCCGATCTCGTTCCCACCGACGAGGCGATCGACGAGCGCTTGCGCGCGGCGCTTGCCCGGGTTTCGCTGAAGGAGGCTGTGGCACAGGTCGCGGCCGAGACCGGCCAGCCGCGCCGCAAGGTCTATGCCCGCGCGCTCGAATTGACCCGCGACGATCCGTGAGCCGGGCGGGCGCCGATCCGGGCGGGCGCAGCCTTAAGGCGCAGCGTTCCGGCCTCACAGGGCGCCGTGCCGAATGGCTCGCCATCCTCTGGCTGACGGCGAAGGGCTATCGCCTGCTGGAGCGGCGCTTCGGCGGCAAGGGCGGCGAGATCGATCTCGTGATGAAGCGCGGCCGCACCATCGCCTTCGTCGAGGTCAAGGCGAGAGGCCGACTCGACGACGCCATGATCGCGATCACCGCGGAAAAGCAGCGTCTGATCGAGCGGCGCATCCGGCACTGGCTCTCGCGGAATGCCTGGGCCGCCGGCCATCATTTGCGCGCCGATGCGGTCTTCGTGGCCCCCTGGCGCCGGCCGCGCCATGTGCCCGCCGCCTTCGCGCTTGTCCTCTGACGCAAGGCCACCCACTTGCAGGAACCCCGCCCGCGGCCCGATAAGAACGGCCTGCAACAGGAAGCCTGTCATGAGCCTCAACGTCGCCATCCAGATGGACCCGATCGAGCGCATCCGGATCGCCGGGGATACCGGCTTCGCGCTGATGCTGGAAGCGCAGGCGCGCGGTCATAACCTCTACACCTACACGCCCGACAAGCTCTCGATGCGCGACGGCAAGGTCACCGCGCCGATGCGCCCGGTGAAGGTGCAGGACGTCGACGGCGACTATTTCACGGCCGGCGCCGAGGAGAAGGTCGATCTCTCCACGCTGGATGTCGTCCTGCTGCGGCAGGACCCGCCCTTCGACATGGCCTATGTCACCACGACGCATATGCTGGAACGCATCCACCCGAAGACGCTGGTGGTCAACGATCCGACCTCCGTGCGCAATGCGCCCGAAAAGATCCTCGTCACCCATTTCCCGGAACTGATGCCGCCGACCCTGATCACGCGCGACAGGGCGGAGATCGAGGCCTTCCGCGACGAGCATGGCGAGATCGTCATGAAGCCGCTCTACGGCCATGGCGGCGCGACCGTGTTCAAGACCAGCAAGACCGACCCGAATTTCGGCTCGCTCTTCGACCTGTTCAGCAACCTCTTCCGCGAGCCCTGGGTGGTGCAGGGCTTCATCAAGGAGGTCACCGAGGGCGACAAGCGCATCATCCTGATCGACGGCAAGGCGGCGGGCGCCGTCAACCGCGTCCCGGCGGTCGGTGATCTCCGCGCCAACATGGTGCGCGGCGGCGCGGCCCGCCCGACCGACCTGTCGAAGCAGGAGCTCGCGATCTGCGAGGCGATCGGCCCGACCTTGCGCGAGCGCGGCCTGCTGCTGGTCGGCATCGACGTGATCCACGGCAAGCTCACCGAGATCAACGTCACCGCGCCGACCGGCGTGCGGGCGATCAAGAAGCTCGGCGGGCCCGATCTGGCGGCGCAGCTCTTCGACGTGATCGAGGCGAAGCGCGGCCGCTAAGCCGGCTTTACATAGCCCTTCCAGCAGCGCCCGAGCGCGATCTCCTGCCGGCCTGTCAGAATCGGCGCGTAGATCCGGCGCAGGGCCTCGTTCGCCACCGTGACCGGGCAGAGCGGATAGAGCACGAGGTCGGCCTCGCGGGCAAGCGCGATCTCCTCGGAATCCGGCTTCGGCACGGCGCGGAACGGGTCGGCGCCGATGGCGATGCCGCGCGGCGCACTCCGGCCCATCACCGCGGGGAAGGGATTGACGAAATTGAGGCTCATGATCGTCTCGAAGCGGCGCCCGCTGGCCTGTTCATGCGCCAGGATCGCCGAGACGCCCTCGTCGACCGCCATCAGCCAGGACGCCTGGAAGTCGAGCTCCGCATAGAGCTGCGGATTCGGCAGCATCTCGCGGGCGGTGAACTCCCGGAACGTGGCGGGATGGCTGGCATAGATGTCGAGCATCGCGCTCGCGCGGTTCATGACGTCGATATGCTGCGAGACCTGGCCGAGCCGGCCGAGATGTTGGTTCGGCAGGGCGGCATAGCCGGCCTGCGCCATCAGCGCCCGCGCGCCGCGCTGGAGCACGGTTTCCGCCGGTGGGATCGCGGTCGCCGCGACGAGGCCGCAGACCACGAGCGCGCCCCGCCGCCCGCTGCCGAGCCAGCGCGACAGGATCATCAGCAGAACCGGCCAGATGAAGATGAAGGCCTGCCCGCCGGTGTTCTGGGTCTCGAAGAACAGCCCCGCGGCAAGGACGATGGCGAGCCATGCGACCTCGCGGTCGAGCAGGCGCATGAAGCCGGCCGCGGACGGTTGCCTGCGCAGCGCAAGCGCGGTTTCCGCGATATCGCGCCGGTCCAGCCAGAGCAGGGCGAGGCCGAGCGCCGTTCCGGCGCCGACGATGTCGAGATGCAGCGAGGCGGCCTGGACGAAGCGCGGCAGGATGCCGCCGGCATTGATCGCGATGAGCGCGAGGATGCTGTCGAGATAGGCGCTGACGAGCCCGGTCGCGAGTTCGAGTCCGATCAGCCCGAGCCCGGCCGCAGCGGCGATCAGCAGGATCTGGCGCCAGCCGATCCGCCCGGCCGTGAAGGCGAAGGCCGTGACGAGGCCGCCGGCGAGGAAGCCGGTGATTTTGATCAGGAACAGCGCGGTGAGCGTCCAGCCGATGACCGCGCCGAGCGCGGGGCCGCGCAGGAAGACGAGGCCGGAGACCAGCACGTAGAGCACGATGCTGACATGCCGGTTGTAGATGCCGAACCCGTCCGTGCCCGGGAAGAAGGAGTAGTGCTCGACATTCACCGGCAGGATCTGGAAGGCGAGATAGGGCAGGAGCAGCGCCAGCGCCTGGGCGCGCGATCGCTTGTCGATCTTGTGCACGACCACAGCCATGGCCGGCGCCGTCACGGCGAACAGGCACCACTGCGCCAGCAGCAGCGGATGCGCGCGGGGAAACAGCGCATCGAAACCGTCGAAGAGCCAGTAGCCGAGCGGCCCGACCGGCGCGATGAAATCGATTAGCGGGACCTGGCCGTCGCCGATCCGGTTGGCGGCGTCGAGATACAGGACGAGGTCCCAGTACATCGGCCCGAGCGGCAAGGTCAGGGGCAGCGTCAGCAAGAGCGCGCAGGCGAGGATGGCGATGCCGAGTAGGGCGAGCGGCAAATTGGGAAGCCGGGCCGCTCGCGTCGAAACGCGTGTCCCGATCGTGCCGCCGGCCTGCATGATGCCCTTCCCCGTCCCTGTTGGGGGATTGGCTAGCAGGAATCGGTTAAGATCGGCCTTCGGCTACGCCCGTGCCGTTGAGCGGGTTGGCCTCGTCCCAGCCATAGCGCAGCGTCTCGAAACGCAGCGTCAGCGAATCGACCAGCAGCAGCTTGCCGACGAGCGATTCGCCGAAGCCCGTGACGGCGCGCACCACCTCCAGTGCCATCAGCGAGCCGATCACGCCGGGCAGCGCGCCGAGTACGCCGGCCTCCGCGCAGGTCGGGATCGCGCCGGGCGGCGGTGCTTCTGAGAAGAGGCAGCGCCAGGTCGGGTTCGGCTTGCCGTCCGTCCCGGTCTCATGAGCCCGGATCGTGGTGAGCGAGCCATCGAAGCGGCCAAGCGCGCCCATCACCACCGGCTTGCGCTCATGGTAGCAGGCGTCGGAGACGGCATAGCGCGTCGCGAAATTGTCCGAGCCTTCGGCGACCACGTCGTAGAAGGCGATCAGCGCGCGGGCATTGTGCGGATCGAGCCGCGTGACATGCTCCTCGACCACCACGTTCGGGTTGAGGTTGCGTACGAAGCGGGCAGCGGCCACCGCCTTGTGCGCGCCGATATCCTCGGTGGTGAAGATGGTCTGGCGCTGCAGGTTCGAGAGCGAGACGATATCGTCGTCGACGATGCCGATCTTCCCGACCCCGGCGGCCGCCAGATACTGGATCAGCGGCGCCCCGAGCCCGCCGGCGCCGACCACCAGCACGCGCGCGTTCTTCAGCCGCTGCTGGCCCGGCCCGCCGATCTCGGGCAGGACGATATGGCGCGCATAGCGCTCGATCTCGTCGTCGTTCAGCATCATGGCCGCCAGCCTAAGGCCGGGAGCGGCCCTTCGGCAATCGCCGGCCTTGCCCGGCCGGGCCCCGCGGCGAGCATGACCTTCGTCCGCTTGGCCGCGCGCCCGGGCCATGCCATCGTGATGTCATCGAGGGCCGGACAACGGCGCCCGGCTGCAACAGGGGATCGGTTCGATGCGTTTGGGTTCTTTCGCGGCGGCGCTCGCCGGCGTTGCGCTTTCGGCTGTGGCGGCATTCGCGCAATCGCAGCCGATCAAGCCGGCCATCGTCTATGACAAGGGCGGCAAGTTCGACAAATCCTTCAACGAGGGCGTCTTCATCGGCGCGGAGAAGTTCAAGAAGGAGACGAATGTCGACTTCCGCGATTTCGAGCCGACCAACGATGCCCAGATCGAGCAGGCCCTGCGCCGCTTCGCCCGCGACGGCCATTCGCCGATCATCGCGGTCGGCTTCTCGCAGGCGACCGCCCTGCAGAAGGTCGCGACCGAGTTCCCGAACCTGAAATTCACGATCATCGACATGGTCGTCGAACTGCCGAACGTGCAGTCGGTCGTCTTCAAGGAGCATGAGGGCTCCTATCTCGTCGGCCTGCTGGCGGCGATGGCCTCGAAATCCGGCAAGGTCGGCTTCGTCGGCGGCATGGATATCCCCCTCATCCGCAAGTTCGCCTGCGGCTATGTCCAGGGCGTCAAGGCCGGCAAGGCGGATGCCGAGATCTTCCAGAACATGACCGGCTCGACCCCGGCCGCCTGGAACGATCCGGTCAAGGGCGGCGAGCTCGCCAAGTCGCAGATCGATCGCGGCGCCGACGTGGTCTATCACGCGGCCGGCGGCACCGGCATCGGCGTGCTCCGGGCGGTGGCGGATGCCGGCAAGCTCGGCATCGGCGTCGATTCCAACCAGAACGCCCTGCATCCCGGCAAGGTGCTGACTTCGATGCTGAAGCGCGTCGATGTCGCCGCTTACAACTCTTTCAAGGCGGCGCAGGACGGTTCCTGGAAGCCCGGCGTCTCCGTGCTCGGTCTGAAGGAAGAGGGCATCGACTGGGCGCTGGACGACGCCAACAAGGCCCTGATCACGCCGGAGATGAAGGCCGCCGCCGACAAGGCCAAGGCCGATATCATCGCCGGCACGGTCAAGGTCCACGATTACATGTCCGACCAGAAATGCACGATGTGAGCGAGACATCGTGCCGGAGGGAGTGAATGAGGCGCGGGGAACCCTTCTCCCGTGTGGGAGAGGGGCAGGGATGAGGGCCCGCCCTATCCGCAGAAGGCGCGGCGGCAACCACCGCGCTCTGACAATCAGCGGCAGTCCCTCACCCCTGCCCCTCTCCCATCCGGGAGAGGGGTTCTGCGTCGTGGTGCCCGCGCCATGATGGAGGCCGTCTCTGCGCCCGCCATTGAGCTGATCGGCATCTCCAAGCGCTTCGGCCCGGTCGCCGCCAACAGGGACGTGTCCCTTGCGGTCGCGGCCGGCTCGATCCACGGCATCGTCGGTGAGAACGGCGCCGGCAAGTCGACGCTGATGTCGATCCTCTACGGCTTCTACGAGGCCGATGCCGGCGAGATCAGGATCTCGGGTGAAGCGCGCCGCATCCGCTCCTCGGCCGATGCGATCGCGGCCGGGATCGGCATGGTCCATCAGCATTTCATGCTGGTTGAGACGCTGAGCGTCGTCGAGAACGTCGTGCTCGGCGCCGAAGGCGGGGCTTTCCTGAAAGGCGGCATCGGCAAGGCGCGGAGCGCGCTCGCGAAGCTTTCGCAGGATTACGGCCTCGCGATCGATCCCGATGCGATCGTCGGCGAGCTCTCCGTCGGCCTGCAGCAGCGCGTCGAGATTCTGAAGGCGCTCTATCGCGGCGCCGAGATCCTGATCCTCGACGAGCCGACCGCGGTGCTGACCCCGCCCGAGGCCGACCAGCTCTTCGCCCTGCTTCGGGCGCTGAAGGCGCAGGGCAAGACGGTGATCCTGATCACCCACAAGCTGCGCGAGATCATGGACGTGACCGACCGCGTCTCGGTGATGCGCCGCGGCGAGATGGTCGCCCATGTCGCGACAGTCGAAACCTCGCCGCCGGCTCTGGCCGAGGCGATGGTCGGCCGGCGCGTGCTGCTGCGGGTCGAAAAGCAGCCGCGCGAGCGTGGCGCGCCGGTGCTGGAGGCGGTCGGCCTGTCCTGCCGCGACGGGCGCGGCACCGAGACCCTGAAGGATGTGAGCCTCACGCTCCATGAAGGCGAGATCGTCGGCATCGCCGGTGTCGCCGGCAATGGCCAGAGCGAATTGCTGGAGGTGCTGGCCGGCCTGATCCAGCCGAGCCGCGGCGTCATCAGGCTGGGCGGGCAGATCCTCGCGGCAGCGGATCGCCATCCGGCGCGGCTGCGCCAGCGCGGCCTGATGCATATCCCGGAGGATCGCCACCGCAGCGGCCTCGTCACCGCCTTCTCCGCCGCCGAGAACGCCATCCTCGGCTATCAGCACGATCCCGCTTTCGGCTCCGGCCCCTTGCTCTCGCCGGCTCGCATCGAGGCCCATGCGCGCGAGGCCTTCGCGGCCTATGACGTGCGCCCACCCGACCCGGCGCTGAAAACGGCGAAATTCTCCGGCGGCAACCAGCAGAAGATCGTGCTCGCCCGTGAGATCGAGCGCGGCCCGAAGGTCCTGCTCGTCGGCCAGCCGACGCGCGGCGTCGATATCGGCGCGATCGAATTCATCCATCGCCGGTTGGTGGCCTTGCGCGATGCTGGCGTCGCGGTCCTGCTCGTCTCGGTCGAGCTTGAGGAGGTGATGGCGCTGTCCGACCGAATCATCGCCATGTGCGGCGGCCGGATCACCGGCGAGCGGGTGGCGGAGACCGCCGACGAGCGCGATCTCGGCCTGCTGATGGCCGGCGTAACGGATGAGGCGGCGTGATGGAACAGAGGCTGACATTGGTGACGCTTGGCGTCGGGGACCTCGATCGGTCGCGGCGCTTCTATGCGGCGCTGGGCTGGCACGAGATCGAACCAAAGCGGGATAGCGTCGCCTTCTTCCAGCTGAACGGGATCGGCCTGTCGCTGTTTCCGCGAACCGAACTGGCGAAGGATGCAGAGGTTGCGGATAGCGCGGCCGGCTTCTCCGGCATCACCCTCGCGCATAACCTGCGCAGCGAGGGCGAGGTCGATGCGTTGTTCGCGGACATGGTCGCGGCAGGCGCGGTGGCTGTGAAATCGCCTCGGAAGGTCTTCTGGGGCGGCTATTCCGGCTATGTCTCCGATCCCGACGGGCATCTTTGGGAGATCGCCCATAATCCCTTCTTCCCGCTGGATGCCGCCGGCAACGTGACGCTCGCCGGATGAGCGCCGCACCCGTCGACCTGCCGCGCTGGGCCGATATCGCGCTGGTGCCGCTGGTCTCGGTCGCGGCGGCCCTGATCGTCGCCGGGCTGGTCGTCGTCGGCATCGGCGAGAACCCGCTGGAGGCGACGGCCCTGCTGCTGCGTGGCGCGCTCGGCAGCGCGGAGGGCATCGGCTTCACGCTCTATTACGCCACGAATTTCATCTTCACCGGGCTTGCCGTCGCCGTCGCCTTCCATGCCGGCTTGTTCAATATCGGCGGCGAGGGACAGGCGACTGTTGCCGGTATCGCCATGGCGATCACCTGCTTGGCGCTTGCCACGCTGCCCGGTTTCCTCGCTGCGCCCTTCGCGATCCTCGGGGCGGCGGCGGGCGGTGCGCTCTGGGCCTTCATTCCCGGTTGGCTCCAGGCGAAGCGCGGCAGCCATGTCGTCATCACCACGATCATGCTGAACTTCGTCGCCGCGACGCTGATCGTCTATCTGCTGCGCGAAGTGATCGGCAAACCCGGCTCGATGCAGCCCGAGACGCCGGATTTCCCGGCACGCGCTATCCTGACGCCGATGCATCTATTGCTCGCGCCGTTCGGCCTGAAACTACCCTCGACGCCGCTGAATAGCGCCTTCTTCCTCGCCCTGATGGCGCTTGTCGCCGTCTGGCTGCTGATCTGGCGCACCCGATTGGGCTATGCGATCCGCACCGTCGGCGCCAATCCGCGCGCCGCCGCCTATGCCGGCATCTCGCCCGCTGCGGTGACTATGATCGCCATGGCGATCTCGGGCGCGCTGGCCGGCGGGCTCGCGGTCAACGAGGCGCTCGGCGTCCAGCATCGGCTCGTGCTCGATTTCACCGCCGGCTACGGCTTCGTCGGCATCGCAGTCGCTCTGATGGGCCGCGGTCATCCGGTCGGCGTCGGCCTCGCCGCGCTGCTCTTCGGCGTACTCTATCAGGGCGGCGCGGAGCTTTCCTTCGACAAGCCGGCCATCACCCGCGACATGGTCGTGGTCATCGGCGGCGTCCTCGTGCTCTTCGCAGGCGCGCTGGATGGTCTCTTCCGCCGGCTCGTCGCGAGCGTGTTGCGGATCGGTGGAGGGGCAGCCTGATGGACCTGCTCCAGACGATCGCCGTCGTGCTCGATTCGATGATCCGGCTCTCGGTCCCGCTGATCTGCGCGGCGATGGCGGGCTTGTGGTCGGAGCGGGCCGGCGTCGTCGATATCGGGTTGGAGGGCAAGATGCTGGTCGCCGCCTTCGCCTCGGCGGTCGCGGCCTTCGTCACCGGCTCTGCCTGGATCGGGCTCGGCGCCGGCATTCTGGCAGCGCTGGCGCTGGCGCTGGTCCATGGCTTCGCGGCCATCACCTGGCGCGGCAACCAGATCGTCTCCGGCGTCGCCATCAACATGCTGGCGGCCGGGCTCACCGTCATCCTCGGCAATGCCTGGTACGGGCAAGGCGGGCGCACCCCTTCGCTCGAAGGCGCGGCCCGCTTCGGCGAACTCACCTTGCCCTTCGCCGGCTGGGCGCGTGCAAACGTGCCCGGGCTCGGCCTGTTCTACGACGAGGTCGTATCCGGCCATGCCACCCCGGCCTATCTCGCCTTCCTCTGCGTGCTCGTCACCGCCCTCGTGCTGAAGCGCACCCGCTTCGGCCTGCGCATCCGTGCCGTCGGCGAGAATCCTGCGGCGGTGGACACGGCCGGCATCTCGGTCGCCGGCCTGCGCTATGGCGCGGTCGCGATCTGCGGGGTCCTCTGCGGCATCGGCGGCACCTATCTCGCCGTCGCGCAATCCGCCGGCTTCCTGCCGCATATGACGGCGGGGCGCGGCTTCATCGCGCTGGCCGCCGTGATCTTCGCCAATTGGCGCCCTTGGCCGGCGCTCGGCGCCTGCCTGCTCTTCGGCCTGCTCGACGCGGTCGCGATCCGGCTTCAGGGCGTGACATTGCCCGGTATCGGCCTCGTGCCGGTGGAAGCGATCCAGGCCTTGCCCTATCTGATGACAATCGTCCTGCTCGCCGGCTTCATCGGCAAGGCGACGCCGCCCAGGGCCTCCGGCCTGCCCTATGTCAAGGAACGCTGATTTGCCGGCCGATATCGATTTCGAGGCCCTGTTCGCCACTGCCGCCGCCATCCAGTCGCGCGCCTATGCGCCCTATTCGCGCTTCAAGGTGGGCGCCGCGCTGGTCGCCGATGACGGCGCGGTTCATGCCGGCTGCAATGTCGAAAACGCCGCCTATCCCGTCGGCTCCTGCGCCGAGGCCGGGGCGATTTCCGCGATGATCGCGGCCGGCGGGAAGGCGATCCGCGCTATCGTCGTCTTCGGCGAGGGCGCCGAATTGGTCACGCCCTGCGGCGCCTGCCGCCAGCGCATCCGCGAATTCGCGGCGCCGGAGACCCCGGTCGGGATTGCCGGCCCCGAGGGCATCCGCGCGCGCTTCACGCTGGAGGAACTGTTGCCAGCCTCCTTCGGACCGGCCAATTTGCCGCGGTGATTTGGGGCCGCGCCGTGCGGCCGGAAGGGAGCGTGTGATGGCGGCCGATCCGGCCTTCGACGAGGTGGCGTCGATCCTGGCGGACCGGGGCATCGATGCGATCGATTGTGCGATCGTGCTCGGCACCGGCCTCGGCGCCGTCGCCGAGGAGATCGAGAATGCCGTTCGCATTCCCTATGCCGATCTGCCCGGCTTCCCGCGCGGCGAGGTCTCCGGCCACGCCCGCCAGCTCTGCTATGGCACGCTGCATGGCCGCAAGGTGCTGATCTACGAAGGCCGCGCCCATTACTATGAGGGGGGCGATTCCGCCGTGATGCGTGTCCCGCTCGGCGTGCTCACCGCCTTCGGCTCGCCGCCGCTGATCCTGACCAATGCGGCCGGTTCGCTCTCGCCGGAAATGCGCCCGGGCAGCCTCGCCCTCATCACCGACCATATCAACCTGAACGGCCCCAACCCGCTCGTCGGCGACAAGGGCGACGGGCGCTTCGTGCCGATGGTCGATGCCTATGACCCGCATCTGCGCGGCCGCTTCAAGCGCGCGGCCCAGCGGGTGGCGATCCCGCTCGGCGAGGGCGTCTACATGTGGTTCACCGGGCCGAGCTTCGAGACGCCGGCCGAGATCCGCATGGCGAAGATCCTCGGCGCCGATCTCGTGGGCATGTCGACCGTGCCGGAGGTGATCCTCGCGCGCCGCCACGGCCTGCGCGTCGCCGGGCTGTCGATCGTCACCAATATGGGCGCAGGCCTGCATGGCGGCACGCCGCATCATGCCGAGACGCGCGATGTCGCGGGCCTCGCGGCGGGGGCGCTCCGGCGCCTGCTGCGCGCCTTCCTGTCGGAGTTGTAGATATGTCCGATGCCGATCTCGCCAGGCGCGCGCTCGCGCTCCTCGACCTCACCGATCTCGCCGACGATGCCACGGAGGAAGGCGCCCGCGATCTCTGCCATCGCGCCGTATCCGGCCCCGCGCCGGTCGCGGCGGTGTGCCTGTGGCCGCGCTTCGTCGCGACGGCGCGGACCGAGCTTGGCGACGGCCCCGTCCGAATCGCGACCGTGGTGAACTTTCCCGACGGCGACACCCCGATCGCCCCGGCCATGCGCGAGACCGAGGAGGCGCTCGCTGCCGGTGCCGACGAGATCGACCTCGTCCTGCCCTGGCGGGCCGTTCTCGCCGGCCAGACCACGGCTGCGACCGCGATGGTCCGCAACGTCAAGTCGCTCTGCGGAGAAAGGCGGCTGAAGGTCATTCTGGAGACCGGCGAATATCCCAATCTCGACAAGGTCAGGACCACGTCCGAGCTCGCCATCGCCGCCGGCGCCGATTTCATCAAGACCTCGACCGGCAAGACCGCGAATTCGGCGAGCATTCCGGCTGCCCGCGTGATGCTCAACGTCATCGCGGAGGCGGGCCGTCCCATCGGCTTGAAGCCGTCCGGCGGTATCAGGACGCTGGCCGACGCCAGGCGCTATCTCGATCTCGCCGATGCGATCATGGGAGAGGATTGGGCGACGCCCACGAGTTTCCGCTTCGGCGCCAGCGGCCTCTATACGGCACTCGTCGCAGCTATCGAAGACGCCGCGCCCGATGCCGCGCCGCGAGGAGGCTATTGATGCGCCTGACCCAGGAGATCATCGCCGCCAAGCGCGACGGTGCGGAACTGTCCGAGGCCGATATCCGCCTGCTCATCGCCGGCTTGCCTGACGGTTCGGTCAGCGAGGGCCAGGCTGCCGCCTTCGCCATGGCAGTCTATTTCAACGGGATGAGCGAGCGCGAGCGCGTGGCGCTGACATTGGCCATGCGCGATTCCGGCACGGTGCTGCGCTGGGACGACCTGCCCGGCCCGGCTCTCGACAAGCACTCGACCGGGGGCGTCGGCGATACCGTCAGCCTGCCATTGGCGGCGGCGGTCGCGGCCTGCGGCGGCCATGTCCCGATGATCTCGGGCCGTGGCCTCGGCCATACCGGCGGCACGCTCGACAAGCTCGACGCGGTGCCGGGCTATGTCACCCAGCCCGGCATCAGCCTCTTCCGAAAGGTGGTGCGCGAGGCCGGCTGCGCCATCATCGGCCAGACGGCCGACCTCGCCCCGGCCGACAAGCGCCTCTATGCCATCCGTGATGTCACCGCGACGGTGGAATCGCTGCCGCTGATCACCGCCTCGATCCTGTCGAAGAAGCTTGCCGCCGGCCTGCACGGCCTCGCCATGGACGTGAAATTCGGCTCCGGCGCCTTCCTGCCGGATTACGGCAAGGCGCAGGCTTTGGCGCAGGCGCTGGTCGGCGTCGCGAACGGCGCGGGCATGCCGACGAACGCGCTCCTCACCGACATGAACGAGCCGCTGGCCTCGGCTGCCGGCAATGCGCTCGAAGTCGCCTATGCGCTCGATCATCTGACCGGGCGGCGGCGCGAGCCGCGCTTCCACGAGGTCACGGTGGCGCTCGCTACCGAGATGCTGCTGCTCGGCAAGCTCGCGCCGGATCTCGATGCCGCCCGCGCCCGGATCGAGCAGGCCTTCGCATCCGGCGCCGCGGCCGAGCGCTTCGGCCGGATGATCGTTGCGCTCGGCGGCCCGGCCGACCTGCTGGAAGCGCCGCAGAAGCATCTCGCCGCCGCGCCGATCGTGAAGCCGGTCTGTCCCGAAACGCCGGGGAGCGTCGCGTCCATCGACACGCGCGCCGTTGGGCTTGCCGTCGTGGCGCTCGGCGGCGGCCGCGTGCGCCCGCAGGATCCGATCGACCATGCCGTGGGCATCGTTGCGCTGGCCGGGATCGGCGACGCGGTCGGCCCCGACCGGCCGCTCGGCATCGTGCATGCCCGCGACGAGGCGGGTTACCAAGCGGCGAGCGAGCGCTTGCGCAAGGCCTATCGGATCGGAGAGGGTGCGGCGCGCGGCCCGCTGGTCGCGGAACGGGTTACGGAGAGGGTGTCGGGATGAGTCTGCTTCTGGCCATGACGGGCTGGCATATCGAGGATTGGCGCGCGCGCTTTCAGGCGCTGTTGCCGGATATGCCGATCGTCGTCCTCGGCGAGCCCTTCGACCGCCGCGCCGTCCATTATGTCGCGAGCTGGAAGCACCCGCCCGGCAGCCTGACCGGCCTGCCCAATCTCGCCGCGATCTTCTCGCTAGGCGCCGGCGTCGATTTCCTCTTCGCCGACGACAAGCTGCCGGCCGCGCCGATCGCGCGCATCGTCGATCCCGACCTGACGACGCGGATGAGCGAATACATCGTCCTGCATTGCCTGAGCTATCTGCGCCAGCAGCGCCGCTATGACAGCCAGCAGCGCGAAAAGCTCTGGGACGACGACCGCAACCAGCCGGCCGCGCGCTCGGTCCGCGTCGGCGTCATGGGCCTTGGCGAACTCGGCCAGGATGCCGCCCGCAAGCTTGCCGTCATGGGCTTCGACGTTGCCGGCTGGAGCCGCTCGCCCAAGACCATCGCGGGGCTCCAGACCTTCTCCGGCGATGACGGCATGAAGGCCTTTCTCGCCCGTACCGACATTCTCGTCAGCCTGCTGCCGCTGACCCCGGATACGCGCGGCATCATCAATGCCGGGATGCTTGCGGGCCTCGCGCAGGGCGGGCGCCTCGGCGGGCCGTTCCTGATCAATGCCGGCCGCGGCGGCCTGCAGATCGCGGACGACATCCTGGCCGCGCTCGATGCGGGCACGCTGAAGGGCGCGACGCTCGATGTCTTCGAGGTCGAGCCGCTGCCGGCGGATTCGGCCCTCTGGACCCATCCGGGGGTGACAGTCACCCCGCATAACTCGGCGATGTCGGAGCCGGAGGCGATCGCCACGGCAGTTGCCCAGCAGATCGGGCGTCTGGAGGCGGGCGAACCGCTGCTCAACGTGGTCGATCCGGCGCGGGGTTACTGAAAGCCAGCACGGCAGGCTTGTCACGGAACAGTCGCGGCGCTGTCGTCGCGCCGCAATCCGGGCGGGCGAAGCGAAGGCTTCGCCTCATTCCGGAGCCATCCCATGCGCCTGCCGATCATCGCCGCCCTGTTGCTGTCCTCGACCATGCTCGCAGGGGCGCAGGACGCCCAGAAGGAATTTCCCGCCAAGCTCGTCGGCCATGCCCTGCTGCCGGCGAACACCATCATCCCCGCGCCTGCCGACGCGCCCGCCGATCTCAAGGTCTCCGGCAAGTTCGTCACGCCCGGCAAGCGCGTCGAGGCGGTCGGCACCGTGATGGGCACCTCGGGCGGGCGCCCGACCGGGCTCTCCACCCCCTTCGCCGGCCAGCCCGTGCAGGGTTTCTCCGGTATCCGCTCACTGGGGAATGGCGAGTTCCTCGTGCTGACCGACAATGGCTTCGGTGCCAAGGCGAATTCGCCGGACGCGATGCTGTTCTTCCACCGCCTCAAGGCCGATTTCGGCAAGGGCGCAGTCGAGCGGCTCTCGACCACCTTCCTGCACGACCCAGACAAGAAGGTGCCGTTCCGCATCGTTCAGGAAGGCACGGAAAAGCGCTACCTGACCGGCGCCGATTTCGACCCGGAATCGATCCAGCCGATCGGCGGCAAGTTCTGGATCGGCGAGGAGTTCGGCCCCTATCTCATCCGCGTCGATGCCACCGGCAAGATGGAGGCGGTGTTCGAGACGCAGGTCGACGGCAAGCCGGCCCGCTCGCCGGACCATTACGCCATCACCACCCCGGGCGCGCCGGACCAGAGCGTCGCCTTCAACGTCCGCCGCTCCAAGGGCTATGAGGGCATGGCGCAGTCGCCGGATGGCCGCTTCCTCTACCCGTTGCTCGAAGGCCCGCTCTGGAATGCCGAGACCAAGGGCAACGAGGAGGTCGACGGCAAGGAAGTCCTGCGCATCCTCGAGTTCGATGTCGCGAACGAGAAATGGACCGGCCGGTCCTGGTTCTATCCGCTGGAGCTGAAGGGCAACGCCATCGGCGACTTCAACATGATCGACGCTACGACCGCGTTGATCATCGAGCGCGATAACGGCGAAGGGACCGCCGACAAAGCCTGCGCCGCCGGCCAGAAGGGCCCCGACTGCTTCCACGACCTCGCGAAGTTCAAGCGCATCGTGAAGATCGAGATGGCCGAGGCGAGCGTCGGCAAGCCGGTGCGCAAGATCGGCTTCATCGACCTCCTGAAGATCGCCGATCCCGACGACAAGGCGAAGCAGGGCGCCATCGACGGCGTGCTGCCCTTCCCGTTCTTCACGATCGAGAATGTCGACGTGGTCGATCGCGCCAACGGCACCATCGTCGTCGGCAACGACAACAACCTGCCGTTCTCGTCGTCTCGCGATCCGAAGAAGGCCGACGACAACGAGCTGGTGCTCCTGTCGGTCAAGGACCTGCTCGACGCGAAGTGAGGCGTTCCGGCGGTCTCAGGCGATCCGCTTGTCGGCGGAATCGCAGAGGTCGTTCTGGATGCAGCGGACGCATTCGGGGCGCTGTGCCTTGCAGGTGTAGCGCCCGTGCAGGATGAGCCAGTGATGGGCGTGCCGTCCGAATTCGGGCGGCACGGCCTTCTCCAGCCCAAGCTCGACCTGCAGCACGTTCTGGCCCGGCGCGATGCGCAGGCGGTTGGCGATGCGGAAGACATGGGTGTCGACGGCGTGCGTGATCTCGCCGAAGGCGATGTTGAGCACGACATTGGCGGTCTTGCGGCCGACGCCGGGCAGGCTTTCCAGCGCCTCGCGCGTCGCCGGCACCTCGCCGCCATATTCCGCGATCAGCCGCTCGCAGAGCGCGATCACGTTCTTCGCCTTGGTGCGGAAGAGCCCGATCGTCTTGATGTAGTCGCGCACGGTCTCCTCGCCGAGCGCGAGCATCTTGGCGGGCGTGTCGGCGATGGCGAAGAGCGGGCGCGTCGCCTTGTTCACCCCGACATCGGTTGCCTGAGCCGAGAGGACGACGGCAACCAGCAGCGTGAAGGCGTTGACGTAGTCCAGTTCGCCCTTGGGTTCGGGATTGGCTGCCTGGAAGCGGCGGAAGATCTCGTAGATCTCCGCCGGCTTGCGGGCGCGCGGCAACGTGATGCGCTTTGCCGACGCAGCCATGCGAGGGGGCCTGTTCCGCTGATCCATGACGGCGTTATAATGCGCGAATGACCCCCGGCAAGAGCACCGGCAGTGAGAGCCCTGGCAGCGAGATCGCGGACGCGTCGCAGCGGCCGGTCTTCGACGCCACGATCACGCCGCATCGCTCGCTCGGCCAGAACGGCTTCCGCATCGTGATGACGCTGGTCTGCCTGGCGAGTGTGATCTCCTCGATCCCCTTCGTCGTGCTCGGCGCCTGGCCGGTCGCCGGTTTCTTCGGGATCGATGTCATCGCGCTCTTCGCCGCCTTCCACGTCAATTTCCGGCATGCGCGCGCCTTCGAGCGCATCGTGGTGACGCCGCTGGAGGTCTTCCTGCGCAAGGTCTCGCATCATGGCCGCGAGACGATCTGGCGCTTCAATCCGATCTGGACCCGGCTGGAACGCCAGACCGACGAGGATTACGGCCTGCTTGGCCTGAAGCTGGTCTCGCGCGGGCAGAGCGTCGCGGTCGCCTCCGCGCTCTCGCCGCATGAACGCGCCGGCTTTGCCGATGCGCTGGGTTCGGCCCTGTCGAGCGCCCGCCGCGGCCCGGACTACAACGCGCCCTGAAGCGCTTCAGCCGTGCCGGGCAAGCCAGATCGTATGCCCGCCGCAGCCTGGGTCCTCGGCGACATGGTCGATGACCGCGAAGCCGTTCTCCGCCAGCAAGGCCCGGTACTCCCCGGGATCGAGGCTGCCATGGTAGAGCGCCTCGCCCTCGAAGCTGCCGATCGCCTCGCCATGGGCCGGGCCGCTGGTGAAGATGAGGGCTGCGCCCGGTGCCGCATGGGCCGCGAAGACCGCGAACATCCCGCGCTGGTCTTCGGGCGTCAGGTGGAAGAAGGAGTCCCAGGCGATCAATCCGCCGAAGCGGCGCCCGAGCGCGAGGCGGCGCATATCGGCGACCTGCCAGTCTCCCTTCGGAAAGCGCGCCCGGCACAGTGCGATCATCGCCGGGGCGGAATCGACGCCGGTGACGGCATGGCCTTCCGCGCGGAAATAGCTGGCGATCGGCTGGCCGGTGCCGCAGCCGATATCCAGGATAGTGGCTTCGGGTGATAGCTGGCGCCGGAATCGCGCGAGCCAGGCTCCCTCGTGCAAGGTTTTGCCGCGCTGGCGGTCATAGCTGGCGGCATGGCGCTGGTAGAGATCGATGACGGTTTCGGCGGGGGAGGTCATGTCGCCATCAGCCCTCATCCTGAGGAGGCCCGCAAGGGCCGTCTCGAAGGATGTTTAAGGAGGCTCGTGAACCATCTGGAGCATCCTTCGAGACGCCGCTGACGCGGCTCCTCAGGATGAGGGCTCATCAGCGAGGACGATGCGGAGGGCAACCCCCGCCCTTGCCAGCTTTCGGGTGGGAACGGCATGGTGGTCGCCCTAGATTCGCATCATGACGAATGATGTGAGGCTCCCATGAACGCTCATGCTTCCATGAAAACGGCGATGACCCCGACGCGCTTCTCCAATGCGGTGCTGGCGCGCGCCACCGATGCGATGCCGAGCGAGGCCGATTTCCCGGCCGCGGCCCCCGGCTCGGATTACGACACCGTCCGGCGCATCCTCTCCTTCATCACCCATAACTGGCGCGAGCAGCCGACGATCGAGGCGATCGCCGAGGCCGCCGGCGCGACCCCGACCGATGTCCACCATCTCTTCCGGCGCTGGTGCGGGCTGACGCCGAAGGCCTTCCTGCAGGCGATCACGCTCGATCATGCCAAGGGGCTGCTTTCCGCCTCGGCCAGCATCCTCGATACGGCGCTGGAAGTCGGCCTCTCCGGCCCCGGCCGCCTGCACGATCTCTTCGTCACGCATGAGGCGATGTCGCCCGGCGAATGGAAGACCGGTGGCGAGGGCCTGAAGCTCTCCTACGGCTTCCATGTCTCGCCCTTCGGCGAGGCGCTGGTGGTGATCACCGATCGCGGCCTTGCCGGGCTCGGCTGGGTCTCGAACAGCGCCGATGGCGGCAAGGTCGTCGGCGGCAGGGCCGAGGCGCTGGCCGACATGATGCGGCGTTGGCCCCATGCCGACTACCATTACGATCCCGTCCAGACCGCGCCCTATGCCGGCCGCATTTTCGAGCCCAAGGCCTGGTCGCCGGAGACGCCCCTGCGCGTCGTCCTGATCGGCACCGATTTCGAGGTGCGGGTCTGGGAGACGCTGCTGCGCATCCCCGTCGGCTGCGCCACCACCTATGGCGAGGTCGCCAGCCATATCGGCAAGCCGAGCGCGGCGCGGGCCGTCGGCACCGCGGTCGGCAAGAACCCGATCTCCTTCGTGGTGCCCTGCCACCGCGTCATCGGCAAGTCCGGTGCACTGACCGGCTACCACTGGGGCCTGACGCGCAAGCGCGCCATCCTCGGCTGGGAAGCCGGGCAGACCGCGGCCGGCTGATCCTTAGAGCGTGCCCGTGTTTCTCCGAAACCCAGGCGCGCTCTAATTCTTTGTTTTATCGCATTTTCTTCACGCGAACCGGTATCCACTTCGCTTGAAAATGCTTTGGCGCCTACTTCCTCAGATACATGTCCCAGCAGGGCGCGAGCGCGATCCGCTCGCGCCCTTCGAGCGCAGCGGCGAAATGGCTGCGGATCATCTCGCGCGGCGTCGTCACCGGGCATTTCGGCATCAGCATCGCATCCGTCTGCCTGAGCGCCTCGATGGTGCCCGGCTGCAGGTCCGGCGTGCTGCGGCCGGGATCGACGCCGACGGGGACGACGCGCGGCGGCGAGCGCTCCAGCAGGCGGTTCAGCGGATCGACGAAATCGAAGGTGAAGAAGCCGTTGAGCTCGCGCTTGTTGGTGGCTTCCCAGGCCTTGATCGCGGTGATGGCTTGCTGGATCTCCAGCATCCAGGTCGCCTGATAGTCGATCTCCGAATAGAGCGTGTAGGAGGGCAGGATGTCGCGCCGGAGCAGGTCGCTATAGCCCTCGGGCTGCGTCGCGTAGTGGTCGAGCATGGCGGCGGCGCGGGCGGCGATGTCCGGCTTCACGCTGATGCGGCCGAGCGGACCGAGATCGGGCACATCGAGCGCGACATAGGTCGCCCCGCCCATCGCCGCGCGCATGCCCCGCTCCATGCAGATGACGGCGCTGGGCAGCGTGACCGCGAGCACGAGCACGAGAACCACGGGCCGCATGCGGTCCTCGCGCCGCTCCCACCAGTCGAGCAGCAGTGGCAGGACGATCGGCCACAGGCCGATGAATTCGAGCGAGCCGGTATTCTGCGTCTCGAACAGCGCGAGCGCGAACAGGCCGGCCGCGAACCAGCCGATCGGCGCGTCAGCCAGCGCCCGCCAGCCGGGCAGCGCCGTCGGCAGACCGTCGCGCCAGGACGCATAGGCCAGCGCGGCGAGCAGCAGCAGCGACGGACCGATCACATTGAACTTGACCGAGGCCACGGTCAGGAAGCGCGGCAGCAGCGTATCGGTGTTGAGGCTGAGCAGGGTCAGGATGTCCAGGACATAGGCCGAGCTCAGCCCGGTCGCCAGCTCCAGCACGGCCAGCGCGAGGAAGACGAGGCCGGCGGCAATGACCGCATCGCGGAAGCGCATCCGTCCGCTCAGCGTGGCATAGCCGACAAGCAGCGTGCCTGAGACCGCGCCGGTCACCTTCGTCAGGAACAGCGCCAGCATCAGCACGGCGACGAGCCCGATCCGGAGGCCGCGCCGCTGCACGACCATCAGGGTCGCGATCAGCAGATAGAGCAGCAGCGCGACATGGCGGTTGTAGAAGCCGTAGCCGTCGAAACCGGGCGAGGGGTAGAGCCCGTGCAGGTTGATCGGCAGCGCCGCGAACAGCAGGAAGGGCAGCACCAGCGCGAGCGCCTGCGGGCGGGAGCGCCGGGAGGTCTCAGTGGCCAGCAGGGCGAGCACCGGCAGCATGACCGGCTGCAGCGCCCAGTTGATCAGCAGCATCGGCTGCGCATGGGGGAAGATGATGTCGAGAGCCGCGGCCAGGTAGAAGCCGAGCGGGCCGATCGGTGCGAAGAAATCGATGGTCGGGATCTGTCCGAGCTCGATGCGCTGGATGGCGTCGAGATAGACGACGGTGTCCCAGGCATTCGGCCCCAGCGGCAGGCGCAACGGCAGGATCAGCCCTGCGACGGCCGCCAGCGCGAACGCCATGATCCAGGCGAGGGGTGAACCGGCTATCCTTGCCATCGCGCCCTTGCCGCTCACATTCTTGGTGCCGACCTGGGAGTTCTGCCTCCCGATCTCGCTCATCGCCACGCCGAACCCTCCTGGTCCAGCCCGCTCTCTGGCAGAAAATTCTTACCATCCGCCTGACAAAACCGCTGCTTCTTGCGGTTTTCGGTCAAGAAAGCCGGCAGGAACAGCGCGGCGTTCGGCGTCGGCTATCGCCTCACAGCAGCCCGTGCCTGGCGAGATGGCGCATCAGATGCGAGGCGCCATAGGTCCAGGGCGCGCATGCGTCGGTGCGCTTCATCCGGTTGACGAGGCTGCCGAGCTCGGGGGCGGCGATGGTGACGATGTCCCCGTATTTATGGGTGAAGCCGCCGCCAGGTGCATCGCGATCCTTGATCGGCGCGAACATGGTGCCGAGATAGAGCGCTGCCCCGTCCGGGTACTGGTGATGCGGGCCGATCATCTGCGCGGCGAGATCGGCCGGGTCGCGGCTGATCTTCGCGATCGAGGAGGAGCCTTCCAGCCGGAAGCCGTCCTCGCCCTCGACCGTCAGCGTCACCGTCGTCCGGCGGACATGGTCGAGCGTGAAGCCGGCATCGAACAGGCGGATGAAGGGGCCGACGGCCGCCGCCGCATTGTTGTCCTTGGCCTTGCCGAGGAGCAGGGCCGAGCGGCCCTCGACATCGCGCAGGTTGACGTCGTTGCCCAGCGTCGCGCCGACGATCGCGCCCGTCGAGGCGACGATCAGCACGACCTCAGGCTCGGGATTGTTCCAGCTCGAGGCCGGATGCAGGCCGGCATCCGCCCCGGTGCCGACCGTCGACATCGGCGGGGCCTTGGTGAAGATCTCGGCATCGGGCCCGATCCCGACCTCGAGATACTGGCTCCAGGCGCCCTGCTTGATCAGGACGTCCTTGAGATGCATCGCCTCGGGCGAGCCGGGCTTCAGCTTGGAGAGGTCGTCACCGATGAGCTTGCCGATCTCCTCGCGGATCGTTGCTGCTGCAGCCGGGTTGCCGCGCGCCTTCTCCTCGATCACGCGTTCCAGCATCGAGACCGCGAAGGTGACGCCCGCCGCCTTGACTGCCTGCAGATCGAGCGGCGAGAGCAGCCAGGGGCGCTTCGGATCGCGACCGTCCACAGGCGTATTGGCGAGGATCTCGGTGAGCGAGCCGATCGCTTCGCCATCAGCGGCGCGCAACGCAGCGGCTGGATCGGCGCTTTCGCAGAGGTCCCGGCTGGTCGGGAAGCGCCGGGTCACGTCGATGACCTGCCCGCCGCGGAGCGTCACCACGGCCGGCCCGCCGAGATCGGCGCGCCAGACGCGCCCTGCGAGCGCGGCGGCGTCGGCATCCGCGGGCAGGGCCGCGGCGACGGAGAGAGCGAGATCAGGCATGGCACCGGTCCGGAAAGGAAATCGTCGGGAGACGGAGAACACCCCGTTCTGCGTGACGGCGCAAGCCGGACCCAGACCATAGGCGGATTGCGCCGGTCGTCATCGATTTGTCATTGAAATGTCGCCTGCGCTTCATGCTAGCTTGCGCACCAACGACAAGAACCGCGGCGGCGCTCGCCCGCGGAAGGGAGACATTCCATGAGCATCAAATCGCGCATCCTGATGTCGGTCGCGGCTTTTGCGCTCGCCGGCGCCTCGCCTGCCCTGGCGCAGACCGAGATCCAGTGGTGGCACGCGCTGACCGGCGCCAATAACGACGTCGTCGTCAAGCTTTCCGAGGATTTCAACGCCTCGCAGAAGGACTACAAGATCGTTCCGGTCTACAAGGGCTCCTATCCCGACACGCTGAACGCCGGCATTGCCGCCTTCCGCGCCGGCCAGGCGCCTCATATCCTGCAGGTCTTCGAGGTCGGCACCGGCACCATGATGTCGGCCAAGGGCGCGATCAAGCCCGTCCACGAGATGATGAAGGAAGCCGCCGAGAAGTTCGATCCGGCCGCCTATCTGCCGGCCATCAGCGGCTATTACTCGACGGCCAAGGGCGAGATGCTCTCGATGCCGTTCAACTCCTCGTCGATGGTGATGTGGTACAACAAGGACGCCTTCAAGAAGGCGGGCCTCGACCCGGAGAAGCCGCCGAAGACCTGGCCTGAGACTTTCGAAGCCGCCAAGAAGCTGAAGGCCGCCGGCTACGACAAGTGCGGCGTCTCGAACGCCTGGGCGCCCTGGGCGAATATCGAGCAGTTCGGTGCCTGGCACAACATTCCGCTCTCGACCAAGGTCAACGGCATGGCCGGCGCCGATGCGGTCATGAACTTCAACCAGAGCCCGCTCTTCCTGAAGCACTGGACCAATCTGGTCGAGATGCAGAAGGACAAGACCTACGACTATTCAGGCCGCACCAATAACGGCGAGGGTCGCTTCACCTCGGGCGAATGCCCGATCTTCCTGACCTCCTCGGGCTTCTTCGGCAACGTCAAGGCGAACGCCAAGTTCGATTGGGCCAATGCGGCGATGCCGTATTATCCGGAAGCCGCCGGCGCCCCGCAGAACTCGATCATCGGCGGCGCTTCGCTGTGGGTGATGGGCGGCAAGAAGCCGGCCGAATACAAGGGCGTGGCCAAGTTCTTCACCTTCCTCTCGGATGTCGACCGCCAGGTGAAGCTGCACACCGAGTCGGGCTACCTGCCGATCACCAAGGCGGCCTATGAGAAGGTCAAGGCGTCGGGCTTCTACAAGGACAAGCCCTATCTCGAGACCCCGATCCTAGAGCTGACCAACAAGGCCCCGACCGACAACTCCAAGGGCCTGCGCTATGGCAGCCTCGTCCAGATCCGCGATGTCTGGTCGGAGGAGCTGGAATCCGCTCTGAACGGCCAGAAGACGCCGAAGGCGGCGCTGGACGCGGCCGTGGAGCGCGGCAACCAGATGCTGCGTCAGTTCGAGCGCTCGGCGGCGCGCTGAGCGGTAGCTCTTGCATCCCTGAGGCCATCCCGGGCACATGCGTCCGGGATGGTCGTCTTGTTCTCCAAGGAAGCCGATGCAGAAGAACGCATATTTCAAGGGGCTGACGATCCCCTTCCTGCTGCTTCTGCCGCAGCTCGCCATCACCATCGTGTTCTTCTACTGGCCGGCAACCCAGGCCGTCTGGCAGAGCTTCCTGATCGAGGACGCCTTCGGCACCTCGACGGAGTTCGTCTGGTTCGAGAATTACCAGGCGCTCTTCTCCGATCCCGGCTATCTCAAGGCCTTCGTCAACACGGCGATCTTCTCGACCTTCGTCTGTGTGTTCTCGCTCTCGATCGCGCTGCTCTTCGCCGTCATGGCGGACCGGCAGATTCGCGGCGCCGAGATCTACAAGACCCTGCTGATCTGGCCCTATGCGGTGGCGCCTGCCATTGCCGGCGTGCTCTGGCTCTTCATGTTCGATCCCTCGCTCGGCATGCTCGCGCGCGGGCTGCAATCGCTGGGCATCCCGTGGAATCCGCGCCTCAACGGCAACCACGCCATGCTGCTGGTCATCCTGGCCGCAACCTGGAAGCAGATCAGCTACAATTTCCTGTTCTTCCTCGCCGGCCTGCAGTCGATCCCGAAGAGCGTGATCGAGGCCGCCGTGATCGACGGGGCCAAGCCGATGCGCCGGTTCTGGACCATCGTCTTCCCGCTGCTCTCGCCGACGACCTTCTTCCTGCTCGTCGTCAACATCGTCTACGTCTTCTTCGACACCTTCGGCATCATCGACACCATCACCGGCGGCGGCCCCTCGGGCGCGACCGAGACGCTGGTCTACAAGGTCTTCTCCGACGGCAAGGGCGGCTCCAATCTCGGCGGTTCCGCGGCGCAGTCGGTGCTGCTGCTGATCATGGTGATCGGGCTGACCGCGGTGCAGTTCCGCTTCATCGAGCGCAAGGTCAGCTACTGATGGCCTCCGTGCTCTGGATGGACCTCACCGCCGAGGAACTGCGCGCCAAGGCGGCGACGGACGCGATCGTCGTCCTGCCCGTCGCCTCGATCGAGCAGCACGGCCCGCATCTGCCCGTCGGCGTCGACACCATCCTGTGCAGCGGCGTCTGCAAGGCGGCGGCCGAGCGCGCCGATGATGTCGACGTCGTGGTCGCCCCCACGCTCTGGTGCGGCATGGCCGAGCATCACATGGCCTTCGGCGGCACCTTCACCTTCGACATCCCGACCTATCGCGCCGTGCTGCTCTCGTTCCTGAAGAACATCGAGCGCCACGGCTTCCATCGCGTGCTGATCGTCAACGGCCATGGCGGCAACATCGCCGCGCTCACCGCCTTCCTGCCCGATTTCGCCCGCGAGACCCGGCTGCAGGTCGCCGCGACCACCTATTTCATGCTCGCCGAACCGGCGCTTGGCCCCCTCCTCGAAGATCAGAAGGGCGTCCAGCATGCCTGCGAGGTCGAGACCTCGATGATGATGGTGCTGGCGCCGGGCTCTGTTCGCGAGCCGCGCCTGCCGGAAGCTTTTGGTGCGCTGGACCGCGCGCCGCGCCGGCAGGTCGTCTCGCGCCACCGCTCCTTCCAGGAAATGACCGAGACCGGCGTGGTCGGCGATGCGCGCCGCGCCACGCCTGAGAAGGGCCAGGCCTGCCTCGAGGCTTGCGCCGATGCGCTGGCCGGATTGCTGCGCGAGATGGGGAGGGCCGCCTGATGGTCGAGGACCGACGCCTGGGCGACCTGATCGCCTATATCATCCTGACGATCGGCGTATTGATCGTCGCCTTCCCGGTCTGGCTGACCTTCGTCGCCTCGACCTGGGACGCCTCGACCGTGATCAACGGCCAGATGCCACTCTATCCCGGCCCCTACTTCCTGGAGAACTACAACCGCATCCTCTTCGTGGGGACGTCGAGCACGACGCGCGAGCCGGTGATCGGGATGATGCTGAACTCGTTCATCATGGCGATGACGATCGCGCTCGGAAAGATCTTCATCTCCGTGCTCTCGGCCTATGCGGTGGTCTATTACCGCTTCCCCTTCCGCATGGCGGCGTTCTGGATCATCTTCATCACGCTGATGCTGCCGGTCGAGGTCCGCATCTTCCCGACCTTCAAGATCGTCTCCGATCTCAACATGCTCGACACCTATCAGGGCCTCGCCATCCCCCTGATCGCCTCGGCGACGGGCACGCTGCTGTTCCGGCAGTTCTTCATGACGATCCCGGACGAGTTGCTCGAAGCCTCCAAGATCGACGGTGCCGGCCCCTTCAGGTTCTTCAAGGACACGCTGCTTCCGCTTTCGATGACGACGATCGCGGCGCTCTTCGTCATCCAGTTCATCTATGGCTGGAACCAGTATCTCTGGCCGCTCCTGGTGACGACGAAGGACTCGATGCAGACCATCGTCATCGCCATCAAGAAGATGATCGTCACCGCCGACGCCCTGACGGAATGGCAGCTCGCCATGGCCACGGCCATGCTGGCGATGCTGCCGCCCGTCCTCGTCGTCATTGCCATGCAGAGGCTCTTCGTGAAGGGCCTGGTCGAAACCGAGAAGTAATCCGCGAATGGCCCAGGTCACTCTCAGCAACGTCAAGAAGGTCTATGCCGGCGGCGTCGAAGCCGTGAAGGGCGTCTCCTTCGACATCCCCGATGGCGGCTTCTGCGTCCTCGTCGGCCCTTCCGGCTGCGGCAAGTCCACGCTCCTGCGCATGGTCGCCGGGCTGGAGACGATCTCGTCCGGCGAGGTCGCGATCGGCGACCGCGTCGTCAACCAGATCGAGCCGGCCGACCGCGACATCGCCATGGTGTTCCAGAACTATGCGCTCTACCCGCATATGAACATCTACGACAACATGGCCTATGGCCTGCGCAACCGCGGCACGCCCAAGGACGAGATCGACAAGCGCGTCCGGGAGGCGGCCCGCATCCTTGCGATCGAGCCCTTCCTGGAGCGCCGGCCGCGCCAGCTCTCCGGCGGCCAGCGCCAGCGCGTCGCCATGGGCCGCGCCATCGTGCGCAAGCCGCAGGTCTTCCTCTTCGACGAACCGCTTTCCAACCTCGACGCCAAGCTGCGCGTGCAGATGCGCGTCGAGATCAAGAAGCTGCAGCGCGCGCTCGGCGTCACCGCGATCTACGTCACCCATGATCAGGTCGAGGCGATGACGCTCTCCGACAAGCTCGTGGTGATGAATGCCGGCCAGGTGGAGCAGATCGGCTTGCCGGCCGAGGTCTACCGCAAGCCGGCGAGCAAGTTCGTCGCGACCTTCATCGGCTCCCCGCCGATGAACATCCTGCCCGGCGCCGTCGATGGCCCCGGCATTATCGCGCTCGGCGACGCGATCATCGAGGTCCGCGACCTGCGCGAGGACCTGGCGGCCCAGGTGCCGGTCGAGGTCGGCCTGCGTCCCGAGGATGTCGAGATCGCCTCGGAAGGACAGGCGGGCTCGCTGCCCTTCGATGTCGAGTTCATCGAGGAGCTCGGCGCGACCCAGCTCTTCCACGGCAAGCTCGCCGGCCAGCCCTTCGTGATGCAGGCGGCGACCGGCGAGGTCGCGGCGCAGGAAGGCCGGCTCTGGATCACCGTCGACCCCGACAAGGTCCATGTCTTCGATCCGAAGACGGGCGTGCGATTGGGTAAGGGCTGAGCGGCGTCACCAGAGGCGTTTGACGGCGAAGCCGTCGAACAGCGCTTCGTTCGAAACCAGCACCCTGTCGTCGGACTGAGCCTGAGCGATCAGGAGTCGGTCGAACGGGTCCTTGTGTGCGATGTTCATCGCGCCGGCCCGGAGCGCATGGTGGATGGAGATCCCCAGTTCGACAAAGCCCTGATCGGCGATGATGGCCTCGAAATTCTGCGCTAGCAGCGCCGCGTCAGGCAGCTTGCCGATACGGAATTTTGTGGCCACCTCCATGGCCGAAGCGGCGCTGACGGCGACGCTGTTGGCCTCGTCGGCGATAGCCTCGCGAGCGGAGCCGCTCAGCGCCTCGTCGCCCGCAAGCCACCAGATCAGGGCATGGGTATCGAGCAGCAGCCTCACGTGAGATTCCAGCCGCCGAGTTCGGTCTCGGGCAGCGGCTCGTCGAAGCGCGCGTCGATGGCGATCTTGCCCTTGAGTGCTCCGAAACGCCGCTTCCCGCCGGGGGCGACCGGCACGAGGCGCACCACCGGCACATTGCCGCGCGCGATCACCACGTCACCACCCTCGAGAGCGTCAGCGATCAGCTTGGATAGGTTTGTCTTGGCGTCGTGAACCGAGAACTGGGCCATGGGTATCTCCGTTAGCTAAGAAGATAGCTAAGGAGTACGTGGCCAGCAAGAGCCTCGTTCAAGCCGCGAGATCGGCCACCAACGCGTCGAGCAGCAGCGCTCCATCAGACGTCGCCGCAAGCCGGCCGCCTGCGCGCTCCATCAGCAGCTTCTCGTCGATCAGGCTGGCGACGCGATTGGCGTTGAGGTCCCGCCCGGCAAGCGCCTTGAACACCTTGGGATCGATGCCCTCGACGAGGCGCAAGCCCATCAGCAGGTATTCGTCGCCCTGCGCTTCCTCGGACAGCCGCTCGTTCTCGACCAACGCATGGCCCTCGGCCTCGACGCGGTCCAGCCAGACTTCCGGCCGCTTCTCGGTCGAATGCGCCATGCGGCCTTCCGCCGTCACCAGCCGACCATGGGCGCCGGGGCCGATGCCGGCATATTCGCCATAGTGCCAATAGACGAGATTGTGCCGGCATTCCGCGCCGGGCCGCGCATGGTTCGAGATCTCGTAGACGGGCAGGCCGTGTTTGGCCGTGATCTCCTGCGTGATCTCGTAGAGCGCGGCGCCCGCATCATGGTCCGGGATGGCGAGTTTGCCGGCGCGGAACAGCCGCTCGAAGGCCGTGCCGGGCTCGATCGTGAGCTGGTAGAGCGAGAGATGCTCGGCCGCATGACTGATCGCCAGTTCCAGCTCGGCGCGCCAAAGCGCAGGCGTCTGCAAGGGCGAGCGGGCATAGATCAGGTCGAAGGAATAGCGCTCGAAATATTGCCGCGCGATGGCGACGGCGGCGAGCGCCTCCTCGGCGGAATGCATCCGGCCGAGCGCCTTGAGATCGGCATCGTTCAGCGCCTGCACGCCGAGCGAGACGCGGTTGACGCCGGCCGCGCGGAAATCGCGGAAGCGCCCGGCCTCGACGCTGGTCGGGTTGGCCTCCAGCGACACTTCGCAGTTCGGATCGACCGCCCAGTATTCGCCGATCGCATCGAGGATCGCGCCGACCGTCGCCCCCTCCATCAGCGAGGGCGTGCCGCCGCCGAAGAAGATCGAGGAGACCGTGCGTCCCGGCACCAGCGCGGCGCGATGCGCGATCTCGCGGCGGAAGGCGGCGATATAGCGTTGCTGGTCCGGCGGCTGCAGCCGGACATGGGAGTTGAAGTCGCAATAGGGGCATTTGGCCAGGCAGAATGGCCAATGCACATAGACGGCGAAGCCCGCATCCGCGGTCGGATGCAGGAGTGATGGCCGCGCCGCGAGGGCGGCCGGGGCGCTCAAGAGGGCTTCCTCAGGCAGGCGGCGGCGAGCACATGGAAGGCGCGCGCGCGATGCGACAGGCCGGGCGAGCCATCGGCCGGAATGCCGTGCTTCTCCAGCGCCGTCATCTCGCCGAAGGTCTTGTCATGGCCGTCAGGCAGGAAGATCGGGTCGTAGCCGAAGCCGCCCAGGCCGCGCGCCTGCTCGGTCACGGTGCCGAAGACGCGGCCCTCGAACAATTCCTGATGCCCATCTGGCCAGGCGATCACCAGCGCCGAGACGAAATGCGCCTTGCGCTTCTGGGGCGTGATGGCACCGCGCTTGGCAAGTTCCATCTGCACGCGTCCGATCGCGGGGGCGAAATCCTTGCCCGGCCCGGCCCAGTTGGCCGAGAACAGGCCGGGCGCGCCGTCGAGCGCATCGATGCAGATGCCGGAATCGTCGGAAAGCGCCGGCAAACCGCTGGCCGAGGCCGCGGCGACCGCCTTGATCGCCGCATTCTCCGAGAACATGGTGCCATCCTCGACCGGCTCGGGCAGGCCGAGCTCTCCGGCCGAGACCAGCTCGATGCCATAGGGCGCCAGCAAGTCACGCATCTCGCGCAACTTGCCCTGGTTATGGGTGGCGATCACGACCTTGCCGGTGAGGAGGCGGTGTTGGCTCATCTTCATACTGCATGTCCTCCGTCATCATTCGGAGGCTGATAGCCTCGGTCGGGCGCTTCGAAGGATTGTCTGCGCGCCTTATGGCTGGAAGTCGAGCGAAGGCTGATGACGATCACCATGGCTATCACGATGATTGCAATCGCAACCGCGACACCGATTTCCAGCGAGGACATATCGGGTCCTTTAAGCCACCGCCGCCTTCTGCAGCGTGACGAGCTTGGAGACGCCGCCCTTGGCGAGCTTGAGCAGCGCGAGCAGCTCCTCCTCGGAGAAGGGCGCGCCCTCGGCCGTGCCCTGCACCTCGACGATGCCGCCCGAGCCGGTGATGACGAAATTCGCGTCGGTCTGCGCGCCTGAATCCTCGACATAGTCGAGATCGATCACCGGGTTGCCGGCGACGATGCCGCAGGAGATCGCGGCGACATGGTCCTTCAGCGGGTTCGTGCCCTTGAGCAGGCCGCGCCCTTCCATCCATTTCAGCGCGTCGTGCAGCGCGACCCAGGCGCCGGTGATCGAGGCCGTGCGCGTGCCGCCATCGGCCTGGAGCACGTCACAATCGACGACGATCTGGCGCTCGCCGATCGCGGTGAGATCGACCACGGCGCGCAAGCTGCGGCCGATCAGGCGCTGGATCTCCTGCGTGCGGCCGGAAGGCTTGCCCGAGGTGACCTCGCGGCGCGTGCGCTCATGCGTGGCGCGCGGCAGCATCGAATATTCGGCGGTGACCCAGCCTTTGCCGGTACCACGCAGCCACGGCGGCCCCTTTTCCTCGACGGTCGCGGCGCAGAGCACCTTGGTCTCGCCGAACGTGACCATGCAGGAACCCTCGGCATAGCGCACCACGCCGCGTTCGAGCGTGACCTTGCGCATCTCGTCGGCGGCGCGTTTGGAGGGTCGCATGAAATATTCCTGTCTTGCGGGGAAGTGGCGGCTTGTAGGCGCTCGCGCCGCTGACGGCAAGGCACGGGCGGGGCTTGCCCCTTGATCCGCGCCTCCTGCATGACGACAATAGGATAGAGAACGACGGTTCGCCTGAAAGGGTTCATGAGCGCCCATACGCCCCGCCCCGAGACGATGAGCGGCCTGGTCGAGACCGACCAGCGCTCGCGCGAGATTTTTCGCCAGATCGTCGACGGCTATCTGACGACGGGGGAGCCCGTCGGCTCGCGCAACATCGCCCGCCTGCTGCCGATGGCGCTCTCGCCGGCGACGGTGCGCAACGTCATGACCGATCTGGAACTGGCGGGCCTGATCTACGCACCGCACACGTCTGCCGGGCGCCTGCCCACCGAGAGAGGCCTGCGCTTCTTCGTCGACGCGATGATGGAGGTCGGCAATCTCACGTCCGACGAGCGCGCGCGCATCGAGGCCCAGATCAGGGTTGCCGCCAGCAACCGCAATCTCGATCAGACCCTGACGGAAGCCTCGGCCCTGCTTTCCGGCCTGTCGCGCGGCGCCGGCGTCGTCGTCACCACCAAGGCCGATGTCCGGCTGAAGCATATCGAATTCGTCCGGCTCGATCCGGCCCGCGCGCTGGTTGTGCTTGTCTCTGAGGACGGCACGGTCGAGAATCGCCTGCTGGCGCTTCCGCCCGGCCTGCCGGCCTCGGCCCTGAGCGAGGCCGCGAATTTCCTGAACGCCCGCATCCTCGGCAAGACGCTGGCCGAACTGCGCAGCGAGATCGGCGGGCAGCGCGCCCTGATGGAGCGCGAGCTCGACGTGCTGACGGCCCGGCTTGTCGAAAGCGGCATTGCGACCCAGGCCGGCCCCGGCAGCGACCGCCATCTCATCGTGCGCGGCCAGGCCAACCTGCTCGACGACCTCCGGGCGCAGGAGGACCTCGAGCGTATCCGCATGCTCTTCGGCGATCTGGAGACGCAGACCGACGTCATCGACCTGCTGACCCGCGCCGAGGATGGCGACGGCGTGCGCATCTTCATCGGTTCGGAGAACAAGCTGTTCTCGATGTCGGGCTCCTCGATGGTCGCCGCGCCCTTCCGCGACGCCGAGCAGCGCATCGTCGGCGTGGTCGGCATCATCGGCCCGACGCGCCTGAACTATGCCCGCATCGTCCCGATGGTCGACTACACCGCCAAGGTCGTCGGCCGCCTGCTGGACGGCAGCCGCTGAGAGCCAGCCCAAGGCCCTGAGTTGGCTTTGCGGGCGGAAGCGGTTATCGAGCGGGCAAAGCATCCCTTTCCGCAATTCAGGTGCGAGCCATGTCCGAGCAGCTTCCCGACCGCCTTTCCGTCAATCCGGAGAGCCCTTTCTACAATGAGGAGGTGCTGGCGCGCGACATCGGCATCCGTTTCAAGGGCGTCGAGAAGACCAATGTCGAGGAGTATTGCGTCTCCGAGGGTTGGGTGAAGGTCTCCGCCGGCAACGCCAAGGACCGCTTCGGCCGTCCGATGACGATCACGCTCAAAGGCCCGGTCGAGCCTTACATCCGTGGCAAGGTCGAAGGCTGAGCCTTCCATTGTCATTCCGGGGCTTCGCGTAAGCGAAGGACCCGGAATCCACGACCGGGTGAGCGGCTGGTCGTCGGATATCAAATGCCCGACCCCGTCGTGGTTTCCGGGTTCACGCCTGCGGCGTGCCCCGGAATGACAAGGGTGGCTCAAGCCAGGCTCTTGTAGAAAAACGTCGAACCGCAATCGGCGCCATCCGGCATCAGCGCGTAGCGCGGGATGGTGCCGGCTTCTGTCCAGCCGAGCCGGTTGTAGAGCCGCCGCGCCGCGCTGTACTCGTCGGTGTCGAGCACCAGCAGGTCGCGCCCCTTCTCCCGCGCGATCGCCTCGGCCCGCTGCATCAGCGCCTCGCCGATGCCCTGCCGGCGGGCCCGCGAATGCACCAGAACCTTGGCGATCTCGGCCCGGTGCGGCTGGTTCGGCTTGCCGATCAGGTGAAGCTGGGCCGTTCCCACGATGCCATCCTCGTTCCGAGCGGCGAGCAGGATGACCTGCCCGCCCGCGACGCCGGCCGCGACATCGCGCCAGAAGCGCTCGTAATCGGCGGCCGTGTTCCAGTTCATGAAGCCGACCGAGGCGCCGTTGGCGACGCTGTCGCACAGGATTTCGGCCAGAGCCGGAATCGCGGCTTCGGCAGCCTTGGCGTCGAGCGTCTCGATGGCGACGGTGAAAGCGCGTGCGTTCATGCGATATGTCCCGGAAAGGCGCCGCTTTTCGCGGCGAGGATGACGGCGTAGCGGACGGGCGCATCGCCCGGATTGCGGTAGACGATCGGGCCGCGCAGATGCATCTGCAGGCAGTCGCCCTCTGCCAGTTCATGGCGGATGCCTTCGACGGTCAGGTCGAGCCGGCCTCGCAGCACCCAGATCTGCTGGTCGAGCGCCGCGGCGCCGGTCGCATTGTCGAGCCGGACTTCCGCGCCGGCCGGCAGCTCCACCTCGACGATCTCGAAGCCGGAGCCCATCCCGCGCGGCGAGACATTGCGGCGCAGATAGCCGCTCGCCGGATCGCGCCAGACCGGCTGGGCGTCGCGGCGCGCCAGCGGCCCGCTTCCTGCATTCTCTTCCAGCAAGGCGGAGAGCGAGAGGCCGAGCCCGGAGCCGAGCCGGACCAGCAGCGCAGCCGTCGGGCTCGATTCGCCGCGCTCCACGCGGGAGATCATCGCGCGGCTGACGCCGCTGCGCTCGGCAAGGGCATCGAGCGTCAGGCCATGGCGCTGGCGGGCCGCCTTGAGGCGCAGCCCGAGCATCCGGTCGATCTCGGTATCGTGGTCGAACTCCATACTCAGAGAATAATTCTTAGATATTGGAATCGCAAGTTTGATTGTGAGATCCGGTAGAACCTCGCCGGTCATCCCGGACAAGCCGCGAAGCGGCGCCGATCCGGGATCCATGCCTGAGCGCTTCCGAGAAGGGTTCCGGCATGGATCCCGGGTCTTCGCTGCGCTTCGCCCGGGATGACATTGGAGTTTAATGGTCGTCGGTCGCGCTTCGAAACGCGCAATCGCTTGGCGCCGCGCGGCATCACTGCTATGGCGCGCGCATGAGCACCCGTTCCATCGACAATATCCGCAACTTCTCGATCGTCGCGCATATCGACCACGGCAAGTCGACGCTGGCCGACCGTCTGATCCAGCAGACCGGCACCGTCGCCGCCCGCGACATGAGCGACCAGATCCTCGACTCGATGGATATCGAGAAGGAGCGCGGCATCACCATCAAGGCGCAGACGGTGCGGCTGGACTACCGGGCCAAGGACGGCAAGGACTATGTCCTGAACCTGATGGACACCCCCGGCCATGTCGACTTCGCCTATGAGGTCTCGCGCTCGCTCGCGGCCTGCGAGGGCTCGCTGCTGGTGGTCGATGCCTCCCAGGGCGTCGAGGCGCAGACGCTCGCCAACGTCTATCAGGCGCTTGACGCCAACCACGAGATCGTCACCGTCCTCAACAAGATCGACCTGCCCGCCGCCGAGCCGGAGCGCATCAAGCAGCAGATCGAGGACGTGATCGGCCTCGATGCCTCCGAGGCCGTGCCGATCTCGGCCAAAACCGGCCTCAATATCGAGGGCGTGCTGGAAGCGATCGTCGCGAAGCTGCCCGCACCCAAGGGCGATCCGGATGCGTCGCTCAAGTGCCTCCTGGTCGACAGCTGGTACGATGCCTATCTCGGCGTCGTCGTGCTGGTGCGCGTCATCGACGGCGTGCTCAAGAAGGGCATGACCATCCGGATGATGCGGGCCAACGCCTCCTATGGCGTCGACCGCGTCGGCGTGTTCAAGCCCAAGATGACCGAGGTCAAGCAGCTCGGCCCCGGCGAGGTCGGCTTCTTCACCGCCTCGATCAAGGAAGTCGCGGATACCGCCGTCGGCGACACCATCACCGACGAGAAGAAGCCGATCGCGGAACCGCTGCCGGGCTTCAAGCCGGTGCAGCCGGTGGTGTTCTGCGGCATCTTCCCGGTCGATGCCGCCGATTTCGAGGTGCTGCGTGCCGCCATGAGCCGGCTGCGGCTGAACGACGCCTCGTTCTCCTATGAAATGGAGACCTCGGCCGCGCTCGGCTTCGGCTTCCGCTGCGGCTTCCTCGGGCTGCTGCATCTGGAGATCATCCAGGAGCGGCTGGAGCGCGAGTTCAACCTCAACCTGATCTCGACCGCGCCTTCGGTGGTCTACCACCTCAAGCTGCGCGACGGCTCGACGCTGGAACTGCACAACCCGGCCGACATGCCGGACGTGATGAAGATCGAATTCATCGAGGAGCCCTGGATCAAGGCGACGATCTTCACGCCCGACGAATATCTCGGCTCCGTCCTGAAGCTCTGCCAGGATCGCCGCGGCATCCAGACCGATCTGTCCTATGTCGGCTCGCGCGCCAAAGTCGTCTACGACCTGCCGCTCAACGAAGTGGTGTTCGACTTCTATGATCGGCTGAAGTCGATCTCGAAGGGCTATGCCTCCTTCGACTACGCGATCACGGACTATCGCGAGGGCGATCTCGTGCGCATGTCGATCCTGGTCAATGCCGAGCCGGTCGACGCGTTGTCGATGCTGGTCCATCGCTCGCGTGCCGATGCCCGCGGCCGCGCCATGTGCGAGAAGCTCAAGGAGCTGATACCGCCGCACATGTTCCAGATCCCGGTCCAGGCCGCGATCGGCGGCAAGATCATCGCCCGCGAGACCATCCGCGCCCTGCGCAAGGACGTCACCGCCAAATGCTATGGCGGCGACGCCACGCGTAAGCGCAAGCTTCTGGAGAAGCAGAAGGAAGGCAAGAAGAAGATGCGGCAGTTCGGCAAGGTCGAAATCCCGCAGGAAGCCTTCATCGCCGCCCTCAAGATGGACGATTGAGCGGGCGCAACCTGCACATCGTCCTTTCAGGAAAAGCTGGTCATCCCGGACAAGCAGCGAAGCTGCGCCGATCCGGGATCCATGCCTGAACCGTTCCGGCATGGATCCCGGGTCTTCGCTTCGCTACGCCCGGGATGACGCGGTTGGGTGGAGCATGTTGCGTTCGGTCAAAGCGCTTCCGCGCCGAGCTTCGCCTGCCAATGGGCGAGGCGCTCCTTCAGCACGCGGTCGAGCACATAGGCGATATCCTCGGCCTCCAGCCGCTCAAGCGCCTCGAAGTGGAAGGCTTCGGGGCCATGCGCGTTCCACGCAGCCTGCAGCGAGCGCTGGCGGTGGCTGCCATGGCGCAGCGTGAAGCGCAGCCGGTTCTCGATCGTCGAAAGATCGGGCGCCCGCCCGACCCATGTCAGCCCGGCCGCCTCGCAGCGGAAGGCGAAGATGCCCGCCACCGTTTTCCGTTCCTTGTAGGCTGCCGTCGCCGCCTTCCTATCCGCCATCTGCATCGGTGCGCCCCATCCTGTTCGATGGACGCTCAATAATACCCGGATTTTAATAAAGCAAGATTCTACCCGGGTAATTTATGGTTGGCGGCAGTTTCGAATGAACAATCGCCGGACCGGTGCGTTGTTTCCATGAATCCACACTCACACGAGGAGGTCCCGATGGACTGGAACCGCGTCGAAGGAAACTGGAAGCAGCTCAAGGGCAAGGTCAAGGAGCAGTGGGGCAAGCTGACCGATGACGATCTCGACGTCATCGCCGGCAAGCGCGACCAGCTCGAAGGCAAGATCCAGGAGCGCTACGGCCTCGCCAAGGACAAGGCGACGAGCGATGTCGATGCCTGGTATGGCCGCCAGACCTGGCAGTGACCGGGCAGCCGCTGATCGGCAGCCATGAATCAAGGAGCCCCGGCGCTTCGCGCCGGGGCTCTTCGACGTTTGGGCGCCTTGATCCCGGAGCGCGGCCGGCCGAGACTTGGCCGTGGTCGAAGCGGGATGCCTGATGTTCGAGGATCTCTCAGGAAAGAGCGCGCTGGTCACGGGCGCGTCTGGCGGGCTGGGGCTGCATTTCGCCAGGCTGCTCGCGCGCCACGGCGTCGAGGTCACGCTGGCCGCGCGCCGGCAATCGGCGCTGGATCAAGCGAAAGCGGAGATCGCAGCAGCGGGCGGCAGTTCGAAGACCCTGGTGCTGGACGTCGCCGATTCCGCTTCGATCGCGGCGGCACTAGCCGGGCATAACTTCGACATCCTGATCAACAATGCCGGCATCAGCGGCGCCGGCCCGGCGGCCGATCTCGCGGAAGCGGATTGGGATGCGGTGCTCGACACCAATCTGAAGGGCGTCTTCCTCGTCGCCCAAGCCGTGGCGCGCGGCATGCGCGAGAGCGACCGAGGCGGCGCCATCGTCAATATCGCCTCGATCCTCGGCCATCGCGTCGCCGGTGGCGTCAGCGCCTATGCGGCCTCGAAGGCGGGCGTGATCCAGTTGACCAAGGTGCTGGCGCTCGAATGGGCGCGTGACGGCATCCGCGTCAACGCGCTCTGCCCCGGCTATATCGAGACCGACATCAACCGCGATTTCTTCGCGACCGAAGCCGGTCTGAACCTGATCAAGCGCATTCCGCAGCGAAGGCTGGGCCAACCGGAGGAGCTCGACGGCGCCCTTCTGCTGCTCGCCTCGTCTGCCGGCAGCTACATCACCGGCTCCACCATCGACGTCGATGGCGGCCATCTCGTTTCCTCCTTGTGAGCGCAGCCATGGATTTCGAGATCTCTCCCCGCATCGAGGATTATCGCGCGCGCATCGCCGCCTTCGTCGAGCGCGAAATCCTGCCGCTCGAAGCCGACCGGGCCTCCTATGACGCCCATGGCAATATCGCGTTGCCCTTGCTTGAGACCATGCGCGCCAAGGCCCGCGCCGCGGGTCTCTGGTGCCTGCAGCTCAAGCCAGAGACCGGAGGTGCAGGCCTCGGCAAGATGGGCATGGCGGTGGCTTATGAGGAGATGAACCGCTCGATCTTCGGCCCGGTCGTCTTCAACTCGGCCGCGCCGGACGATGGCAACATGATGGTGCTGGAGGCGCTCGGCACGCCCGAGCAGAAGGAGCGCTGGCTGAAGCCGATCGTAGAGGGCAGGGTCCGCTCCGCCTTCGCCATGACCGAGCCGCATCCGGGCGGTGGCTCCGATCCCTCGATGATCCGGACGAAGGCCGAGCGCAGGGGAGACACATACGTCGTCAGCGGCCGGAAATGGTTCATCACCGGCGCGGAGGAGGCGAAGCACCTCATCCTCGTCGCCCGCACCTCGGACGATCCGCGCAACGGCCTCACCGCCTTCCTCTTCCATGCCGACCAGCCGGGCTGGCGCATCCTGCGCCGCATCGAGATCATGGGGCCGGAGGAGCATGGCGGCCATTGCGAGATCGAATTCGACGGGCTCGAAATCCCCGTCGAGAACGTGCTCGCCGGCGAGGGCAAGGGCATGAAGGTGACGCAGGTCCGCCTCGGCCCGGCCCGCCTGACGCATTGCATGCGCTGGCTCGGCCTCTCCAGGCGCTGCATCGAGATCGCCCAGGCCTATGCCGCCGAGCGATACGGTTTCGGCCAGCGCCTCGCCGATCGCGAGAGCATCCAGCTCAAGCTCGGTGATCTCGCCATGCGCATCGAGATCGGCCGGTTGCTGGTGATGAAGGCGGCTTGGGAGCTCGATCGCGGCGGCTTCGCCCGTAAGGAAGTCTCGATGGCCAAGGTCCAGGTCGCCAATGTCCTGCACGCTGCCGCCGATGTCGCGATCCAGGTCAACGGCGCGCGCGGTTACTCCAGGGACACCGTGCTCGAATGGATCTATCGCTATGCCCGGCAGGCGCGTTTGGTCGACGGCGCCGACGAGGTTCACAAGATGGTGCTGAATCGCTTCCTGACGCAGGAAGGACGGGATTTCTGGCACTGGTCCGTGGCTGGCGAGGCGCAGGGCTGAGGCGATGGCAGCCGCAGTGCCGTCCAGCATCGACTTCGACCCGGCCGCTCTGGCGAGCCTGCTGCGGGTGCAATTCGGCGCTGGCGAACTCGCGCTCGAACGCATCGGCGGCGGCCAGTCGAACCCGACCTATTTCGTCGATTGGGGGACGCGCCGCCTCGTGCTGCGCAAGCAGCCGGCCGGGCCGATCCTGCGCGGCGCCCATGCGATCGACCGTGAGTTTCGGGTGCTCGAAGCGCTGTCGGAGACGAACGTGCCGGTGCCGCGCGCCGTGCTTTTCCATGCGCAGCCCGAGCCGCTGGGCACGCCCTTCTACCTGATGGAGCGGCTGGACGGTCGCGTCTTCCATGACGCCGCCTTGCCCGACCTCGCCCCGAGCGAGCGGCGGGGCCTCTTTCTCGGCATGGCCGAGGCGCTGGCGAAGCTGCATGCGGTAAAGCCGGACAAGGTCGGACTCGGCGATTTCGGGAGGCCGGGCAATTATTTCGAGCGCCAGATCGCGCGCTGGACCAAGCAATTGCGGGAATCGCCGGGCGAACCGATCCCTGACCTAGAGGCGGTCGCCGACTGGCTGCCGGCGCACCTGCCCGATGACGACGGCCATGTCTCGATCGCCCATGGCGATTTCCGGCTTGGCAACCTGCTGTTCCATCCGGAGAAGCCCGAGGTGATCGGCATCCTCGACTGGGAACTCTCGACCCTCGGCCACCCGCTCGCCGATCTCGGCTATTGCACCATGCCCTGGCACACCGCACCCGACGAATATGGTGGCATCCTCGGCCTCGACCGGGCCGCGCTCGGCATTCCCGCCGAGGCCGAGTTCCTCGCGCATTATTACGCTCATGCCGTGCCGACGGCGCCGCTGCTGCGCTTCCATCTCGTCTTCGCGCTGTTCCGTTTCGCGGTGATCTTCGTCGGCATCGCCGATCGGGTCCGGACCGGCACGGCTGCCGCCGCCAATGCGGCCGAGGTCGCGCCGCTCGCCCGGCGCTTTGCGGTGCGAGCGCGCGAGGCGATGGAGGGGCCGGATCGCCTTGTTTGAGCGCAAGACGATGACAGGATTCGCGAGAGCGTTATCTTCGTTGGCTGGCGTTACTCTCAATGAATTCTAGAATAGATCTAATTTAGATCGATTCAAAACAAGCAGATTTGCTTTGCCGTCCCAAGACGGGCTGTGTTAGCGCGAGGGCATCTTCCCCGGCAGGATGTTGTCCGATGCCCGCTCCCCGTTGGCTTGCCCGTCTGTCTTCCGCCGTGCTCATCGGCGCTTCCGTGCTGTTTGCGGGCGCCGCCAGCGCCGAGACCATCGAGGTCACCGATCTCGCCGGCCGCGTCGTCAACGTCACGCGCGACCCCCAGAAGATCGTGCTCAGCGAAGGCCGCCAGCTCTATACGCTGGCGATGCTCGACCGCGACGACCCGTTCAAGCGCGTCGTCGGCTGGGGCAACGACCTGATCGAGAACGATCCGGGCGCCTGGGCGAAATATCTCGCCAAGTTCCCCAAGGCCAAGGACGTCGCGAACATGGGCAACCCCTATGCCGCCGATGTCAGCATGGAGAAGATCGCCTCGCTCGGCACCGAGGTCTACATCCTCGACCTGTCCAACTACTTCAAGGCGCAGGAGACCGGCCTGCTCGCCAAGCTCGAGAAGGCCGGCATCACCACCGTCTTCGTCGATTTCCGCCAGGACCCGACCCAGAACGTGCTGCCGAGCGTGCAGCTGCTCGGTCGCATCCTCGGCCGCGAGAAGGAGGCGAACGCCTTCTCCGACTACTACATGCGCCAGACCCGCAGCATCTATGCCCGCGTCGGCGCGATCCCCGACAAGCAGAAGCCGCTGGTCTTCGTCGAGCGCGCCGCCGGCCTCCTGCCCTGCTGCGCCACCTTCGGCCCGTTCAATTTCGGCCGCTTCATCGAGGAATCCGGCGGGCGCAACTGGGGCAGCCAGTTCTTCTCCGCCTTCCAGGCGCAGGCCGCGCAGGAGAAGGTGCTCGCCGACAATCCGGACGTCTATTTCCTGACCGGCGCCAACTGGTACGGCAGCAACCCCGGCAGCACCGCGGTCGCTCTCGGCTATGACGCCACGCCGGAGCAGGTGCAGAAGCAGATGGTGGCGCTGATGAACCGCCCGGGCTTCCAGCAGCTCAAGGCGGTGCAGGCCAAGAAGGTCGTGGCCTTCTACCACCAGTTCTACGACGCGCCCTATTACTTCATCGCCGAGCTCGCCATGGCGAAGGAGTTCTATCCCGACCGGTTCAAGGACATCGACCCGGAAGCGGTCTTCAAGGAATTCCACGAAAAATTCCTGCCGATCCCCTATTCCGGCGTGTTCTGGGCCAAGCTCCAGTGAAGGCGGCCTGAGCGACGATGGCCGCGACCCTGCCCATGACGGCAACCGCCACCGGGGATTATCGCCGGCGCAATGCGCGCCGGCTGAAGCTCGTCCTGCTCGGTGTCGTCGCGCTGGCTCTCGCGCTGGCGCTCGATGTCTCGATCGGTCCCGGCAATCTGCCGCTCAGTGACGTCCTGCGCACGCTGGTCGATCCGCAATCGGCCACGCCGCGGCTCTCCGTCATCGTCTGGGACCTGCGCCTGCCGATCGCGCTGATGGCGATGGCCGTCGGCGCCATGCTGGGCCTGAGCGGGGCGGGCATGCAGACCATCCTCGCCAACCCGCTGGCCGATCCGTTCACGCTCGGCGTCTCGGCGGCGGCAACGGTCGGCGCCTCCGTCGCGATCGTCTTCGGCTGGAGCGTCATCCCCGGCGCCGGCCCCTATATCGTCACGGCGAATGCCTTCGTCTTCGCGCTGTCGGCCTCGCTCGTCCTGTTCTTCATGACCAAGCTGCGCGGCGTCAGCCCCGAGACGATGATCCTCGTCGGCATCGCCCTGCTCTTCACCTGCAACGCCATCACCGCGCTGCTGCAATACCGCTCCAACGAGGTACAGCTCACCCAGATCGTGTTCTGGACGCTGGGCAGCCTCGCCCGCGCCAGCTGGGAGAAGGTCGGCGTCGCCGCGCTTCTGATCGCGCTTGCCCTGCCGTTCTTCCTGATGCGCGGCTGGGCACTGACGGCGCTCCGCCTCGGCGACGAGCGCGCCGAGAGCCTCGGCGTCCGCGTCGACCGCCTGCGGCTGGAAATCCTTGTCGCGACCTCGCTGCTCGCGGCCGTCTCGGTCTCGTTTGTGGGCGGCATCGGCTTCATCGGCCTCGTCGGCCCGCATATCGCGCGGCTTCTGGTGGGCGAGGACCAGCGCTTCTTCCTGCCGACGGCGACGATCGCGAGTGCCGTGCTGCTCTCGCTGGCCTCGACCGTCTCCAAGGTGATCACGCCGGGCGTGATCTATCCGATCGGCATCATCACGGCGCTGATCGGCGTGCCCTTCTTCATCAGCCTGGTCATGTCGATCCGCGGGCGGGGAGTTCTGAGCGATGTCACTGCAGCTTCGCGATCTCGATTTCCGTTACGGCGCGACGCCGGTCCTGCAGGCGCTCGGCACCGAAGCTCTGCCGCGTGGCGAGCTCGCCGCTCTGGTCGGCCCCAACGGCTCCGGCAAGTCGACGCTGTTCCGCTGCGCCGCCGGCCTCTTGCGGCCCGAGCGCGGCACGGTCGCGCTCGACGGCCATGACCTCTCGGTGCTGTCGCAGCGCGAGCGGGCCCGCAAGGTCTTCTATCTCGCGCAGGATACCGGCGCGCGAGTCGCGCTCTCGGTCTTCGACATCATCCTGCTCGCGCGCAAGAACCTGCATCGCGGCTATGCGCTCGCGGCGTCGGCCGAGGATACCCGCGCCGTCGAGGCGGTGATCGAGGAGCTGGGCTTGGCCCCTTTCGCTTCACGCGACATCGCCACGCTCTCGGGCGGCCAGCGCCAGCTCGCCGCGATCGGCCAGGCGCTGGTGCGCGAGCCCGACGTGCTGCTGCTGGACGAGCCGACCAGCGCGCTCGACGTGCGCCGCCAGCTCGACGTCATGGCGACCATCCGCGAGGCGACCCGCCGCCGCGACATCGTCACGGTCGTCGCGATCCACGATCTCTCGCTCGCGGCGCGCTTCGCAGACCGGGTGCTGGTGATGAATTCAGGGCGCATCGCGCAGGCTGGCGCGCCCGCCGAGGTGCTTGCGCATGAGGCGGTCTCGGAGACATATGCCGTCGGCGTGCATCTCGAGCATTCGGCCCGGGGCACGCTTCTGGTCGAGCCCTATATCCAGGTTCACTGATGTCCACGCCCGCTTCGCACGACAACTTCACCCTGAAGGAAGAGATCCGCGCCTATTGGTCGGCGCGGGCCGAGAGCTTCGATCTCTCCTTCGGCCATGCGATCAAGTCGAATCGCGAGCTCAAGGCCTTCCAGCGCCTGATCGGTGATTCCTTCGGGCCGGAGCCGCTCGACGTGCTCGACCTCGCCTGCGGCACCGGCGAGATCACCCGCGCCCTGCTCTCGCTGAAGCACCGCGTCACGGCGCTCGACTTCTCCGAGGCAATGCTGGAGCGCGCCCGCGCCAAGCATGGCAAGGCCGCCCGCTTCCGTCTCGGCGATGCCGAGCACCTTCTCGACGAGGATGCGAGCTATGACGCTGCGATCACTCGCCATCTCGTCTGGACCCTGACCGATCCCGAGGCCGCGCTTGGCGAGTGGTTCCGCGTCCTGCGTCCCGGCGGCCGCCTGCTGGTGATCGATGGCGACTGGGTCAACCGCACGCGCTGGCAGGCGCTGGTCAACCGCTTCGGCAACTGGCTGCGCGAGAAGCGTGGCGCCGCCGTCCACCAGATCGATGCCGACACCCATGCCTCGATCACCAAGCGCTTCTATTTCAAGGATGGGCTCAGCCGGCAGCGCCTTGAGACCATGCTGACCGCCGCCGGCTTCATCGACATCGTCCCGGCCGATTACCATCAGGTCGTGCGTGAGCAGCAGCGCGCGGCACCGCTGCACGATGCGATCCGGCTGGCCTCCTCCACCCGTTTCGCCCTTCTCGCGCGCAAGCCTGCGGACGCCGCCGTTTCGCGCTAGAAGAGTCTGACAGTGCTGCTTCGCAAGGCGGCGCTGCGCGACAGGAGCGAGCGATGAACGCCAAGCCGGATTGGGACGCCGCGCAATATCTGCGCTTCGAGGACGAGCGGACGCGCCCGCCGGCCGATCTCCTCGCCCGCGTGCCGCTGAGCGATCCCAAGCGCTGCATCGATCTGGGCTGCGGCCCCGGCAACAGCACGGAGCTGGTCGCCGCCCGCTTCCCCGGCGCCATCACCGAAGGCCTCGATTCCTCGCCGGACATGCTGGAGAAGGCGCGCAAGCGCCTGCCCGATCTCTCCTTCATCCTCGGCGACGTGAACACATGGTCCGATGCGGCCGGCTACGACCTGATCTTCGCGAATGCCGTGCTGCAATGGCTGCCGGATCATGAGGGCCTGTTTCCGCGTCTGGCACGCTCGCTGACATCAGGCGGCTGCCTCGCGGTGCAGATGCCGAACAATCTCAACGAGCCCTCCCATGTCGCGATGCGCGAGGTCGCGGCGGAAGGACCCTGGGCGGAGAAGCTTGCCAGTGCGAAGGCCGAACGCTCGGCGATCGGCTCCTTCGGCGATTACCGGCGCTGGCTGATCGAGGCCGGCTGCCGCGTCGATATCTGGCAGACGACCTATGTCCATGCTCTCGCCAATCTCGAAGCCATCGCCGAATGGTTCAAGAGCACCGGCCTGAAGCCCTATCTCGACCGTCTGGCGGCCGAGGAGCAGAGAGACTTCCTCGCGCGTTATCTCGAGCGCATCGCGCCGCATTACCCGGTCGAGAGCGACGGCAAGGTGCTGCTGCGCTTCCCGCGCCTGTTCGTGGTCGCGGTGCGAGAGGGCTGATCAGGCCTTCGCGGCTTCGGCCTTCTTCGCGGCGACATGCTCCTCGTCCGAAGCTCCGGCGCGCCAATAGCTGACCACGAGGTTCTGGTCGCGCTCCGGCCTGAGCTTGCCGCGCGACGCCGCCCGGATCGCCTTGAACGCGGCATGTTCCGACGCCGACCAGAGATAGGTTGATGGCCCGTCCGCCGGCCAGTCGATCGTCGCGAAGGCGTCCGGCAGCAGCGGCAGGCTGCCCGGCGCCGCCGTGCCACGATGCAGCCAGCTCAGCGCCATGCCGGCCGGATGGCGCAAGGCCTGCTCCTCCCCGGCATCGGCGACCTCGATGAAGACCTGTCCCTTGGCCTCGGCCGGCAGGTTCTCCAGCATCCGCGCCACGGCCGGCAGCCCGGTTTCGTCGGCGAGGAAGACATAGCGCTCGGCCGGCTTGAGGCCGCGCCCGCCGGGGCCAGCCATGCCGATCCGGTCGCCGGCCTTGGCCCGGAAGGCGAAGGCCGAGCCGGGGCCGGCATCCTCATGCAGCACGAAATCGAGCGCGAGCGTACCGGCAGCGACGTCGATCTCGCGGATCGTGTATTTGCGCACCAGCGGCCTGGTTTCGGCCGGCGAGGGCAGCAGCAGGCCGTCATCGCCGACCATCGGCCAGCTCGGCTCGGCGACACCCTCGGGCGGGATGAACAGCCGCACATGCAGCGCGTCGAGATGGTCGTAGCGCGCGAGGTTCTCGCCCGTGAAGCGGATGCGGGCCATATGCGGCGTGATCCGCTCGACGCCGGTGACCGTCAGGAGGCGGAATTCGGGCGGCAGGGCGGGGCCGGTGCCGTCGCCGGTCCAGCGCATCTCCGGCGCGTCGTCCTTCGGGGCGAACTCGATGACATGGCTCGCGATGGCGCGCTTCATGCCGAGCAGCGCGGACAGGTCCGGCGCCTCGACATTGACATCCAATGCGCTGGCCGAAAGCGCGATCCGCGCCAGGCTGCCGTCGAGCGCGATCATCGTGGTGCCGCCCTGTTCGGTGATGACCGCCTCGTGCTCGACGAGATGCTCGCAGAGCGGCTTCAGGACGCCCAAGGGGTTGGCGAGCGCGATCCGGGTCGAAGTTGCGAGCATGAAGGTCTCCGTCAGGCTTTCGGCGGCGCCGCGATCCAGAGCGTCCCATCGAGCGGGATCGCCGAGAAGCGCGCGCCCTCGGCAAGCGTCGCGGCGGGGTCGATATCGGCGAAACGCTCCGGGTGGAGCCATTTCGCCAGGGCCTCGATCGCGACGACATGCAGTGGGGTATCGTTGAACAGGTGCCAGAAGCCGAAGGCGCGGCGCGTCTCGATGGCGCTGAGCATCTTGAGCGAGGGCGTGCCCAGCAACTTGGCGAAGCTGGCGGCGGCGTCCGTCTCGCTGACGCCGAGGCCGAGCACGAGCCCGCCGAGCTTGGCGAGATGCGTCCCGCCGGTCGCGATATAGACATCCGGATCGGCGCCGATCAGCTGTTCGAGGCCGATCTGTCCTGTCGCGCCCGGCAGCATCGCGGCGGCGATGTTGCGCCCGCCCGCGGCCTGGATGAATTCGTTGAACGTGCCCTGTCCGGCCGTCATGCAGCAATCATAGCCGCCGGCATGGGCATGGATGAACACCGAGGGGCGCTTCGCATCCGCGACCCGGCTCGCGATCCGCTTCATGCGGTCCTCGTAGAAGGCGATCAATCGCTCGGCCTGCTCTTGCTGGCCGGTAAGGATGCCCAGCGCCCGAAGGCTCGGCACGGTGTCGCGCAGCGGCTCCAGGAAGAAATCGACGACCGCGACGGGGATGCCGGCCGCTTCCAGCTTCTCGACGAGATCGCCGGGACCGCGGCGCGTGCCGGCGAGCGATTTGCTGAGCACGACGAGATCGGGCCCGAGCGCGATCGCCTGCTCCAGCGAGAAGCCGGCAGCCGTGCCGCCGTCGCCGACGAGCGGAAGCGCGTCGATGGCCGGGAAGCGCGCCCGGTAGCGGGCGAGACCGTCTGGATTCTGGCGTTCGAGATCGCTGCCCCAGCCTGCGAGGATGCTGACGGGATCGGGATGGATCAGGCCGAGCGCGTTGAGCTGGCGGCCCTGCCCCAGCACGATGCGCTTGGCGGGAGCCGCGAGCTTCACGGTGCGGCCGAGCACATCGGTCGCGACGACCGGATCGGCGGCCATGGCGGGCAGCACAGGCAGGCTTAAGCCGGCCAGAATCAGTGAACGCCTGTCCAGCATCATGCGGCTGCCGCCTTGTCTTGGGCCGTGCCAGCGAGTGTGAAGGCCACGGTGCGCGCGAGCATCGGCAGGATGACCGAGACATGGTTTTCGCCGGGGAATTCGATGAAGTCACACGCGACGCTGCCAGAGGCGGTCAGGCGCTCAGCCATCTCCGCCGCGTTGTCACGCATCCGCGCTTGAGCGAGCCGCTCGGCCCGTTGCGGGGTGACGGCGAGCGTGGGCGCCTGCTCATGGCTGCCGACCGTGATCAGAAGCCGCCCGGCAGGGCCAGAGCCGCTGCTGCGAAAGGCTTCCTCACTCGCGAGGATGGCGCGGTCCTGCCACCAGATCGACGGGCTGCCGGCGACGAGGGCATCGAACAGGCCGGGCCGGGTGAACAGCGCGTGCAGGACGAACAGCCCGCCATAGGAATGGCCGGCGAGCGCGCGCCGGCTCGGATCGAGCGGTGCGAGCTTTGCGACGGCCGGCAGGACCTCCTCGACGATCATGTCGAGGAAGCGGTCGGCTCCGCCGGGGACGGGCAGGAGGTCGCGCTGGCGCCGCTCGGCATCGAAGGGCCGCCCGTCGGGATAGCCGATGCCGATCAGGACGGCGGGGCCGACGCCGGTCGCTTCCGGGCGCTGGGCCTGCAACCGGGCGGCCGTCGCTGCGACCGGGAACAGCGCGTGGCCGTCGACCAGTACAAGCGCGGGAAAGCCGCGCGCCGGAGCGGGGCTTTCCGGCACGGAGATCAGCAGCCGGTAGCGTGAACCGTCCCGCGCCTCGAAGTCACGCTGCCAGGCCAGCGGCAGCGTGACGGGGGCGAATGCGGGATCGAGGAGGCTTCCGGGCTGCATCGGCGACGTCACCAGCGATATGACAGCGTGGCGAGCACGGTGCGGCGCAGGCCGAAGGAACACTGCGTCGCGGCGTAGCACCCGGAGACATATTCTTTGTCGAACAGGTTCTGGGCGTTGACCTGGACCTTCCAGCCCTTGAGGGCCGGGCTGGCCGCGGCGAGGTCGTAGCTGATGGCAGCATCGACCAGCGTGTAGTCCGGCGTGGAGAAGGTGTTGCCGGGGTCGCCGGCACCGCTGCCGACATAGCGGACGCCGGCGCCGAGCCCGAGGCCCGAGAGCATGCCTGTCCGGAAGGTGTAATGCGCCCAGAGCGCCGCCGTGTGGCGTGGCACGACGGTCGGGCGCTTGTGCAGGTCGACGCCCGTGCTCTTGGTCACTTCGGCATCCGTGTAGGTGTAGGCCGCGACGAGGTCGAGATTCTCGAACACGGTCGCACGAGCCTCGACCTCGATGCCGCGAGCGCGGACCTCGCCGGTCTGGATCTGGAAGGTCGGATGGGCGAGGTCCGTCGTCGGGACGTTGGTCTGGGTGAGCTGGTAGACCGAGGCCTGCAGGAAGGCGTTCATGCCCGGCGGCTCGAATTTGAAGCCGGCCTCGAACTGCTCGCCCTCGGTCGGCTTGAACGGCGTGCCAGTGAAGGTCGTCCCGGCCTGCGGATCGAACGAGGTCGCGTAGCTGGCATAGGGAGCAAAGCCGTTGTCGAAATTGTACATCAGCGCGACGCGGCCGGTGCGTGCGGTATCGTCCTGCTTGGTCAGCACGCCCGTGCTCATCGCTCGCGTCCGGGCCTCGGCCCGGTCGAAGCGCCCGCCGACGACCAGCGAGAGCCTGTCGAGCTTGATCTGATCCTGCAGGTAGATGCCGTACTGGGCCGTGGTCTGCTTCGTGCCGGCCAGCGCCGGCAGCGCGAAGGGCAGGCGGCCATAGATCGGGTTCGTGTAGTCAAGGGTCTGCACGGTGCCGCCGGCGCCGGTGAAGGCGGTGCCGTCGGTCCAGTATCCGTCGACGCCGAACAGCACCTTGTGCGTCAGCGGCCCCGTGCGGAAATCGGCCTGGAGCTGGTTGTCGATGCCGGCGGTGCGCGCCTTCTCGTTCGACATCGTGACGCGGCGGGTCAGCGTCTTCTGGTCGGCTGCGATGCCGCCGACAGCCACCGTCCGGAAGCGCGATTCGAGATCGGAAACGCGGAGATTCTGGCGGAAGCTGAAGATGTCGTTGAAGCGGTGCTCGAACGCCCAGCCGAGATTGGCCTGGTTGCGGCTATAGCCTTCGAAGCGCGGCTCGCCGGGGAAGAACTCGCTGCGGATACGGCCGGCCCGGCTCGGCAGCACGGTGCCGACCGCCGGGATGAAGCCGTAAAAGCCGGTTTCCGGATCGCGCTGGAACGAGGCCATCAGCGTGAAGGTGGTCGCCCCGGTCGGCCGGTAGGTCACGGAGGGCGCGATGAAGACGCGCTGGTCCTGCGTGTAATCGACCTGCGTGTCGGCCGAGCGGCCGAGGCCGACCACGCGATAGAGCCAGGTTTTCTGCGCGTCGACGGGGCCGCCGATATCGAAGGCCATCTCGGCCCGCTGCCGGTTGCCCGCGCGAAGCTGGACCTCGCCGTGCTTCTCGTCGCGCGGCCGCTTGCTGACCATGTTGATCAGGCCGCCGGGCTTCACTTGCCCGAACACCACCGAGGACGGGCCGCGCAGAACCTCGACCCGCTCAAGCCCCCAGGGCTCGAAGGACGGCACGAGGAAGTTGACCCCGCGCAGAAGGCGCAGGCCATCGAGATTGTTGACGAAGCCGGCGCCGGTTCCGGCGCCACCGAAGCCGCGGATGAAGACGCTGTCATAGCGGCCGCCCGAGGACAGACGCGTCTCGCCGAGCACGCCCGCGCTGTAGCGCAGGGCCTGGCTGACCGTGGTTGCGCCCTGGTCGTCCATCTGGTCGCGGGTGACGACGGTGATCGACTGCGGCGTCTCCAGGATCGGCGTGTCGGTCTTGGTCGCCGTCTCGCTGCGGCGCGCGACATAGCCGTTGACCGGGCCGCTGGCGCGCTCGCCCTGGACCTCGATCGTGTCGAGGCCGATCGCCGCGCCTGCCGGCTGTGCCTGGGCGCCCTGCGCCAGCGCCGTGCCCGCTCCGCCGGCGACGAGCGCGGCCAATGCCACGCCGGCCTGCCACATCGCGCGATTGCTGCCGTTGATCCCGATCATGCCCGTAATCCTGCCCCTGGCGCCTCTGGCGCCGCGTCTCCGGGGTTCTTTCAGGAAGGCTGCAAGGCGGGCAACGCGCTTGGCTTTCGATCGCGGCAGTATTTCTTTCGGTCGCGTTTCGAACGCCTCCAAGCAAGGACGGGAAGGCGAATTCATCGTTTGAATCAGCGCAATGCGCTCGGAGCGATGCCGAAACGCTTGCGGAACAGCCCCGAGAAATGCGCCGGGCTGTAGCCGACCTGGAAGGCCGCGACGGCGACGCTCGCTTCCCCGCTCGCGATCAGCGCATAGGCCTGCTGCAGGCGCTGCTCCTGCAGGTATTCGAAGACGCTGGCACCGAACTCGGTGCGGAAGGCAGAGGTGAGCTTGGTCGGGTTGAGGCCGCACTCGCGCGCCAGCTCCGCCAGGCTGAGAGGCTCCTGCAGCGTTTCGAGCAGGCGGTCGCGTGCGGCATGGACCTGCTCGCGCAAGCGCGGACTGAGCCGTGCCGGGCGCACGGGCCGCTCGCCGAGCATCCGGTCCAGCACGAGAGCGCCGAGTTCGAGCGCCTTGCCGGCGAGATAGAGCGGGCGCAGCGCCTCGCCGACCGGGCATTCCGCCATCTGCAGCGCGAGCGAGCGGATCGGCGCATCGGCCGGGCGCACCCAGAAACCGGCATCGTCGGAGCAGGCGAGGCGAGCGGCCTTGGCGACATCCGGCCCGAACTCGCGGGCGACGAAATCGAAGTCGAACTGCATCAGGGCGCAGCGCAAGGCACCATCCGCGAGCCCGGTGCGCTGCTGCATATGGTCGCCGCCATTGGCCGCGACGAGAACGGCCGGGCCATCGAGCAGCACGGCTGGACGGTCGTCGAGTTCCAGCGCCTGCCGGCCTTCCAGCATGACCGCGACCTTGAGACCCGGCCGCATCGGGCCGACGATCCGCTCGCCCTCCTGGATCAGGAAGGTGCCGACCGAGAGCGAGAGGTTGTGCGAGAACAGCTCCAGGCTCGTGGCAGTTTTCTGGACGGGGCGGGAACCGGCGTGCATCGCGACCTCTGAGAAGAGGCGATGCTTATCCGACCGTGGTATAAAAATCAAATAATATCAATAGTTTAAATGAATTCTAAGGTTTGCGCGGGATGAGGCGCATCGCCGTCATTCCGGGGCGATCCGAAAGATCGGGCCCGGAATCCAGAGCCGACGCCCTCTTTCGGAGAGATCGGCGGTCCGGCCCACTTCATGAGAGAGGATATCGGTTCTGGATTCCGGGCCCATGGCTTCGCCATGTCCCGGAATGACAGGGACGCGGTGCCGTAATCCCGGCCTCACAGATAAGGCGGCGTGCAGGCGCTGACGACGATGCAGCGTTCCGTCCCGATATTGCGGTAGCGATGCGGGATACGGCTGTCGAAGAGATAGGCATCGCCGGGCTTCAGCACCTTGATCTGGTCGCCGACGGTGATCTCGAGCTCGCCTGAAAGCACCACGCCGCCCTCATGGGATTCGTGCTTGAGCATGGCTGCGCCGGTATCGGCGCCGGGATCGTAGGACTCATGCAGGATCTGCAGATTATGCGCCTGGGCGTCCCCGACCTGGCGGAAGGACATCTGGCCCCGGCTCTCCCCGCCATTGACCTGGTGCAGGCGCGAGGTCAGGTCGAGCAGGTCGGTGGCCTCGAAGAACACCTTGTCGCGCGGCGTTCGTTCTTCGTCAAAAAAACTCACCATCGTCATCGGAATGCCGCCGAGGATCTTGCGCAGCGACGCGACGGAGGGGCTGTTGCGGTTCTGCTCGATCAGCGAGATCAGGCTATGGGTCACGCCGGAGCGCGCCGCGAGCTCGCGCTGGGAAAGCCCGGCAGCCACCCTGATTTCCTTCAGCCTTCCGCCGACGTCAAAGCTCATGGCCGTTCCGTTTCCCTTTTCCCCGCGCCTTGTCTTTCCTGCGCGTCATGCAAGGGCCGCCTGTTCGGCGGGCCTTGCCATGTTCAATATTCTGAGCAATGCTGGCGGAAAGCCAATAAGAAAATAGTGTCATGGGGAACCGGCGGAGTGGAATAGTTTTCGCGTTCAAAGCATACCGTCCAGACTAAATCCCCATTCGATACGATCGGGCCGCATGCACACGCATTGCCGTGTGCATGGCACGGGAGATGCTTGCCGAAGACTATCGCCTCGCCAATGCCTCGCGGCGAGAATTCAACAGGGAAAGCAGGATAATCCGGGCGATGACGCAGGCTGAGACCGTTTTGTTGAATGGCCGCATCTTCTGCGGCTTGGCGGAAGGCTTCGTCGAAGCCCTGGCGATCGGCGATGGCAAGGTGCTGGCTGCGGGTTCTGCGACTGAGATCGCCGCCCTGCAGGGGCCAGCGACGAAAATCGTCGATCTCGCCGGCCGCGTCGCCATTCCCGGCCTCAACGATGCCCATATGCATCTGCTGCCGCTCGGCCTCGCCATGAGCGAGGTCAACCTGCGCCCCGAGGAGGGCGTCAACAGCATTGACGAGATCCTGCGCCGCATCGCCGCCGCCGTGAAGGGCAGGAAGCCCGGCGAATGGGTCACCGGCCGCGGCTACGACCATAACGAGCTGGCCGAGGCCCGCCATCCCACCGCCGAGGAGCTCGACCGCGTTTCGCCGGACAATCCCGTCTATATCAAGCGCACCTGCGGCCATGTCGGCGTCGTCAACGGCCGCGCCATGGCGGCGGCCGGCATCGGCCACAACACGCCGAGCCCCGATGGCGGCCTGATCGAGCGCCGCGACAACAAGCTCACCGGCCTGCTGGCCGAAAGCGCCATGCGTCTGGTTGTCCAGGCGATGCCGAAGCCGAGCATTGCGGAGCTGAAAGCCGCGATCGAAAAGGCTGGGCACTACATGCTGGCGCAGGGCTTCACCAGCGTGATGGATGCCGGCGTCGGCATGGGCGCCGGTATGGCCGAGATCGAGGCCTATGAGGAGGTCGCGCGCGCCGGCACCCTGCCGGTCCGCACCTGGGTCTGCATCTACGGCAATGCCGACGGCATCGGCGACGAGGCCCATGCGGCGGGCTACCGTTTCGGCCGCGAGACCGGCCTCCTGCGCTACGGTGCGATGAAGGTCTTCGGTGACGGTAGTGCCGGCGGTCTGACCGCCGCGATGAGCGAGCCCTACCTGGTCGGCGACCCCGATAATCGCGGCATCTTCATCTATTCCGATGCCGACATGCACCGCTATCTCCGGCACTACCACGAGTTGGGCTACCAGCTCGCGATCCATGCGATCGGCGACGCCGCGATCGAGCAGGTTCTCTCCGGAATGGAGAAGGCCGACAGTCCCGCGCATCCGATCAAGGGGCGCCGCCACCGGATCGAGCATTGCGGCTTCCTCACCGACGGCCAGCTCGCCCGCATGGCGGCCGCCGGCATCGACCCGGTGCCGCAGCCGGCCTTCATCTACGAGTTCGGCGATCTCTATGTGATCAACCTTGGCGAAGAGCGCGCCGGCGCCTCCTACCCGATGCGCAAATGGCTTGATGGCGGCCTGCATGCCGCGGCAAGCTCGGATGCGCCGGTCTGCGCCACCGACCCGTTCAAGAACCTGTTCACGATGGTCACCCGCCAGACCAAGCGCCATACCGAGATCGGCGGCGCCGAGAAGCTGAGCATGGAGGAGGCGGTGCACGCCTATACCTTGCTCGGCGCCTATACCCAGTTCGCCGAGGACAAGCTCGGCCGGCTGGTGCCGGGCCAGCTCGCCGATATCGCGGTGCTCTCGCACGACATCTTCGCGATTCCTGTCGCGCAGGTCGAGAACGAGGTGCGCTGCGACCTGACCCTGCTCGGGGGCGAGATCGTCTTCGACCGGCACGGCCAGTTCGCGGCCGCCGCGCAATAGGCCGGGACCTCCGCGATGCTCAAACATACGCTGCAAAGGCTGCTGCTGGTCCTGCCGGTCCTGCTCGGCGTGCTGCTGATCGGCTTCCTGCTGATGCAGGTCGTGCCGACCGATCCGGCGCAGGTCCGCGCCGGCCCGACCGCGACGCAGGACGTGGTCGAGGCGATCCGTCAGGAACTCGGGTTGAACCAGCCGCTGTGGAAGCAGTTCGCGATCTATCTCGGGCGGCTGCTCCAGGGTGATCTCGGCGTTTCCATCATCAACAACGTCCCGGTGACGCAGGAACTCGGCAACACCATCGGCCCGACGCTGGAGCTGATGCTGGCCTCGCTGGTCTGGGCGATCCCGCTCGGCATGTTCCTCGGCACCGTCGGCGCCTATTACCGGGGCTCGCTGATCGACCGCGCGATCATGGCTTTCTCGGTCGCCGGCGTCTCGCTGCCGGTCTTCTTCCTCGGCCTCGGGCTGATCTGGCTCTTCGGCTTCTACTATCCAATCCTGCCCTTCACCGGGCGCACCGGCCCGCTCTGGACCTGGGAGGGTCTGCAAGGGATCATCCTGCCGGCGGTCACTTTGGGTGGCGTCTTCGTCGGCCCGGTCGCGCGGATGACCCGCACCTCGGTGCTGGACGAACTCGGCGCCGACCATGTCCGCACCGCCCGCGCCAAGGGGCTCAGCGAGAGCAGGGTCGTGCTGCGCCATACCTTGCGCAATGCCCTTGTCCCGGTCGTCACGCTGATCGGCCTGCAGATCGGCTTCCTGCTCGGCGGCGCCGTCGTCACCGAGACCGTGTTCTCCTGGCCGGGCATCGGCCGGCTCGCGGTCGGCGCCATCCTGTCGAGCGACCTGCCGATGGCGCAGGGCACGATCATCATGCTCTCGCTCGGCTTCATCCTGGTCAATCTCGCGGTGGACGTCCTCTATGCCGTGCTCGATCCGCGCGTGAGGGGCACCTGATGAGTTCTTCCATGAAGCTCGATCGCAATGCGCTCCAGCCCGGCGCCAAGACGGTCGAGGCCGCCGTGAGCGTCGCCGCCGCCGCGCCCGTTCGCCGCAAGACGGTGCTGCGGATGCTGCTGTCCGATGTCGGGTCCTGCATCGCGCTGGCCCTCGTCGTCCTCGCCATTCTCTGCGGGGCCTTCGCGCCCTGGCTCGCGCCGACCGATCCTTTCGTCAACGACATCGCCAACACGCTGAAGCCGCCGGGCGAGCTGGGCCTGCTCGGCACCGACGGGCAGGGTCGCAACATGATCACGCGCCTGCTCTTCGGCTTGCGCACGACCCTGCTGATGGGCTTCGCTTCGGTCCTGTTCGGCTGCACGATCGGCGGCGTCATCGGCTTCGTCGCCGCCTATTATCCGAAGGTGTCGGGCGTGCTGATGCGCTTCATGGACATCCTCCTGTCCTTTCCCGCCATCCTGTTCGGCCTCGCCATCGCCGCGATCTTCGGGCCGGGCCTGCTCGCGGTGATCATCGCGCTCTCGATCGCGACCGTGCCGCTGATGGCGCGCGTGGTGCGCGGCTCGGCGCTGGTCGTGCTGCAGCAGGGCTATATCGAGGCGGCGCGCTCGCTGGGCCTGAGCGACCTGCGGATCATCATCCGCTATGTCCTGCCGAACTGCCTCTCGGCGCTCTTCGTCTTCGTCACCTTGCGCTTCGGCCAGGTGATCCTGCTCGGCGCGGCCCTGTCCTTCCTGGGCCTCGGCGCCCAGCCGCCGACGGCCGAACTCGGCGCGATGGCGGCTGACGGGCGCAACTTCCTGTTCTTCGCGCCGCATGTCTCGGTCCTGCCGAGCCTGGTGATCTTCGCGGTGGTGCTGGCCTTCAATGTGCTTGGCGACTCCCTGCGGGACGCCCTCGATCCCAAGCTGCGCAAATAGCAGCCGATATCAACCAAGAAGCATCAAAAAAGGGGACTTGCTCGATGTTCAAACTCTCTACTCTGTTTCTCGCTGGCGCCGCCGCCGCAAGTTTTGCGGCCGTGCCCGCGGTCGCCCAGCAGAAGGCGCCGCTCTCGATCCTGCGCGTCATCGACGCCGACAACTACGATCCGATCCGCACCACCGCGACCGCGGCGGCCGAGGTCCTGTACATGATGGCCGACACGCTGGTGACGGTCGATTTCGACATGAAGACGATCAAGCCCGGCCTCGCCGATAGCTGGACGATCTCGCCCGACGGCACGACCTACACCTTCAAGATCCGCAAGGACGTGAAGTTCTGCGACGGCCGGCCGATGACGATCGACGACGTCGTCTATTCGCTGAAGCGCTGGACCGACCCGGCCAACAAGTCGCCGGTCTCCTTCCGCGGCGGCCCGGTCAAGGACATCCGCGCGGACGGCGATTCCACGCTGATCTACGAGCTGAAGGAGCCTTATAGCGACCTGATGTTCCAGCTCGCGCTGTCCTTCGCCTCGGTGGTCGACAAGGCGACCGTCGAGAAGCTCGGGCCGAATTTCGGCGTCCAGGGCTTCAATGGCACCGGCCCCTATTGCTGGTCGAAATGGACCCCGCGCCAGGAGCTCGTGCTCAAGAAGAACCCGCACTACGCCTGGGGTCCCGCGATCTACAAGGACCCGAAGCCGCAGATCGACGAGATCGTCTGGAAGGTGATCCCCGAGTCGAACACGCTGATGGCCGCGATCCAGGCCAAGCAGGCCGACGTGACCTATTACATGCCCTATATCGCGCTCGACACGATGCAGCGCATCCCCGGCATGACGGTGCAGCGGCAGGAAAACTACATCTACGACGTCTTCATGGGCTTCAAGGTCGACAAGCCGGTCTCGAAGGACAAGGCCATCCGCGAAGCCGTCAACATGGCCACCAACAAGGAGGCCATTTCCAAGGCGATCTTCTTCGGCAAGGGCTCGGCGCTGCCGTCCCTGCTCAATCCGGCCGTGCTCGACTACGACAAGGACACGGTCGCGAAGACGCCGAAATACGATCCGGCGGCGGCGGCCAAGCTTCTCGACGAGGCCGGCTGGAAGCCGGGCGCCGACGGTATCCGCGAGAAGGACGGCCAGAAGGCGACCTTCATCGTCTATGGCATCCGCAACGACACCAACCCGCGCATCTCCGAGGCGATGCAGGCCGACCTGCGCAAGGTCGGCATCGACATGAAGATCCAGCTCTGGGACGCGACCGTCGCCTGGGGCAAGCTGGCGACGCAGGAATTCGACGCCTTCTACATGTCCTACCCCTATGTGACGGCGACCGAGGCGCTGAACCTCTACTTCGCCAGCCGCCAGGCCCCGACGCCGAACCGGATGAACTGGAAGGACACCAAGACCGACGAGCTGCTCAAGGCTGCGGCCACCGCCGTCGATGCCGACAAGCGCAAGCAGGCGATCGGCGCGGTCCAGATGCAGCTCACCGAGGCGAATGTCTGGGTTCCCCTGGCCTCGCAGCCGCTCTGGGTCGTCGCCGGCGACCGGCTGGAGGGCGTGCGCGCCCACGGCATCTACGGTGCGGGCCTCTACAAGGGCCTCGACCTCAAGCTGAAGCGCTGAGCGTCTTCGGCGCCGCGCGGTGGGAACCGCGCGGCGCTTTTTCTATGTCTGGCCACTAGGGAGGAACTATCGTGACGATCACGGTCATCAAGAACGCCGAAGTCGTTGTCGCCTGGGATGCGGAAGCCTCCCGGCATGTCTATCTGCACGGAGCCGATGTCGCCTTCGAGGACGGCACGCTGCGTTATGTCGGGCCCCGCTACGAAGGGCCGGCCGACGAGACCGTCGACGGCAGCGGGCGCATGGTCATGCCCGGCCTCGTCAACATCCATTCGCATCCCTCGAGCGAGGCGCTGAACAAGGGCTTTCTCGACGAACTCGGCTCGCCCGCACTCTACAATTCCTCGCTCTACGAGTTCATGCCGATCCTGCGTCCGGACGCCGAGGCGGTGCCTGATTGCGTGCAGGTCGCCTATTCGGAATTGCTGCTCTCCGGCGTCACTACGCTCGCCGACATGTCGGTCGCTCATCCCGGCTGGATCGATCTGGCGGCCAATAGCGGCCTGCGCGTCTGCCTGTCGCCGATGTTCCGCTCGGCCCGCTGGTACACCAAGAACGGCCATGTCGTGGAATACGAGTGGGACGAGAAGGCCGGCGTCGCGGCCATGGAGCAGGCTTTCGCGGTCATCGAGCAGGCGCAGAAGCATCCGTCCGGCCGGCTCTTCGCGATGGTCTCTCCTTCGCAGATCGACACCTGCAGCGAGGGCCTGATCAAGGACAGCCACGCCGAGGCCAAGCGCCGTAACCTGCCCTGGCAGATCCACGCGGCCCAGTCGACGGTCGAGTTCCACGAGATCACCCGCCGCCATGGCGTGACGCCGATCCAGTGGCTGGAGAAGCTCGGCGTGCTCGGCGACACCAGCATCGTCGGCCACGGCATCTTCCTAGACGATTACCCCCGCGTCGCCTGGCACAGCCGCCGCGATCTCGCGCTGCTCGCCGAGACCGGCACGATGGTTGCCCATTGCCCGACGGTCTTCATGCGCCGCGGCATCGCGCTCGACGATTTCGGGCGCTATCGCCGCGCCGGTGTCCGCATCGGCCTGGGCACCGACACCTACCCGCACAACATGCTCGAGGAGATGCGCCATGTCGGCTATGTCGCCCGCATGATGGCGGAGAACCCGCGCACGCTGACCACCACCGACATTTTCGAAGCCGCGACCACGGCGGGCGCCGCCGCGCTCGGCCGCGACGATATCGGCCGCCTGGAAGCCGGCTGCAAGGCCGACCTCGTCATGGTCGACCTCAAGCACCCGATGATGCAGCCGCGTCGCGACCCCGTCCGCAGCATGGTCTATGCCGCGGCCGAGCGCGCCGTCGATCGCGTCTATGTCGACGGCAGGCTCGTCGTCCGCGACGGTACGGTCCTGACCATGGACTATCCGGCCGCAGCCTTGCGTCTCCACGAAGCCCAGAAGCGGACGGAAGCCGCGGCGCCCGGCAATGACTGGGTCAAGCGCCCGGTGACGGATTATTCCCCGCTGACCTTCCCGGTGAAGTGAGCGGAACCTGCGCGGTCATGCTCGGGCTTGACCCGAGCATCTCATGAAGGAGAGGCACCGGAGCCTTTCCCTGCCAGAGATTCTCGGGTCTGCGCTTCGCTTCGCCCGAGACGCCCTGCTATTTCGGGGTTCAGGGCGCATCGCCGCATCGTGAGCCCCCTGCGTCACGGCGCCCGCTTTCGGTGGGCGTGATCCGGCGCTAGGGTGTGCCTATGTCGCAGGCAGACGAGACAACGCAGACGGAGGCCGGCTCTTCGAGCCGTCTCGGCCTCATGCTGATCGGCGGAGGCTTCTTCGCCCTGTTTCTCACCGGCCTGCTGCTGTGGTGGCGCGAAGGCGATCGGCTCTTCACCGACGGTCTGATCGCCGCCATCGTGGCCTGTTTCTAGGCATCGGTCCGACAAGTGGGAACTGGTTTTCGGATCCGACCGATGCCTGGAAAAACGCTGTCTAGCGGCTGCGGCCGCCTGCTGGGATGAATTCCGTGAACCGCCGTCTCGTCCTGCCCCTCGTCGTCTTCCTGGCCGGGGCGCTCGCGCTCGCCGCAGCCGCGATCCTGACTTTCTCGCCCGGCCGCCAGGGCAGCAGTGGCAGTGGCGTCGCCAGCGTCGGCGGCCCGTTCACGCTGACGACGCAGGAGGGCAAGCCGCTCTCCGATACCGACCTGAAGGGCTCGCCGTTCCTGGTCTTCTTCGGCTTCACCCATTGCCCGGATATCTGCCCGACCAAGCTTTTCGAGATCTCGGAGGCCCTGCGCGCGGCCGGCGACGGCGCCAAGGCGAAGGGGCTTAAAGCGCTCTTCATCACGGTCGATCCCGAGCGCGACACGCCGGACGCGATGAAGAGCTATCTCGGCTCCTTCGATCCGCGCATCGTCGGCCTGAGCGGTGACCGGCCGGCCATCGACGCCGTGATCAAGGCCTACCGCGCCTATTCCAAGAAGGTCCCGCTCAAGGATGGCGACTACACGATGGACCATACCGCCCTGGTCTATCTGATGGGCAAGGACGGCCAATTCGTCGGCGCCTTCAATATCGAGCAGCCTCCGGCGCAGGCGGCAGCGGAGTGGCTGCGTCACTCGTAAGGGATGCTCATGGCAGCGAAGGCTGCTTCGACGACTGGCCGATGCTGGTCCCAGAGCATTTTCGAGCGAAGGGGACACCGGTTCGCGTCAAGACAATGCGATGAAGCATCGGCCTGGATCCATCCTGCGATTCGGAGAATTGCGGATTGCTCTAGGATGGTCGGTTGGGACGTCGGCGGGCGAGCCCGTGCTCGGTCTTGTTCCAGGCGAAGGGGCGCCTGAGATATTCGTAGAACGCGATCCAGGCAGCGAGCGAGATGAGCGCATAGTAGAGCGGCAGCAGCGGCACGAGCAGGAGGAGCCCCGGCGAGCCGCGCCGCAATGCGCCGACGATCGGCGGTATGAACAGGGCGATGCTGCCGAGCAGCCAGACACCCAGCGCGATGATCGAGGTCGCCGTGGCAAGTGTGCCCACCGGCTCGAACAGCGAGCCGTTCCAGCAGGCGATCAGGGCGGCGATGGCGAAAGCGGGATAGCCGAGCGCCGTCGCGACGGTGCCGAATACCAGCGACAGGAAGGCGAGGGTCGCGGCGATCCCGGCCTCGCGCATCAATCGCAAGGGCGCGCGCGAATGCGTCACCAATGTCTGGATATAGCCTTTGATCCAGCGCGACCGCTGCTTCAGCCAGGCCGGGATCGAGACCGGTGCCTCCTCGCGGGTATTGGAGGGCAGGTCGCCGATGCGATAACCGGCGCGCACCAGCCTGAAGCCGAGATCGGCGTCTTCCGTCACGTTCCAGGCATCCCAGCCGCCAACGGCGCGCAGCGCCTCGGTCCGGAAATGGTTTGAAGTGCCGCCCAACAGGATCGGCAGTTGGAATTGCAGAAGCCCGGGATTCAAGACCTCGAACAGGCCGGCATATTCCAATGCGAACAAGGCAGGCAGCACGCCTTCGTCGTCATGGTCGATCACGAGCCTAGCTTGCAGGCAGGCGAGGTCCTTCGGGCCTCCAAGGAAGCGGGCGGCCGCCATGCGCACCTGCTGCGGGTCGGGAATGTCTTCGGCATCGAAGATCGTGAAGAACATGCCGCGCGCTTCCAGCAGGGCGAGGTTGAGCGCCCGCGGCTTGGTACGTGGCAATCCTGGCGGAACGATCGTCACGGAAAAATGCGACGGCAGGGCCATCCCCGCCAGCGCATTTTGCATCACCGTGTCATCGGCTTCTATCAGGAGGCGGATGTCGAGCTTGGCGGGAGGATAATCGAGCGCTGCCAAGGCATCCGTCAGTTGCCGGAGCACGGCGATTTCCCGATAGAGCGGGACCGCGACGGTGTAGACGGGCAGGCGCGACTCGTCGATGCGCCAGCGATGGCTGCGCCAGAGATCGGGCGCCGAGCGTTCGATCGAGGCCGCCAGCCGCAGCAGGATCAGGCCGAGGAAGAGGGGGCCGAGCAGCAGCGCGAAGGCAAAGAAGGTTTCGAGCGGGGCGAAGACGCCGCCGGTCGCGGCAGCCGCGATCCCGCAGCCGCCCGTAATCGCCTGGCCCCGGCTCGCGCCCGTGCGGGCGCTGTCGCGGGCGAGGCCAGCGGGATCGAGCCCGGCCGCGTGCTCGGCCAGCGGGCCGGCATTGCTGTGGCGCAGGGCATCCCCGAAACGGCGCGGGGTCGTCACGGCGATGTCGTGGCGATGGCGTGGCCCGGCCTCGATCATCCGCCGCAGCGCCGGACCTTCGGGCGCGAGGATGAATCGGAACCGCAGGTCGTCGATCGTCGGCGCAATGCCCTGGCGCAGGATGGCATCGTGCCCGCCGCCGGGCATCGGGCGCGGCGGCTGCGGCAGGAAGGCGAGCCCCATCTCGTTCGCGAGTGCCCGGTAGAAGCCGGTCTCGTCGATCAGGCCGAGCGCGATCGCCTCGCGGACCGGCTCGGTGCGGTTGCGCCGGGATATGTCGGCAATGCGGGCGAGAAGCGAAGGCGCCAGGCCGTGCCGCGTCAGGAAGGCGAGTTCGACCGGCAGGCCGGTTGAACCCGGCCCGTGCCCGATCGGACGGTCGTCGTTACCGCTGCCCCCCACTGGCCCCGGTCCCGCTCCACGCGACGATGCCCGGCGCGGATGCGCCGGAAACAAGCTATGCTCGCCAGTGCCGTAACGAGAGTCGAGAGGCTGCGCGTCAAAGTTTCGTGAGGGGCGGCGGCGTCAGCGCGCCGCCAGGATCTCCGCGACCTGCGGGATATCCTTGTCGCCGCGACCTGAGAGGTTGACCACCATCAGATGGTCCTTCGGCTTCTGCGGGGCGAGATCGGCGACGCGGGCGAGCGCATGCGCGGATTCCAGGGCTGGGATGATGCCTTCCAGCCTTGAGATCAGCTGGAACGCCTCCAGCGCTTCCTCGTCGGTGGCCGAGAGGTACTTCGCCCGGCCGACATCATGCAGCCAGGAATGCTCCGGGCCGATGCCGGGATAGTCGAGCCCGGCCGAGATCGAATGCGCGTCCTTGATCTGCCCGTCATCGTCCATCAGCAGAAAGGTGCGATTGCCGTGCAGCACGCCGGGGCGCCCGCCGCTCAGCGAGGCCGCATGCAGGCCGCTCGGGATGCCGTGGCCGGCAGCCTCCACGCCGTAGATTTCGACGCTGGGATCGTCGAGGAACGGGTGGAACAGCCCCATCGCGTTCGAGCCGCCGCCGATGCAGGCGACGAGTGAATCGGGAAGGCGGCCTTCCGCCTCCTGCATCTGCTCACGGGTCTCCTTGCCGATGATCGACTGGAAGTCGCGCACCATCGCGGGATAGGGATGGGGGCCTGCGACCGTGCCGATGCAGTAGAAGGTCGTGCCGACATTGGTCACCCAGTCGCGCAGCGCCTCGTTCATGGCGTCCTTCAGCGTCTTGGTGCCGGATTCGACCGGGACCACCGTGGCGCCGAGCATCTGCATGCGGAAGACGTTGGGCGCCTGCCGGGCGACGTCGACCGCGCCCATGTAGACGATGCATTCCAGCCCGTAGCGGGCGCAGAGCGTCGCGGTCGCGACGCCGTGCTGGCCGGCGCCGGTCTCGGCGATGATGCGCTTCTTGCCCATGCGCCGCGCCAGCAAAATCTGGCCGAGCACGTTGTTCACCTTGTGGGAGCCGGTATGGTTCAACTCCTCGCGCTTCAGGTAGATCTTGGCGCCGCCGAAATGGTCCGTCAGGCGCTCGGCGAGATAGAGCGGCGAGGGCCGGCCGACATAATGCTTCAGCCCGCTGCTCATCTCGGCATGATAGGCCGGGTCGGCCTTGGCGGCGTTATAGGCCTCTTCCAGTTCCAGGATCAGCGGCATCAGCGTTTCCGCGACGAAGCGGCCGCCGAACAGGCCGAAGCGGCCGTTCTCGTCCGGGCCGTTGCGATAGCTGTTCGGGGTCGAGGGGGCGTTCATGCGCTCGAGCTTTCCTGTCCTGCCGCCGCGGCCTTGCGGGCCGCCGCGATGAATTCCGCGATCCGGGCGGGGTCCTTGATCCCCGGCGCGCTTTCGACGCCTGATGATACGTCGACACCGGCCGGATGGGTCACCTGGATCGCCTCGGCGACATTCGCCGGATCGAGCCCGCCCGATAGCATGAAGCGCTGGGAAGGGTCGAGACCGCCCAGCAGGCCCCAGTCGAAGGGCTTGCCATGCCCGCCGGGGAAGGCCGCGTCCTTCGGCGGCTTGGCGTCGAGCAGGATGAGATCGGCGGCGTCGCGATAGCCGGCGACGGCGCTCAGGTCCTCGGCCGTGGCGATGCCGAGGGCCTTCATCACCGGCCGGGCGACGGCACGGCGCAGGGCCGCGGTCTGCTCGGGCGTCTCGCGGCCATGAAACTGGAACCAGTCGGGTTTCAACGCCTCGGCAAGTTCGGCGGCCCGCTGCTCGCTCCAGTCGACGACGAGCGCGACGATCTCGGTCTTGCCGCGGGCGATCGCCGCCAGTTCCCTGGCGCGCTCCAGCGTGACGTAGCGCGGGCTCTTCGGGTGGAAATTGAGCCCGATCATGTCGGCGCCGGCCGCGAGCGCGGCCTCCAGCGTCTCGGGGGTCGAGAGGCCACAGATCTTGATCAGGAAGGGCGAACCAGTGGACATGGCCCGGCGTTTAGCACGGTCCGTCCGCGGGCGCATGCCGTACTTGCGACATGATGGCGAAGGAAGCCATGCTTGCATGGGGCGAAGAAGGGGGCGTTGATTGATCCGGCTGGGTATGGGCAGGCGAGGGCTGGCGATCGCGGCGGGGCTGCTCGCCGTCTCCGGCCTCGTCGTGGCGGTATTCTATTATGTCGGCCAGCCGCGGACCCTGCGCCTTGCGGTCGGGCCGCTCGGCTCCGAGGATGCCCGCATGGCTGCTGCCTTCGTGCAGGGCCTCAATCGCGACAAGGCTTCGGTGCGGCTGCGTCTCGTCCTGACGGAGGGTTCCGAGGACAGCGCCAAGCGGATCGATGCCGGCCAGGCCGATCTCGCCATGCTGCGCGCCGACATTGCCATGCCCTCGACTGCCGACACCGTGCTGATCACCCGCCGGACCTTCCCTTTCTTCATCACCGGGGCCGAGACCGCCATCGGCCGCATCGCCGAATTGCGCGGCCGCCGGATCGGCGTGTCCCGCAATCCGGCCGGCAACATCACGCTGCTGAAGCGGGTGCTGGCGCAATACGAGGTCCGGCCGGACGAGGTCGAGATCGTGGGCTTGAGCCAGGAGGAGATCGTGGCGGCGGCGAAGGAGAAGCGCATCGACGTCTTCTTCTCGATCAACGCGGTCGGCTCCCACACTAATAACGACGGCTTGCGCCGCCTGCGCGAGGCCTGGGGCAACGACCCCGTTCTGATCCCCGTCCGCGAGGCCGATGCGCTCGCCCTGCACTACCGCGCGATCGAATCCGGCGAGATCGTGCGCGGTGCGTTGGGCGGCGATCCGCCCCGTCCGGCCGAGAGCCTGCAGACCATCTCGATCACCTCGCGCCTCGTCGCGGCACAGGGCCTTGACGACAATCTCGTCGGCGAACTGACCAAGGACATCCTCGGCCTGCGCCTGACGCTGGCCTCGGAACTGCCGGCCGTGCAGGCGCTGGAGACGCCCTCGACCGACAAGGACGCGCCGCTGCCGGTTCATTCCGGCGCGGCCGCCTATATCGACGGGGAGCAGGAGAGCTTCTTCGACCGCTATGGCGACTGGTTCTATATCGGCGCGATGGCGCTTTCGGCCGTGGGCACGGGCGGCGCTGCCCTGCTCGGCCGCGAAAGCGCCAACCGCCGCCGACGGGCGATGGCGGGCCTCGACGAATTGCTGGAGCTTCTCGCCGTGATCCGTTCCTGCGAGGACGAGGCGGAATTGATGCGCCTCGGCCAGGAAGCCGACCAGATCCTGACGCGCGTGCTGGCGGATTATGCCAAGGGCGATCTCGACGTGGCCGCGCTCGCCGCCTACCGCCTCGCCATCGATCAGGTCGGCCGGGCCGTGGCCGAACGGCAGCGCGCGCTGGCGGAGGCTTGAGCGCATTTACTTTTCGGCAGCCTCGGCGGTTGCCGAAAAGCCCGCCAACGTTTATGTGCAGCGCAACGAATTCCAGATTCACGTGAAACAGGCTGCGCCGGCGGGGCATCGCTCCAGACCGGCTCGTGGCCTTGAAAGCAAGGCCCAGACCCGCATGTCCATGCGCAACATCGCCATCATCGCGCACGTCGACCATGGCAAGACCACGCTCGTCGACAAGCTCCTGCAGCAGTCCGGCACCTACCGCGACAACCAGCGCGTCATCGAGCGCGTGATGGATTCGAACGACCTCGAGAAGGAGCGCGGCATCACCATCCTGGCCAAGGCGACCTCGGTCGTCTGGAAGGACACGCGCATCAACATCGTCGACACCCCCGGCCACGCCGATTTCGGCGGCGAGGTCGAGCGCATCCTGAACATGGTCGACTCGGCCATCGTGCTGGTCGATGCCGCCGAGGGCCCGATGCCGCAGACCAAGTTCGTGGTCTCCAAGGCGCTGAAGCTCGGCCTTCGCCCGATCGTGGCGATCAACAAGGTCGACAAGCCGGACGCCCGCACCACCGAAGTCATCAACGAGGTCTTCGACCTCTTCGCCGCGCTCGACGCCACCGACGAGCAGCTCGACTTCCCGATCCTCTACGGTTCGGGCAAGCAGGGCTGGATGGCCCATTCGCCGGAAGGCCCGCAGGATAACGGCCTCGCGCCGATGTATGACCTCATCCTCTCGCATGTGCCGGAGCCCAAGGTCGAGGAAGGCCCGTTCCGCATGATCGGCACGCTGCTGGAGGCCAACCCCTATCTCGGCCGCATCATCACCGGCCGCGTCACCTCGGGCACGGCCAAGCCGAACCAGACCGTCAAGGTGCTCTCCGGCGACGGCTCGACCGTCGAGACCGGCCGCATCTCGAAGATCCTCGCCTTCCGCGGCCTCGAGCGCCAGCCGATCGAAGAGGCCGTCGCCGGCGACATCGTCTCGATCGCGGGCCTGGTGAAGGGCTCCGTCGCCGACACCTTCTGCGACCCGTCAGTCGACACTCCGATCAAGGCGCAGCCGATCGACCCGCCGACGGTGTCGATGACCTTCATGGTCAACGATTCCCCGCTCGCCGGCACCGAGGGCGACAAGGTCACCACCCGCGTCATCCGCGACCGCCTGTTCAAGGAGGCCGAGGGCAACGTCGCGCTGAAGATCGAGGAAGCCTCCGACAAGGACAGCTACATCGTCTCCGGCCGTGGCGAACTCCAGCTCGCGATCCTGATCGAGACGATGCGCCGCGAGGGCTTCGAGCTCGGCGTCTCCCGCCCCCGCGTCGTGCTGAAGCGCGGCGAGGACGGCCAGCTTCTGGAGCCGATCGAAGAGGTCGTGATCGACGTCGACGAGGAGCATTCCGGCGTCGTCGTGCAGAAGATGTCCGAGCGCAAGGCCGACATGCTGGAGATGCGTCCCTCCGGCGGCAATCGCCTGCGCCTCGTCTTCCACGCCCCGACCCGCGGCCTGATCGGCTACCAGGGCGAATTGCTGACCGACACGCGCGGCACCGCCATCATGAACCGGCTGTTCCATGACTACCTGCCCTACAAGGGCGAGATCGGCGGGCGCCGCAACGGCGTGCTGATCGCGATGGAGACCGGCGAGGCCGTGGCCTACGCGCTGTGGAACCTCGAAGACCGCGGCCCGATGATGATCGAGCCGGGCTGGAAGGTCTATCAGGGCATGATCGTCGGCGAGCACACCCGCGAGAACGATCTCGAGGTGAACGTGCTCAAGGGCAAGAAGCTCACCAACATCCGCACGACCTCGAAGGACGAGGCGGTGCGCCTGACCCCGCCGATCCGCATGACGCTGGAGCGTTCGCTGGCCTGGATCGACGACGACGAGCTCGTCGAGGTCACGCCGAAGTCGATCCGCCTGCGCAAGGGCATCCTCGACCCGAACGAGCGCAAGCGCTCGCAGAAGCAGAAGGCCGAAAGTGGCCTGAGATCAAATGCCCGGGCGCGAGCCCGGGCATTTTCGTTTCCGGGTCTGCGCTGAGCGCAGCCCGCGGATGACGCGCCGGGCGATTGTCCTTGCCCGCCCGCTCTGATCCTCTGCCCGCCTCTCAGGGGAAGGATCACCACCATGCAATTCCGCAATCTCGGCCGCTCGGGCCTGCGCGTCTCGCTCGTCGGGCTCGGCTGCAACAATTTCGGCGGCCGTATCGACCTCGACGCGACGCGCAAGGTCGTCGATGCCGCGATCGAGCACGGCATCACCCTGTTCGACACGGCCGATATCTATGGTGAGCGCGGCGGCTCCGAGACGGCTTTGGGCGAGGTTCTGGGCGCGCGCCGCAAGCAGATCGTGCTCGCCAGCAAGTTCGGCATGGATATGGATACTGAGAGCGTGAAGAAGGGCGGCTCGCGCCGCTACATCATGAACGCCGTCGAGGATTCGCTCCGGCGCCTCAAGACCGACTGGCTCGATCTCTATCAGCTCCACCGGCCTGACCCGCTGACCCCGATCGAGGAGACGCTGCGCGCGCTCGACGATCTCGTCCGCCAGGGCAAGGTCCGCTATGTCGGTTGCTCCAACGTCGTCGCCTGGCAGGTCGCTGATGCCCAGTGGACGGCGCGCGATCTCGGCATCCCCGGTTTCGCCTCGGCGCAGGACGAGTACAGCCTGCTGAAGCGCGGCGCCGAGAAGGACCTGATCCCCGCCATCGCCCATTACGGCATGGGCCTGCTGCCCTATTTCCCGCTCGCCAACGGCGCGCTCACCGGCAAGTACAAGCGCGGCGCGGCGATGCCGGAAGGCGCGCGCCTGACCAAGCTGCCGCAGCGCGCCGACGAGATCTTCAGCGCGGATAACTGGCGCCGCATCGAGGGCCTGACCGCCTTCGCCGAGCAGCGCGGTCATACGCTGGTCGAGCTGGCCTTTTCCTGGCTTGCGGCCCAGCCCGTCGTCTCCAGCGTCATCGCTGGTGCCACCAAGCCGGAGCAGGTCGCGGCCAACGTCAAGGCGGCCGACTGGGTGCTGAGCGCGGAAGACCTCGCCGAGATCGACAAGATCACCGCCTGAGCCCGAGGCTCACAGGAAGGTTGCGATCTCCTCCAGCGGCTTCTTGCCGATGGCGGGGACGCGGCAATCCTCCTTGGGATAGCCGACGACGAGCAGGATCAGCGCCTTCTCGTTGTCGGGCCGCCCGCAGAGCTCGTTCAGGAAGTTCATCGGCGCCGGCGTATGCGTCAGCGTCGCCAGCCCGGCATCGTGCAGCGCCGCGATCAGGAAGCCGGTGGCGATGCCCACTGACTCAGGCACGTAATAGTGCTTGATCCTGTTGCCCTCGGCATCATGGCCCCAGCGCTGCGCGAAGATCGCGATCAGCCAGGGGGCGTTCTCCAGGAAAGGCTTCTGGTCGTCCGTGCCGAGATGGGCGAGCGCGTCCAGCCATTCCTCGCCGGCGCGGCCGGCATAGAAGGCGCGCTCCTCCTCTTCCGCGCCCTCGCGGATCAGCTTCTTGCGCTGGGGGTCCGCGATGCAGGCGAAGCTCCAGGGCTGCTGGTTGGCGCCTGAGGGAGCCGTGCCGGCGACGCGCACGGCGGTCTCGATCAATTCGCGCGGCACCGGCCTGTCGGAGAAGTCGCGCACGGTACGGCGCTTGCGCATGCGGGCGAGGAAGGCCTCCGCCCGCCCCTGCATCTCCGCTTCCGGAACACTCTCGAAGACGAGGGGCATGGTGACATAGGGACTCACGACGCTTCGCTCCTGACGCATTTTGGCCAGCTTGCTGCGAATCGCCGCCCGGATGCAATGGACCGGTTGCGTCTGCCCGCTTATGGTCCGCGCCATGAGCGAGACAACCACCACCGCGCCCGCCCTGAAGCCCGGCGACCATCTCTTCCTGGTCGATGGCTCGAACTTCATTTTCCGGGCCTATTTCCAGTCGATCAATCAGGACCGGAAATACAATGCCCGGTCGGACGGCTTGCCTTCCGGCGCGGTCCGGCTCTTCGCCACCAAGCTCTTCCAGTTCGTGCGCGAGGGCGTGCTCGGCGTCCGGCCAACCCATCTCGCCATCGTCTTCGACAAGTCGGAGAACTCGTTCCGCAAGGCGATCTACCCGGCCTACAAGGGCAACCGCTCGGAGCCGCCGGCCGATCTCATCCCGCAATTCCCGCTGATGCGCGAGGCGGTGCGCGCCTTCGGCCTGATCCCGGTCGAGCAGGATGTCTACGAGGCCGACGATCTGATCGCGACCTATGCGAAGCAGGCGCGCGAGGCTGGCGCCGATGTCCTCATCGTCTCCGCCGACAAGGACCTGATGCAGCTGGTGAAGCCGGGCGTCGCCATGTACGATCCCGCCTCCGGCGACCAGAAGAAGGGCGCGGGCTTCCGGGCCGAGCGCCGCATCGGCGAGCCCGAGGTCGTCGAGTATTTCGGCGTCATGCCGGACAAGGTCACCGATGTGCAGGCGCTGGCCGGCGACGCCACCGACAACGTGCCGGGCGCACCGGGCATCGGCATCAAGACCGCGGCCCAGCTCATCGGCGAATATGGCGATCTCGAAACCCTGCTGGCGCGGGCCGGCGAGATCAAGCAGCCGAAGCGCCGGGAGACGCTGACCAATCCCGAGGTGATCGAGAAGGTCCGCATCTCCCACAAGCTCGTCAGCCTTGTCGACGACGTGAAGGTCGAGACGCCGCTGGAAAACCTGACGCTGGAGCAGCCCGATCCGGCCAAGCTCATCGCCTTCCTCAAGGCGATGGAATTCACGACCATCACCAAGCGCGTCGCCGAGGCCTATGAGGCCGATGTCGGCGCCGTCGACGCCGATCCGGATCTGGCGCCGGGTGGCGCACGCGCCGCCGAGCTCAAGGCGCTCTATGTCGGGGCCGATGCGATCGAGGACGCTGTTTCCGGCTCCACACCGGTTGCGTCTCCCGCGCCTGCCGCTGCCGCCTCGGGCGCCGCGGTCGGCGAAGACGGCTGGCTGAAGCCGGGCGACCTCGCCGCTGCCCGCAAGAACGAGGCGATCGCAGGCAAGATCGACCGCACAGCCTATGAATGCGTGCGTACGCTCGCCGATCTCGAACGCTGGATCGGCTGGGCTTACGAAGTTGGCCATGTCGCGCTCGACACGGAGACCACCTCCCTCGACGCGATGCAGGCCGATCTCGCCGGCATCTCGCTGGCGGTCGCGCCGGGCCGCGCCTGCTATATCCCGCTCCAGCATCGCGGCGGCGATGGCGGCCTTTTCGATGAAGGTTTGCTCGAAGGCCAGATTCCATTGGCGCAGGCCGTCGCCGCCCTGAAGCCGCTCCTCGCCGATCAGGGCGTGCTTAAGATCGGCCAGAACCTGAAATACGATTTGCTGATCCTGGAGCGTCATGGCCTCAGCGTGTCCCCGATCGAGGACACCATGCTGATCTCCTATGCGCTCGATGCCGGCAACAACAGCCACGGCATGGACAAGCTCTCGGAACTGCATCTCGGCCACGAGACGATTCCCTATGCGCAGGTCGCCGGCACCGGAAAATCGCAGGTCACCTTCGACAAGGTCCCGCTCGACCGCGCGACGGACTATGCCGCCGAGGATGCCGACGTCACGCTCCGGCTCTGGCTCGCACTGAAGCCGCGTCTTGTCGCCGAGAAGAAGACGGCGGTCTACGAGGTGCTGGAGCGGCCGATGGTCGAGGTCCTCGCCCGGATGGAGCGCCGCGGCATCGCCATCGATCGGCAGATCCTCTCCCGCCTCTCCGGCGATTTCGCGCAGGGGCTGGCCCGGCTGGAGGACGAGATCTACGAGCTCGCCGGCGAGAAATTCACGATCGGCAGCCCCAAGCAGCTCGGCGACATCCTGTTCGGCAAGATGGGGCTGGCGGGCGCCAAGAAGACCGCGACCGGCCAGTGGGCCACCGGCGCCGGCGTGCTGGAAGAGCTTGCCGAGCAGGGGCATCCGCTGCCCTCCAAGATCCTGGAATGGCGCCAGCTCGCCAAGCTGAAATCGACCTATACCGACTCGCTGCCAGCTTACGTGAACCCTCAAACCAACCGGGTCCACACCTCCTATGCGCTGGCTGCGACCACGACGGGCCGGCTCTCCTCCTCCGAACCGAACTTGCAGAACATCCCGATCCGCACCGAGGCCGGCCGCAAGATCCGCACCGCCTTCGTGCCCGAGAAGGGCTACAAGCTGGTCTCGGCCGACTACAGCCAGATCGAACTGCGCCTGCTCGCCCACATCGCCGAGATTCCGCAGCTCCGGCAGGCCTTCGCCGATGGCATCGACATCCACGCCATGACGGCATCCGAGATGTTCAGCGTGCCCGTCGAGGGCATGCCGAGCGAGGTGCGCCGCCGCGCCAAGGCGATCAATTTCGGCATCATCTACGGCATCTCCGCCTTCGGCCTCGCCAACCAGCTCGGCATCGGCCGCGAGGAGGCGAGCGCCTATATCCGCAAGTATTTCGAGCGCTTCCCCGGCATCCGCGACTACATGGACCAGACCAAGACCCATGTCCGCGCCCATGGCCAGGTCACGACGATCTTCGGCCGCGTCTGCCATTTCCCGGCGGTTTCATCGAAGAACCCGTCCGAGCGCGCCTTCGTCGAGCGCCAGGCGATCAACGCCCCGATCCAGGGCTCGGCCGCCGACATCATCCGCCGGGCGATGACCCGCATGGATGACGCCCTCGCCGCCAACCGGCTGGGCGCCCGCATGCTCCTGCAGGTCCATGACGAGCTGGTCTTCGAGGTGCCGGAGGAGGAGGTCGAGAAGACCTTGCCGATCATCGAGAAGGTCATGGTCGAGGCGCCGCATCCGGCCGTGCAATTGCGCGTGCCGCTCGCGGTCGAGGCCCGCGCCGCCGGCAACTGGGACGAGGCGCACTAAGAGCCTCTCGCCAACCGGAACCCGGTCGATCTTTCCAGCGTTGATCCCGTTGACGCGCCAGGGGGGCGCGGCTCGCGCGTTGGAAGCATCCCATGCTCAGTTCATCGGCCTGGCGGCCGTTTCCGCGCTACATGGCCGAGGCGGAACCGGTCGAGGACACCGTGGAGGTCACGCCCGTCGAGCATGACCTCATCGTCCGCTACGCCATCGTCGGCATCTTCGTTATTCTCGCCACGGCCTCGCTGGCACTGACCAAGGTCATCGCGATGCCGGTCGTTGCGGGCGTCATTTTCGGGCTCGTGCTCGGGCCCCTGGTCGATGTGCTGGCCCGCCACCGCGTTCCCCAACACGCGGCTGCGGCCCTGGTGGTGCTGCTCTTCATTGGCCTGCTGCTCGGCGCGGTCGCGATCCTCGCCGTGCCGGTCGCCGGCTGGAGCGACCAGGCTCCGGCGATGATGGCGGCCCTGCACGGCAAGCTCGCCGGCGTCTTCGCCTTCATGGACGAGTTCAAGCGCGGCATCGCATCCATAACCGGCAAGGGCGCCGAACTCAGCGTCTCCCAGGGTAATCCGCTCTTCGACATCGCCATGTCCTCGTCGACGGCGGCCGGCGGCATGCTGATCTTCGTCGCGACGATCTATTTCTGGCTGGCGACGCGTCGCCACCTCAAGGCACGCGTGCTCAGGCTCTGTCTCGGCCGGGGCGCGCGCCGTTCGGCCGGGTCCTTCTTCGAGGAGATCGAGGCACGGGTGGCGACCTATTTCGCGTTGGTGACGGTGATCAATCTCGGCATGGGCATCCTGACGATGGCGATCGCCTGGCTCGCGGGCCTGCCTTTTCCAGTCTTTTGGGGCGCGCTCGCCTTCCTGCTCAACTATCTCGCCTTCGTCGGGCCTATCTTCGTCGCGATCATGCTTCTCGCCGGCGCGTTGCTGGATGCGCCCTCGATTCTCGCAGCGCTCTGGCCGGCCGCGGCCTATTATGTCCTGCACCTGATCGAGGGCAACGCGGTCACGCCCGTCTTCGTCGGCAACCGGCTGACGATCTCCCCCTTCCTCGTTTTCATCGCCTTTATCTTCTGGCTCTGGCTCTGGGGGCCCGTCGGCGCCGTGCTCTCGACGCCGATCGTCATCGTCGCCATGGTGGCGCAGGAGGAATTTGCGCGCTATCGCCGCGAAAAGGCCAGGGCAGATACCGAAGAGGCTGAGAAGACCGGCGAAGCCCAAGCTGCCTGAGCGGTTTCCGGAACAGAACCGCCGTGCACGCGTTGCCCGATCAAGCGGAAGCCCTTGCGGCCGCCGCGCCTCCTCGCCACCATCCACACTTCCATCAGCGACAGGACGACATTGCCATGGCCACCACGACATCCGCGAAACGTCAGGCTGCCGCCGCTGCCAAGCGGGCGAAGGCCGAGGTCGAAGCCGGCGCCGAGGATGTGGCGGCCGAGGTCCGCCAGGCCGGAGCCCGTGCCAAGCGCCAGGCGAGCGCGCTGGAGGACACCCTGACCCGTAGCGCCGAAGATATCGCCGCGACCGTCAGCGAGCGCCTGCGCGCCGTAGGCGTCGATACCGACCGCATGGTCGACGTCGCCAAGGAACAGGCGACCGAACTGCAGCAACTGATCGAGGCTGAGATCCGCGAGCGGCCGCTGCGCGCGCTTGGCCTGGCGGCGGCAGTCGGCCTGTTCGTCGGCTTCCTGTCGGCGCGCTGACCATGTTCGGGGGGATCGGGTCCTTCATCTCCGCGGAGATTTCCGGGGTGGTGAGGCGCAATGTCACCGTCTACGGCCTGTTCGGCCTTGCCGCCTTGCTCATGCTCTGCGCCGGCGGCTATGCCCTGAATGCGCTGCATACCGTGCTGGTGCTGCGCTACGGCGCTGTCGCCGCCAGCCTCTGGATCGCCGGAGGGCTGTTCCTTGCGGCCCTGCTGGCGCTGGGCGCGGCGACCATCGTCAAGAATCGCCGCCGGCCGCCGCGCCCTGCGGCGACTGCGGCTTTCGCGGCCGCGCCGCTGGCCGCAAAGCTCATCGGATCACGCCTGAGCTGGCGGATGGCTGCAGCAGGCGGCATCGTCGTGCTCGGCGCGATTCTGGGTCGCCAGATCGTTGCGGGCGGCTCGGATGACGATGGGGAAGCCTGATTCCGCGCCAGGTGGCGGCATGGACGAGGCATGTCTTTTTACATAGGGATGTCGACATGCGTCCCCTAACAAGACCTGCATGTCTGCTCAGGTGAGGCCCCGCAACCGCTTTCCGATGCCGGTTTTTCCGGTCTTTGGCGCGCGCCTTCGCTCGGCGACGACCACGATCATCGCGATCGGGGTTGTCGCGCTCGCGATCCTGCTGGCCGCCTGGATCAACTGGCAGGCGCGGCAGACGGCGGACCGCGTCTCCCATGCCATCGAGATTCGCGAGCGGGCCGAGCGCTTCCTCGGCCGGATGCGCGATGCCGAGACCGGCCAGCGCGGCTTCCTGCTGACCGGGGAGGCCGATTATCTCGATCCCTTCACCGAGGGCAGGGCTGCGGCCGGGCCCGAACTCGACATCCTGGCCGCGCTCGTCGATGCCGATCCGGCCCAGAAGGAACGGGTCGCGGCGCTGCGCACGGATATGGGCACCAAATTCGCGGAGCTCGACCGGACGATCTCGCTGGAGCGGGCCGGCCGCCGGCCCGAGGCGCTGGCGCTGGTCCGCAGCGAAAGCGGCATCGCCGCGATGGACCGGCTGCGCGAGACCGTCCAGGCCATCCAGCAGAGCGAGAACATCCGGCTGATGTCGCTCTACCGCCGCGAGGAGCGCCGCCGCCTCTGGGGCAGCACCGGCATCATCATTGCGCTCGCCGGCCTTGCCTTCGCCGCCTGGCAGCAATTGCGCCGCCGCCAGCGCCGCAGCAATGCGCTCGCGATCAGCAATGCCGAACTCGAGCGGATCGTGGGGGAGCGCACCAGCCAGCTCGAAAGCGAGCGCCTGCGCATCGAGGCGCTGCTGCGCGATGTCAATCACCGGGTTGGCAACAACCTCGCCATGGTTTCGGCCCTGCTCAATGTCCAGAGCCGGCAGACGCGCGAGCCGGCGGTCAAGGCGGCCTTGGCCCAGGCGCAGTCGCGCATCCAGGCGATCGCGGCCGGGCAGCGGCGCCTGCGCCTCGACATCGAGACCGACGAGATCGACGCGCGCCCCTATATGGAAGACCTGCTCGCCGAGATCGGCAAGGCGGCCGAGGGCCGGCCGATCCGGATCGATCTCGAGATGGAAGCGATCCGTCTGCCGGGACGGGATGCCGTTTCCTTCGTCGTCATCGTCAACGAGCTCGTGACCAACGCCATCAAGCACGCCTTTCCCGATGGCGTGGCGGGACGGATCGTCATCCGCTTCGTACCGACGGCGTTCGGGGGCGAGCCGGCGCTTGCCCTGTCGATCGAGGATGACGGCGTCGGCATGCCCCAGGAAGTGGCGAGCAAGGGCCTGGGCCAGACGGTGATCGCCAGCCTGCTGCGCAGCATGCGGGCGACGATGACCGCCGAGCCGGCTGATTGCGAGCAGCCCGGGCGTCCGGGCACGCGAGTGACGATCGTCTTTCCGAAGCGGGAAACGCCGCCGGCTCAGGCCTGACGTCGCGATCTCAGCTTTGCGCGGCCTTCAGCTCGGGCACGCCCACGGCGGTTTTCACGAAGGCCGCGACCTCGCGCGTGGAGAACGGCTTGCGCAGGAAGCGGGCGCCGCGCAACTCGGCCGGCACCTCGTGCGGCGCCGATCCCGAAACGAAGGCGAAGGGCGTGCCGGTTTCCTGGAGGATGCTCGCGACATCGAAGGTCTTGCCGCCGACGACATCGATGTCGAGCAGGGCGCAGGCGAGCTGCTTTGCCGTCATCCGCCGGGCTTCCGCGACGGATTCGACGATGATCAGCTCGACCCCGTCGCCGAGCTGCTCGGCAACGGCGCTTTCGATGTCCATCGCGATGAACGGGTCGTCCTCGACGATGAGTACGCGGATATCAGCCATCGACCGGCTCTCTCACTCACTGCAATCCTGTTACGGGATCTCAACGTAACAGGATTGGCGATGTTCCTGCTCTGGCGCCCCAGCATGGCGGAAAGCGAGGAATTTGAGTCGATTTTGAGCAGTCAAGGTTAGCAAAAAGGTAATGCCGTCCTCGGTTCGGAAGCGTCAGCGGCGGCGGCCGGGTTCGACGAGCGTCAGGTCGAGCGCGGTCACGCCGATCGCGACATTGATGCCGCGATTGCCCTGGAGCGGCAGCGGCAGCAGGGTCGCTTCGTTGTCCTTTCCGCCGGACAGCGCATTGCCGGGAGCGGAGGGAGCAGTCGTGCTGCCGCTCTTGTAGGACCCGCTCAGCGCGCCGAGAGACGCACGCGCATAGGGACCGTAGACGCGCCAGACCATGGTCGCATTCCGGACGGTGCCGAGATCCAGGCTGAAGTTGCGGACGATACCCGTATAATGCTGCATCGGGCCGCGGCGCGGCCGGAAGCGGCATTCGGTCGGGCGCTGGGCCTTGGCGATGCCGCTGAAATTGCTGCCGACGGTACAGGACAGGCGCCCTGTCGGCGGGCCTGCGCTCTGCGCTGCGGCAGGCTCATGCATTCCGATGAGGCCGGCAAAGGCAAGGGCGGTTAGACAGGATCGGGATTGCCCTCGGCTCATCGCGAATGCTCCTCGTGAACTGGCGGGACGAACGCCCCAAGAAACCCACAGTTCCAGCGTAGGGAACAGGCAGGAGTTTGTAGCGTTGGCGTTTCATCTTGGCATGGGAATGTCGATGTCCGTGAGTCGTCCTCTGGGGGAAACCCCAACAATAATCGATCCCGATCTCGTGATGGCGCTGCCGCCATTCTGGGAGCTCGAGGATCTCGTCGCCACGGGTCTCGATCAGGCCGCCGCGCTGGCTGTGATGGCCGCGCGCCGCAACGGCCCCCGCCTGGTCGGCGACCTCGTCTCGTCCGGTGACGAGCAAGGCTTCCTCCTGCGCTTCGATCCGGCAGACCGTTCCCACTGAGTTCGATTGCCTATTGGCAGAAGCGGGACGCGCGCGAGCGCCGCTCCTGGATGTCGACATGCAGGTGATTGGCATGGGCGGCGTCCGAACCCGGTCCCAGCACCGTCATGAAGGCGCCGCAGGCCGATTGCCTGACCGCATCGAGGAAGCGGCTCTGCGTCAGGCCGCCCGGCTTCTCCACCACGACCTGTGATGCACCCGCCCCGATTCCCAGCTTGAAAGCGAAGATGTCCAGCGCCTGGCCGGTGGCATGCTCGCTGAGCGGGCCGGCCGAAGCCCGGTTGCGCCGCCGGCATTCATGACCTCCCCCGACACGCAGGCTCGCGATGTCTTGCTCGAAATGCCCGCGCGCCAGCGGCTGGACGCTGCTGTCGAGCCAATGGGCCAGCGTTTTCGCCATGGCGCAGCTCAGCAGCGGCGGCGGCTCGAAGGACACGGTCGCGGCGCCGCCCGATCCCCTGATCGCGAGAGCCTCGACACGGACGGGGTCGTCGATCCGGCAGGCAGGGTCTTTCTCCAGTGTGGAAGGCGTGGCCGGCGTGACCCGGTTGCCGGGGATGGCTGACAGCGCCGACAGGCACGAACTCTGCCCGGCCGGTGTCGCCGCGTTGTCGGTCTTCGCGGAAGCGGGTGCCGTGCTCTGAGGCTCGGTCTTGCGCGCTTTATCCGGGATGGACGGGCGCAATTCCGGCGGCCGGGGCGGAGGACGCTGCGCGGAGAGCGGTGCAGTGACCGGCGCGGCCAGGCCCAGGGCCGGCACGATGCACAGGCCGATCGCGGCGAGGAGCGCGGTCGCGACGATCCGCCTCGTCCGGTGTCCTTGTCGAAGGACCAGGGAGTGCGTCGGGCCGAGGCTGAATGGGGGACCGGTTAGCTGTCCAGGGCCGAGGCGCTGGCGATCGTGACGCCGGTCAGGCCTGCCAGCGCAAGCGACAGGATTTCCGCGCTCGGCGCTCCCGGTTGCACGATGCCGGTGAACAGCGCTGCCCCGATCGATAGTGCCGCGATAGCGGCCGAGAAGCAGGTCGTCGCCATGATCCACGCCCTCCCCAACTGCAAACGAAACTGTCATTCCACGCGGAACGCATCATCTCCGCACGGGTTCCCGGGTGGCAAGAAAAAAGGCCCGCGGACGTTAGCCGCGGGCCTTGATCGTCTTCACAGGGAAGCGAAGCGTCAGGCGGCCTTGCGGCCGGCGCGGCGGTCGAAGAACAGCGCCTGGCTGATCGCGGCCTTCACGGCCTCCGGCTGGAACGGCTTGGTGATCAGGAAGGCCGGCTCCGGCCGGTCGCCCGTGAGGAGGCGCTCGGGATAGGCGGTGATGAAGATGACCGGCACGTCGATTGTCGACAGGATCTCGTTGACGGCGTCGAGGCCCGAGCTGCCATCGGCGAGCTGGATGTCGGCGAGCACGAGGCCGGGCCGCCTTTTGGCGACGAGCGCGATCGCCTCGCGCTGGGTGCGGGCGACGCCCGTGACGGTATGGCCGAGCTCCTCGACCATCGTCTCGATGTCGAGCGCGATGATCGGCTCGTCCTCGATGATCAGCACTTCGGTCGCGACCTGCTCGGCGATCTCCTGGCCGGCGGTCTGGATCAGCGCGGAAGCTTCCGCGGCCGTGACGTCCATGACCTTGGCCACGTCGTCGAGCGGGAAGCCTTCCACCGTCCGCAGCAGGAAGGCCTGGCGCGGACGCGGGGTCAGCGCCTCGAGATTGCGCTCGGCCGGCGCGCGCGAGAGCTCGACCACGGGGGCGGCGGCATCGACGCTGGCCGAGGACCACAGCTTCAGGAACGTCCTGTACAGGCCGATCCGCGGATCGAGGTCGCGCGGGAAACCGGAGGGGTCCGCGACGAGCGCTTCGAGCATGGCGACGACATAGGCGTCGCCGCTCGGTTGGCTTCCGCAAAGCGCGCGCGCGAAGCGGCGCAGATAGGGAAGATGAGGCGCAATTTCTTTTGCAATCGACATGAACGCGTCCCTTTTAACGTGCCGGAATAATGGCTTAGGATGCGCGAGAGACAAGGAATTTATTTTTGCGAGGCGACGGAACCTTCGCTTAGGGTACCCGTTATTAGGGCGTATTGGTGTCGCCATCGCGACGTGGGTTCGGCACGGCCGGCGTGATGCGGGACCAGGGATGGCAGGGCGTAGGAATGCGGGATCGGCTGGAAAAGTCGGCCCGGTGGTGGTGCGAGGGCTGAGATGAGCAGGCTGGATGCAACGATGACTGAACCGGACGATCCCGATGAAGGTTTCGATCTGGTTCTGGACCCGAGGGTGCAGGAATCCATCGGCCGTTCCCTCAAGGCCCATTACGACGACATCGTGAACGCACCCGTGCCGGACAAGTTTCTCGTGCTGCTGGCGCAGCTTGAGGCGACCGAGCGGCGTGCAGCTGGAGCGTCGCGCGATGAGTCCCAGTGATACCGCGCCGGCCGGCCAGACCCTGGCTCAGGAACGCCGGACCGAAGACTTCAAGGACGGGCTGATCCGCGAGATTCCCAATCTGCGCGCTTTCGCCGCCTCGCTCTCGGGCTCGATGCAGCTGGCCGACGACCTCGTGCAGGACACGCTGCTGAAGGCCTGGGGCAATTCGGACAAGTTCGAGCCCGGCACCAGCCTGCGCGCCTGGCTGTTCACCATCCTGCGCAACACCTATTACTCGCTGTACCGCAAGCGCGGCCGCGAGGTGCAGGACAGCGAGGGCACCTATGCCGAGCGCATGGCGACCCACGGCAATCAGGAAAGCCATCTCGATCTCGCCGATTTCCGCAAGGCGCTCGCAAAGCTCCCGGAAGAGCAGCGCGAGGTGCTGATCATGGTTGGCGCCACCGGGCTGTCCTATGAGGAAACGGCGGAGATCTGCGGCGTGGCGATCGGTACCATCAAGAGCCGGGTCAACCGGGCCCGCACGAAACTCGCCGAGCTGCTCTCGATCGGCAGCATCGATGATCTCGGGCCGGGTCGCACCACTGCGGCTGCGATGCAGAGAGTTGGTTCCGAACCCGTTGGGTCCTGATGCGTTTGCGGCGTTTCAGCACTGTCAGGGCGCGTCTGCTGGCTTTGCTGGTCCTGATCGCGGTTCCGATCGCCTGCGCCTCCGCTTTCGCAGCCTATGCGACCTACCGGGCCGCGATCGTCGCGATCGAGGCGGCGCAGGCGCGCGCCGCCGATGATTTCGCGGTGCGCACCCGCGTCTGGTATCGCGGCATGTCGCGCGCCCTGCTCGCCTTCGGCACCACGGCAAGCGAGCGCGGCCTCGATACGCCGGGGTGCCGCGATGCCGGCGTCAAGGCGATGGAGCGGGCTGGAGGGTATCGCGCCTTCTTCCTGCGGCAGGCGGATGGGCGGCTCTGCAGTGGAACGCTCGATCCGGACCTGACGACTGAGGCGCTGGGAGGCCTTGTCACCCAGCTCGCGGGGCGTCCGGCCGTCGGGATGTGGAACGGCGCCAATCTCGGCCGGATGCGCTACGATCAGGTCACCGCGGGCGGGCGGCGCTACCTCGCCATCCTCGCCTCGGACCTCCCCGGCGCGAATGGTGGCTTGCAGCAGGCGCTTCTGCTCGTCGCTCCCGAACTACTCGAAAACGTCTTCGATCTCGGCGAGGACGGGCAGGTCCAGAACGTTGCGCTGATCGGGCGCGATGCCGGCGTTATCGCCAGCCGCGGTGACAACCGCGAGCCGTCATGGCTGCCGCTGACGGAGCGGATGCCGGCGAAGCATGTGCGCTGGTCGGCGCCGAACCGGGCGGGGGTGGACAGCGTCTTCGCCGCGCGGATGGTCGCGGAGCCGGATTTCTATATCGTCGCGAGCTTCGACGAGCGCCCGGCAGAGGCAGCCCGGCTGCAGTTCATCGTGCTGCTGCTGGCCCCGCTCCTGACGCTCGGCCTGCTCTGCCTCGTCTGCATGCGAGCGATCGACAAGCATTGCCTGCGCTGGCTGCGCGGCATCGAGACGGCGGCCCGGTCGCGAACCGCCAACAACCGGGTCCGCGCCACGGTGGCGGACGGCATGCCCAGCGACATCCGCAGCGTCGCCGAAGCCTTCAACGGCATGGTCGAGGAGCAGGAGGTTCGCCAGCGCCGCCTCCAGACGGCGCTCGACGACAACCGCTTCCTCGTCCGCGAGCTGCACCACCGGGTCAAGAACAGCCTGCAGGTCGTGCAGAGCTATATCGGGCTGAGCAAGCGCGATCATCGCGACGAGGCGCGGCTGGCCTTGGCCGATGCCGAATGCCGCGTGCATGTGCTGTCGGCTGCCTATCGCTTCACCCTCGCCGATGGCGAGATGCAGCCCGTCCGTGTCGACCTCTTCCTCGACGACGTCGTGACGATGATCTCGAACCTGATCCGCAGCCGCGACCAGTGGGTGACGAGCCGGATCGAGACGGCCGCGACGCTCTCCGTCGACCGGATCATCCCGCTCGGCTTCCTGGTGGCGGATGTCGCCTCCCGGGCCCTGCGGGGCACGCCGGGCGTCCGGATCGTCATCGATGTCCTGGATGTCGACGAGGCCGCGATCGAAGTCGGGCTCGCGGTCGACCGCGACATCCAGCACAGCGCGCCGCCACGGCTTTTCGCCGGCCTGCTCACCCAGATCGAGGCCGTGCAGACACAGGAGCCTCAGGGCCGCAGCCTGGGTCGCTGGCGGATCGGCCACGGCTCCTGAAGCGTGCTGTCCTCATGAGAAAACGCGCCGCCATCCGGTTCTCCCGGATGACGGCGCGTCTTATGTCGAAGCTGGAATTGTCTAGCGGACGATATGCGTGACCGGCCCATCGACCATCGCCTGCTGCGACGGAGAAGCGATGGCGCGCTTTGCAGCGCTGCGCGAGCGGTCGGCGCGGTCGACGGCGGCAAGCTGCAGGCTGTCGGTATAGCCGCGCTCGTTTGCGCCCTTGGCGATGGCAATGGTGGTCGAGCTCTGGTCGGCCGGCGTCTGGAGGTCGGCGCCCAGGGTCATGGCCGAAACGGCCGTGCCCATGAGGCCGAAGAAGACGATGGCGCGCATGGCCGGCGCGAGGCTGCACTTCGGCATGGATGTCTCCAGGGCTGACCGGCGGAATGACCGGCTTTCGAGAAGGAAAACGCCGCAAACACCGCTTGGGTTCCCAAAAGCCTGCGAAGCGGCAGCCTGCGAAGCGGCCCGGTCGCGCCTGTCGTTGCGGAACGGGAACCGCTCTCAGTGCGTTGTCTCGAAGCCGGCTCTCTGCCGGAAGATCGGGGGATCAATTCGACCATGAACATCGCCAGCCGGCTGGGGCGCCTCGGCACGCCCTGTCTCGCTTGCCCGTTGCGGCTCAAGCCCGCCTTCCGGGACAAGACCGATGACGAGATCCGCTTTATCCAGACGATGAAGATCGACCACCGGAGCGTGCGCGCCGGCCAGGACATCATCCATCCCGGCCAGGAGGATGCGGAGCTCTACACGCTCTTCTCGGGCTGGGCCTTCCGCTACAAATCCCTCCCGGACGGGCGGCGCCAGATCCTCAACTTCCTCCTGCCCGGCGATCTCGTGGGCTTGCAGGCCTCGCTGCTCGCGGCCGCCGAGCATGGCATCGAGGCCCTGACCGATGCCGAGCTCTGCGTCTTCCCGCGCAAGCGCCTCTGGGAGCTGTTCGAGAGAATGCCGACGCTGGCCTATGAAATCTCCTGGCTCGGCTCGCGCGAGGAATGCATGGTCGACGACAACCTGACCTCGGTCGGGCAACGCAACGCCGCCGAGCGCGTCGCAGCGCTGATCATCTCATTGTATCACCGGGCCGATGCGCTGGGGCTCGTCACCAATGACAGCTTCGCCTTTCCGCTGTCGCAGCAGCAGCTCGCCGATGCCCTTGGGCTGTCGCTCGTCCACACCAGCAAGACCTGGTCGCGATTGCGCCGGGAAGGTCTGTTCTCGCTGGCGGCGGGCCGGCTCACCTTGCTGAATCCGCGCCTGACGGCACGGATGGCTGCGGCCTATGAGCAGGTCACGGCACCGCGGCCGCTGATCTGACCGCGCCGATTGCGGCGGATGTGGATTAAAAGCTTGGCGGCAGCCTGCTCTTGACCCCATATGCCGCGCAGGTAACGTGATTTGCGTCACACGCGTCGTCTCTGCGGCGTTCAAGGGGTGTCATGTCTTCGACGATCCGCCATCGCCCACCGCGTGCAACTTCGCTGGCGGCCCGCCTCGGGCAGTCTCGCGTTGCGACGCGGATCGAGGGCGAGGTGCGCGTCACCGCAGCCGATCTCGTCGACCGCGTGGCCGAGGCCAAGCTGAAGGTCGCGGCTGTCCGCTACAAGGTCGAGGGCGAGGTCCGCAACACCGCCGAGAAGTTCAAGAGCCGCGTCAGCGAGGCCAAGGCTAAGCTGGGCGACGAGGCGCGCTTCATCAAGTCCTGGATCGACGATCCCCGCCGGACCGGCTCGGTCACGCCGTCGAGCCCGGCTTTGGCCAAGCGCATGGCTTCGTTCGTCGACCCCGCGCAGCCCGGCCCGGTGATCGAGATCGGCCCCGGCACCGGCCCTGTCACGGAAGCGCTGATCGAGCGCGGCATCGACGAAAGCCGCCTGATCCTCGTCGAGTACAGCCCCGAATTCTGCGAATTGCTGAGCAAGCGCTTTCCGCGCGCGACGATCGTGCAGGGCGATGCCTATGCCCTCTCAGCGACGCTCGCCGGCCATCTCCACGAGAAGGCGATCGCGCTGGTTTCCAGCCTGCCGCTGTTCAACCGCCCGCCGGCGACCCGCTCCGCCCTGGCACGCGAGGCTTTCCCGCTGCTCGTCGAAGGCGCGCCCTTCATCCAGTTCACCTATTCGGTGATCTCGCCGATTCCGCGCAAGGGCTCGGGCCTCAAGGCCTTCGTGTCCGACTGGGTGCTCCGCAACATCCCGCCGGCGCGAGTCTGGGTTTATCGCCAGATTCGTTGATTTTTAGCCGAATTAACGCTGCGTCATCGTGGCGCACGATGAATTTCGGCCGTTTCCATACGAAATCGTAAGACCTCCCTGTTAGGCAGCACTCGCGATCGGGTGCCTGCTGGCCCGTTCGCCAGTGAGGAGCCTAACAGCCGATGAGTAGCGCAGTCCTCCGCTACAGTTTGCCCCGTTGGCGCGTGACGCGCTGGTTGGCGGATGCCGGACCGGATGTCCCGCCCGAGATCAGGGTCGCGCTGATCGCCAGCCTCTACGGCACGCTGCCGATCTTCATCGGGGGCGTCGTCAACTCGCTCGCGGTCTCCTTCCTGATCGCCTGGCGCATCCCGACGCTGCCCTTCATGCTCTGGTGCACCTTCGAGGTCATCTGCTGCGGCATCCGCCTGGTTGTCCTGATCCTGGCCCGCCGCCGGGCTGCGCGTGGCGCCTCTACCCCGACGGATCTCTACCTGCTGCTCGGCGTCGCCTGGGCTGCGGGCATCGGCGCCGGCACTTTCCTCAGCCTGACCAGCGGCGACTGGGTCGCGGCGACATTGGCCTGCCTCTCCTCCGCCGCGATGGTCGGTGGCATCTGCTTCCGCAATTTCGCGGCGCCGCGCATGGCCGGCCTGATGATCGGATTGACGCTCGGACCCTGCGTGCTCGCGACGCCCTTCCTCTCCGAGCCGATATTGCTGATCACCTTCATGCAGATCCCGCTCTATCTCTTCAGCATGACGGTCGCCGCCTACAAGCTGAACGCCATGCTGATCGCGACCATGCGGGCCGAGCGCGAGAACGCCTTCCATGCGCGCCACGACATGCTCACCGGCCTCTCGAACCGGGCCGGCCTGACCAAGGCCTTCGCGGCTCGGTTCGAGAGCGAGGCCGCGCCACGCGGTCTCGCGCTGGTCTATCTCGATCTCGACGGCTTCAAGGCGGTCAACGACAATTACGGTCACATGGCGGGCGATGCCCTGCTCCAGCTCGTCGCCGAGCGGCTACGCGGCCTCGTCCGCAGCTCGGACATAGCGGCGCGCATCGGCGGGGACGAGTTCGTCGTGCTCTCCGAGCAGACCGAGCGGACGCAGCTCCAGCGCTTCGGCGAGCGTATCGTGCGCGAGATCTCGGAACCCTACGAGCTCGACAGCGGCCACCAGCTCCAGATCGGCGCCTCCGTCGGCATCGCGCTCGCGCCGGAACATGGCCGCGACATGAACAGCCTGATGACGGCGGCCGATGCGGCGCTCTATCAGGCGAAGTCGCGCGGCAAGTCGCTCTGCGTCATCGCCGGGCAGCGCTCCGTCCTGGATGCCCGGGCTGCGAGCGGACGCCATCCGCGCTTGCAGTAAGGCAATAGCGATCTCGCAGGCGTCGCGCTTCGGCTCGGCGCTTGACCGCAGGCGCGGCCTCGGGCTTGGCTCTCCCGCCAAGGGGAACGGCCGGGGCGCGAGCGTGACGGATATCGGGCGGCTGGTCCGCGACATTGCCGAGGAGATGCGGGGCGCTGAGGAGCGCGGCGAGGTCGCGACCTATATCCCGCCGCTCGCCCGCATCGATCCCCGCCAGTTCGGGCTCTGCGTCGTGACGGCCGATGGCGCGGTCCATGCCGCCGGCGACAGCGAGGAGCCCTTCTCGATCCAGAGCGTCTCGAAGGTCTTCGCCCTGACGCAGGCGCTCGGCAAGGTCGGCGACACGCTCTGGCGCCGGGTCGGCCGCGAGCCCTCGGGCACGCCGTTCAATTCCATCGTCCAGCTCGAGCGCGAGCAGGGCGTGCCGCGCAATCCCTTCATCAATGCCGGCGCCCTCGTCGTCGCCGACATCAACCTCGCCGGCCATGAGCCGCGCGTCGCCATCGGCGAGCTGCTGCGTTTCATGCGCTATCTCGCCGACGACGATACGATCATCATCGACGAAGCCGTGGCGCGGGCCGAGCAGGCGACCGGCTTCCGCAACATCGCGCTCGCCAATTACATGAAGGCCTTCGGCAACATCACCCATCCGCCGGAGCTGACGCTCGGCGTCTATTTCCACCAATGCGCCATCGCGATGAATTGTCGCCAGCTCGCCATGGCCGGGCGCTTCCTGATGCATGGCGGCTATTACGAGCCCGGCGGGCCGCGCGTCGTCTCGGGCCAGCGGGCGCGGCGCATCAACGCGCTGATGCTCACCTGCGGCCATTACGACGCCTCGGGCGATTTCGCCTTCCGGGTGGGGCTGCCCGGCAAGTCCGGCGTCGGCGGCGGCATCCTCGCGATCGCGCCGGGCAAGGCCGCGATCGCGGTTTGGTCGCCCGGCCTCAACGCCAACGGCAATTCCCTGCTCGGCACGCTGGCGCTCGAACGCCTGACCGAGGCGACGGGCTGGTCGGTCTTCGCGCGGTAGACAAAAGGCTCGTCATGCTCGGGCTTGACCCGAGCATCTCAGGCCGAAGGAGGCGCCCTTTCCTGCAGGAGATTCTCGAGTCTGCGCTTCGCTTCGCCCGAGAATGACGGCGGGGTGCCAGACTAGCTCCGCAGGCCCGGCGCTTCCTGCCCGGTGCGGGCGACGTACTCGGTGTAGCCGCCGCCATAGGCATGCACGCCATCCGGCGTCAGTTCCAGCAGGCGGTTGGAGAGCGCGGCGAGGAAATGCCGGTCGTGGCTGACGAAGAGCATCGTGCCCTCGTAGTTCGAGAGCGCGGTGATCAGCATCTCCTTGGTGGCGATGTCCAGGTGGTTGGTCGGCTCGTCCAGCACCAGGAAATTCGGCGGATCGTAGAGCATCATCGCCATGACCAGCCGGGCCTTCTCGCCGCCCGAGAGCACGCGGCAGCGCTTCTCGACATCGTCGCCCGAGAAGCCGAAGCAGCCGGCCAGTGACCGAAGCGAGCCCTGCCCAGCCTGCGGGAAGCGGTCCTCCAGCGCCTCGAACACGGTGCGCTCGCCGTCGAGCACCTCCATGGCGTGCTGGGCGAAATAGCCGAGCTTGACGCTGGCGCCGATATTGACCGTGCCGGCATCGGGCTCCGTCGTGCCGGTGACCAGCTTCAGCAGGGTCGACTTGCCGGCGCCGTTGACGCCGAGCACGCACCAGCGCTCCTTGCGCTGGATCTGGAAATTCAGCCCGTCATAGATGCTGCGGCTGCCATAGGCCTTGTTCACGTTCTTGATGCTGACGACGTCGTCGCCGGAGCGCGGCGCCGGCTGGAACTCGAAGGCGACCGACTGGCGCCGCCGCGGCGGCTCGACGCGCTCGATCTTGTCGAGCTTCTTGACCCGGCTCTGCACCTGCGCCGCATGCGAGGCGCGCGCCTTGAAGCGCTCGATGAAGGCGATCTCCTTGGCCAGCATCGCCTGCTGGCGCTCGAACTGCGCCTGCATCTGCTTCTCGGCCAGCGCCCGCTGCTGCTGGTAGAACTCGTAATCGCCGGAATAGCTGGTCAGCGCGCCGCCATCGATCTCGATGATCTTGCCGACGATGCGGTTCATGAACTCGCGGTCATGCGAGGTCATCAGCACGGCGCCGTCATAGTTCTTGAGGAAGGATTCCAGCCAGATCAGGCTTTCGAGGTCGAGATGGTTCGACGGCTCGTCGAGCAGCATCGCGTCGGGGCGCATCAGCAGGATGCGGGCAAGCGCGACGCGCATCTTCCAGCCGCCGGAGAGGCCGCCGACATCGCCCTCCATCATCTCCTCGCTGAAGCCGAGGCCCGCGAGCACCTCCCGCGCGCGGCCGTCGAGCGCATAGCCGTCGAGCTCCTCGAACCGGCCCTGCACCTCGCCATAGCGGGCGATGATCTCCTCCATCTCGTCGGCCCGGTCGGGGTCGACCATGGCGGCTTCGAGTTCGGCGAGCTCGGCCGCGACCGTGCTGACCGGGCCGGCCCCGTCCATCACCTCGGCGACGGCGCTTCGCCCGGCCATCTCGCCGACATCTTGGCTGAAATAGCCGATGGTGATGCCGCGATCGGTCGAGACCACGCCTTCGTCGGGCGCCTCCTCGCCGGTGATCATCCGGAACAGCGTGGTCTTGCCGGCGCCGTTCGGCCCGACCAGACCGACCTTCTCGCCCTTCAGCAGCCCGGCCGAGGCCTCGATGAAGACGATCTGCTTTCCGTTCTGCTTGCTGATGTTCTCGAGGCGGATCATGGAAATGGGAAACCTTGGCAGCGGCGGCGCCAATGACCATCCGTGGGGCGGCAATTGGCGGAACCGCGCCGCCATCCCGGGCTTGACCCGGGATCCGTCGAAGGGCACCGGCGCTCTACGATGGATCCCGGATCGGCGCCGCTTCGCGGCTTGTCCGGGATGACGGGGGGGATGGATGAATTGATCGGAGAGCGCTCTACGCGATGAAGGCGGCCAGGGGAAGGCTATCGGCTGTCATCCCGCGCAAATCGCCGCGCTGCGGGCATTGGCCGCGCTCAGGAGATCAGCGGGCGCGAGCGCGATCTGCAGGCCGCGCTGCCCGCCATTGACATAGACCAGCGCCTCGGCAGAAGCCGCCTCGTCCACGATCGTGGACAATCTGCGCTTCTGGCCGAAGGGGCTGACCCCGCCGACCTTGTAGCCGGTCAGGCGCTCGGCATCGGGCACAGGCATCATCGCTGCAGCCTTGCCGCCGAAAGCCGCCGCGACCTTCTTCATGCTGGCCTCGCGGTCGGAGGCGAGCACGATGCAGACCGGCTTGCCGTCGACCTGCGCGATCAAGGTTTTGAGCACGCGCTGGGGCGGCTCGCCCAGCGCCTCCGCCGCCTGCAACCCGACGCGCTCGGCATTCGGATCATAGGTGTAGGTATGCAGCTCGAAACGGATTCCGAGCTGCTTCAGCGCCAGCGTGGCGGGGGTTGTCTGGGCCATCGTCCCGTTGTCCCGTGTCGGCGTCCCCATCAAGCGGGATTCCGCCTTCAAAAAATCAATAGGTCAGCGCGAGGCGTTGCCGAACAAGCCGGACACCCTGCCTCGACATATCCGGATTCGCGATCTTCATGGATCAAATCCAGACGGGGCATCTGGCCTACTTCCCTGAAAAGCGGTCCTCCGTGAGGTAGGCTTTTTGAGCCTTGGAGGATGCCGCCATGGCGCAGAAGAAGCATAAGCCTGAGGAGATCGTCGCCCAAGCGGTGCAGGACTGGATCGCAGCCGCCGGAGCGAGGACGGCCTTCATCGAGTCAGGCTCGCCGTGGGAGAGCGGTTATTGCGAAAGCTTCAACGCGAAACGGCGTGACGAGCTTCTGAACGGCAAATCGTGGCAGGCTTAGCATAGTGCGCAAACCTTCAGCGCGGCGCACCCCGTGGTGCGCCGCGCCCCGAAACCGGTAGGTTTCGCGCTCAAACGAGATAGCCGGAGACGCCGTCCCACAACAGCTTCAGTGCCGTCACGACAAGCAGGCCATAGCAGGCGCGATAGATCTGGCGTTGGTCCAGTGCGCCATGGAGCCGCCAGCCCAGCCAGACGCCGGCCGGAATGGCAAGCAGGCAGAGCCCCATCAGCGTCCAGACGGTGCCGGTCGGTTGAACAAGCAGCAGCCATGGCACGGCCTTGATGATGTTGCCGACGGTGAAGAACAGGCTGGTCGTGCCGGCATAGATATCCTTGCCCAGCCCGAGAGGCAGCAGATACATCGCCAGCGGCGGCCCGCCCGAATGTGCCACCATGGTCGTGACGCCCGAGGCGAAGCCGGCAGCGACCGCCTTGGGCGTGGAGCGCGGGTGCCGTGTCACCTCCCCGCCCCGCACCAGCCAGAGGCCGACGAAGGCCAGGGTGGTCGCCGCCATCACGATGGCGATGGCACGATGGTCGAGGAAGCGGAACACGAGGTAGCCCACCCCGATGCCGGCCACGAGCCCAGGCAGGAGCAGCACGAGATCCGGCTTCGACCAGGTCGAGGCCTTCCAGTAGCGGAGCGAATAAAGATCCATCGCGACGAAGAGCGGCGCGAGCAGCCCGCCGGCCGTGACCGGGTCCATCACGGTCGACAGCAGCGGGATGCCGACGATGGCGAAGCCGCCGCCGAAAGCGCCCTTCATGAAGCAGATCAGGAAGACGCCGGCAAAGGCGACCAGCGCCGCCGTGAGCGTCAGGTCGAGTGCTGCACCGCCGATCATCGTCACCGCCTCGGCCAGTCGGGAAGGCGATGTTCGAGGCCGCGAACCGCCGGTTCGATCTCGCTTCGTGCGAGCCCGATATCGCGCAGTTCGGCATCGCTGAACTCGCGGAGCCGCGCAATGGCCTCCCGGCGGGCAAAATACTGGGCAATCGCGCCGCAGCAGGCGCCGAGCAGCTTGGAAGGCGTGACGAATGTCCCGCTGATCATGGGCCGAGCGATGGTCGCGAGGAGCGCAGCCATATCCGTTCTCCTGTGGCTCGCTTCGGGCCGCGCGGCATCGCCTGCGCAGGCGCCTAGCGGAGCGTCCACGCATCGACAGGCGGCATTCCCGCCGCCCCCGAAGCAATCGGTTGATGCGGGCAAAATGATCCGATACGATAATCAGAGCAATCGAAACATTGATCTCGGTGCAATTATGCCGAAAGCCGATTACCTGCAGCTCGCCGACGCCATTGCCGCGGAGATCGACGACGGCCGTCTCAAGCCGGGGGACCGCCTGCCGCCGCAGCGCAGCTTCGCCTATGAGCGCAATATCGCCGTTTCCACGGCGAGCCGCGTCTATGCCGAGTTGCTGCGCCGCGGGCTCGTGGTCGGCGAGGTCGGCCGCGGGACCTTCATCTCGGGCCAGGCCAGGCGCGGCGTGGCGGCGCCCGGCGAGCCGCACGGCGCCCGCATCGACCTCGAGTTCAACTATCCGCTGCTGGCCGACCAGACGGCGCTGATCGCCAGGAGCTTGGCCGGGCTCGACCAGCCTGCGGTGCTCGACGTTGCGCTGAAGCAGGGGACCAGCGTCGGCACGCCGGCGGCGCGCGGCATTGCGGCCGCCTATCTGTCGCAAGGTGCGTGGTCTCCAGCGCCCGAGCAGCTCGTCTTCACCGGCAATGGGCGCCAGTCGATCGCCGCGGCGCTCGCCGCGACCGTACCGACGGGCGGCCGCTGCGGCGTCGAGGCCCTGACCTATCCCTTCATCAAGGGTATCGCTGCCCGGCTCGGCATCGGGCTTGTGCCGCTGGCGATGGATGAGGGCGGCGTGCGGCCCGATGCCGTGGAGAAGGCGCATCGCGAGGCCCATCTCTCGGCGATCTATATCCAGCCGGCGGTGCAGAATCCGCTGGGCACGACGATGCCGGCCGCGCGCCGGACCGATCTCCTGCGCGTCGTCGAGGCGCTCGACCTCCCGGTCATCGAGGACAATATCTACGGCTTCCTCGACGACGCGCCGCCGCTCGCGACGCTGGCCCCCGAGCGCTGCATCGTCCTCGACAGCTTGTCGAAGAAGGCCGCGCCCGGCCTGACGCTGGGCTTCGTCGTGCCGCCCGCGCATCTGCGCGAGGGCGTGATGGCCGCCGTGCGCTCAGGCGGCTGGACTGCGTCGGGCTTCGCCTTCGCGGCCGCGCAGCGGATGATGGCGGATGGCACGCTCGCCGAGCTCACGCGCTTGAAGCGTCGCGACGCCCAGGCGCGCCAGAAGCTGGCGGCCGACCGGCTCTCGGGCTTCGAGGTTCAGGCCAATGACAAATGCTATCACCTGTGGCTGACGCTGCCGCCGCATTGGCGCTCGCAGAGCTTCGTCGCGGCGGCGGCCAGGCGCGACATCGCGCTCACGCCCTCGACCACCTTCGCGGTCTCGCCCGGCCATGCGCCGAACGCCGTCAGGCTGGCGCTGGCGGCGCCGGCGATGGAGCAACTCGACGCCGCCTTGCGGACGCTCGCCGGCATGCTCAATGCGCGGGAGGACGATTTCTACGGGACCGAGTGAGCGTCGCGGCCTCACTCAGGAGAAGGCGACCTCGTCGCGATCGATCGAGACCATCAGCAGGTCGGCCTCGGGCCGGCCGTCGGGGCCGCGGACATAGGCGCGCCGCCGCGTCGGGACGCGAATGCCCCCTGTCGGTGCCCCCATATAGATGGACGCCGCCTCTATAAAAATCAAAGACTTAGCGCGCGACATTCCCAAGTAAGCTGGACGATATGCCTCGAAATACCAGGATTCTCGATCTTTGCAGACCAATAAACCCGGACGACGCATCCAGCCGCCTTAAATGCACGATTCCGCTTGAGAGGACGCCTGCGCAACCAAGCCATAGCATAAAAATTGATGAGAAAAAGCGGCAGCCCGATTCAGATCGGCTTATCCAACGCCAACTTTGGAACCGCTGACCGATTTCCGCGCAAGCGTGGACTAATGGATTGCAGCACGCCTGCGAGCCATAGAATTTAGGCCAGCGTCCTCGGATCGACGATTAACTGTGGCTGCCGAGGCTGGATATCGAGCGCGGATCGGCATCAATGTCGGGACCAAAAAGGGAAAGCGCATTGCCGAGGCATCCTAGCCCCCGCGCTGGAACTGCAGGAGGCCGCGCCCATAAAGCCGGACTCTCTACAGCAAGCATTGGGTCTCGAACGTCGATGTTCCCATTATCCCGGATTCTGGGCTCCCAAAAAGCCGGACTGACGTGCCGCCGCATTTCAGTTCCGAAGCTCGGCTCATTGGCTACGAAGAGACTGAAGAAGTTCCAGGCAAATGCTGCGAAACCTCTGTCCGGAGGTAGAAAATTGAGCGGCATTTCTGCCGGCTGATCGCAGGCTGGATTCCTTTCGAGGCCAGGTAGCGCGGTGCCCAGGACCAGTGCATATTCAGTCGCTCGGCGACTTCGGTGCCCTTTACGAACCTGGCCTCGAAAGCCCGAAGAGATTCGGTCGCGATAGTCCAGCCCGTCGTCGATTGTTCCGCCTCGATATATTCCAGCTCCACAAGCTGTTTGACCGCCTGCCATTTAATCTTGAGGTGGTCAGCCGCATCGAGGATCGTAATGCGATCCCCGCCGAGATCGCGCTTTTTGCGTACGACCTGGCTCGGGTCCAAGCAGAACCGCTGGAGCCCGATCGCAACGCCTGGGACGAGTTTGACGTCGATGGTTCCGGCGAGAACCCATTCTATCGCCGTTGCGATCGAGACGTAGGAGCGCGGCGCCACGCTCAGAAGGGGAGCCCAGGTTTCGCCAGGCTTCTCATTCCCGCAGTTAAGTTCGATGCGAGCGATGAGTTTATCAATCTCGCAGAGTTCGATTGTTTGCTCTCGCCTAGGCCCATGTCTCGCATCGTCGAGGGTTTTTAGCAGCCCAGCATCGATCAGCTTCGTAACGGCATGGCGGCCAATGCCGAGCAGTTTTGCAGCCCCAGCGTTGGTGACGCTATTTCGAATCCGATCCCCCAAAAGGCGAACCGCTCGATTGGATAGAGGAGCGGGCCGCCCCTGCAACTTCTTGGGAGGAAGCAAATCAACAGAGACCGATAGCTTCCTGAACCTTCGCGTGCCGATACCGCAGGAATTGGCAGCCTCAGCCAAATTCGGTGTCGTGCGATCATGCTTAGCTGCAAATACCAGCGAGTTATGCTTGAGCGTGACATTCCTCCGCGCGTGCGAACGCGCCAGCCTGATCGCGGTTGTAAAGGCCGGTTCCTCATGACGAGAAGCCAACCAACGTGCGAACGGTCCATAGGCATGCGCTAAGCCCCACGGCCCATTCTTATCGATTTCACCACCTGAACCGCCGGTGGATCGAGAGTCACGAAGGCGTTCGAGGAATGCCAGAAAGCCGGCCTCGCCGGAGGTTAGCGCTTCGAAACCGATATTGAGAAGTGCTGCGCGATTCTGCGTCGCGATGGTCATCTTCGGCGGCGCAGTTGGTGCGGCGATCACCGCTCCGGCTCTCAGAGCCACGTCGATCGCATCCTGGAGTTCGATACCGGGGAAAAGGTCGTCGAAGCGAGCTGTGCAGCTGCGTTCGGAAGTCGGAGCGCTCCCGCTCAGTTCTTGTAGCCTGTGACCGATCCACAGGTCGAATGACCCTTGTTCAAAATGGTTCCCTGTGTCTGAAAGCCGAGTGCCGCATGAACATCGGCAAATGTCGTTGTATGTCCAGCTCGTCGCCTTCTTGCAAGCAGGACAGGTCTCTGACAGGGACTGACTATGTGTCACGCAGATGCGCAGCGCGCTGACGTCCCACGCAGCTCGATGGTAGGGGGCTTCACGCAAGCACGCCGCGCACCAGCGACGCCCCCGACGTTGAATTTCATGGTGGCGAAATGGCTGGCCGAACGTCCGTGTGCGATCTCCGACGCGCTGAGGCGTAACCCACGCCAAATTATCGAGCGACACGCCGCATGCTTTTGCCACAAGTGACAGGTCCCCACCGGCCCAAATCTTTCCGGCCGAGCTGCCAACCGCCTTCCAGCCAACTTGGGCGCTGGTCAATCCGTTCTCCTGGGATCGGCGGAACACAAGCGCTTTCGCGGGTTCATCAGTGTAGGCACTTCGCCGCAGCGGAAAGCGCATCATGCCGTCGCCGAGCCGACCGCGGTTGCCCGAAAGGCGGTCCAAAGCAAGCGAGCCATCTAGATAGCGAGCTTCAGTTGAGTGCCGAACCGAGTATTCAGAAGGGATCGAATCCTCTCGAAACCGCTACGCGTGAAGACGATATGATCTCCATCTCGAAGCAGGATATTGCCAGGCTCACGCAGGTCTGACGCGGCCTTCGCTAAAAGCGACCGGCTAGCCCTCAACTCCTTCATAGCCTTTCGCTCTCCAACGAAGCTCCTCAGGCAAGCATTGACGTCGGAATTGTCCAAGAGGCGCTGGCCACCTACCATCGTCGCTGAAATATGACCCTGCGAGATTAGGATTTTAATCTCACCCTCGTTCATTGCTAGTAGACGGATCGCTTCCCGCATCTTGATCGCGCGCTTTTCTGCCAGGAAGATGCGTTCGATTTCGTCAGGTGCCAGCAAATATCGATCGAGACCTCGACGCCCCCGCGCAATCTGCCTGATAGGTAGCTTCCCATCGAGGATCATTTTGATGAGACCGGTGCGACTGGAAAACGGGGTTCTGGCCTTCAGCACCGGGACAAGAGCGTCATTTTCGCGCCCGGCTTGATAGCGTGCCTCGAGGCGAAGCAGAAGCTCGTCAACCTGGATCTTTTTCACGACTATCTGCCGAGTGGCCGCTTGCTTAGGGTCTTCCGAGATGCAGCCCTCTAAAAGCAGATCACGAGCAAAATCTGCAGCTACGTTAAGGGAGGCCGCTAAGTCCTTGTAGCTAAGATACGCGTCAGCCGGCTCAGAAAGGAGCCGATCAAGCACGTGTTTCGGTATCTTGAAGCTTCCCGGCATGTCGATTGGAATAATATAACCGAAATACTGCAATTTATCCCAAAGTGAATCGATCTTGATAGTTGTATTTTGGGAAATTTCATCAAGAGTGACGAATTCACCCTGAGTAATGTATGAGAATGTCTGGTTGGGATGATCGATGACGTCAGAAACCCTGTTATGATAAAGAAGAGTATCAATCAAAATTTCAAATGGAGCAGATGAGCGCCTGCTCAATAGCCATGCAGCCAGCTGTCCATACTTTGTAATGAGACGCTGCCGAGGCGTCGCGTCAGCACAGGCTGCGTCGTCCGCCTTAAAGGTGCCAGAAACCCTACTCAGAAGCGCGAAAAAGCCGTCACTGGATGCGCACTCCAGCCCGCGGCTCATGAGGTCGGATTGTTGAGTTTTGTCAGCAGTATCCTGGAACGGAGCCGCTGGAGCGAGGTCGTACGCCCCTAGCCGCGAAAAGCACTCCAGTACCTGATTGTATGGCATGCCGTCCGTTAGGAGATCGTCCGTCCAGGTCCGTTTGCGGTAAAGAGAAATTGCCGCGGGCGCATTCTTGAAGAGCCATCTATCGATGTTTGTGCATGAGCTCGCTTCGGGGATCTCTGTCGCGACTCGATCCAAACGCTCTCCGCATCCGCAAACGGTAATATTGTGCGGAGCTCCACTCCTTGGCCACCTTTGCATCTTTCCGCAGCCGTCGCAGCTGGACCGTAGCGCGACGCCGTGCACCGCGCAGTTCGTATACGCCTTGATCGTCCACATCGCCCGAAAGTACGGCTCCGATTTCAGGCAGTGTGCGCACCAACGGATGTTGGTACGGTCGATTTGCTCGGGTCGATAGGTGTTTCCCATCAACTGGATTCTCTGCCCACCGGCCTGGGGGGTTGCCCAAAACACGCGGCCAGCTGTTTTCGCGGCTGAAAGCCGAGTTACCGCAGAGAAAATCTGCGGATAAGGTTTGGAGTGGGGAGGCAAGCCGCCGAGGGCTCCCCACAACTTTGCGATATTCTCCATTCCAATTTGGACGGCTCGACGGTTAACAAGCGCCATGAGCGGCTCGTCACCATAGTCTCCAGTGCGATTAGAGAGCCGCGGCGGCTTGCGAGAAGAGGCCATCAGTTATCGCCGACTTACTTCTTGTGAAAGGACGGTTCTGTTGAAGGGCCCTTCCCCTTCAATGTGGTGCTCCGGTTCGGCCGTATGGCGGCCTTCTTCCTCGAACTGCCTGGCTCGTCGTCGATGCGCCAAGGGTTGTCCTTTAGCCCGATAACTGCTTCGAGCTCATCAAAGCCGTCGCGAAGATGGATATCGAGGATGCGATCGCTCTCATCGCGGATAGCCATAATGCCTGCGGCCTGGATCAACTTCATCGTCAAGCCCATTGACCCATCTGCAGCCTCATTAATCTTCAGCGCTCGATGATATTCATCAAGGTCTGAAGATTCTGCGAAGGGAATTGAAGAGTCAATCGAGCTCAATACGTCGAGATAAGATTCTCTTTCTTCATCTATTTCCCAATTATAAGGGGTGTAATTATGGCCTCCGATATTGCGGCCTTTTAGTTGCTCATTCTGTTGAAGTAGAACTCTTGATTCATCCGTCCCAAAAAAAATAATATGGCAGAATGATTCTTCCAGTCCATTTCCATTTTCGGATGAATTATGTTTAATATTCTGTAGGTTTGATTTCAACCAATCGGCCAGTTTGTACTGAAATTTTGCAGTACGATGTTGAGCAAAATGCTGAACTTCGTCGATGATGACCGCTTTAACGCCCTGTTGAAAAAGATGCTTTGATAGACGTCGCTCTTTCTCCGGAATTTTTCCAGCTGAGGGCGAGGGATCGCCGAGTTCTTCGAGCAATTTTTCCAGCAAGGCGACTGTAGTCGTGTCGGCCTTGGCTTCAACCCAGAGTACCGGTCGAATATCGCGATCCTCAAGTTCGATATATTTGCCCCGAAGAGGACGTTTGAGGGAGTCTGCTTCTTTTTGCAAAAGTGACTGATAGATTGCGTAGCTTAGAGTCGATTTTCCGACTCTGGATGGCCCACAAACAAGATAATTTACGCCAGACCGACTATCGGCAGACCTATCAAGGAACATTTCAATTGATCTATGAACGGATTCGGCCTTCGGATGATTGATCAACATTCGCGTGAGTCGACGGAATCGCTCTGCGCGATCAAGAGGTTCGCCATTTGAAGCCAGGTGAGATCTGCGAATTGAATGATGCTCAGTCATAGCTAACCTCTAAGTTCCTTCGTTGTCTGTTCGATGTGGGAGTTCGCTGTTGAGTCGCCTGGCCCCGCGGCGTTTGCGCAGTTGTTCCTTCGCGAGCAGGAGCTGCTCTATCTCTCAGGCCTCCATTTCGGCGTTTTCTGGCGGCTCGACCTTTCGTGCCGGCTGTCTTGACCAGTTCGTCGATCGAAACAGGCTCCTCATCATCGTGAGGATAGTTTTCCCAGCTGGAACGGGCGTCCTCCTGCAACGAGCCAGGTGTGAGCTCCGGGTCGAAGTCGAAAATCCCATCGACCTCCCAATCGCGGACATCAGTGGGGGCGTCCGTGCGTCTGCGCACCCCGTGCGCAAAGATCCGTCCCAGCCGATTGAGCGTCCGCCTACGGCCCTGGGATGCCATCAACTGAGTGCCTGTCGTTACGAGCTTGCCCCAGGCATCGGCGAGATCGTGCTCGGTGATTGGCTGGCCTTTGGCAACCAGCTTCTTGGCGTGAGCTACGCTGGCCTCATGTTGGAAGAGCGTCTTTCCCGCCGCATACGGCTGATTGGTGCAAGGGATCCGCTTGTAACGGTCCCATCCAGGGGCAAGCACCATCAACGCGCCAATATCCGCTGCGTCATAGCGGATCTTGATCTGATCGGCTCTAAGCTGCTGGCTGTTTCTGAGCAAGGCCAATTCGTTGCTGTTGTACAAGAGGCCTTTCCACTCGATACCCTTCCGAGAGACGGTTCGCGTATCCGAGCTGGAGAGCAGTACATCCAAGTCTGAAAACTGCGATGGCAAGATCGGAGGGTGGGCTTTCGACATGCTCACCCAAAGAGCATAAGGCGCGTTTTTCGTTCCTCGGTGGACCCGTGCGTTGTAGACATCGCAGATCCAAAAGCTCAGCAGCTTCTCGATGTCTTCCAAGGTGAAGATCGCCTCGCCTTCTGCGTCATAATCCGCCTTTTGCTGGGGGTTTGATTTGGACGTGCCGGCAAACTGATGGACCAATCCGATGTTCATCGAACCGAACCAGCGTTCAATCTTACCCCTCAGCATTGGCCGCTTCGGCGGCAGCCAGAAAGGGGTGATGTTGAGGGCGAGTAGCGCTTCTTTCAGGCTGGATGAATGATGCGCCTTTCCGTTGTCCATCCAGAGGCCCTCGGGGATCCCGCGCGCGGGATTGCCAAGTCGGAGATCGAGATTTGGGAAGCGCTTTGGCGCGATCGCGTGCCGGAGCGCGAGCATAATCTGCAGCGTGCTCTCACCTTCAAACGTGATTGCCCAGCCTACGATCAGCCGAGAGGCGCAATCGATGACTGCGGTCAGCGTTGGTCGACCCAACATGGCGTTCGTGGCGCCGTCGACGATATGCAGGTCGAGCGTGGTTGAGTCGAGTTCCCACCGCTGATTGATACGAGTCGCGACCGGTCCGATCCCGACGGGCATGAGCCATTTCCGCTTTTATCGGGTCTTTTCGGTAGTAATCGAGGTCGAAGCGCTCAAGTTTGCCCGCGCGGTACGAGATCATTTTACGCGTCGGTAGAGGCAGGCGCTCGCTGATCTCGGCGTAGGAAGTGCCGATTGCATCATTCAGGCTTTGGACATGCGAGATGCAGGCGGCCAGAAGAGCCGATTTCGTCCGAGCTTCTGGCGTCAAATAGATCGCCTCGATGAGTTCGTCGATTATGTCGTCCAGAATTGGCGAGATACGCGCTTTTCGGTTCCCCCGGCTTTGATAGTCCGGCAGAAGGGCGCGAATATCGCGGTCGGCGTCCCGATATCGCTTCGCAAACATGTATATGCTCGAACGCGACGGCGGCGATTCATAGTCTGCCGGCGCTACATTCGGGTTGGCATTTCTCCTGTCGGCAATGGCCTTCCAAAGCATCTCGATAGACTGATGCGGTTTGATGAGCCCTTCGCCATGATCAAGCAAAGCCTGAACGTACGGGTGCATCTTCAGAGCAAACGCGCGCATGGCCTTCGTCGCGCTGTCCACGTCAGACGACACGAGCCGTTGGACCCTCGTCTCAAGCCGGTCCCAGTTGATAGGAAGGATCGCGATCCTTCCCTCTAACCAGCCTTCGTCTAGCCATGCGAACGTGTGGGTTGAAGCCTCACCTGTTTCGATAGCCTCGATGTTGAAGCGCGTGTCGTCGATCCGTCGCCGAACACGATATTGGACGCCATTGATCCGCAGCTTCTGGTTGATCGCCAGCTTGATGGAGGCGCCGAATTGCGCAGCCGCGTTCATTGCCGCGACCAATAAACGAGCGCGGATGCGTTGATGGCGACGTTCATGTCGAACCAGACTGTCCCGCTCAGCGCCAAGTGGCAGAGTGCGGCGATCACAAACGGGCGGAGTTTGGGCTCGACAGCTTGGGCGAATTCGGACACTCGCATCGGACCGCGTTGTTCAGCGAGCAACCCCGACAACGGCTGCCAAGACTTCTCGTCAAAGCCGAAGTTGGCGTAACGTTGCAGAATTCTGCAATTTTCCAGCCTAGGCTGTGCGAATATCGTTGTCTCGGTCCGAACGATCATCCGAATGCCGCGGTGTCGATAGCTGAGCGCCATGCTTTGAAGGCGCGTCCGGGTCTCAGCGTCGGCTAACTCTTTCGTGTATTTCGTTTCGACGAGGAGATTGCCGAGAGGGGACTCCACCCAAAAGTCGCGTGCTGTACCTTTTCGCCAACGAACACGATCATGCCACGTCGGTCCGACCGGCTGCTCGCGATAGTCAGTAACCTGAGGGTCGCACTCAAGCAGGCAAGCCATGGCATTTTCGAGAAGGCTCTCGCACATCACGCCCCTGCCAGTTTTCCGCGAAGGAAATTGACTTCCAACTGACCTAAAGTGAAGTGCGTTAGCAACATTCCATTTTGTCGGCTTCCAATTAGAAGGTTTAAAAGATAGATCCGTAAATGGCTTGATCACTATCGATTGCATAGCGGTCAACTCGCGAATACTGCTGTCTCTAATGCTTTAGACAAGCTATCAAGAGGCTGTGGTGCGAATTTTAGATTCGCTCAGAGCCAGTTTTTTCTTGCCGAAAGCCCCCTGTCTGAGATTTGATCTACGACGTCTCGGGTGTCGCAATTCTTAATTTTGGACGCTGTGGGCAGCGCGCCTGATGGACTTGCGGCGCTATCCTTAAGACAATCCTTCAGGCGAACATTTCGCCGAATGGTTGGTGGTCTGGTTCATTGGACATAGCTCGCTCGCTGGCGATCCCGGACTCTCAATATGCCTTCCAGAGCCCTTTTCAGCGGGCGGATCGAGCCACCTTTCCAACGGCGCGCCAGGACGGACAGCTCGACCTGATCAACAGGCTCGAAGAACCGCGGATCCAGTCCTTGGTCCGCCGCGATCGTTCTAAGGATGTCGGGGATCAGAGCTTCAAGGTGGCGTGCTTCCGGTTCTGGAAACGGGATGACGCGGAAGCGATCAAGAAGCGGACTCGGCAGCCGATCGAGCTCGTTCGCCGTGGCGATGATCGATACGTGTCGCAAATCGAGTTCGGATTGAAGGCACGGATCGTGGAACCGCGAGGCCGTCTCGGTTTCCATAAACTGCAACATGGAATCCCATAGACGCCCGTAGTCCTGTCGCTCGCCGGCCTTGTCCAGCTCGTCGATTAATATCATCGGATTGGCTTGTTGAAAGCGGGCGACGGCCTGAAATGGGCGGCAGGGCTCACTGCTATTCCACCGGCGTTCCGTGCCGCTGAACGAGGAGCTCATATCGTTGGAGCCATCCACTCGCATCAGTCCGACTTTGAGCTGTTCCGAAAGGGCTCGAACGAAAGTGCTTTTGCCGGATCCCGGCGGGCCAACCAGCAGGATGGGCGAGAATTGAACAAACCGCTTTATTGAGAGATCGGTCAAGACCCTCGCGACCGTGTGGTCGGCATAGGGGAACTTGGTCAGCAGCGACTGCCGCACCGTTGCGAGGTCAGGAACACTAACGAGCGGAAAACGAACACCGATCGCTTTCTCGAAGGGCAGAATAGCATCCCTCGAACCTTTGGATTTCTGCACAGTCGGACACACCATGACGTGATCGGCGAGATGCTGCGGGCTATCGCGGCCTCCGATGTTTTCTGGTTCGACGGTGGCCGGCTTGGGAAACGTGTTCGCCGTGTCCAGGATGTCTCGCAAAGCCCATGTAATCGGCTGCACAGCAAGCAGGCCCGTGCGGCGTGCCAAATCTACAAGAGATCGATAGTTACGGGTTGGGTCGACGTCGCCCGCGGCGATCTTCGACATGCCTATCGCAAGCTCCGTCGCCTCCCCCTGGATTTCAACGATGATCTTTTCAACCCTGTCCAACATGTCATCGACACCGGGGCCGTCGCAGTCGATCTCGGTTGAGAGATGGTTGAAAATCTTCTCAGGGATCAGCACTGGGGCACCAGATCCGACGAGGGACTTGAACTCGGCCAACTTCGCCAGGGCTTGCCAGATGGGGGGCGCCAGCCGTGATGCGAGGTCGATTGCCGATGCTGGAGCCGTCATGGCGATCAGGCAGTCGGCCAATTCGCCCAGGGCAGGGTTCTGGGGCGCCCTGCTGTCAAGGTGATGTGCGAGGCGAGCTAGCTTCCCATGGGCCTTGTTCATGTCCCACTGAGGGCGGTTTCGTGGAGGCGTCGCAGTCCTCGGAAGCCATATCTCCAAATCCGGTCCCCAAGCCGGTTCGAACCGTATGATTTCCTCCACGACCTCCGATGCCTCAGAGGAGAACGCGGCAACGGGGTTGAGGCAGATCCGAATGATGCGGGGGCATTGTTTCATGACTGCCGCGTGCGATCTATTGGAGCGCATGGGACAGCCCGCTTCTACTGGCTCCAGCACTGCGTTCCCTCGGTTCTAGCCGCCAACCACGCCATGCCTGGAGGAGCTGCGACGGGGCTGAGACTCTCCCCAGGGCGAAGACGACCAGCACACGCGCGGCAGCATCACCCTGCAACGCATGGCGAAGTACCAGCGACATGCTGACGTCGACTACCGTCTGAGAAGAGTTGGATTTGACCAGGATCCTGAGGGCTCTGCCGATTGCATGGGCCGCTGAGCCAAACCCTTCCTGGCTTTCGCCGCTGGCGCCGTACGATGGCGCCAGCATTGTCACGAGCTCCTCAAGATTCGTGGCGACACCCATCGCGATGCATTCAGCCGGCGAGAACGTACGCCATGCCGTCATTGTTGGTGATTGGGGGATAAGGCGATCGCTGCTCCCAGCGGAAATGCCGCCATTGACGCTGACTGGCATCGGTACTCCTCGATGTTGCGATGGGCTTCGGGGGTGGAGGTCATTGCAGCGGTGGCGCATTGACTTCGTTCGACGGCCGGCCGAGCCGATACCAGCGCGAAAGCGTCCTGGCCCAGGTCTGGCCGTCGCTGGCGAAGACCTGAGAGGTCACGATAAACTTCCCACACGTGGGGTGCCGGTCGGCGATGCCCGCGAGCACAGGGACCGGCTGAGGTAACTCCGACCACGAAGAAAGGAGCGGTGCACGATGGAGATCCTGGTCTGTCGGACCAGTGCCTTCCTGAATCGCCTCCAGGTCGTCAGCCAGTTCGCGTAGCCTGTCGCTGAGGGTGCGTTCGTCGAACCTTGCCTCCTGGACGTCAGCTGGCTCCAACAATGCCATGGCGAGTTGCGCGCCCATGCGTGCAATCCGATGACCGTGCTGGCCATCGAGAAGTCCATCAGTCTCGCGTCTGCTCAACGCAGGGACGGCGGTCGGAAGCACTGTTACGCCAATGTCTCGAAACACATCGGCCACATGCGCGATCGCTGTGCTGTGGTCAGAATGGCCCCAGCGCAAGACAGAGATCGTGTCTGTCATGGACTGGATTGCCGTCATCGCCATCACCTCATGCGCGCGGGTGGGCTCGACGACAACAATGCAGGCGCAATCATTGGATAGGAGCCAGCAGAATTGCTCAACCGAGCTGATGAGGATGACGTGCTCGAACCCATCTCGCGCGGAGCCAAGCAAGGACTCGATATCAGATCCTCTCTCGACCTGATGGATAGAGTTTGCGATCCTTTGTACGGCCAAGATCGGCGAGTCGGGTTCATTGCCGACGCTGAGAATTTTGGCTGTCTGGCCCAGGGTTGCGAATCCTTGGGCTGCGAGCAGCGCGGCGTATGTAGGCGTGGACATGCCATCGGCACCCAAGAAGGCAACGAGCATCGTTCCTCCAGAATTCTCTGAAGCTGCAGGTGGTGTGGTCGAAGCTCAGCGGACCGCTGGAATGAGGCCGGCTGACGAATTATTCTGGAATTATAGCAGCAGCATCAAAATTTTTCACCTGGGTAGTGGGCCACGCCCGTCTATCCTTAATTCTGGCCTCGTCCCGATGCCGCCGGAGGCGGAGATTCCAGGGTTTCTTGCGCAAGCCGCAAGGCTGCTGTTGGGTGTTTCGCAGGCCTGGCTATGGGATAAATCGGGCGTCTCACGGAAGACCATCAACGATTTTGAGAACGGCTACAGGCAGCCGAAAGCGGCGCTCAAAAGCGCAATTCGTGCTGCTCTGGAGAAAGCCGGCGCGCAGTTCATATTTGGCCCTCAGTCGGTAGGCGTGATCGTCTACACCGCAGCAGAAACTGTAGAGCGCCAGACCAAGGCGGCCAAATAGGTGGGGGCGCCCGCAGCGCGGCGCATTAACCGTATGTCAACGAGTCTTCAGCATTTCTGATATCGATTGTATCATTTGCTTGTTGATGCCGCCTGCCCATCTTTGCCTGGATTTGGGAGCGAACCGATGGCTAACGATCTACCTTCTCAGGGTGTTTTTGCCTGCCTCACTTAAACGAGGCTTTTGCCCCCCCACTGAAAGCGTCGTCGACCTGTGCCACGGCATGGGATTCTGCTGACGACTTCGGTCGTCTTGTCGACCGTGATTTCAATCGAGCTGCCGCCTGAACCTTCTCCATCGCGCAGTCTTCGGGGGCGTGTTGGGCCATCTCAGATGTTCAGCCCGGAGGTTTCCGTGTCAGTCATATCGACCAGAAGCGCAGCCGAGTTTGTCCTGCCCGAACCGCCAAAGCGCGGGCGTGGTCGGCCTAGGAAGTCACCTGTTATCCCGGTTACGGAAACCAGGTTGTCGCGACAGGGATCCGCTCGTAGGGGATCGCCGCGCGCTCATGCCGACAACGCCCCAGATGGGATGGTCGACGCCGAGTTTGACGATCTCGCTTGCGGTCTCGACGTCCTCCTCCGCTGCACCAACCAGGATTGATCGCCAGACGCCCTTGCGAGGGCGATCTCAGCAAAATACCGCTGCCGAGGATGGATCATGAAGCTCTGGGTCTTATCTGACCTTCACGACGACCATGGTGGAGCACTGCCCGATCCGCCCGACGGCGCAGACGTTGCAGTCATCGCGGGCGACGTTCTGAATGACGGCTGGCTGATCGAGATCGCGCGAAAGCTTCCGGTCGTGTTTGTGGCCGGCAATCACGAGTTCTACCGGTTCAGCTTCCACGAGCGCATGGACCAGCTCAAGGCGCTCGAAGGGGTGCGGACGCTGAACAATGATGCCGTGCAAATCGGCCAGGTGCGCTTCATCGGCGCGACCTTATGGACCGACTACAATCGCAATCCTCTCGCCCTCGATGCCGCTTGGCGCGGGATGAACGATCACCGCTTGATCAAATGGCATAAGAACCCTTGGGAACGCTTTTCGCCCAAACACGCCGTCATGCTGCATGCCGCGAGCAGGAAGTTTATCGAGCGCGTTTTAGCCCAACCGCATTTTGGCCCGACGGTGGTCGTTACCCACCACGCCCCGCACCACCTCAGCGTTCATCGGCGCTACGACGGCGACCTGCTCAACCACGCGTACTACAGCGACCTTGGACAGGTCATCGAGACCGGGCATCCGACCTTATGGGTGCACGGTCACGTTCATAGCTGCTTCGATTATTGGGTCGGTGAAACTCGCGTCCTATGCAATCCGAGGGGCTATCCGGGTGAGAACCGGCAGTTCAATGACGCGCTTCTCGTCGAGATCTAAGGCTATTGCGTTTGGCTGATGGATAATCACCTGCGTCATTCTCGCTCCCAAGCACTGCGGCTCTGCCGACATTGTCGATCACCGAAAGGCGCCGGCCAGCTACTTGATCCACAATTTCTCCAAGTCGCCACTCACGGCCGAACGGTGCCCGTGGGCGCATAGGCAATCCCGAATGATGAGCTTCAACGCATCATCGAATGTCTTGAGTTCGGAGTTCTGGTCCATCAATCGATCCAAAGCTGAAGGCACTTCAGGTCGAGCTACACAGAGCGAATTTGCTCAGTGGAATACTCCAGGCACCCCATTCCTATTTCTTTCTTTGGGTTGATGACGCTCGCGGGGCGCTTTGGATGCAAGGGTGGAATCTCTTTCGTTATCCATTTTCGAGGCCGCGCTGCCGCCGGACCGATACCGTCGACGCGTTCAGATGGATGTTAGCGGCGAAAGCGACGCGAAACAGCGCCGATCCTTCTGCTGCATTTGTCGACGACCTATGCCCCTGTGGGCAGCGCCCCGAGAACTCATCGTCGACTAACACGCTTCTCAGTCGAGCTCTTTGCGTGCAGCCTGTTCAAGTTCCACTTGGCTGATGATCACGCCCTGGCGGAGGACGATGCAAGAGCGAAGAAAGGGCTGCGCCTGCGTTTCGCGCAATAACCGCAATGCTTCGGATGCTGAAAAAGCTCGATTGGCAACCTTGCCGCTGCGGGTGCTGGCTTTAATCTGATACAAAATCGGCTTCCAGATCGGATGGGGAGAGAGAAGCCGTATTTCAGGATTCGTTGGGCGCGTGAAGCCCGCCAGATGATCGCTAGTGTCGGCTGCGCGGGCAGCTAGCGAAGAAGCAGCGCGGGGACAATTACAAGCGTGGCTAACGCAATCACTACAAGCGTTCTTAGCCATACCGCGCGTGTCCGCGACGAAAGTATCCAAGAATTCTGCATCTGAACCTAACGCGATCGAGAAGCCGAGGACAACTCGTCTCACCAAACATCAGCTTGTGACCTCGGGTCAACACCAGAGACCAGCTCAAATTACAGTTATCTTCCCCACTTTCTAGCGGACCGCCATGTGCTCGCGCCTTGAACATGCCATTCAACCGGCCTAGCCGATGATCAGCGTAGTTGATTAGCGACCGCGCGTCGATTCGGTTTCTAACTTCCAGGAGTAGTGCGATGGCTGAAGAGGGTGAAAACCTCATCGCTTTGGTGGCTGACATCGTGTCGGCCTACGTGTCGAACAACAGCGTTCCCGCGGCCGATCTTCCTGGCCTGATCGCCACGACCCACGCGGCAATCACAGGCTTGGGTACGCCCCCGGCTCCTGTGGTCGAAGAGCGTCCAACTCCGGTTGTTTCAATCAAAAGGTCGATCACGCCAGAGTTCCTGATCTGCCTCGAGGACGGCAAGAAGTTCAAGTCGCTGAAGCGCCACCTGCGCACGGCTTACAACATGTCGCCTGAGGATTATCGCGCGCGTTGGGGCTTGCCGGCTGATTACCCGATGGTCGCGCCAGCATATGCTGAAGCGCGCTCGACACTCGCCAAGAAGATGGGTTTGGGCCAGCAGCGGCGGAAAACGCCGGTTCGCGGCAAGGCCGCCAAAGCGAACTGATTTCTGGCAGCTGTTGACGAGAACCATGGGCACCTCACCGGCTGTCGGCCCTCCTGAGGATAGGCATGCTTGTTCGCTGTTTTCTAAAAGCGGTGGCCGATCTGCAGACGGTGTCTGGAGAGAGCATTTGCATGCCATATCCGGCTATACCCTGAGAATCATCAGATGATATCCTCCGGGACGAAGACCGCCGATCGATGACGCTTGCCTTGATCAGACGCGCGCTCGAACCGATGACGATCACGGTGATCGGCGGCTCTCCGGAAACGGATGTGCTGGCAACGCAGATTCGCTCGGAGCCCTACCGCGGTGCGCTCACGGTGGTTCCAGGTGGGAAGGAGTTTCCCGTCCCGGCGCGCTGCGACCTGTTGATCGCGCCGGCAGCGGCCGCCGATCGAGTTTTGGCGGCAGCCGCAAACGGTTGCGCCGGGCTCCTCGTGCCTGACGGCTCCGCCGCTGATACCGAGCGCCTGCGAAACGCGGCTCGGGCCGCCGGCATTCGATTGATCGGGCCATCATCGGTCGGCCTGGCCGCACCGCGCCTCAACCTGAACGCGACCGCCGTCCCGATGCATCTGGCCACCGGCTCGCTCGCGCTGGTCGCACAGTCCAATTCGGTGGCGGCCGGAATTCTGGCCTGGGCCGCCAGGCGCGAGATCGGCTTTTCGGGCGCTGTCGTCCTTGGCGAAGGCGCCGATGTCGACATAGCCGATTGCCTCGATCATTTTGGCGCCGATGCTGCGACGCGCACCATCCTGCTGGCGATCGACGACGTCACCGACGCGGCGCGTTTTCTGTCGTCGGCGCGCGCCGCCGCACGGCTCAAACCCATTCTGGTCCTGAAGCCGCGGCGGGCGGACCCGCCTTGGCCGGCTCTGACGCATTCGGCCCTGATCGTGACCAGCGATGCCGCGCATGATGCGGCTTTCCATCGGGCAGGCCTGCTTCGGGTCAGCGATCTCGACGAGCTTTTCGCCGCCGCCGAGACACTGGGACGTGCTCGTGCCGCCGGTGCTGGCCGATTGGCGATCGTCAGCAATGGAGAGGGGCTGGCTGCATTGGCGGGGGCGCGGTTGCGGCAGGCCGGCAGCATGGAGCGGCAGCCCCGGGATCCGGTGATCGTCCGAACGGTCCAGGACTATCGCGAAGCAGTGATCCACCTGTTGGCCGACAGCGATGTCGACGCCGTTCTTGCGCTCAACGCCCCGCTGGCGCCGGACGATCCCGTGGATTGCGCGCGCGCTCTGGCCGAGGCGCGCTCCACATCCCCGGCTGGCAAACCGATACTGGCGGTCTGGGTCGGTGGCGGCGAAGAGACCGGGGGGGATTTTTGCAACGGCCGGCATTCCCTCTTTCGCGACGGAACGGGATGCGATCCTGGGCTTCCGGCATCTGACGCGCCACGCGCAGTTACTCAAGGAGCTGATGGCGACCCCACCGGTGCTCGACGCAGATCATCAGCCGGACATCGATGTCGCCGCTGCACTCGTCGACCGGGCGATCGGGCAAGGCCGCAGCTGGCTCGAACCGGACGAGGTCGCGCAGCTGCTCGCCCTGTTCGGGATTCCGGCGCTAGGCCTCGTCATCGTCGCCGATGCCGCCGCCGCGGCCGAAGCTGCCAAGGAACAGTTCGCCGCCGGCCGCACGGTCGCCCTCAAGATCGTCTCTCCCGATATTGCGCATAAATCGGATGTGGGTGGCGTCGAGCTCGACCTCGCCAACGAGCACGCCGTCCAGGAAGCGGCCGGCAGCATGGCGGAGCGCTTGCAGCAACTGCGGCCAGAGGCACGGCTGTCCGGTTTCCTGGTGCAGCCGATGGCGCATCGCAGCAAGGCGCGCGAGCTGATTGCCGGCTTTTCGGTCGATTCCTGTTTCGGCCCGGTGATCGTATTCGGGCGGGGCGGCACGGCGGCCGAGCTCATCGCGGATACGCATGTCGCGCTGCCGCCGCTCGATCTCGCCTCGGCCGAGAACCTGATCGCCAGGACGCGCGTGTCGCGCATCCTGTCCGCCTATCGCGATGTTCCCGCAGCCGACCGGCACGCGATCGCCGCTGTCCTGGTAGCGCTCGGCAACATCGCATCAGTGCTTCCGCAAATCCGCGCGATGGACCTCAACCCGGTCCTGGCGGACGCGAACGGCGTCGTCGTGGTCGATGCCCGGGTTGTGCTGGAGCCGGACCCGGCGCGCCGCCGCCGCCCGGCGATCCGGCCCTACCCCGGAAGCTGGACCTCGCAGCTTACGCTCGGCGAGCGAAGTTTCCTCATCCGCCCGATGAAGCCTGAGGACGAGCTTGCCATCGGCGCGATGCTCGGGCGGGTAACCTTGGAGGACCTGCGCTTGCGCTTCTTCGCACCGCTGAAGTCCTTCAGCCACGCGTTCCTCGCCCGCCTGACCCAGCTCGATTATGCGCGGGAGATGGCCTTCATTGCCATCGAGGAGCGGAACAGGGAAGCCGCCGGCGCCGTCCGTCTGCATGCCGACCCCGGGCATGTCGAGGCAGAATACGCCATCCTGCTGCGCTCCGATCTGAAGGGCATCGGCCTCGGCCGGGCGCTGATGAAGTTGATCATCGACTGGGCCGAGGCCGAGAAGCTTCAGCGCGTCCACAGTCAGGTGCTCGCGGAGAACGCGCCGATGCTGGCGCTTTGCCGGGATCTGGGCTTCGAAATCGCGCTCGATCCCGACGACGTGTCTGTCAGGCGTGTCGGGTTGAATCTGGAAACAAGGACAGGGAGACGGCGATATCAGCTTAGACGGTAGGTAGAGATTCGATTTTCGACACGATAAGTTCGAACGTTTTGCGCTCCTCCAGTAGAGCCATATCGATGTCGCCGTTCTTGAGCGCCTTCAGCATCTCCTCCTTAAATTTCGCCGCAGCCTCGACGCCTTCATGAGAGGAAATGTGCCTCATTGAATACCCGATACAAAGGTACAATGCATTCAATGCGATCTTGATTTGCTCCATATTTGTATCTGTGACGTCCTCAATTGCTTCGGCCATTTTTTGCTCCTTCAGGCTGCGCTCTGAGCCGGCCCTCCCTTCGAAGGGAATACAACTTCGAAAGCAACTGCGGATCAGCGCGGCTGTTCCGAACAGGTGCCCCTGGCCGGCACAAGAACCGTCCGGGCTACGAGGTCGTCGCCAGCAGAAACTAGCTTGTTTCCGAACCTTTCGACCGATGATCGTTCTCGCGGCTATTCGACGAACTGCTCGCGTCGGTGATCCGATCGTTCTCCGCGTCCAGGAGGATGCGCTCGGCTGCACCGTCAAGATCATCGTACTGGCCGCTCCGGAGGGACCATAGAAAGGCCGACAGCGCAGCCCCGCCGAGGACCAGCGCCAAAGGCACGAGAAAAGCCAGGCTACTCATCAACCTGCCCGCAAGGTCGGAGCGAGCCCGGTTAAACCGGTCTGCGGGTCGCGAGATCGGGAGCGCTTGCCCGTGTGGAGGCGCAATGCGTTCACGACGACGAGGATCGAAGACAGCGACATCGCCAGGGCCGCGATCAAGGGCGTAACATATCCCGCGATTGCAATCGGGAGGGCGATGGCATTGTAGGCGATCGCAAGCGCGAAATTCTGCCGGATCAGCCGGTCTGCGTTGCGCGATACGGCGAACGCTATCGGAACCGCGTTCAGCCCATCGCGTAGGAAAACGAAATCCGAAGCATTGCGGCTGATGTCGGCTGCCGATGCCGGCGCCATCGAGACATGGGCAGCGGCCAGAGCCGGGACATCGTTCAAGCCGTCCCCGACCATCAGCACCTTTCGGCCACTCGCGCCCATGGCGGCGAGCCGCTCGACTTTTTCCGCGGGGAGCAAATTCGCAGAGAAAGAGGCGACCCCGAGCTTGCTCGCCATGGCCCGCACAGCGCCCGCGGCATCGCCCGAAAGCAAGCCGACGCCCAGCCCTGCAGCGTTCAAGGCGTCGATGGCTGCCCTGGCCTCCGGACGCGTTGCCTCCTCGAAAGCGAAACGGGCGATGGGGGCGCCGTCGCAGCTGAGCACGGTGCCGCTCTCCGCTGTCCACGGCGAGGCGCCTTCGTCCGCGAGAGCCCATTCGGCGCGCCCGAGCCGAAAGACGCGATCCTCCAGCCTGGCTTCGATTCCGCGCCCGGGATGTTCGCGCACCTCGGACAAGATCAGGTCGCCCGCGGGGGCCGCCGCAGCAATCGCCCGTGACAGCGGATGATTGGAGCGGCGCGCAATGCCCGCCGCGATCGCCATAACGTCCGGGGCGGCATCCTTGCCGTTGACGAGACGCGGCTGGCCCAGAGTCAGTGTTCCCGTCTTGTCGAAGATCACCGTATCGATCTCCGCCATGCGCTCGATCGCCGAGCCATCCTTGACCATGACACCGTTCTCGAACAGCCGCCGCGACGCCACCACCTGCACGATCGGCACGGCCAGGCCCAGCGCACAGGGGCAGGTGATGATCAGAACGGCGATCGCGACGGTGATGGCCTGATGCCAGCCCGCGCCCAGCGCCATCCAGCCGAGGAATGTCAGGAGGGCGGTGGCATGGACGACTGGCGAGTAGAGCGCCGCCGCGCGATCGGCAATGCGACGATAGCGGGCCCGCCCGCCTTCAGCCGCCTCCATCAGGCGCACCATTTCGGCGAGGAAGGAGCTGTCCGCCCGGGCGGAGGCAACAACGACGAGGGCACCTGAAAGATTGAGCGTGCCGGCATGCACCTCCGCGCCAGGCTCGACGCGGCGGGTGGCGCTCTCGCCGGTGACGATCGCGCAGTCGAGCTCGGAAAGGCCCTCCGAGACGATGCCGTCGACAGGGACGCGTTCGCCGGCGGCGAGCGCAAGGCGCATGCCGGGCTCGATCTCGGCGAGGGGGAGGTAGTCGCGGCTCCTGTCTTCGCGCAGAACCGTCGCGCCGCGCGGCGCCAGACGGATCAGGCCGCGTACCGCGGCTCGCGCCTTCTCCCGCATGAGATGGTCGAGGGTCCGGCCGATCAGCAGGAAGAAGATCAGCGAGGTCGCCGCATCGAAATAGGCGTGCGGTCCGTCATGGATCGTGTCGTAGAGGCTCAAGGCAAAGGCGAGGCAGACGCCGATCGAAATCGGCACGTCCATATTGGTGCGGCCTCGCCGCAAGGCCGTCCAGGCCGAGGCGAAGAATACCCCTCCAGAATAGACGAGGCACGGTAACGCCAATGCCGCGGAAATCCAATGAAAGGCGTTGCGCGTTTCCGCTTCGGCACCGGACCAGACCGAGACCGAAAGCAGCATGATGTTCATCGCGCAGAAGCCGGAAACCGCCAGCGCCCGGATCAGCCCCGCCAATTCCGGGTCAGCGTGGTCGGCATCGTTCTCGAAGAAATGGCCCGGGTATCCCAGGGCCGCCAACGCTGCCAACAGGTCGGGCGCCTCCTGCCCGCGCCACTTCACCGCGACGCGCCGGGTCGACAGGTTAACGCGGGCGTGCTCGACGCCGGCGATGCACATCAAGCCCGTTTCGACCGCCCGGATGCAGGCGGCACAGTGAACGCCCGGCACGGCAAGATCGGACTGCCGGAGCCCTTCGCCGAGATCGCGGCTGGCGAGGCGTATCTCTTGTCGCGCCGCCGAGCCATCGAATTCCCCATAGGGATCGACGGGCGCCGCGCAGCAACTCATTTGATCGCCCTATAGCTGTGCCAGGTCGCGTGACCAAGCAGCGGAAAGACAATGATCAGGCCGAGAAGCCCGGTCGCCACAGTGATGAGGAACAGGCCGAGCACGATCGCACCCCACGCAAGCATCACCGGCAGATTGCGGAAGACCATCGAGATGCTAGTGCCCATAGCGGTGAAGGCATCGACCCGTTCGTCGAGCAGCATCGGGATCGCGAAGGCGCTGATGGCGAAGGAGAAGGCGGCGAACAGCCCACCGACCACCGTACCGACCAGCAGCATCGCCCAGCCGACCGGTGTTCCAAACAGCATGGCGGCGACGTCATTGAAGCCGGGGAAAGGCCGAAAGCCGAAGAACAGCGCATAGATGATGACTGCGGCCCGCATCCAGAGCAACATCAGCAGACACAGGATCGCCCCAGTAAACCAGACCTGCCCGCCCGAGGCAGCCCGGACAAAGATCATGCGAGAGAGGCTAATCGACTCGCCTCGCTCGATGGCGCGACTTTTCTGATAGAGCCCGATCGCGAGCAAAGGCCCCATCACCATGAAGCCCGCCAGCGCGGGGAATAGGATGTAGTCGAGCCCAAGCCGGAAGAGCCCCCAGACGATGACGGCGGAGACCACGAAGGCCGCGACCCCATAAAGCAGGCTGGGCGCTGGGCGGTGCCAGAGATCACGCCAGCCCGCCCCGAGCCAGGACAAGGCAGCGCCCGCCGGCAGGTTTCGTCTCCGTTGCGCGGAGAGAGGCAGCGGCATCTCCTGGCCGTTCCCGATCGCAGCCATGTGCTCCTCCTTCAGCAGGACGGGCGGGCGGCGCGAAACCCGCCTGCCTCGCTCGCCGATTTCGCATGCGGCACGCAGTCCGGCTGCGAGCCGACCGCGACATAGACCAGATGGGCATTGGCGAGGATGAGCCCGGCCGCCACCACGCCGGCGAACGTCAGCCAAAAGGCCTTCCCCCCGCCGCGACGCCTTGTTCCCCCGTCCGCTGGCGCGCTCATCGCTTCTTCTCGCCCAGCGTACCAACATAGAGCGCCAGCAGCTTGATATCGGTCGGCGAGAGGCGGCCTTCCCAGCTCGGCATGTGGCCTTGCCGCCCGCCATGGATGCTATTGACGACCGATTGCAGGTCGCCGCCATAGATCCAACTTGCATCGGTCAGATCCGGCGCGCCGAGATCGTGCTGGCCCTTGGCGTTTTCGCCATGGCAGGCGACGCAATTCGCCGCGAAGACCTCCTTGCCGGCCGGCACGCGGGCCTGCTCGGCCGCGTCGAGCTTCTGGCCAGACGCCGAGCGGACATAAGACGCGACGGCGAGCACTTGCTCGCGCTGGAGGATGCCGTCACGGCCGAAGGCCATCATCTGCGCGGTACGCGTGTCCTTGGCCGCGCCATTGATTCCGGCGCGGATCGTTTCCGCTATCGTCTCCGGCGCACCACCCCAAAGCCAGGAGCCGGCGGCGAGATTGGGGAAGCCCGGCCCGCCCCGGCCTTCCGTACCATGGCAGGCGGCGCAGTTATCGGCGAAGAGCGTGCGGCCGGTATCGCGGACATGGCGCATCAGCGCGGGATCGGCGGCAATCTCCGCGAAGGAGGCCTTGTCGATCTTCGCGGTCCAGCTCGCCCGCTCGGCAGCGGCATCGCGCACCTGCTCGGTCACGACCTTGCGCTGGTCGATGCCGAGCAACCCCTTGGTATAGGTCACGCCTAGGGGCCAGGCCGGCATCAGCAGCCAATAGCCGATCGCAAACAGGGTCGTGACAGCCAGGAAGAACAGCACCAGGCGCGGGATCGGCGTATCGAGTTCCTCGATGCCATTCCACTCGTGGCCAGTTGTTGCTGTCCCCGTGATGGGATCGCGCGTCGCATCTGCCATCGCTCAGTCCCCCGGCCTATCGTCTTCATCGAAAATGCTTTTCTTGGCGCGGTCGAAACGCTTCCGGTTCGCAGGCCACAATGCGTAGATCAGTACGCCGATTGCCATGGCGAGCAGGTAGAACAGTCCCCAGCTCTTGGCAAAACCGACCAGCGTGTTGTGATCGACGTCCATCTCATTTCTCCACCGCCGCAGCCTGCTTTTGGGCCGCATCGGTCAGCTTGCCGAGGACCTGTAGATAGGCGACGAGCCCGTCCATCTCGGTCAGGCGGTTCGGCTCACCGTCGAAGGCACGCATGTTGGTGGCATCGCCGTAACGCTGCGTAACGCCTGCAGCGTAAGGGCTGTCGGGACTGGCCTGGCCATAGGCGTCAGCCGTCGCATTGGCGATCTGCGCATCGGTGTAAGGCACGCCGACGGCTCGCTGCGCCTCGAGGTGCTTGCCGAGATCGTCGGTCTTCAACTCGTTGCGCAGCAGCCAGCCATATTTCGGCATGACCGATTGCGGCACGACATCGCGCGGATTGTAGAGATGAGCAACGTGCCAGGCGTCGGAATACTTGCCGCCGACGCGCGCCAAGTCCGGGCCGGTCCGCTTCGAGCCCCAGAGCATCGGATGATCGTATTTCGACTCGACTGCGAGCGAATACGGTCCGTAGCGCTCGACCTCGTCGCGCAACGTCCGGATCATCTGGCTATGGCAGAGATAGCAGCCCTCGCGGATATAGATGTTGCGCCCCGCCAGTTCGAGCGGCGTATAGGTGCGCATGTCCGGCGCCTTCTCGACCGTCTCGTGAATGGTGAAGAGCGGCGCGATCTCAACGAAGCCGCCGATCGCCGAGACGCCGATGATGGCGAGTACAAACCCGATGGCGTTGCGTTCGAGCTTGCGATGGAAAAACTCGCGCATCGCTCACTCTCCAGCCTGAAGTGCTGCGCCTGCCCCCGGCAACGCGGGGAGGTCGGTTTTGCCGACCTCTAGTGTGGCCTGCGCCCGGGACATCCGGATCGTCATCCACACATTGTAGCAAGCGACGACCGCACCGAGCAGGAACACGAATCCGCCGAGGGTGCGCGCGATATAGTAAGGATGCATGGCGACGACGCTGTCGATGAACGGATAGGCCAGCGTGCCGCTGTCATTATAGGTGCGCCACATCAGGCCCTGGATGATGCCCGAGTTCCACATCGCGAAGACGTAGATGATGGTTCCCGAGAGGGCGAGCCAGAAATGGACCTCGATCAGCTTGGGCGAGTACATCCGCTCGACCTTCCACATCCACGGCACCAGCGCGTAGAGCGAGCCGAAGGTGATCATCGCCACCCAACCGAGCGCGCCGGCATGGACGTGGCCGACTGTCCAATCGGTGTAGTGCGAGAGCGAGTTCACCGCCCGGATCGCCATGAACGAGCCTTCGAAGGTAGAGAGCCCGTAGAACACGGCGGCGACCATCATGAAGCGCAGGGTCGCATCGTCGCGCACCTTGCCCCAAGCGCCGTTGAGCGTCGCCAGCGCGTTGCCGGCGGAGGCCCAGGACGGCACCAGCAGCACGACCGAGAAGGTCATGCCGAGCGTCTGCACCCATTGTGGCAGCGCAGTGTAATGCAGGTGGTGCGAGCCCGCCCACATATACATGAAGGTGATGCCCCAGAAGCTGATGATCGACAGCCTGTATGAGTAGATCGGCCGTCCTGCCCGCTGTGGGAGGTAGTAGTACAGCATCCCGAGGAAGCCGGAGGTCAGGAAGAAGGCGACCGCGTTGTGGCCGTACCACCACTGTGTCATCGCGTCCTGCACGCCGGAGAACAGCGAATAGCTCTTGGCACTACCGAAGGAAATCGGCACCGCCAGGTTATTGACGATGTGCAGCACCGCCACGACCAGAATGAAGGCCATGTAGTACCAATTCGCGACGTAGATATGCGGCTCCTTACGCCGCTGCAGCGTGCGGATATAGATCAGAAAATAAGTGACCCAGACGATGACGAGCCAAAGATCTGCATACCATTCCGGCTCGGCATATTCCTTCGATTGGGTAATTCCCATCAGGTAGCCGCTGGCGGCCAGCACGCAGAACAGATTGTAGCCGATCAGGACGAACCACGGGCTGAACTGGTCCGGCAGGCGCGCCCGCGTCGTCCGCTGCAGGACGTGGAAGGAGGTCGCGATCAGCGCATTGCCGCCAAAGCCGAAGATAACGCCCGAGGTATGAACCGGCCGGAGACGGCCGAAGCTCGCCCAGCCGGCATCGAAGGTGAGGTCGGGCCAAGCCAGCAGCGCCGCGACCCAAACGCCGAAGAACATGCCGACCACGGCCCAGAACAGTGAAAGCACGATGCCAACTCGCGTCGGGTCATCATAGTAGCGCGTCAGCCGCTCTTCCGATGGCTCCGGCGCGAAATAGTTCGACATGACCAAGCCAATACAGCCGAGCCCGAACAGCATGACAACGACGCCATGAACCCCGAACAGGTCGTCGCGGCCGGCGATCGCCATGGCAAGTCCGCACAAGGCGAGAAGCGCAGAGATCGATATGGCGCGCTGTCGCTCCGCGACCGTGAGTGCCGCAATCATGGCTCACCTTCTCCGTGCCGGCGCGGGCCGGCAACCTCAATCCTTCGGTCCGGTATCCCATAAATGCTCCAGGTCAGATACCTCTTTGCTGAGAGTGGGACCTGACAAACTGGCAGCCGGCAGCATTTCATTGCTTCTCGATCTCAGCGAGATACGTCCGCATCGCCTGCTCCGGTCCATGCCAGGAGGCGCTGCCCTTACCCTGCAATTCCGGGGCATCCTTCCAACCGGGCTCGATGCCCCTCATGTCCGGCAGCAGATGGGCGATGCCCTTGTGACAGTCGATGCAGGTCTTCTCGCCCGTGGTCAGGAAGCGGCCATGGATCTCGGCGGCGCGGCGCGTCTGCTTGGTGAAATCCATCGCGACAGAGGAGTGGCAGTTCCGGCATTCCAGCGAGTCATTGGCCTTCAGCCGGGACCATTCGTGCTTGGCGAGTTCCAGGCGCATGTTCAGGAATTTCTCACGCGTCGAGATCGTGCCAAAGATCTTGCCCCAGACCTCCTTCGAAGCCTGCATCTTGCGGGCGATCTTGTCGGTCCAGTTGTGCGGCACGTGGCAGTCCGGGCAGGTCGCGCGCACGCCCGAGCGGTTGGAGAAGTGCACCGTCGACTGCAGCTCCTGATAAACGTTGTCGCGCATCTCGTGACAGGAGGTGCAGAACTTCTCGGTGTTGGTGACTTCCAGCGCCGTGTTGAAGCCACCCCAGAAGAGCACGCCGCCGACGAAACCGCCCAGCGTCAGCAGGCCGAGCGGCAGATAGGCACTTGGCTTGCTGATGATGCGCCAGAAACTGACGGCGACGCCCCAGCACCAGAGAATGAGGGATTTGAGCCTAGCCATGATCCCGCCCCGCTACGGCTTCCGGCCGATGTCTTTGGCGTCCTGGAACCGGTTCTGGACCAGCGGCGGCACATCGGTCTGCTGGACATGGCAGGCGGTGCAGAAATAGCGCCGCGGCGTCACATCCGAAAGCACCTGCCCGTCGCGGTCCTGGAAATGGGTCACGCTAATCATCGGCGCGCCCGAGCCTTCCGTGAACTCGCGCTTGTGGCAGTCCATGCAGCGATTGGTGTTGAGCGTGAGCTGGTAGCCGTCGATCGCATGCGGGATCACCGGCGGCTGCTCCGGATAGTTCCGCATCCGCCTGACATCATCGACGACGGGGCGGCCCAGTGCCGGTACCCGCTCGATCGCCATCGGATCGGTTGTCCCGGTCAGGCGCGGCACGATCTTCACCGGCGCGCCCTCCTGCGAGACGGCGGCGCCGAAGGCGAGGACGAGGCCCGCCGCCATGGCGGCCCCGATAAGAGTCCGCGAGCGCATCAGCCCGAGACCGGAACGATCTTGACCGCGCATTTCTTGAAATCCGTCTGCTTGGAGATGGGATCGGTGGCGTCGAGCGTCGTCTTGTTGATGAGCTGGCTGGCATCGAACCAAGGCACGAAGACCACGCCGGGCGGCATGCGGTTGCGTCCGCGCGTCTCGACGCGGGTGCGCATCTCGCCACGGCGCGAGACGATCGTGATTTCCGCGCCCTGGTTGAGGCCGCGCTTGCGGGCGTCTTCCGGATGCATGAAGCAGCGCGCACCCGGAAAGGCCTTGTAGAGTTCCGGCACGCGCATGGTCATCGAGCCGGAATGCCAGTGCTCCAGCACGCGCCCGGTGACGAGCCAGAGATCGTACTCATTGTCGGGCGATTCCGCCGGCGGCTCGTAGGGCACCGCGATGATCCGGGCCTTGCCGTCCTTGTTGCCGTAGAACTCGACGCCCTTGCCCGGCTTCACATAGGGGTCGAGCCCCTCGCGATAGCGCCACAGCGTCTCCTTGCCGTCGACTACCGGCCAGCGCAGGCCGCGCACCTGATGATAGAGGTCGTAGGGCCCGAGATCATGGCCATGACCGCGGCCGAAGGTGGCATATTCCTCGAACAGCCCCTTCTGCACGTAGAAGCCGAAGGCCTTTGCCTCCCGGTTCTCATAGTCCGGATCGATCTCGGAGACATCGAACTTGTCGACATTGCCGTTGCGATAGAGGACGTCGAAGAGCGTCTTGCCCTTGTAGTTCGGGTTGGCGTCGAGGATCTCCGCCGGCCAGACCTCGTCGGTGGTGAAGCGCTTCGAGAACTCCATGAGCTGCCAGAGATCGGAGCGCGCCTCGCCCGGCGCATTGACGAGTTGGTGCCAGACATGGGTGCGCCGCTCGGCATTGCCGTAGGCGCCCTCCTTCTCGACCCACATCGCGGCCGGCAGGATCAGGTCGGCCGCCATTGCCGTCACCGTCGGATAGGCATCGGAAACGACGATGAAATTGTCGGGGTTGCGATAGCCCGGATAGGCCTCGTTGGTGTTGTTCGGCGAGGCCTGAAGGTTGTTGTTGACTTGAATCCAGTAGAAATTGAGCTTGCCGTCCTTGAGCATCCGGTCCTGCTCGACGGCGTGGTAACCGGGCTTTTCGGGAATGATCCCGTGCGGGACGCGCCAGATCTCCTCGGCATGCTTGCGATGCTCGGGATTGGTCACGACCATGTCGGCCGGCAGGCGATGGGCGAAGGTGCCGACCTCGCGCGCCGTGCCGCAGGCCGAGGGCTGGCCGGTGAGCGAGAACGGGCTGTTGCCCGGCTCCGAGATCTTCCCCGTCAGCAGATGCAGGTTGTAAACGAGCTGGTTCGCCCAGACGCCGCGCACATGCTGGTTGAAGCCCATCGTCCAGAAGGAGGTGACCTTGCGCTTGGGGTCGGCATAGAGCTCGGCGAGCTGCTGCAGGAAGCCGGGCTCGACGCCGGTGAGGCCTGAAACCTTCTCCAGCGTGTAGTCCTTCACGAAGGCGGCATAGGCCTCGAAATCGATCGGCGTCATCGCCGTGACATCTTCCGCCTTGCGCGCCTTGACCTCGCGCGGGTCGTCGGGGCGCAGGCCGTAGCCGATCTCGGTCGCGCCCTTCACGAAGGTGGTGTGCTTGCCGACGAAATCGGTGTTCACCCGCCCGGTCGTGATGATGTGGTTGGCGATGTAGTTGAGGATCGCGAGGTCCGTGCCCGGCTTGAACACGATCGGGATGTCGGCAAGGTCAGAGCTGCGGTGGGTATAGGTCGAGAGCACCGCGACCTTCACATGCGGCTGGCCGAGCCGGCGGTCGGTCACCCGCGTCCACAGGATCGGGTGCATCTCCGCCATGTTCGAGCCCCAGAGAACGAAGGCGTCGGCATGCTCGAAGTCGTCATAGCAGCCCATCGGCTCGTCCATGCCGAAGGTGCGCATGAAGGCATAGGCAGCGGACGCCATACAGTGGCGGGCATTCGGGTCGAGATTGTTCGAGCGGAAGCCGGCCCGCATCAGCTTGGTCGCGGCATAGCCTTCGAAGATCGTCCACTGTCCGGAGCCGAACATGCCGAGCGCGGTCGGCCCCTTGGTCTTCAGCGTCGCCTTGGCCTTGGCGGCCATGGTGTCGAAGGCCTCCTCCCAGGAGACCGGCGTGAACTCGCCGTCCTTGGCGTAGACGCCGTTCTTCTTGCGCAGAAGCGGCTGGGTCAGCCGGTCGTTGCCGTACATGATCTTGGAGAGGAAATAGCCCTTGATGCAGTTCAGGCCGCGATTGACGTCGGCCTTCATGTCACCATGGGTGGCGATGACCTTGCCTTCCTTGACGCCGACCATGACGCCGCAGCCGGTGCCGCAGAAGCGGCACGGCGCCTTCGACCATTTGATCTGCAGGCTGTCGACGCCGCCGGTCACCGGCTGGGCCTCGGCCGGAACGCTCATATTGGCGGCGAGCGCGGCGACGCCGGCCGCCTGCACCTTCAGCATCTCGCGACGGGACAGGGTCATGGGATCACTCCGGGGTCGTCGAGGGTTTCGAGGTCTTCGATCTGCTCGAACACCATGTTGGCCGAGAGCACGCCGTCGATCAGGCTGATGGCGGCGAGCCGGTCGCCGATCACGCCGGTGCTGGAGCCTTCCAGCACGATCACGATCTTGCCGTTCTCGACGCGATGGATCTCGGTCTCGGGCAATTCGCCGATACGGGCGAGCACGGCCTCGACCTTGGCCGGCAGGGCCGAGACGACGGCGCTCGAAATATGATGGAAACGCTGGCGTGGACGCTCAAGCATGGGCAGCCTCCGACGGACGTGCGCCGACCGCGATAGCCTGCGCCGGACAGGCTGCAATGCAGGCGCCGCAGCCATTGCAGCGATCGCTCGCGATCTCCGGCAGGGCTGGACCGCCCAGCCGTGGGCGAAAGCGGATCGCGGTCTCTAGGCAGGCGTCGCCGCAGCTCTGGCAGACGATGTCCCTCCTGGCGAAGCAGTCTGCGCCGATGGCGGCGATGTGCGGAAAGGCTGCGATCGATCGGTCGAAGACCGGTTCGGGACAAGTTTCCGCGCAAGCTCCGCAAAAAGTGCATTCGCCCGCGCCGAAGCTCAGGGCAGGCCGACCATCGTTATCGAGCACGATGATGTTTTGCGGGCAAGCCGGCACGCAGGTGCCGCAGCCCGTGCAGGCGGCCGCGACCGACGCGGCGCGCGACCATGGCGGGCGGATTGCCTCGGGGCGGGAAGGGCGTCGACCGGTTAGAAAGCCGCGCCGACCAAGATCAATGCCATCGTTAGCCATGGCCGGATTCAATGCGACGGGCCGGGCGGGCCAGGTGGGCCGAGCACGAGCTGGAACATCCACACCAGGAAGCCATAACCGCCAACGACGCCAACTGCGAGGACTGGCCAAATCAGGACAGCCAGTGTGAGAAACGCCGTTATTTCGGCGCGTTTCGTCGGCCGGTTAGTCTCCGGGCCGCTGCTCCTCGCGGACTCGGTCGCCATCTCTTTATCCTTCTTGAAGACGGGCGTTCATGCTTCGCCCCGCCACCAGATTAGAGATCAAAAAATGACAATAATAACATCGCCGGCACTGTCCAGTCCGAGTGGATATCCGCATGCCGTTTTCGGGAGCTTGTTTGTCCTAGCGCAAACACACGGCGAGCGGCGTCGACTAGCTGATGACAGCGTCGTGCTTTCGGAATCTGGAAGGGACCCGCGTTTCTCTCGGCATCGGAATTGCCGCGCCGAACACCTTCACACTTGCGCAGTCATGAAATTCGAATCGCGTGCTCTCAAACGGCTGCCGGTCTTCGCCGCACTAACCCCCGAGCAGCGACGCGAGATCGCATCGGCCGCATTGCTCAGGAATATAGCGAAAGGCGAATGCGTGTTTCGGGAGGCAGAGATAGTCAGCAACGCCTTCCTGATTGTATCCGGCCACGTGAAGCTCTCAAGAGGGGGCTGGCATCGCGACTCCGTCACTCTGAGCATTGCCCATCCAGGCGAACCATTCGGGGTGACCGGAGACCGATCCGGACATCAACAGACGAAGACCGCCGTCGCCTTGTGCGACTGCAGGCTCGCGATCTGGCCCATCCAAATTTGGAACGAATTCCTGCGAGCAATGCCCGGCCTCACTGTCGGCCTTTTGCAGGACGTTGAGCGTCGTTTAGCCATCACTGAGGATCGACTGGCGGAGATCGCCTCGCTCGATGTTTCGCGTCGCATCGCCCATCTGGTGCTCCGCCTCATCGATCAGGCTGGAAGGCAGGAAACAGATGGTGTCTGGGTGGATTTTCCCGTTACGAGGCAGGAAATCGCCGCGCTCACGGGAACGACGTTGCACAGTGCGTCCCGAATCCTAACGCGATGGGAACGCGAGCGCATCGTGGGAGGAGGGAGACGAGAATTGATGGTTCGCAACATACCCGCCTTGCTCAGCCTCGCCACCGGCGTTACAGCCCACAAGGTCAGCTGACCAGCGTTACTTTTATGGACGCCCGCGGCAATCGATAGCCTGCCGGCTGCTTCACGAGAAATCACGCTGGGGCGTGGCTGAGTTTCCCCTCTCGCTGGGACATTCTTATTCTGAATTTTCGAGAATTCTTCGGGCTATGTACCACCACGTTCTTTGCTCTACCGCAAAGACGCTATCGACTGGTCGGTTAATGGTTTCTCGACGACGGAGAAACGAACCATGACACTGTCCGAAACGACGCGAAACAAAGCTATCCTGATCATGTTCTTACTGGCCCTCGTCGTTGCGGCAGTTGCCGGCGTGGCACTCGGCTCGGGAGCGTTTCAGGCCCTTCTTTTTGCCGTGTTTGCTCTATCCGCTGGGATCTTATCGACTTTTGTGTTCGTGGCCCTGAATTAGTGGTCTCTACCTGACGGAAGAGTCATAATTGGGATTCATGTCGTTGAGTGTCCATGCAAGTCCGGTGCGTCCGCAACGGGTTTCGATTACGATCACTCCGACTTATCGCCATCGCCTTGAGGCGGTAGCAAGGGATCGCCACGGCGCGCAGAAGCATGTGTGGCAGCAGGAGCCTGTTCGCCGCGTTGAACGTCCTCGACGGCACCGTCATCGGCCACTACATGCCTCGCTTCACTTTGACAGCGTCGGCTCCTAAAGCACCGCGCCTTCGCCGGCCGGCATAGGCACATCGATCCAGGCGCCCATGAGTATCGACCCAGATCTCCTTCGCGGCTTTTCGACATTCTCGGCCCTGTCCGTTGAAGATCTGCGCGCCCTTGCGAACGCAGCCTCTCTCCGACCATTGCTCGCCAACGAAGCTGTCTTCGTTCACGGTCAAGCAGCAACTGACCTCTGCCTCGTCCTCTCGGGACGGATCAAACTCTCAAAAGCTGGTTGGGCCCGTGATCCGGTCATTCTGCGGATCGCCCACCCAGGCGAATTTCTCGAACTTGGAGGGAGTCTTCGGCCGGGTGGCTACGGCGCTACCGCCAATGCTCTATGCAGTGCCGAACTCGCGGTTTGGCCTACGCAAGTCTGGCGGCGCCTTGTTGACGAGATTCCGGCGATCATGCCCTGCCTCGCTCAGCTCCTCGAACAGGAATTGAGCGATGCACAGCACCGTTTCGTCGAGATTGCCTCGCTCGATGTGCCACGGCGCATCGCCCATGCGCTCCTTCGACTCGTCAATCAAGCTGGCCGGGAGGAAGCGGCCGGGATCCGGATCGACTTTCCCTTGTCGCAGCAGGATCTTGCCGCGTTGACTGGGACGACGCTGTTCACCGTCTCCCGAACTCTGACATGCTGGGAACGGCGAGGCTTGCTCGCCGGCGGTCGTCGCACGGTGCTGGTGCGCGATATTCCCGCCCTGACGAATCTGGCAACCGCCACCGAAGCAAATTTGGGCACGTAAAGGCGCTTCTGAAGCCGCGCCTTCTTCCTGTTTGCCGAAACGCAAAGAAGCTCCCGGGGCGTCTCGCTATCACCGGCTGGCCCCTGCCGTCGGCATCGGGCTTTTACGCGCCGGCACCGCCGGCTTTCCGCAAGTCTCGCAACGGAAGGGTGAATGCATGGCCGAACGTCTGACAAAGGCGGGAGCCCGAAATGTCTTCTACGGCGGATCGATCTTCTTCTTCGCCATCTTCGTCGGGCTCACCGCCCACAGCCACTGGTTCATGCGGACGAAGTCCACCGACGAGACGACGCTGACGCCGGCCGTCGCACGCGGCAAGCATGTATGGGAGCGCAATTCCTGTATCAACTGCCACACGCTGCTCGGCGAAGGCGCCTATTTCGCGCCGGAGCTCGGCAATGTCTGGAAGCGCTATGGCGGCGACAAGGATCCGGCCGGCGCGCGCGAGGGCCTGAAGGCCTGGATGCAGGCCCAGCCCAGCGGCATCGAGGGCCGGCGCCAGATGCCGCAGTTCAACCTGACCGATCAGGAACTCCGGGATCTGGCCGATTTCCTCGAATGGACCAGCAAGATCAAGACCCAGAATTGGCCGCCCAACGATGCCGGCTGAGACCTCGCGACAGGAGAGAGCCATGCCAGGCTACAACACCTTGAGATACAAGACCCAGAGCGTCGCGATGCTCTATTTCTACGGCGCGCTCGCGCTGTTCGTCGCGCAAGTCACCTTCGGGTTGGTCGCAGGGCTGATCTATGTCCTGCCCAACACGCTTTCGGTCGTCCTGCCCTTCAACATTGTGCGGATGATCCACACCAACGCGCTGATCGTGTGGCTGCTGCTCGGCTTCATGGGCTCGACCTATTACCTGCTGCCGGAAGAGGCGCAGACCGAACTCTACAGCCCGAAGCTGGCCGTGGCGCAGTTCTGGATCTTCTTCATCGCCGCTGGCGTCACCGTCGTCGGTTATCTCTTCCATATCCATGAGGGTCGGGAGTTCCTGGAGCAGCCCTTCGCGATCAAGGTCGGCATCGTCCTGGTCGTGCTGATGTTCCTGTTCAACATCACCATGACCTCGCTGAAGGGCCGCAAGACCACGGTCACCAACATCCTGCTCTTCGGCCTCTGGGGGCTGGCGGTCTTCTTCCTCTTCGCCTTCTACAATCCGGCCAACCTCGCGCTCGACAAGATGTACTGGTGGTACGTCATCCATCTCTGGGTGGAAGGCGTGTGGGAGCTCATCATGGCCTCGGTCCTGGCCTTTCTGATGATCAAGCTCAACGGCGTCGATCGCGAGGTCGTGGAGAAGTGGCTCTACGTCATCGTGGGGCTCGCCCTGTTCTCCGGCATCCTCGGCACCGGCCACCACTATTACTGGATCGGCGCACCCGGATACTGGCAGTGGATCGGCTCGCTTTTCTCGACGCTGGAGGTCGCGCCCTTCTTCACCATGGTGATCTTCACTTTCCAGATGACCTGGAAGGCTGGGCGCAACCATCCCAACAAGGCCGCGCTGCTCTGGTCGATCGGCTGCTCGGTGATGGCCTTCTTCGGCGCCGGCGTCTGGGGCTTCCTGCACACGCTGTCCTCGGTGAACTACTACACCCACGGCACGCAGCTCACCGCCGCCCATGGCCATCTCGCCTTCTTCGGCGCCTATGTGATGCTGAACCTCGCCGTGATGGCCTATGCCATCCCCGAGCTGAAGGGTCGTGCGCCTTACAACCAGTGGCTCTCGATCGCGAGCTTCTGGCTGATGGTGACGGCGATGTCGGTGATGACCTTCGCGCTGACCTTCGCCGGCGTGGTCCAGGCCCATCTCCAGCGCGTGCTCGGCCACAGCTTCATGGAAGTTCAGGATCAGATCGCCCTGTTCTACTGGATCCGGCTCGGCTCTGGCCTGGTGGTGGTGATCTCGGCGCTGATGTTCGTCTGGGCCGTGCTGCTGCCCGGCCGCCAGCGCAGCCCCGAAGCGCTCGCCTTCGCCCAACCGGCGGAATGACACCGACGCCCGCCGGTCATCGGGCCGGCGGGCCTCTGCCCTCCTGATTGCATTGGACGCCTGCGATGAACATGATCACGCGCCCTCCGATCCCGGCCTCGGCCGACACCATCGACATCCCCGCCTATACCCCCTCCGGAAACGAACGCTTTCTGTTCGAGAAGGCCTGGGAGCGGCGCCTGCCGCTGCTGCTGAAGGGGCCGACCGGTTCGGGCAAGACCCGCTTCGTCGCCCATATGGCCGCCAGGTTCGGATTGCCGCTATTCACGGTCGCCTGCCATGACGACCTTTCCGCCGCCGACCTCACCGGCCGCCACCTGCTCAAGGGCGGCGAGACCGTCTGGGTCGACGGGCCTCTGACGAGCGCCGTGCGCGAAGGCGGGCTGTGTTACCTCGACGAGATCGTCGAGGCCCGCAAGGACGTGGCGGTGGTGCTGCACCCGCTGACCGACGACCGGCGCATCCTGCCGCTGGAGCGCACCGGCGAGCTGCTGGTGGCCCCGGCCTCCTTCATGATCGCGGTCTCCTATAATCCCGGCTACCAGAATCTGCTGAAGAATCTGAAGCCCTCGACCCGCCAACGCTTCGTCTCGATCAGCTTCGACTTCCTGCCGCGCGAGCAGGAGATCGCCGTCGTTGCACAGGAAAGCGGTCTCGACGAGGCCGCGGTCGCGCCGCTGGTCGATCTCGCCCGCCGCCTGCGCACGCTCAAGGGGCAAGACATCGAGGAGGGTGTCTCGACCCGCCTCGTCGTCTATGCCGCAAGCCTGATCGCCGCTGGCCTGCCCCGGCAGGAAGCCGTCATGGCCGCCATCATCGAGCCGTTGACCGACGAGCCGGAGGTCCGCTCTGGGCTGGTCGAGGTCGCCCGCGCTGTTCTCGCCTAGGAGGCCGCTATGCTGGACTTCCTCGAACTGGAAGAGACAGTCGGCCGCTTTTGGCACCGTCTGGTCGGCGACACCGCGAGCCTGCCGCATCACCCGCAGGCGGTGGTGACGCTGGCCAGCATGGCGCCGGTGCTCGCCGTCTGCTTCCGCGGCTTCGGCGGTGAACCCGGCGTCAGGATCGTCCCGGCCCGCGAGCGTGTGGCCAGCCACCGGCTCAACCTGCGCCAGCGTGTCGGCCTCGGCGAGGAAAGGTTGGCTCAGGCCGTGCGCACGCCGGATAGCCTGCAACTGCCGACGCAGATCGCGTTGTTTCCGCAGCCCGGATTGAATCGCGACGTCTATGTCTGGCTCGCCGCAGCCATGGCCGCGGTGCCTCCTGCTCCCGTCATGCTGGCCGATCCTCTTCGGCGCGACCTCGCGCTGATCGCTGCAGCGCGCGCGTTGGTCGCGACGGTTCTCAAGGCCTTTCCCGGCCTGGTACCAGTCTATCGCCGATTAGCCGATGCCTTGCTTGCCAGCCGTCGTCGCGAGGGCTTGCCAGCGACAGAGGCGAAGGTGGAGGCCTTGATCTGCGGGCTGTTGCGCGGCGAGGCGGTCGACATGTCCCCGGCGGACTGGCAGGCTGCCGCTCCAGCCGGCTATCTGCCGGCGCTCGGCGTGCCACTCTGGCCTTGGGCGAGCGTTGCTGCTCCCGCCCGCTCCCGCCGCCGCGACGAAGACCAGCCCCCGCCAGCCTCCGCCAAGGCCGAGGAGCAGATGAAGGCATATGCCGCCAGCCGCGACGAGACGGCGGAAGAATGGCGCGAGCGCAGCCCCTTCATCCTCAACCGCTTCGAGAAGATCCTGGCAATGTCGGAGATGGTCGCCGTTGACCGCCCGTCCGATGACAGCGAGGAGCACGATCCAGAGGCCGCCGACGAACTCGACGACTTGGTGCTGAGCGAGCGCAAGGGCCGCCCGGCCTCGCGCTTTCGCTTCGATCTCGACCTGCCACCGGAAGCGATGGACGAGGCTGCCCTGGCAGGGGTCCTGACCTATCCGGAATGGGATTTCCGCAGCGCCTCCTACCGCGAAGACTATTGCAAGGTGATCGCGGCCACGGCCGCACAGGAACGCGAGCCGCCTGTGCAAGACCCGGCGACGCGCGCGCTTGTACGCCAAGTCCGCCGCCGGTTCGAAGCCCTGCGTCCCTTGCGCGAGCCGCAGCGCGGCCAGATCGACGGCCCAGATCTCGACCTCGACGCGGTGGTCCGCCGCCGGGCCGATCTCGCCGCCGGCGGTCCCGGCAGCGACCGCATCCATCTCGCCAGCCGGCCGCAGGCGCATGACCTCGCCGTGACGACGCTGATGGATGTCTCGCTCTCGACCGATTCCTGGTTCGACGATCTGCGCGTGCTCGATGTCGAGAAGCAGGCACTCACCGTCTTCGCCCATGGGCTTGCCGCCTGCGGTGACCGCCACGAGATACTGACGTTCACCTCGCGCCGGCGCGACTGGGTCCGGATCGAGACGCTGAAGCGCTTCGACGAGGCGATGGGGCCGGCGGTGGAGGCGCGCATCGCTGCACTGAAGCCGGGCTACTACACCCGCATCGGCACCGCGATCCGCCATGCTGCGGCGGGGCTCAAGGCCAGGCCCGATCGGCGCAAGCTGCTGCTCGTCCTCACCGACGGCAAGCCCAACGACATCGACCATTACGAGGGCCGCTTCGCCATGGAAGACACGCGCATGGCGGTGATCGAGGCGCGCCGGGCGGGCATCTGCGTCTTCGCGGTGACCGTCGACCGGGAGTCGCGCGCCTATATCCCGCACCTCTTCGGCCGCAACGGCCATGCCGTGGTCTCCAGGCTCGACCGCCTACCCGCTGCCCTGCCGGCGATCTATCGCGCGCTGGCGACTTAAGGACGCCGATCATGACCGAAGCTCAAATGGGTCTCGTCGTCGCGACACCCGCGATCATCGTCATGGCCCTGCTGTTCTACCGAATGGGCGTGCTGCAGAAGAGTGGGCTGGCTACGGCAGTGCTGGCCTCGCTGGCGATTGCCGTCATCCTCTTTCTCGAACAGTGAACAGGCCAATTGCTGACTCTTTGAGCCTCGACAAATTGCCCTAAGCCCGGTCCGGCTAGGTTCTTCGACACCCCGCCTTGGGGCCTTGTTGGAGCCTGGAAACATGACCACCCTGCCTCTCGAACCGCTCGACGTGCGCACCATTCCGCCGGTCGTGCGCCACGCCACGATCTTCGGCATCCTGGAGCGTCTGGCGCCCGGCGATGCCTTCAGCATCGTCAACGATCATGATCCCGCGCCGCTGCGCCGCCAGATGGAGGCGCGTTACCCCGGCGCATATTCCTGGGACTACATCGTGCAGGGCCCCGAAATCTGGCAGGTCGAGATCGGCCGCAAGGAGGCCGGCGACGATGGCCATGACGCCGATTGCGGCGGCCATGACGAAGGTCATACCTGCACCTGCGGTCACTGAAGCGAGACTGGGAGACCTCGGCCATGCCAATGGCATCGCTGTCCCGTTGGACGATGAGCTATTTCGCGGCCGCGCTGGCCTTCCTGCTCGCTGCCGAGGCTCTCGCCGTCGCCGGGGTGGGCTATCCAGCGACGGGCCTGGGCGACCCCGCGACGCTCGTCCTCGTCCATGTCGTGACGATTGGCTGGCTTAGCCTCTCCATGGGGGGCGCCCTGCTGCAATTCGTGCCGGTGCTGGTCTCCCAGCCGCTCGCCTTCCCGCAGCTGGCCTTGCCCGCTCTGATCGCGCTGATCATCGGGCTGCTTCTGCTCTGCGGCGGCTTCGCGATCCTGGCTGGCTGGGTCGATGGACCGCTGGGCCTGTTGCCGTCGGCGGGTGCGAGCCTGCTGACAGGTTTTGCCCTGCTTGGACTGATGCTGGCGTCTACGGTGCTCAGCGCGCGGCCAGTGACGTTGTTCGCCTCGTTTGTGCTGGCTGGTCTGGCCTGTCTGGCCGCCACCGCGCTGAGCGGCTCGGCCTTCGTCGCAATCCTCTCCGGTCAGGGAGGCTGGCTCCTCAACTTCTTCGCAGTTCTCCCGGATGGCGTGCCATTCCACGCCTTGCTCGGCCTCGGGGGCTGGCTGGGAATGATCGCCTTCGGCGTCAGCTACCGTCTCTTCGTCATGTTCATGATGGCGCCTGAACTGCCAGCTCGGCGCGTACGGCCGGTGCTGCTATCCGCGGGCTTTGGACTTAGCATCGCCTTTGCCGGGCTGGTCGCGCCGTTCGCTGGCTTGGAGCCTGGGACCGGATGGGTCGCCGCGGCGCTCCTAGCGCTCGCGGTGGGGAGTGCATTTTACGGACGGGACATGCTAGCCCTCTATCGGGCGCGTCGACGCAAGGCGCTCGAAATCAACATGCTCGCCAGCATCCCGGCCTATGCCTCGCTCGGCCTTGGCATCGTTCTGCTGCCGATCGCCGTCGCGGCCGTTGCCGACGAGAGCGTCGTCGCAGCGCTGGCGTTCCTCCTGGCGTTCGGCTGGCTCGGCGGCTTGACGCTCGCCCAGCTCGTGAAGATCGTCTCATTCATGACCTGGCTCGAAACCTATGCGCCCCGGCTCGGGCGTGGTCCAGCGCCGCGCGTCGGCGACCTCATCGCCATGCCGCGCACCGGCTGGTGGTTCGCGCTCTATTTCGGCGGGGTCGCGCTGGGAACCATCGCCTTATGTGCCGGAACGGCTTCCGGCTTCCGCTGGGCCGTGCTTGCATGTTTCTTGGGAACCGCGGGGATTGCCGCGGAGCTCGTTCGTGTTCGCCGCTTGTCCGAGATCAAAGCCAATGCCCGGCCACCTGCGAATGAACGTCCGTGGCTTCTGATTGCACGTATCGGCTAAAGGAGACCGCCTCATGTCGACCACCGAAACGCCGCTAGCCCGCGAGCTTGACGTCCGCCCTCTGCTGCGGGCTGGCGAGGAGCCCTTCCAGGCGATCATGGAAGCCGTCAGTTCGTTGGCTCCGGGGCAGCCCCTGCGCCTGATAGCTCCGTTCCGGCCGGTTCCGCTGTTCTCCGTTATGGCCAATCGGGGCTTCGCCGCCAGCGACCGGGCGCTCGATAGTGGAGACTGGGAGGTTCTGTTCACACCCGTCCAAATTCCGGACGAGAGCGAAGGCCTTGCTATCGGCAGCTCTCTTTCGGCGGTGTTCTGGGGTGAGCCCGTGATGGAGCTGGACCTCGTCGATCTCGACCCCCCCGAGCCGATGGTGCGTATCCTCGAGACCCTCGAAAGTCTGCAGCCGGGCGACGTCCTGTTCGCGTTGCTCGCTCGTGAGCCGGTGTTCCTCTTTCCGGAGCTAGCAAAGCGCCAGCACGAATGGGCCGGCAATTTCGACGCTTCCGGCACCGCCTATCGCCTGCTGGTGCGCCATGGCGGCGGGAGTTCACACGCATGAGCGTAAATCTCGAACGCCTCGTCGAAATCGCGCTGCGCGACGTGCTCGATCCCGAAATGGGCCGTAGCGTCGTCGATCTCGGCCTGATCTATGCGATCGAAGCGGCCCCTGGCGGCTCAGTTGCGATCACCATGACGACCACCACGCGCGGGTGCCCTTTGGCCGGCTTCTTGAAGGAGGCTGTGGCCATGGCTGCCGGAGCGGTGGAGGGTGTCAGGGACGTTGGCGTGACGCTTACCTACGAGCCGGCCTGGGTGCCTGCCATGATCGCCGCCGAATGATCGCGGTTTACGCAATCGTCAAAGATGTTGTGCTGCAACAAAGAGTGATTTTCCCAGTCTCCTAAAGTCTTCACGACCGGTTGAACTACGGTCGTTGGCAAGGAGAAAAGCCATGGGCGAAGAGCTCAATCTGACCCGCCGCAGTATCCTGGCGGGAGCGGCGGCCGCCGGGGCATTCGTCCAGGCAGCTTCCGCACCGGCGCAGGCGCAGGCCGTGATGACCAAGGCCACCGCCGCCGATATCGCCAAGCTGCCGCGCGTCAAGGCGAAGCTGGTCGATCCCCCCTTCGTGCAGGTGCATGATCAGATCGCAACCGGCGGCCCCAAGGTCGTCGAATTCGAGATGACGATCCACGAGAAGAAGATCGTCCTCGACGACGCCGGCACCGAGACCTTCGCCTTCACCTTCAACGGCACAGTTCCTGGTCCGCTGATGGTGGTGCACGAGGACGACTATGTCGAGCTGACTCTGATCAACGCCGATACCAACGAGCTGCTGCACAACATCGATTTCCATTCGTCGACCGGTGCGCTTGGCGGCGGGGCGCTGACCGAAGTCAACCCCGGCGAGCGGGTCGTGCTGCGCTTCAAGGCGACGCGGCCGGGCGTCTTCGTCTATCACTGCGCCCCTCCCGGCATGGTGCCCTGGCACGTCACCTCCGGCATGAACGGCGCCATCATGGTGCTGCCGCGCGATGGGCTGAAGGACGGCCAGGGCAAGACTTTGAAATACGACAAGGTCTATTATGTCGGTGAGCAGGACTTCTATGTGCCGCGCGACGAGAACGGCAAGTTCAAGCGCTACGCCAGCCCCGGCGAAGCCCATGAGGACGTTCTGAAGACGATGCGGACGCTGACCCCGAGCCATGTCGTCTTCAACGGCAAGGTCGGCGGACTGACCGGCAAGAACGCCCTGACCGCCAAGGTGGGCGAGACCGTGCTGATCGTGCATTCGCAGGCCAATCGCGACACGCGGCCCCATCTGATCGGCGGCCATGGCGATTATGTCTGGGCCACCGGCAAGTTCCGCAATCCGCCGGAGCGCGACCTGGAGACCTGGTTCATCCCCGGCGGCTGCGCGGGTGCGGCGCTCTACACCTTCCTGCAGCCGGGCATCTACGCCTATGTCAACCACAACCTGATCGAGGCCTTCGAGCTCGGCGCCGCCGGACATTTCAAGGTCGAGGGCGAGTGGAACGACGACCTGATGAAGCAGGTGCGGGGACCGGCCGGCATCTGACCATTCCCAGCCTCCCCGCCAGCCGGCGTGGAGGCTCTTTTCCCGACAGGGCTTCCAACCATGGCCACCACGCTGCGTCTATCGCTGCCGAGGCTGACGACTTCGCTCGGCCTCATGTTCATGGCAGGCGCCGCCGCTCTCCTGCTCGCCTTGCCCGCGCATCGCAATGCGCCGACGTTTCCCTTGCCGCAGACGGCGGTCGTGCCGCCCACGACGCTGCTGCACCGGCTCGACGGTGAGTACAGCCGTGCCGGCCGCCCGGTCGATGCGCCCCGTGTCGCGATCGAGATCCGCAAGCCCTTGGAGATCATGCGATATCAGGTGAGCGCTGCCGACTACGCGCGCTGTAGCGCGGCCGGTGCTTGCAAGCGGCTTGACACGCCGGCGTCACGCGGCGACCTGGCGGTGACCGGCGTCAGTCATGCGGATGCGTCCGACTACGCCCGCTGGCTGTCGCAGGAAACCGGAGCGGTCTGGCGTCTACCCACGGATCGCGAATGGGCCCAGGCCGCCGGTTCGCGCTTCGTCGACGATGCTCGCGGCTTGAGCGGTGGCGAAACCAATCCGGCATTACGCTGGCTCGCCGATTATGAGCGCGAGGCCAACCGCAAGGCGGCCAGCAATCCTGCCCCCCGTCCTGTCGGCAGCTTCGGCGCCAACGAGTACGGTGTCTACGATATCGCCGGAAATGTCTGGGAATGGACGCAAACCTGCCTACGCCGTGTTTCGCTGAACGCGGCCGGCCGCACGATCGGCGAGACCAGCAACTGCGGCATCTATATCGTCGAGGGCCAGCATCGCGCTCCGATGACGTTCTTCATTCGCAATCCGAAGGCAGGCGGGTGCTCGGTTGCCACCCCACCCGACAATCTCGGCTTCCGGCTGGTGCGTGAGCGGAGCTGGCGCGACCGGTTGCCTGCGAGCCTCGGCCGGCTGCTGCCGGCATGAATGCCAGCGTCGATCGCTGCAGCCTCGGCGGCGCCCTGCCAGCGTCCGAAGGCGGCACGGAGCTTCTGCTCTGGATCCTCGTCTGGAGCGAACTCGTCGTCTTCGGAGCGCTGCTCGGTGCCTTCCTGCTCGTCAGTGCGCTCGATCCGTCGTCTCTGGTGGCACTGCGCCGAGCCCTGGACCTGAACCTCGCTGCTATCGCGACGGCCGTGCTCCTGACCAGCGGCTTCTTCGCGGCCTGCGCCGGCCTAGGCCGTCATCCGCGTCACAACCTCGTTGCAGCCGCGCTCGGTGGCTTTGGCTTCTGCGGGCTGAAGATCGCAGCCTTCGTCCACGAACTGCCGACGCTCACGGCGACGGAGGGGCGCCTCGCCGAGCTCTACCCGCTCATCGTCGGCTTCCATTTCGCGCATGTGCTGTTCGCCGCCGGCCTGCTGCTGCTCGTCGCATGGCGGCCAGTGCCGCGCCATGTCGCCACCGTCGCGACCGTCTGGCACCTGATCGACCTGGTCTGGCTGCTGATCCTCCCCGTCATCTATTTGGGTTGAGATGCTGTCTTCCCGCGGACTGAGGCTTCCCGCCGTCCTTGTCGCCCTGCTCGTCGCGACGGGCCTGAGCCTGTTTGCGGCCTCCCATCTTTCGGCCGGACTGCGCGGATCTGCTATCGCCATGCTCAGCCTGGCAAAGGTTGTCCTCGTGGTGCTGGGCTTCATTCAACTGCAGCGAGAGAACCGCACGCTGGCCGGGGCGCTCGTCGCCTATGCCGCTCTCATCTGCCTGTTGGCCGGCGCCAGGATTGCGTTGACAGGGGTATCGTGACGCACTTGAACGGCTGCCACGATTAAGGTCTTATCCTGCGTCGGCCAACCGCGGCCGCATGCCAACACTTTCCAAGCCAGACGTAGGAAGACAACATCGTGGCCATGGATCGGAGCGTGTTTCGCAGTATTCCGCTCTTCGCGGCGATGAGCGATGCGCAGCTCGATCGCATGACCGCACAGGCGAGCGCGCGTCGGATTCCTCAAGGCGAGGCAGTCTTCGAGCAGGGCGGCCCGGCCAAAGCCTTTTATCTACTGTTGCACGGGCGACTGAAGGTGACGCAGGTCACCCGAGATGGCCAACAGATCATTGTGCGCGTAGTCCATCCGGGAGACCTTTTCGGGTTCACGCGCGCACTGGGGCGCCATGATTATCCCGGCACGGCAACCGCTGCGGTCGATAGCCTCGTGGCTGCGTGGCCGACGGAGTCTTGGGACGGTTTCGTCGAAGAAAACCCGCATCTCGCCATGAACGCGATCCGAACCATCGGCCAGCGCCTGGACGAGGCTCATACCCGCATCCGCGAGATGTCGACCGAAGAGGTCGAGCGCCGTGTTGCCCACGCCGTGCTGAGACTGATTGACCAAGCAGGAAAACGCGACGCGACCGGGATGCGTATTGATTTCCCGATCTCGCGGCGCGACATCGCCGAGATGACCGGGACGACGCTGCACACAGTCTCGCGCATCCTTAGCGCGTGGGAGTCGCAGGGACTGGTCGAAGGCGGCCGCCAAAAGCTGGTGGTCTGCGATGCCGCGGCCCTGAAGCGGCTGGCTGAGAACGTATAATCGGCAGTGTCGGCCGCACGCAACCCACTAAAGCGGTAGTATGGTGTCGGATTATATCGAGATCTCTTCTCGCGGGTCTCTTTTGCGTATGCTTCTGAGCGCTCGGAAAGCCGAACCTTAATCAAGCGGCCCTGCCATCGGCGATCGCCTCGATCTCTTTCAGGACATCATCCATGTCGAATGATTGCCCTACCTCGATTTGTCGCCGACCTTCGATGACCGCAAGGACGTCGTGGCCTTCCGAGGCGATATACCGCTTTAGGGCTCGGACCATAACCCGGCTTCTGGTTCGGTCGAGTGCCTCGGCGACCTGCTCGATCTCACGCAAGATATCCACTGGTAACCGCAGGGTGATCGGATCGCTTAGCTCGGGCTTGGACACGCTCATTCTCTTTTTGAGATTACGGTGTATCACAACCGGCCAATCTCCGTGTCAAGGCTGTTCCGGTGGTTGATCCGCTTCAAGCTGGTGCGGCCTAATTAAACTCATTGTGCGGCGGTAGCTGCCTTCGAAGCAATGCGGACTCCCGCCCGTAGTAGGTCCTGCAAAATAAGGCGGTCAAGACCGCGTCTTCAGGAAGGCCGCCCAGCCCAGGGGACGATATTCTTGCTTCGGGCGCTAGAACAACGGCTTACAGACGAGGTTGAAGGACGACGCGTATAGTTCATCGTCCTCGCTGACGTCGATCGTCGTTTTGCCGGTAAGCCGGTCAATGATGATGACCGTCACCTGCCCATTTATGTTCAGGAAGGTTTGCAATCGCCCATTGTTTTTTGTTGCGATCGGATGGGAGTTCTTGCTCCAAAGGACCATATTGCGGTCCTCGAGGACCGTCAGATCCAAGTCCTTCAATTCCCGCTCGGCAGGCTCGGACCAAGTGCGATTGAACAATTGCTCTTTGCCGCTGCAAAGTAGCCGAACAGGGCCGCTTTCGGCTGATGCGGGCGGGGATAGACACATGCCAGCAAGGCCTAGATGGGCAGAACCACAGCAGGGCGCATGGACTCAAAATAGCGCGCCCATTGTCCTTGATCAACGCGATCGGGGCGGACGCATCTCAAAACTCCGTCTCTGCGTCTGGATGCTCCAACACCTCAGTGGCGCGCGCCCGCTGAAGAATTGCCCAGGAGAAACGGCAGAGATACGGCCTGATCGCTAAAGGGAGACAGCCTGCCCTCGATGGCCTCCCGCACAATCGTTGCTCAGCTTCTCAGCTTCTCTCGGCTACGAACCGACTTCATCGGAGCCGGCATCTTGTTTGAGACCGGTCGGCATGCGCCTGGAGCCGATTGCAGTTATGTCTCTTCCGGCGCCCTTTTCTATACGCCTCTGCTCACGGGCCAGCGCTCGAAGCTCATCCACTCGTTGCCTGCTGGCGTCGACAAACTGAGCGTGGTTGCGCTCACCTTCTTGCGTGAGCGCGACCGAAACATGCTTCTTCGAAGCCGGTTGCGCCTGTCCCGGCGATTGTGATGACCGATCAACCAATTCCAAAATCCGATATTGTTGCCGACGGGGCAAACCCACATCGCAGCCGCCGTTGCTTAGTCCGAGCTAGCCCCCGTCGACAAGCTTATTTGCTGGTTCTGATGTCGCCTGACACTAGGGACCGGGGACACTCATGCCGCCGCGGCTCGATCAGCTTGGCTGCGCAGGCGCCCTCGCGCCAAGGCGCGGCCCCGTCAGGACCTGCCAGTAGGCTGCCGTGAAGATGAGGAATCCCAGTGACCAGCCAAGCCCGGCGATGTGGAGCAGCGCGACTGGACCATGGCCCAGCGCCGAGCAGATCCGCGCTACCGTGCCGATGATGACCAGCACGTAGCAAAGCTGGGTCGCGGTCGTGGCGACAAGCGGTCGGCTCGTATGGCCGAGGCTGGCGCGTGACATCACGGCGAGCGTCATGATGCCGAAGGCGCCGGCGGTCCAGGCATGAAGGCCGGCGGCGGGCGCCAGCATACTGGCGCTCGCCGCCGCCGTCAGCGCAAAGCCCAGTGGCACAAACAGATAACCGACGTGCAGAATGACAAGCAGAGGGTTGCGCCAAGTGCGATCCCCGGCCCAACGAGCCAGCCTGAAGAGGTGAAGGCCGGCTGCAACCGCTAAGGCGACGCCAGTCGCGCGAGCTTCGGGCAGAGCCACCCAAAGAGCGAGAACGGCGGCGCTCACCGCCAGGACGATTTTGTCGTAGAGGCCGAATGGAACCGGCATCCGCCCTTGACGACGATGCGCCAGCCAATTGCGCGTGAAGCTCGGCACGATGCGCCCCGCGACCAAAGCGACTAGCAGAAGGACGACCGCGATGGCGAAGCGGCGAGAGAAGTCGGCGCCGCCCGCCAGCCGGGCCTCCAAATGGAACGCGAGATTGGCCATCAGCATCAGCCCAATCAGAACGACGACCTTGAGATTGCGCCAGTTGCGCCCCGCCACGATCTCCCGCCCCGCGGAGCCGGCGAGCAGCAGGAGGAAAAGCGCATCAATCGACATGGCCAGGCGCCAGCCGATCACTGCAGATAACGCGACCGCGATGCGGCCTGCGAGCCACGCAACGATGAGGACCAGAAGCGGCTTGCCCTGAACGGGTAGGCGGCCGGTCCAGTTGGGGATAGCCGTCAGCAGGAAGCCGCCGATCGCGGCAGCCTGATAACCGAACAGCATCTCATGGATATGCCAGTCCACGGGAGCAAACGCCGTCGGTATCGCGATATGGCCAGTGACGACCAGCAGCCAGATTAGAATCGTGAGCCCGGCCTGTAGAGCAGCTAGAAGAAAGAAAGGTCGGAAGCCATAGGACAGCAAAGCAGGTCCCTCATAAGCGCGCAACCTCGGTATGGGTGCCATCAGATTCGTCCCTTCGGCCGGCTTTTGTCCTGCCGGTCTCGATCACCGGATTAGAAAGGCTGACGCGCCTTGGCGGCGCCGCACCGACGGCACTCAATTCGGACAGCTCATCAACAACGACCAGCGCCCCGGATGCCTATGCCGCCGTGTGGATCGCAGCACCACAACAATAGCGGCCTAAGCGCGGAGCCAAGTTGCGGAAACGCAAATCCGACGAGACTGGGAGAAGCTCCCGCAACCTGGGATCAGAGTTCGCGCAAGGCGGCCGCACCCGCTTCTGCGCTGCGTGCGATCTCAATGAAGAGAAGCGCCAACTCCTCGAAGACGCTGCGATCGTTCTCGGCCTCGCTCAATGCATCGAGCTCCGACAGGAACACCAGCAGCGCAGAAATCCGCTCCTTGTGATCGCGTGCGGTTGTGAGTTGCCGCCGCCATTCGCGCCGACGTTCGAGTTGGTCAAAGCGATCAAGGGCGCCGTCCAGCGTCTCCCGACAGGTGCAATTGAGCTCTTCAGGTCGCAGCACTCGTCGGAGCCGGCCGATCAGCTCGCTTGCCGATGTCGGTGGAGCGCTGTGCTCATGAGAATTGCGCGTTCCGTTATTTCGCCCGCCATCCATGACCGGCTCCTTCCGCCCTTCGGACGCGGTTGATTGCATTCTCGCCTAGATTTCGGCCGCCACACGAGCGTGACCCGGGACCCCATACAGGAAGCCGTTGGCGAGGGGCACGTTAGGGTAAACCGTTCCGAGGCGACGCTCGGCCTCCTCCGGATCGAGCCGCTCATCGGCAACGTCGCGGAACAACCGTGCGACCGCGACCATGTCACAGTCCTGCGGCGAGAGCCTGAGCGAGGCGACCCCGGCCGTGCGCAGCGCCGGAATGTCCCGCAGCAGGCTGGCCGAGGTATGCGAGAGGGTCTGCACGCCGTTGACCGAGAGGAAGCCGGCACCATCCAGCGTCTCAACTGGCATGCCGTCGGGGTCCTGCTCGCAGACGAAACGGCAATTGTCCTTGGTTAGCTTGTGGGCGCGAGCATGATAGCAACGCGCCGAGATCGCCAGCGGCACCTTGCCGAAAGCGAAGACCTCAATGGCAAGCTGGGGCAATGCGGTGGCGATGGTCTTGATTGCTGACAGTGGCAGCTCCGGCGGCAGGCAGATGCGTATCGCTCCTCGCCGAGCCAGAAAGCCCGCTGTGTCTTCATTATAGACGTTGACGAAGGGGCCGGCTGCAAAGGGCCGCTCGCCAAGGGAGGCAAGGCAGCTCAGATCGTTGATCTCGACCTCGGCCTCCTCGGTCTGCATCAGTTCGCGCGTCTGGCGGCGCTCGCGCGGCAGGGAGATCAGGATCAGCGAGGCATGCAGCACCCGCTTGCCGGCCGCCTCCAGCCGTTCGACCACGGCAGGGATGTAGTCCTGCTTGAAGGGGGTGCGCTTCGAACAGACCGCCTCGCCGACCACCACCGTGTCGACCGGGGCCTCGTCCGCGATCCGGTAATGGAAATCGCGCCAGCGTTCCGGCGCCCAATGATAGAGGACCGGGCCGAGGGTGAGCTGCATCGCCGCTATTCCTTCCTTGGATCCCGGCCGCTAGCGCCAGGTCTTGCGATAGGCGCCGACCGTGCTCGCCCGTCCTTCCGCCAAGGCGCCGAGGCCAGCTCCTGCGGCGCTACGGCCTTCTTCGAGTGCAGCGAGTATTTTTCGGAAGGAGCGCACGACACCTGCGACATAGGCGCGGCCGCGCTGGCGCCCCTCGATCTTGAGAGCAGTCACGCCGGCCTGGCGCAGGGCTGGCAGCATGGTTGCGGCATCGAGGCTCACTGGCTCCTCGAAGATGTAGCCGGGGCCCTTCGGCGTCGCGAAGCGGCCCTTGCACAGGGTCGGGTAACCGGCCGGCTCGTCCTTGCCGAAGCTATTGATGGTGAAGCCACCAAGGGTCGAGACAGTCCGACCTTCTCGTTCAGCATAGGCGACATGGCTTGCCGGCGAGCAGACGCCGTTCATGTTCGGTGACTGGCCCGTGGCGTAGGAGGAGAGCGAACAGCGACCCTCCTCCATCACGCACAAGCCGCCGAAGACGAAAACCTCGGTCTCGCAGCCACTCTCGCGCACGATCGACGCGATCTCCGGCACGCTGAGCACACGTGGCAGGACGACGCGGCGCGCGCCGAAGCTTTCGGCATAGAAACGGATCGCATCAGGATTGGCCGCACCGGCCTGCACCGAGACGTGCAGTCTCTGATCGGGATGGCGGCTGGCGGCATAGTCGAGCGTCGCGAGGTCAGCCAGGATCAGCGCGTCAGCCCCAGCAGCGACAGCGTCATCGATCGCCGCTTGCCAGAGTCCGAAGGAACCGGCCCGCGCGAAGGTGTTGATCGCGACCAGCACCTTGACGCCATGGCGGTGCGCGAAGGCGATGCCTTTGCGCAGCTCTTCGCGCGAGAAATTGAGACCCGGAAAATTGCGGGCATTGGTCTCGTCGCGGAATCCGCAATAGACGGCGTCCGCTCCCGCCTCCACCGCCGCTCCGAGGCTCGCCGGCGTCCCGGCCGGGCAGATCAGCTCCACGCGGAATCCTCCGATGTTCCCGGTCGCGGACGCATCCGCTCGCGCAGGACATCCGCCAGACGCGCGCCGACAGGCCCGAGACCACCGAACAAGAGCGCACCGAAATCGATGCGAGCATCGTCGAGGGCGTTGCGCAGCGCGAGCGCGGCAGAGACGTCGCCCTCCACCCAGAGCACCCGCGAGAAGAACAGGGCGTCACCGTCGAGCGTCCCTTCCGCCATGCCGATCAGCCCTGCAAGCGGGCCACGGATGCTGGCGTCGAGCCCGTCCGGCAATTCGCGAACGGCGCGCGCCAGCGGCCGGCGCGGCTTAGGCTCCAGCACGAAGGCAAACGGCACATCGATCGGATCGATGCCGAAGCGCTTCTGCGCATGCTCGCCAAGACGATCGTAAAGATCGGGATGGGCGCGGCCAATCCGGGCGAGCAGCAGGGCCAGAGCCGGCTGTAGCGGCCCGAGCGGAAACGGTGCGACTACCCGCGACAGCCACTGCGGCAACCGCGGCGTCACCGCGTGCAAATCTGTCGTCTCCGGTTCCGGCATCACTGAACTCCTGTGCGCGGAAGATTAGGGCGGAAGCTGACGCGCTCGTTGTTCCCGCGCAAAGACGACTGCGAATGAAGCGGGGATGGTCCGGCAACTGGAGCCTCTGCCCTTGCCGATCCGCGATCTGCCCCGTTTTCGCGACCTCAGCGCGTTCCTCGCCCATCTCGACGCCGCCGGACAACTTCGGCGGATCGCGGAACCGGTCAGCGTCGTGCACGAGATCACCGAGATTCACCGCCGCGTCATGGCCGACGAGGGGCCAGCGTTACTGTTCGAGCGGCCCGTGCAGTCGAACGGCGCGGTTTCAACGGTCCCGCTGCTCACCAATCTCTTCGGCACGGTGGAGCGCGTCGCCTGGGGGCTCGGCATCCGCCCCGACAACCTGCCGGCGCTCGGCCGAACACTCGCCGAGCTGCGCGAGCCCAAGCCGCCGCGCGGGCTGGCCGAAGCCTGGCAAGCGCTGCCGCTGGCGCGCGCCGCGCTGTCGATGCGGCCGCGCCAATCGGGACGCGCACCGGTGCAGGAACTGGTCTTCCGGGGCGATGCCATCAACCTGACCGCCCTGCCGGTGCAGCTCTGCTGGCCGGGCGAGCCGGCGCCGCTGATCACCTGGCCGCTGGTGTTGACCGCGCCGCCCGAGCCCTCGGCCGAAGACGAAAGCAATCTCGGCGTTTACCGCATGCAGGTGCTCGGCCGCGATCGCGCCATCCTGCGCTGGCTCACCCATCGCGGCGGGGCGCGGCATCACGCACAATGGCGTCGGCTCGGCCGCGAGATGCCGGTCGCGGTCGCGATCGGCGCCGATCCGGCGACGATCCTCTCGGCGGTGCTGCCTTTGCCGGAGACGGTTCCGGAGCTGCGCTTCTCCGGTCTGCTGCGCGGCGAGCGGCCGGTGCTTGTCCCTTGCGTCAGCGTTCCTCTGTCGGTGCCCGCCGAGGCCGAGATTGTCATCGAAGGCCTCGTCTCGCCAGATGAGACGGCGCCGGAAGGCCCTTATGGCGACCACACCGGTTATTACAACGCGGTCGAGCCCTTCCCGGTGATGAAGGTTACGGCAGTGACTATGCGGCGAGCGCCGCTCTATCTCTCGACTTTCACCGGCCGGGCGCCGGACGAGCCCTCGCGCATCGGCGAAGCCCTCAACGTGCTGTTCCTGCCGTTGTTGCAACGGCAATTCCCCGAGGTGGTCGATGTCTGGTTGCCACCGGAAGCCTGTTCCTACCGGATCGCCGTCATCGCCATCGCCAAGCGATATCCGGGCCAGGCGCGCCGGCTCATGCTCGGCCTGTGGTCGTTGCTGCCGCAGTTCAGCTACACCAAGCTCGTTGTCATTGTGGACGCCGACATCGATCCGCGCGACTGGGCGCAGGTTATGTGGGCGGTTGCGACCCGCTCAGATTCCAGCCGCGATCTCGTCAGCATCGCCGACACGCCGATCGACTATCTCGACTTCGCGTCGCCGAAGCCAGGGCTCGGCGGTAAGCTCGGGATCGACGCCACCAACAAGCTGCCGCCCGAGACCGAGCGGGAATGGGGGCGGCCGATGGCGATGGATCCGGCGGTATCTGCCCGGATCGACGCGCTCTGGCCCTCGCTCGGGCTGGCGCCGGGATCGGAAGGTGCGCGATGAGCCGCGTCATCATCGGGATCAGTGGCGCTTCGGGGGCCGCGATCGGGCTTAAGATCTTGGAAAGGCTGGTCCAGACCGGCGCGATCGAGACGCATCTGGTGATCTCGCCGGCGGCGGAACGGACGCTCGCGAGCGAGATCGACCCGGATGCCCCGGCGCGGGCACGGGCGCTGGCCTCCCATTGCCATGATCATCGCGATATCGGCGCGAGTATCGCCAGCGGCTCCTTCCGCACGGCCGGAATGATCGTCGCGCCCTGCTCGATGCGCAGCCTCTGCGCCATCGCCTATGGCCAGCTCGGCGATCTCCTGACCCGCGCCGCCGATGTCCAGCTCAAGGAGCGGCGCCGGCTGGTGCTGGTGGCACGAGAAAGCCCGTTTCATCTCGGCCACCTGCGGGCGATGGCCCAGGTCACGGAATACGGCGCGATCGTCGCACCGCCGGTTCCGGCTTTTTACCTGAAGCCACGCGACATCGCCGCGATCGTCGATCAGATCGCGCTGCGCGCCATCGGACTGCTTGACCTCGGCCTCGAGGCATTACCGATCATCGAGTGGCAGAGCGGTCAAGCGTGACAACCACGAATGGCTGCGCTGCCTGCGCGAGCCAGCCCTTTCGAATCTTCTTCGTCCTGGCGGCAGGCACTGCAGCGGCGGGCGTGCTGCCATGGCTCATCGCGGGCTGGCCGGTTGGCATGACCGCCGCCGTCTCGCATCGCGAGATGCTTCTTTTCGGAATGGTTCCAGCGGTATTGGCTGGCTTCCTCCTGACCGCGCTGCCGCGCTGGACTCGGCCGCCGCCCGTCCCACAGCGCGTTGTGCGCGTCCTTATGGCGCTTTGGCTGGCAGGGCGGCTGGTGCATCTCTGGTCGCCTGGGGTGGCCGCTCCCATCGCGGCCAGTTTCATCCTCTCCATCACGATCCTGGTGGCCGCGCGTGTGGTGAAGGCCGGCGCCATGAGGGAAATCAAGGTCGTTTTTCTCCTCATTCTCCTCGCTATGGCAGCGGCTGCGCCCGATATCATGCCAGCAGATTTTCGCCTCCGGCTCGCGCTGGCTGCGATCCTTGGCCTCATCGCTGTGATCGGCGGCCGTACCGCGCCCGCGCTGACAGCATCGTATTTGGCATTGCGAGGAGCGCGATACGGTCGGCGGTTGTCGCACTCCGCCGAGGTTGCGGCTGCTCTCTCACTCATCATCGCAATCGGGCTCTGGTGCTTCGACGCTGACGAATAACAGCCTGCGAGCCTGGCAGCGGCGGTGCTACAAGCGGCCCGCCTGCTCGCCTGGCGGCCTTGGCGCGTCGCCGGCCAGCCGGGGCTTGTGCCAATCCATCTCGCCTATGCTTGGATCCCGCTGGGCCTCGGGTTGAACGTATTGCGTAGCGCGGGACTCGGCGTCAGCGACAACGCGGTTCTTCATGCTTGGGCGGCGGGTGCCATCGGCGCCATGTGCCTGGCGGTCATGGCCCGACGGCAATTGCGTCAGGCATTTTCTCGACCGGCTGGCTCGCTGGCGATATTCGTCGCCGGCGTTGGCGCAGCACCGTTGCGGCTGCTGGCTGAGCGCGGCATGCCATTTCAGCTGCAGCTTGCATCACTGTGCTGGAGTTCGGCTTTCCTGCTGTTTTTCGCGTCTTACCGGCGGTCTCTCGGACTGGCACGATGAGAGCGGCTTAAACGGCGCTGCTGTACTGCCGCTGTTGCTGGTCGAGATGCGCGTCGAAGACTGAGGCGACCTTGCGGACCAATAGGCGGGCATTCTCGGGCAGGAGCACGCGACTGCCGTCAAAGGCAACGAGGCCTTCCTGTGCCAGCAGCTCAAGCTTGCGTCGCGAGAGCGAGAGCACCTGCGCATCGACAGGGTGCTGCGCGGAGATCGCATCAATGTCGACGGTAAGGTCGCACATCATCCGCTCGATTAGTTCAGCCCGGAGACGATCCTCGGGCGTCAAGCGATAGCCTCTTCGGGTCGGTAGCACGCCGTCGGCGATCCGTTCGGCATAGCGACCGATGACGACTTCGTTTTGGATGTAGCCTTGGAGCAGCTTGCCGATTGCGGAGGCCCCGAATCCAATCAGCGCCTCGCAAGGGTCGGTCGTGTAACCTTGGAAGTTTCGACGGAGCCGCCCCTCCGACAGCGCCCGCGCCATTGGGTCGTCTGGGAGGGCGAAATGATCGAGCCCGATCCGGACATAGCCCGCCTCGGTGAGCAGGCGTGCCATGAGTTCGGCCTGCTCGTGCCGGGCCTCGCCGTCCGGCAGGTCCGCCGTCGCGATACGGCGCTGGTGCTTCTTGAATTCCGGCACATGTGCATAGCCAAAGATCGAGAAGCGATCGGGCCGCATCGTTAGGCACTGCTCGACGGTGTCGCGGCAGGATTGCAGTGTCTGCTTCGGCAGTCCGTAAATCAGGTCGAAGCTGACTGCTGCGATCCCGGCGTTGCGCAGGCCCGTCGTCACGGCGGCCGTCTGCTCAACGCTTTGAATGCGATTGATGGCTTTCTGCACCACAGGGTCGAAGCTCTGCACGCCCAGGCTGGCGCGATTGACCCCAGCCGCGGCCAGAGCCGCCGTCATCGGCGGTTCGAGCCGGCGTGGGTCGATCTCAACGGCGATCTCCGCGTCCGAGTGAATTGGGAAACGCTGCCGCAGCAACGCGACGAGGGCGACGAAATTCGCTGGTTCAAGGATGGTTGGGGTGCCGCCCCCGAAATGGACATGGCGCACGTCGAGCGGAGCGGAAAGCGCCTCGGCTACCAGCGCGATCTCGCCGCGCAGCGTTGCGAGATAATCGATGATCGGGCCGTCTCGTAGCGCGACCGTGGTGTGGCAGCCGCAGTACCAGCACATCGAGCGGCAGAAAGGGACGTGCAGATACAGGGACGTCGGGGTGCCTCGCGCCAGCGAGTTGAGCCAGCCCGCATAGAGAGAGCTATCCATTTCACGGAATTGAGGAGCGGTTGGGTAGCTCGTGTAACGAGGAAGACGCTCGTCTGCGTATGCTGAGGCGTTCATAATCTGGTCGGGCCAACTCTTATGGGAATAATCCCGGGGGGCCGTTCAAAGGCAGCATGATTCCGACAACCGCCACGATGTGATCGTGACGGTGGTCGGAACGGCAGGGTCCTACTTTGCTGCCACTGTCAGGGTGGCCAGCTTATCGAACAGGCTGGCGAACACCTGCTTCGCTTTGCCGGGATGGGTCGCAGCCTTGGCCTGGTCGAGATTCGGGGCATCGCCGACGACGACCATCGCAACCATGCCCATTCCGTAGTGGGGCTTGCACTTGTAGCCATAGACGCCGGGCTTGTCGAAGGTGACGGCAATTTCTTCGCTGATCTTGCCGACGACAGCCTGCGCCCCTTCGGGCAGCATCGCCTCGATCGTCTCGACGTTATGGCCCTTGTCGGTGGCTACGAACCGGACGGTGTCGCCTGGCGCAATTTTGACGACAGCAGGCTCAAACACCATCACGCCTTCCGTGCCCTTGTTCAGCATCTTGATCTGGACTTCGGCCGCCTGGCTCACGCCGGCAATTCCAAGCCCCGCCACGAGGGCGCCGAGCATCATGAGTTTGCGCATTGTCGTTCTCCTGTTTCGGGTAAAACCGCGAGCCGCATCGAGCTCTTAGCAAGCGTCATACGCCGGGCCTCCGGGGGGCTGTTTGAGTTTGCGCAAAGAAGAATGCGGTCGGCCGACGGATCGCATTTCTGTCGCCGCGGTTCTCCTTCCGCGCAACCTCCAAAAGATCGCGATAGCCTCGTGCGGCGGCGAGCGCCTGCTTGAAGGCCCTGCGGGCTGACCGCCACTCCGTCAGAGCGGCTTCGTGAGACGTAGGCGGGCGCTCCTTTGAAACCACTTCGGGCTTGCGCTTGCGCAGGACCTTGTGGGTCTTGGGATCGACTTCCTCAATAAACTGCGGCTGACCGGAAGCTTGCGCTCATCGAAGCCTTCATCGATGACGACATCGATTGAAGGGCCGCGGCGTAACGCGATGCGTATGGTTCCGCGAACTTCTGGCCGTCTGGTTAGCGGCAATTGGGGCGGAGTGTTCCGAAGCAGGCTTCGGTGACCCACCGCGTGGATCCGGTGGGCTGTCCCTAACCTCCGCACTCCGCATCAAGACAGGCCCGGATCCTGGCCAGCGAAAAGATGCTACCCTCGGACATGATCTCGACCGGGGTTCGCCCGCCAAAGGTATCGTTTCCCTTGTTGACCCAGGCATAGCCACGCTCTGGCTCGATAAAGCGCAATCGTAGCGCCTTGTGGATTCCCATCAGCAGCGACAGGCGCGTGGCCACGTCTCGACTGATACGAACCTGCTCGCCTGTTTTCCATCGCGCATACGTCCGGGCAGGCAGACCGCCCAGCATTTCCCGTGCGAGCGCATCGTCGAGCTTCCATCGCTCAAAGAGTTTTACTACCGCGCGTGCTGCTGCAGCAGCTTCGTTGGCGGTGATCCGCGGAATGTCCGTCTTTGACGCTTGGCGCGGGATGCCCATCGGTATGCGTCCCATCTTTGGCACGAAATTTATCCGATGGCGCCCATTGGCGAAAGCATCTCTTGCCCTCAACCACTCGATCAAACGTCGCCTGCAATGAACAACAGTGTCCCAGCAGAGCTTCCGACCCTGATTGCTACCCCTCGATTACGCCGGAATTCCTGATCTCCTTGCAGATCGGCTCGGCCCCATAGGCCCCGCGGGGATCGTCGATGAAGCCGATCACGACCGGTGTCGGCGGTCGAGCTCCGCCTGGGCAAAATACGCCGACGCCTTGCGCAGAATCGCGTTCGCCTGCCGTAGCTCCCGGCTTTCGCGTTCGAGAGCCTTGAGCTTGGCCGTCACGACGGTCGTCAGCCCGGGCTTGCGGCCGCTGTCGACCCCGTCCTTCTTGATCCACTCGTTCAGCGTCTGCGCCGTGCAGCTGATCTTGCAGGCGATCGAGGTGATCGCCGCCCAGCGCGACGGATGCTCGGCTTCGTGGTCCAGCACCATCCGCACCGCGCGGGCACCCACCTTCCGCGTGGCAGCGTAGATTACGTCTCAACTCCGCAGAAGCGCGCGAAGACGACAAGTGCTAGCGCCGCCAAAAGGGCAGCTAGGCGCAAGACGACTTTGAAGATTGAGGTTTGACCCACGCTGCCTCTCCCAGTTGAGAGGTTGGTTCGGCGGCGTTATCGACGACCAATCGCGGCTTTAATTTCTCCTGTCGCTCCCGCTCCTCACGGGCCTCTTTCAGCGCCCGCCTTGCCCGCGCGCGCCGAGCTTCCTGAATCAGTTTCCATATCGCTGATGCCATGGCCCCTTGTTCCCGTCCCAAACGCCGCGAGAGCATGGGAAGGCATTGTTGAATGAGAGGCATCCCCTAGACGGAGGGGATTGGGCGCGAGGGAGACCGACGAAGACGCAGGTCGGACTGAAGCCAAACACTGGTGAAACGCGCCATAAGCGGAACTTGCAACTCTGCCAGAAAGCCGACATTCCGCGGTGCCGGTCGAGACAAAAGCTCGTCGAGCCGGTTCGCGTGTCAGCGCAGGGATCTCTGCCACAATTTTTCAGCAGCTTCATCAGGTCCAATCACGTTCAATCATCCGAATTGGCCGCGTCGAAGACTGCCTCGAACCGGCCCAGCGGCATAACCTCACGGAAGTAGTGCTCTTCGGCTTCATGCCATTGGCGCTCCCAGGGACCTACAATGCCCTCTCTCTCAAGCAGTCTTGCTTTGCGGGAAGCGTCTGAAGCGACCACGAGAACTTTCATGTCGATGAGGTCGGCGAGTTCCGGCCGAGCCGAATAGACGCCCTCGAGGATAACGACGGATCGCGCTGAAAGCTCAGACACGCTTGACTGCAACCTGCCGTCAAAAGCTTCCCAATCGAACGCGCGCCAACTGGCAGCGCGACCCTGCCGCAAGGCGCCCAGCACCGCGCGCTGGCGGGGCCAGTCGATACAGTCGGCAGCGCGGATGGCAGGGGAATCTGATCGCAACCCAGTGCCGCCGGCAAAGAAGTCGTCACCCTCAATGAGCGCGGCTCCCACCTTGTCTGTTAGCAGAGCTGCCAGAGTCGACTTGCCCACGCCGCTGCGTCCGTCGAGCGCTATCACATAGGGCCCATCCGCCTTGGCCGCATGCAAGTGGATCTGACGAGCGAATGTGTTGGTATCGGAGAAATGCATCAGCGTCTGGCTTCCTGGTAAGTCCGGCGCGATACGCCTCGGATGGAGAAGCTGCTGTCCCGCCATGCCGGTCAGCGTTCCCGTGCAACACTCTGCGCGCGGGTGGCTCTTTCCTCGTTTAGTTATAATCGACCCAGCTATTCTGCGGCGGGATCAATCTCCACGAGGAACCATTATCTGAAAGTGCGTATGGCACGGGCTTCCGGTCGCGATTTGAGGCGTGAAAGGCATTAGGCATCGGTGCTACCTCTAATTATAGCGGTTGTCGCAGCGTGATCCATGCGCGGGCATCATCGTGGATCACGTTCGACTCGCATCCATCATGCGCTATCAATGGGCATTCGACTTCCACCGACAACCGTTACCCCGACCTCAGTGGTTGCAGTTTGCCACGGAAAATATCAGCGAATGCTGACGACCGGCTCCCCTAGCGAGATGGAAGCCCGAATGCCTTCATGGCTTGACGCGTCGCATCCGCTACGACGGCATCAATGGCGCCCGGTGTTGCGTCTTGTGCGCCCGTGAAGAACACGCAGATCAGGATCGATGGTCCGCTTGGCGGCCAAATGATGCCGATATTGTTGTGCGTCCCCCGCGCGCCCGTGCCGGTCTTGTGGCCGACGGTGTAGCCGGCGGGGACGCCGGCCTTGATCCGGCCGGCCCCGGTGGGTGTCTCGGTGATCCAACGCGTAAGCAACTGCAGGTGCGCCGCTGAAAGCAAGTTGCCGCGCAAGACGCGGTCGAGGTTGGCCACATATTGCTCGGCCGTCGTGGTATCGCGCATGTCGCCGGGCAAAGCGCTATTCAGCTCAATTTCCAGTCGATCCACGCGCGTGACGTGGTCGTCAATGCTGCCATACCACTGCTGGAAGGCAGCCAGTCCGCCCATTTCGCGGATCAGAATATTTGCCGCGGGGTTGTCACTAACCTCGACTGTCGCTTTGCACAGCTCTCCCAGCGTGAGCGTTCTGCCGATGGCCGGCTGCGTGACCGGCCCATGCGGCACCATGTCGGCAGCTGTGATCGGGACGTCTCGGTCTAGCCGATCGCGCCCCTGCTGCACGGTCTGCATCACATAAGCTGCGAGAAACAGTTTGAATGTCGAACAGAAAGCGAAGCGTTCGGTTGAGCGCCAGCCGACCCGCTGGCCGTCCCGCGTCGCGAAAAGCCCGAGACGGCCTCCATGGCGGGCTTCAAGAGACTTGAGATCGAGACTAGTCCCGGGAGCAGCCGCGGCATGCCCGGCGCCGACTAGAGTGGCGCCGGCGCCGATCAAGAATGAGCGCCGGTCCGCAAGGAAATCAATGGTGCGAGTTGTCATGTGCGTTGCGTCTCCAGAGGGAGGCGCAGAGGTAGCGAGGCCGCATGGCCCTAGCCAAATGATCGTTACTCAGATTTGATATGAATGAAATTGGGGCTTCTGGATGGATGTTTCGAGACTGCCGCTCAACGCGCTGCGCGCCTTTGAAGCGTCGGCGCGGCTCGGTAGCCTGACCAAGGCGGGGATGGAGCTGCGCGTGGGCCAGACCGCAATAAGCCATCAGATCAAGCTGCTTGAGAAAGATCTCGGCTTCACGCTGTTCGAGCGCTTGCCGCGTGGCATCGCTCTGACCGAGGAGGCGCACGCGCTGCTGCCGGTGCTGACGGATGCGCTACGGAGGGTCAGCGACAAGGTGCACCAACTGCGTACCGGCGGCACGGCCGAGATTCTCACGATCGGCGTGGTCAGCAGCTTCGCCCTCGGGTGGCTTCTGCCGCGCCTGCAGGACTTCAACGCCCGGCACCCGCAGATCGAGGTGCGGATCAAGACAAACAACAACCGTGCCGACACGCTCCTCGACGGCCTCGATCTATTTATTCGGTTCGGTGACGGTGCCTGGCACGGCACAGAGGCGGTCGAGCTGATGCAAGCCCCGCTCGCTCCGGTCTGCAGCCCTGGCCTCGCAATGTCAGTCCGCACTCCTGCTGACCTGCTAGCCCAGCAGCTCCTGCGCTCATACCGCCAGGACGAATGGCCGCTCTGGTTTCTTACCGCGGGACTGACCCCGCCGGTCGCGCGAGGCTGGATTTTCGATAACTCGCTGGCCCTGGTCGAAGCGGCAGCGCAAGGTCTCGGTGTTGCGCTGGTCCCCGCCGCGATGTTCTCGCGTGATATCTCTTCCGGTCGTATTGTACAGCCTCTCGACGTCGGTATCGTTACCGGGGCCTACTGGATGACGCGATTGAGGTCACGGACCGAAACCGGCGCCATGGTCGCCTTTAAAAGGTGGATTGTCGCCGAGCTTTAAGCTGAGCATGGAGACGATTGTTTTCAAAGGCGTGCGCCAACAATGGACACTGGTGGTCAGCCTGAAAGCGGACAGCGAGAGATCTGGACAACGCAACCGAAGAGCCGGCACTGACCTGAGAGAGAGGCACGGGCCCGGCCGCAAGCCGAACAGTGCCGAAGGAGTCGCCGCCACTGCTCACTGGGAAGGCTCCGACGCGGGAGATCTGCTGCGGTAAGTTTGCGGCTGACAGCGGCCCCGTGGGACAGCGCAATGTTTCTTTTCGACGGCCCCGACCAGGCCGACGTGACTATCCTAGTGGCGCATGGCGCCGGAGCTCCGATGCACTCGCCATCAATGACGGCGTCCGCAAATGCCTTAGCCGGAGAGGGCTTTCGCGTTGCCCGCTTTGAGTTCGACTATATGGCGGCGGCGGACCGCAGTTGGGCGCATGCCGCCGGCCCGCGCTGAAAAGCTAAACCCGCGATATATCGCTGCCGTCAACGCGCTCGGCAGGCAGGGAGAGCTTGTTATCGTGGCAACTCGATGGGCGGGCGCGTCGCGAGCATGGTGCGGACACGTTGTTAGAGAGTGGACGGATTCGTGGCCTTCTTTGCCTCGGTTATCCTTCCATCCGCTCGGCAAGCCGGAGCAATCGCGCACCGGCCACCTTGTCGATCTGAAGACTCCTACCCTCATCGTGCAAGGAACGCGGGGCGAGGTTGGCAGCCGCGAGGAGGTCTTGAGCTATAATCTTTCGCCGCTGATCGACATCCTCTGGCTGGAGGATTGCGATCACGATCTGAAACCCTGCAAGCGAACTTGGTTCTTCAGCGGCCGGTCATCTCGTGACCATCGCGGACGCAACGCTTACCTGGGCCGGGCGGCTCAAACACCCGGCAGGGTCGCGACATGAAGATGGACACCGGAAACGCCACGAGCAGCGCCGAGAAAGCGCAAGTGATGACGCAGCACCGCATCTACAAAATGAGCTTTGCCAAGATTTATCCGCTTCTGGTCGCCAAGGCGGAGAGGAAGGGGCGCACGAAGGTGGAGGTCGACCTGATCATCCACTGGCTGACCGGCTACGGCCAAGAGGCACTTGCCTCTCAGCTGGCGAAAAATTCGGACTATGAGACCTTTTTCGCCCAGGCGCCGGCACTCAATCCCGCGCGCCTCAGCATAAGGGGAATTGTCTGCGGTGTCCGCGTCGAGGAAATCGCCGAGCCAGTGATGCGGGAAATCCGCTACTTGGACAAGCTCATCGATGAACTCGCCCGAGGGAAGGCGATCGACAAGATCTTATGCCGTCGACCATCGTCGACGCGCTTGCCGGGGTGACGCCATTAGGAGATTTTGAACTAGGAACCGAACCTGTTCGCGTACAGCGACGCCCTTCAAGGGCGCGCGCTCCGGGTCACCAAATACGCTGCGTTAGGCTGCGAAGGAGTGTTCGGAGGTGCGGCCAAGGCGACCCAATTCCACCGCAGCTCAATCGGGTGGGATGAATTGGCTCATCTGCTCACCCTGCCAGCGGAGGCTCGACGTGCCGCCAGAAACATGACGGCAGCGGCACCGGCGTTTGCGACGGCGCTGACGGCAATGGGTATGACGTAGCTATGGCTGCGATCGTAGATGAAGCCTGCCGCGCCTGGGCCAACGAGCGTGCCTAGGGCAACGCTCGAATAGAGCACCCCGATGATGCGGCCGGCATGACGCGCACCGAACAGATCGGCGACCACTGCTGGTAAAATCGCGACCCACCCTCCGTAGAAGAGACCGAAGATCAACGCGAACAGTATGAGCTGGCTCAAGGAGCCACCAAGGATCCAGGTCGGAAGTGATGCGGCCATGCCGATATACATGGCGATCAGGAAGCTCTCGCGGCCCATCCTGTCCGCGATGCCGCCGAGGAAGAAGCGGCCGATCGTGCTGCCGATGCCGATGGCACCAAGCAGCCAGACTGCCGCCGAAGCGGGAACACCATGGTCGACCGCGTAGGGCGCGAGATGCACGAACGGTACGAAGACACCAAGCGCGCTCAGGAACGACGCAAGATAGAGCCCCGCAAATCGTCGCGTCCGGATTGCTTGGCCCACGGGCGTATCGTTGCCCGCCTGCAGGGAGCCAACGACGATGGTACGTGTGATGCCGTCGGGCTGCAGGCCGCGGCGGCCTGGCTCGTCCTCCATGACGAACGCCGCCGCCAGGCCGACCACGATCGCGAGGACGCCGAGCGTGGTGTAGGCGTTGCGCCAGCCGATGTCCGCGATCAGCCAAAGCGCGAACGGCGGCATCACGAGCGTCCCGACGCCAATGCCGCTGACCGCCAACCCGGATGCGAGACCACGGCGCTCGACGAACCAGCGTTGCACAGCGCCAAGTGTGGGCACATAGGCACAGCCGACGCCGACGCCGATACCGATGCTATAAGCCGCATAGACCTGGAGAATGGTTTGCGCCTGTCCGGCCAGAATGAGGCCGAGGCCGACTAGCGTCATTCCGATTGCGGAAAGCGCCTTCACGCCGAGTCGATCCGCGAGCGGCGCGGAAACGATGCCGAGCGAGAAGTACATAAATCCGGCCAGCGAAAAAACCGCCGAGACCGAGCCGCGCGATGCCGCGAACTCGTGCTGGAGCGAGTCTAGGAACGAGCTGAATGTGTATGCGCTCCCGAAGCCGACGAAGGTTATGACGAAGGCTGCGGCGACCACAAGCCAGCCGTAAAAAATCGTCGATGGCCTTTCCAGGTTCATGATTATCCTCTGTTGGCGGGCCGAGCCGTCTCGGCGTGCGATATGCGGGCCGCTCCCAAGACCTTAGGATCGCGGCGGGCCACTGAGGCCCGGTTGACGACGATGCCAGGACGTTGCGCCCTGAAACGCTGCGCCGAGAGCAAGAAGCGCGCTTTCGTCGAACTCGGCAGCGATCAATTGCAGGCCGATGGGCATGCCTTCCACCGAAGCGCTCCCGGGGAAGGCCAGCGTTGGATGGCCGCTCATGTTGAAGGGGCAGGTGTAGCGTTGCAGCTTGGCGATCAGCTCCGGCTGCTCGCCAAGGGTTGCGATCGTCTTCAGCGTGAGCGGCGCGAAAGGATGGACGGGCGTCAGGATGGCGTCGACCGATGATAGTAGGGCCTCGACCTGGCCACGGAATGCCGCGCGGCGAAGAAGGATTTCCTGATAGGCCATCCCCGAAACGGCCATTCCGTTCTCGATGACGGACGATAGGATGGCGCCATACTGTTCCTTATGGAGGGCATAGGCCGCTTGATGGGCAACTGCCGCTTCAACCGCGCAGTTCGGCGTCCAGTCCGCCACGATCTGGCGGACATCGGGAAATGACACCTCGACGAGCTCGGCGCCCAGGTTCGAGAATATCGCGCAGGCTTCCGTCAGTGCGGCCTGTGTCCAATCGTCGACGTCTTCGGAGTTCCAGTGCGGGTCGATCCCGATACGCTTGCCGCGTATATTCGCGCTTGCGTCGGTCAGGTATTCGGGAACCGGACGAACGCTCGTCGTGGAGTCATTAGGGTCGTGTCCGGCCATGACCTTGAGGATCGCCGCGACGTCGATGACGTTCCGGGCGACCGGGCCGATATGGTCGAGCGAGGGAGCGAGGTCGAATGTCCCATAACGGCTGACGCGCCCCCAGGTCGGCTTCAGGCCGCTGACGCCGTTGGCGGCCGAGGGCCAGCGGATCGACCCGCCCGTGTCGGACGCGATGGCGCCGAAGCACAGGCCGGCGGCGGTCGCGACCGCTGATCCACTGGAGGAGATGCCCGCCCAATAGTTGCCGTTCCATGGGTTTTGCACTGGCGGAATCGATGGGTGGTAGTCGGAATACGCCCCCTCGGTGAGCTGGGTCTTGCCGATCAGCACTGCCCCTGCGTCGATGAGCTTTCGCACGACGGTCGCATCGCGCGCCGGCACATAGTCCTTATGGACCACGGTGCCGGCCGCCGTTGCGACGCCCCTGATCCAGCACAGGTCCTTTACGGCCATGGGAACGCCATGGAGTGGGCCCCGGTGGATTCCCGCCTCGATCTCGCGGTCGGCAATCTCCGCCTGGCGGAGGGCGCTCTCGTCCAGGACGCGTGCATAAGCCCGCAATTGACCATCCAGACGCCGAATGCGCGAAAGGAGTGCCTCGGTGACATCCTTTGAGGCGATGGCGCGGCGAGCGATAAGCTCTCCGACCTCTGTGAGACCACAGAACTCCACGTTGAAAGACATCAGATCCAACCTCTCCAGCGGTCACGCACGTTCGGGTACGACAGCCTATGATTTAGAATTCATGCGATTCTAGGTGGCTTGCGTGCAGCATTGACGCTTGATCGCGGCATGAATTATCTTGACGCTCGCTGCTTGGGCAAACCAGAAGACTTAACCTTGATGAATCAGATTTTCTAATTCATGCCGCGTCGATTGCCTCCCCTTAACGCGCTGAAGGCATTCGAGGCCGCTGCCCGCCACCTCTCGATCAAACTGGCCGCGGAGGAATTGTGCGTGACGCCGGGGGCCGTCAGCCAGATGATCCGGGTTCTGGAGGAAAATCTCGGCGTGAAGCTCTTTGAGCGGGTGACGCGAGGGATTTTTCTGACTGACGCGGGCCGCGATTATCTGCCATCGATACGCAATGCGTTCCGCCAGATCGCCGGTGCATCCGAGCGGATCGCAGCCCAGCTGGATTCTGGGCTGCTCACGGTCAGCACCACGCCCTTTTTTGCATCGGCATGGCTGGTGCCGCGATTGTCATCCTTTCGAACGGCGCAGCCCAGCATCGATCTGCAGATCGTCACCAGCAATGCACTGGTTGATTTTTCTCGCTCGGACACGGATGTTGCGATCCGCCATGGGATGGGCCGATATCCCGGACTTCGCAGCGACCGCGTCGTCACGGTCGAGATGATCGCCGTGGCCACCCCCGATCTGATCGACCGAGCCGGCCGTCCGAATCGGCCATCGGATCTCGTGCGTTGGCCGCAGGTTCACGATGCCGAACGAAAGGGCTGGAGCCTGTGGTTTGACAAGCACGGCGTTGCTGAAAGGACGACTGCGCGTGGCCTCTCCTTCGATGACAGCGGCCTCTTGCTAAAAGCGGTGCTCGCCGGTCAAGGCGCGGGACTGCTCCCGGCTGCCCTGCTTGAGGATGAACTGCGCGACGAGCGTTTGATCCAGTTGTTTCCGCCCGCTCGAATGGAGGAGTTTGCCTACTATCTCGTCTGTCCGGATAACCGACAGCAGCAGCCCAAGATCGCAGCGTTCCGGGATTGGATCTTGAACACATGACGGCAAGAGGGGACGGAGTTACATCCTCAGGTACTGACTTCAGCAGAGAGTAAATATCCACGCTTCAACTGACCAAGGCCCGGTTAGGGTGGTGGGAAATTGCCATTGGCGACAGCGAGCTAGCGCCAATAGCGGACATCCAATCACGCGCGGAAAGCGGACCTTCGCCCGCGATGTTAAAGTGTCCAAGCTACGCGGGCCGATGCGATGTCGGGACAGCCCAAGGTGACGTTGAAATCGCGCTAGCTGAAGCTCATCAGGTGAAGCGAACCGACCACCAACAACACACCGGTCCTCTAAGCTACGAGCGGTTTTTGGGGGGATCGTCCCTATTCTGCGGGTTGGATGAGTGCATGGTTAGGCGGCGGGCTGCTGTTGCGGGGATCAAGCGAGCCGCCGGCGCGCTTCACCCTGAACCAAGCGGCATAGAGTGCCGGCAGGAACAGCAGGATCAGTACGGTTCCGACTGCCGTGCCACCGATGAGCGTGTAGGCCATCGAGCCCCAGAACACAGAGTGAGTCAGCGGAACGAAGGCGAGGACGGCCGCAAGTGCCGTGAGGATAACCGGCCGTGTGCGCTGGACGGTAGCCTCAATCACGGCTTGGTAATCGTCCAGCCCTGCGAGTTGGTTCTCCTTGATCTGGTCAGTCAGGATCAGCGTGTTGCGCATCAGGATTCCGGCGAGCCCGATCAGACCGAGGATCGCGTTGAAGCCGAAGGGCTGGTTGAAGGCGAGCAGCGTCGGAACGACGCCGATGAGGCCCAGCGGCGCGGTGAACAGCACCATCGTCATCATCGAAAATGAGCGTACCTGAAGCATCACCACGATCAGGGTGACGGCGATCATCAGCGGGAAGATTTTCGCCAGCGCGTCGTTGGCCTTTGCGGCTTCCTCGATCGAGCCGCCCATGTCGATGCGGTAGCCGGCCGGGAGCGAGGCGATCAGCGGCTGTAGCGCGGAGAGCACCTGCTTCGAGACCTCGGGAGGCTGGGTCGCCTCGTTGATCTCGGACCGCACCGTAATCGTCGGCATCCGGTCGCGGCGCTTGAGAAGCGGCTCCTCGTGGCGGATCTCGGCGCGGCCGATTTGGTCGAGCGGGATCTGCCTTCCGTCGCGGCTGGTCAGCGAGAAGTCGGCGAGACGTGTCGGGTCGAGGCGCTCGGCCCCGGCGCTGCGCGCCATGACCGCCACGTTGCGGATGTTCTCGCGGACCTGGGTAACCGGTACGCCGCTGAGCAGGAACTGGAGCTGCTGGCCGACCTGTGCGGGCGAAAGGCCGATGAGATTGAGCCTGTCCTGATCGGGCACGAAGCGCAGTACGGGCACGCGATTGCCCCAGTCGCGATTGGCCTCCCGCACGTCGGGCACCGTCCGCATGATCTGCAGCGCTTTCTCAGAGATCCGATAGAGTTCGGCCGGGTCAGGTCCGACGATGCGGAATTCTACCGGAAAGACCGAAGGCGGCCCGAACACGAATTGCGTGGCGCGCACATAGGCTTCGGGTGCGAGGCCGTTCGAGACCTCCTCTCTAAGCCTCTGCTTGAGTATTTCGCGCGTCTTGGCATCGGGCGTGAGCACGACGATCTTGGCGAACGCCGGGTCCGGCAGTTCCGGTGACAGGGCGAGGAAGAACCGCGGCGCGCCCTGCCCGACATAGCTCGTGACGATATTCGCTTCGGGCTGCTGCTTGAGCCAGCCCTCGACCTTTTTGACGGCCGCCATGGTGCTCTCGATGCTGCTGCCCTCGGGCAACCTGATCTCGACCAGCACCTCGGGGCGGTCGGACGTCGGGAAGAATTGCTGCTTCAGTCCTCCCATCCCGACAATCGAAAGGGCAAAGGCCAAGCCGACGACCGCGCAGGTCAGGACTTTGTGGTCGACCGCGAAGGTGATGAGGCCACGCAGGCGGCGATAGTTTGGCGTGTCGTAGATCGCCGCATGGCCGCCAGCGACGGGCTTGATCTCGGGCAGCATCTTCACGCCGAGATAAGGCGTGAAGATCACGGCCACAATCCAGGAGACGATCAGCGCGAAGCCGACGACCCAGAAGATATTGCCTGCATATTCGCCGGCGGTGGAGGAGGCGAAACCCACCGGGAGGAAGCCCGCGATCGTCACGAGCGTACCTGACAGCATCGGCGCCGCGGTATGGCTCCAGGCGTAGGCGGCCGCTTTGATGCGGTCCATGCCCTCTTCCATCTTCACGACCATCACCTCGATCGCGATGATCGCGTCGTCGACGAGCAGGCCGAGCGCGAGGATGAGCGCGCCGAGCGTGATCCGGTCGAAGAAGCGGCCGGTTTCCAGCATGATGAAGAACACGACCGCGAGCGTAAGCGGGATCGCGGCCGCGACAACGATCCCGACGCGCCAGCCGAGACTGAGCAGGCTGACGAGCAGCACGACGCCGAGCGCCATCGCGAACTTCATCATGAACTCGTCGACTGAGGCCTTGATGTTGACCGCTTGGTCGGTGACCTTTTCGAGCGACATGCCGAGCGGCAGAGTGGCGCCGATGGCGGCGGTCATCTCCTCCATCGCCTTACCGAGGGCGAGCCCGTCCCAGCCATCCTGCATGACTGCGGCAAGTATCAGGCTCGGCTCGCCCTGGTGGCGGATGACGAAGCCCGGCGGGTCTTCATAGCCGCGGCGGACATCGGCAATGTCGGAGAGCTTGAGCGTGCGCCCGCCGGCGACGATCGAAGTGTCGGCGATCGCCTGGACGCCATCGAACGCGCCGTCGACCCGGATGAACACCCGCGGTCCCTGCGTGTCGACGGAGCCCGCAGGCGTGACGGTGTTCTGACGCTGTAGTGCCGTGACGATATCCTGGGCGGAGACGCCGAGCGTCGCGAGCCGGGCATAGGAGAACTCGACAAAGATCTGCTCCGGGCGCTCGCCCATTATGTTGACCTTCTTGACGCCCGGCACGTGCAGCAGGTCTTGCCGGATCGTCTCGGCCTGCCGCGCGAGTTCGCGCATCGGCAGCCCGTTCGCCTTTAGAGCATAAAGGGCGAAGCTGACGTCGGAATACTCGTCGTTGACGAAGGGTCCGAGCACGCCCTGCGGCAGGTTGCGCGCCTCGTCGGCGAGCTTTTTGCGGGCCTGATAGAACTCCTCCTGAACCCGCGACGGCGGGGTCGAGTCTTTCAGATTGACCGTCAGGTAGGCGTAGCCCGGACGCGTCGTGGTTTCGACCCGGTCGTAGAAGGCCAGCTCCTGGAGCCGCTTTTCGAGCGGTTCGGCGACGAGGTCCTGCATTTCGCGCGCGGTCGCGCCGGGCCAGACCGCGGTGACCGTCAGCGTCTTGATGGTGAAACTGGGGTCTTCCGCGCGGCCGAGGCGGAGGAATGCGAAGGCGCCCGCCGCGACGAACAGGATGATCAGGAAAAGCGTGACAGACCGCTCGCGGACGGCGAGCGCGGAAAGGTTCAGGCTCATCGCGAGGCCGCCTTAACATCCGAGAAGGTTCTGACCTGCTGGCCTTCGCGCAGCAGGTGCGCACCGAGCGAGACAATTTTGCGACCCTCTTCCAGCCCTGAGACGATCGCCGTCTCGCTGGTGACGCGGACGATCCGAATCGGCTGGAAGGCCACGGCCGTTCCGGCTTCGTCGAGACGCCAGACGCCGGTGCGCTGCCCGTCGTCGAGCACGGCCCCCAGCGGCACCTCGACCTCCGGCTCCACACTCGAAGCCGAGACGCGGACCGTGACGGTCGCGCCAAGCGGCGCGACGGAGGCCTCGGTGTCGAGGACGTAGCGGGCTTCGTAGGTCCGCGTTTGGAGATCGGCCGAGTCGGAGAGTTGACGCAGGAGGGCGCGGAAATGACGCCCACTGATGCCGTAGAGCGTCGCGTCGGCCTCAGATCCGATCGCGGGCCTGACGGTCTCGGGCAGCGAGACGACGGCCTCGCGCGGGCCCGCCTGAGCCACCCGGATGACGACCTGCCCGGCGGCGACGACCTGGCCGGGCTCGCCGAGCGTCTCGACGACAATGCCGTCCGCATCGGCGAGTATGACGGAATAGCCGAGTTCGTTCTCGGCCACCCGGGCCTCGGCTTCTGCCGCCGCGGCTTGGGCGGTCGCGGTGTCGAGGGCAGCCTTTGCCTGCTCGTAGCGCTGCGGACTTGAGGCAAATCCGTTCTTGACCAGGATAGCATAGCGCGCCTCGTCCGAGGTGGCCTGCGTCAGCACGGCCCGCGCGGCCGCCGCGGCGTTGCGCTTCGCCGTTAGGGCCAACCTGAGATCGGTCTCGTCGATGCGCATGAGCGGCTGGCCCGCCTTGACCGGCTGGCCGACGTTGATCATCCGCTCGACGATCTTGCCCGGGACGCGGAAGCCGAGACTGCTCTGGACCCGTGCGGCGACGACGCCTGTGAACCGTCGCTCCGCGCCCGACGCCGAGGTCGTCACGGCAACGCGCACGAAGGGAGGGTTGCTGCGTGGGTCGACTGGCGCCGATACGGGCGATCGCGGCACCACCAGCAACGCGGCCGCGCCGAGTCCGGCGGCGGCCAGGACCCCCGCGGAGGCGAACAGAAGCTTGGATCTAGGCATCATCGGCGATCTCCCGGATCACGAAGCGCTGCATTGAATTGCGAAGCCGAGGGACGCCCGGTCGGTCGTCGCCTCGCGGCGCGTTCGGCTACTCGGCCCATTGCACGATGCGTTCCGCGATCGCCTCGGGGGCTTCGATGTGGAGGAAGTGTCCGACGCCCGGGACTACCTGCACGTCGCGCCGGTCGGCGAAGCGGTGCCGGTCGTCGACCTGCGAAGACATTATGCAGCCATCGTCCGCCCCATGGAGCTGAAGGAGGGGCACCGGGATCGGCCGAGACAGGCGGCGCGTCGCCCCCAGCATGCCGGGCCGAAGCATCGCCCGGTAGTACTTCAGGGGCGAAGGCATGCTGGCGCGCAGGTGCCGGTGCAGTTCCACCTTGAGGGAGGGCTCCAGCGAGAAGCCGGGCGACCACTGCCGCCAGAGGTGGTCGATGAGGGCGAGATCCTGGGCGGCGGCCAGCCAACCGCTTCCCGGCAATTGGAATAGCCCCATGTACCAGCTTCGGCGCAGCTGAGCGGGGCGGGTCAACTGCCTCATGAACGTGAGCGGGTGCGGAATCGCCAGCGTGACCGCGCGTCGGATCCGCTCAGGCGCGGTGACGCAGGCGTCGTAGGTGATCATCGCCCCCCAGTCGTGGCCGACCAGGTCCACCGCCCGTCCCGGGGACCAGTGGTCGATCAGGGCGAGCACGTCGCTGGTCAGGGCCGCAAAGTCGAACGGCCCTGTTGTCGGCGACGGCGAGTAACCCCGAAGCCAGGGCGCGAGGACGCGCCGTCCACGACGGCCGAGCTCGGTCAGGAGTGGTTTCGCGGTCGGCGGGTGGTCGGGGAAGCCGTGCAGAAAGAGCGTCGGTCGACCATCGGGATCGCCGCCCCGAAGCGCGTGGAAGGTGCCATGCGGCAGATCGAATGAGACGTGCTCGAATTCCATGTCCGTGGGTTCTCCGAAGGAGGTCAGCCGAGGGTCTGATGAGAGACCCGGCGGTTCTGGAGCGCGCGGCAGTGGCCTCGTCAGAGCCAGCGGCGAACCTCGGCCTTGTATTGTCGGTAGTCGGCGCCGAACTTGGCTTCGAGATAGCGCTCCTCGCGGGCTATCACCCGGGTCTGGATCACAATCAGCACCAAGGGGAGCAAGGCCAAGGCGATCGGCCCGTCGAGGCCGATCGCAAGGCCGGCGTGGGTGAGCGCCATGCCGAGATACATCGGGTTGCGGGTCCACCGATAAGGGCCGGTCTTCGCGATGAGTTTGGTTGGCCGAGACGGACGAACGTTGGTCCCAAGCCGCCGGAACAGCCCCGCCGCCGAGAGCATCAGCGCTGCGCCTGCAATCACTAGCAGCGCGCCCGCTCCGATCACCCAATGCCGGTCGATCCCGAACGAACGCAGCGGGACGAACCGCTCCGCCGCCAATCCCAGCAAAAGCGCTCCGAGATAGATGAAGGGTGGAGGGAAGCGCACTCCGGCGCTGTCGGGTTCGGCGGCCATGGTGATCTCGCCTTCGACCTCAAGCCACCATCGACTGCTGCGCGAAGATCCCGGCCGTCGCGCCTTGCCATGTCGCCGTGGTGACCGACGGCATCCCGGGGTTGGCCAGGTCGCCGGCGGCGTAGATGCCGGGCAGACTGGTCTCGCGGCGCTCGTCGACCTTCAATGCGATGCCGGTTGGTGTGTTGACGGTTGCTAGGCCGAGTGCATCATGCAGGCTTGCTGACGGCTTCGTCCGCGGATGTGCGAACAGGATATCGACCGCGACATCCGACCCGGGCTCGATCGTGACGATAGCGCTATGGCCGCCGGGATGGACGATTGCGCCGATCCGGCCATCGACGACAGGAATGTTACGACTCGCCAAGTCGGCCCGGATATCAGAAGGAATGTCGTGACCGTCAGCGAAGAGCGTCAGCCTGTCGGTCCAGTCGTGGAATAGTCTGGCCTGATTGTGCGACTGTGGGCCGGACCAGACGAGGCCCCAATGCTGACCGGCGACTTCGAAGCCATCGCAATAGGGGCAAGGTACGATTGAAGTGCCCCAGCCCTCCGCAAAGCCCGGAACATCGGGCATCTGATCGACGATGCCATAGCTTAGGATAAGGCGGCGTGCCCTTAGGCCTTCGCCCCCGCTCGTGCTGACAGAGAAATCGTCGATGGCGCCGGAGATGCTGTCGGCTCGGGCGTCGACCAGCTTGATCGTGGGATAGCGCGCTAGCTGGCGCCGCGCCTCGGCCAAGATATCGAGCGGCGGCTTGTGATCGTGGCCGAGCATGCCATGCGAGTGCCCGGCGAAGCGGTTCCGAGGCAAGCCGGTATCGAGAACAGTCACCTTGCGACGGGCACGCCCGAGTTGCAGGGCGCCGGCGAGACCGGCGAAGCTGCCTCCGATGATGATGACGTCGTCCATGATGGTCGGCTCCGTACTGCGGATAAAGGGGGATTGGTTCTGCTGGGCGTCGGCCTTGGCGCCGTCCATGCCGATGGCTGAAACGGCGGCCAGCTTCAGTAGGGTTCGGCGGTCCATGGTTTGCCTTGCTCGGCGTTCGCTTGATCGTGCTTGCACATATATGAAACTGAGTGGTATCGTATTTTACGAATTACGATACTGTCAAGGACCAAAATTATCGTGAGCGAGAATGGGCAAGGTCGCCGGGGCCGGCCGGTCAACGAGGCGCTACGCCAAACCATCGTTGACGCCGCAGGCGAACTCTTCGTGGAGCTGGGGTTCCAGGCGACGACCTTGGACAAGGTCGCCAAACGGGCGAAAATCTCCAAGCTCAGCATCTATCGGCACTTCGAGAACAAGGAGGCGCTGTTCAGTGCAGCCGTGGCGGCACGCTGCCAGCAGCTGACGCCGGCAGCCTTATTCGCGGATGTTGAGGGTTCGGCCGAAGATCAACTCGATGCGGTAGGCTCAGCCCTGCTCCGATCGCTGCAGAGCCCGGACGTTCTCAACGTCGAGGCGATGATCATGGGCGACAAGACGAGCCAGGCGGCGCTGAGCAGGCTCTTCTTCGAAGCTGGCGCCTCTCATGTCATGGCCCAGATCGAGGCCCTGCTGCGTCAGATGCACGGGAAGGGCGTTTTGCAAGTGCCTGACCCCAAGCGCTCCGCCCGCTTGTTCGCCGCGCTCATCAAGGGGTCCGATCTTCTGATGATCGCCCGCTTCGATGAGCGCAGAGCGAAAGATGAGGACGAGATCCGGTCCTACTGCCAGTCGGCTGTTGCCATGTTCATCGCTGCGCACGGCGGAACCGACCGTCGCAGCGAGCGCCAAGCAGAGAACGCTTCACAAGGAGGCGCGAGCTAGTGAATGTTAGAGAGCTAGTGGGCAGTCGATTAAAGGGGAAAGCTGGAAGCGCTGGCGCTGTATGAAAGGGTTGCTCTGCATCTTGGCATAGCCGTGCTGCGCCAATTGCTGACGCTGATGCTTCGCCCGAAATGGGACCTGCCGGACAAAAGGCGTCACGACCGCAACATCGCCTGCAATCGATCATCTGTGAGTGACCGCGCCAGCTTTGGCCGAGGCGGTCACTGGGCTCTCTCAAGCGAAGCTTGCCATAAGAGTCGCACCAGCGATCTCCAATCTGGTGTTGCACTCGCCGGGAAAGTCAAAAAATCGTCCAAAGATTGGCAGCGCTCGCGAGGCTCCTTGAGAACGGCCGGAAAGGCTGCGTTGTTGGATTCAGTGAGACGAAATTCGATCGCATATGCTGAAAACGTTCGCCCAGAAGCGGGGTGCGCTTCCGGGCGAACGTATGCCGCTGGTCAATAGCGATAGTAGCCCCGGTCATGGCTGCGCCGGCCATAGGCACGGGCGTGCGGCGGCGGTCCATGGAAACGGCGACCGTATCCTCTGCCTGGGCGGTCCCAATGGCGGCGAACCGGACGCCAGGCGCGGTCCGCACGATAGTACTGCGCGGCCTCGACGTCGGTGGGCGCAGCTAGACCCGCATTCGACGAGACCGGTGCTGCCATGGCCGGCCCCGCTGCGAACGCCCCGAATGCCATAGCGGCAGCGAACATGAGATTGCGCATCGGTGTTTCCTCGCTTGTGAAACTCAATGACGCGCCCGGGCGGCACAATGCAATGTGAACGAATACTTCACCTGTCGTTCATATCTTTTACTATTTGTTCGCCCGATTATTGTAGCTGAAGTCGCGTGAATGGCGGTCTACATTTCAGAATTATTTAATTCACGGAACTATTTTTGAATAATAAAGTTGGTTCCGAACCTGTTAGGCCGCGGGGTTGTCTCAGTGATCGGCAGGCGGAGGTTATCGTCATGATCAAGCACATCGTTCTTGCCGCGGCTCTCGCGGCTGTCCCCGTGATAGCGCTCGCGCAAAATCCGCAGGGTGCTCAGGGCGGTGCCGCCAGCGGCTTGGCCACTGGAGCCATTGGAGGAGCCATTGTCGGTGGTCCAGTCGGGGCCGTTGTCGGTGGCGTAGGTGGCGCGGTCGTCGGCGCCATCATTGGCGACAATACGCCGCGCTTCAGAACCTATGTCGCGGAACAGCGCCGGCCGTCGTATACCTACGCTGAGCCTGTCGTCGTCGGGGCCACGTTGCCGCGCCAGGGCGTGACCTACTACGAGGTGCCGAGCGAGTATGGTGCCACAGACTATCGTTACACCGTCGTCAACGACCGCACCGTCCTGGTTGATCCCGCAACGGGCCGCATTGTGCAGGTCATCGACTGATCAGCGGACGCGCTCTGCGCGACGTCTAACGTCGCGATCCAACGATGGCTCGTCGGGATACCGCGACGTGCGCCTGACTAGTGGCCTGATCCGCAAGCCCGGTCATTCGTAAGGGTGACCGGCAGCCTCATGAGCGCCGCTTCACGCATCAGCTTCGCCGCTCTGTGAACCAGGGTTTTATTGTGCCCAAACCGGCTCTCGCCAATTGCCGGAAAGCGCCCGCTAGCCGCGCGGGAGTGGGACAACCGCGGGGCGATGCCGAGATTTGGTTCTGTTTGGAACCATTCGAAACAGCGGCAGTTATGCCGGATCCACGATAAAAAACCGGGAGCGCACCGATGAAGAAGTATCTGCTGCTTGCTCCCTTGACCTTCCTGGCCTTCCCAATTGGTGCTGCGCCGGCTTCGGCAGAGACCGTCATCGTCAAGGAACGACGCCATGTTGACAACGGCCTGCATCGCGGCTGGCGCCACGGGCATCGGCAGACTGGGCGCAAAGTCGTTGTTCAGCGCGAGGTCGGGCGACACGGCGCGACGCGCGTCACCAAGAGGGTAACCCACACCAATGCCTACGGGGATCGTCTCACGCGCAAGGTGACACGAGGTCAATTGACGGCAGCCGGAAGGATGGCCGGTGGCTATCCATTATTTCTTGAGCGCCGCGATGCGGCGCTCGTCTCATTCGCTCACATCAGTCTATCGCGAGGCACAACATGCGCCCTCTGGCATTAGTCTTCTTTGCCATTATTGCTGGCTGCAATGCCGCTCAAGCATCGGACAGAGGCGCGAGGAACCACGGCGCCGCGGTTGCAGGGTTCGAACTCGGCACACGTCTTAGCTCAGCGTCGGTAAGCGCCAGATCTCAATCTTCTATCGCAGCTGTTGAGGCGGCAGGTGAGCCGGCTAGGCCCGAGAGCAAAGAGCGCAAAGTGAGGGTGGTTTATCCCATCCCCCAATAAACGGGCGGGAGCAGATTGGCGCTAAGCTCAGCAAGGAAGGCACGCTCCGGAACTCCCGTTCTTTAGTAGCGTTCTAGGATAGGCGGAACGATATGGGTCGAAACTCGGGGGGATCATCCTTGTATTCACCGTCTCGCCGCGCACTGCTCGCCTTGCTGTCCAGCGCCGCCTTGCTGGCAGGCCGCAGTGTCGTGAACGCCCAAGCGCCAACGGGAGCGACGAAGGGCTTCGGCTATGACGATGTCGTCCAGCAGGCGACGGCCCTGGCCAGGCAGCCCTTCGATGCGGAGAGCGCCAAGATCCCGGCCGAGCTCTCGAACCTGACCTATGACAGCTATCGCGAAATCCGGTTTCGCCGCGACAAGGCCTTCTGGCGCGAGAACGGATCGGATTTCCGCCTGCTGCCCTTCCATCTCGGCTTCCTGCACAACAAGCCGGTCCAGGTTCACATCATCAACCACGGCAACGCGATCCCGATCCCGTTCACGACCGGCCTGTTCGAATACGGCAAGGTGCCCGTCCCCAAGGGCCTCTCGCCGGCGCTGGGCTTCGCCGGTTTCGCCGTCACCACCAACCTGAACGACCCGAAGGTGCAGGACGAGGTCATCTCCTTCCTGGGCGCGAGCTATTTCCGGTTGATCGGCCGGGGGCACCGCTACGGCCTGTCGGCGCGCTCTCTGGCGCTGAATGTCGGCGGCGAAGGTCCGGAGGAATTCCCGTTCATGCGGGCGCTCTGGGTAGAGGAGCCGTCACGCGACACCACAGAGCTCGTCATCTACGCCCTGCTCGATTCCCCGTCGGTCGCCGGGGCCTTTCGCTATGTCGTCCGTCCGGGCCGCGAAACCCATATGGACGTCACCGCGACGATCATCCCGCGCCGGGAGATCGAGCGGATCGGCATCGCGCCGCTGACCTCGATGTTCCAGGCTGGCGAGGGTGATCTCGGCCAGAGAACCGATTTCCGCCCTGAAATCCACGATTCGGATGGGCTGATGCTGCAGTCCGGCGGCGGAGAATGGATCTGGCGGCCCATTCGCAATCCCAAGGCGCTGCGCATATCGAGCTTCGGCGACAAGAACCCACGCGGCTTCGGCCTGATGCAGCGCGACCGCGACTTCGGCAGCTATCAGGACCTGGAAGCACGCTACGATGCGCGACCGGGCTACTGGGTCCAGCCACAGGGCGATTGGGGCGAAGGCCGGATCGATCTCATCGAAATCCCGACGGACAACGAGGCGTTCGACAACATCGTAGCGTGCTGGACGCCGAGCAAGCCGCTGCCGAGCGGCCAGGCGGCCGAGTTCCGCTACCGCATCTCGGCGATCTCGACGACGTGGAACCTGCACCCGCACGCGCAGGTGCAACAGACCTTCAACGGCTCCGACATCGAGGACGGCGTTGCCGAAGGCAAGGGCACGAAGCGCTTCATCGTCGATTTCGCCGGCGGCGATCTCGCCTACTATCAGAACGAACCCGATCGCCTCGAGCTCGTCGCTACGACGACGGCCGGGACGATCACCACGAAGATCCTGACCTTCAATGCCCCCTTGAAGGGGGCGCGTGCCATCGTCGACGCGACGTTGCCGGACGGCCAGTCCGCCGAGCTTCGCATGTTTCTCAGGGCGCGCAATCGAACCCTGAGCGAGACCTGGACTGCGACCTGGTCGGTGCCTCCCGGCGACGCCGCCGCGCTGCAATCGTCGAAGAAATAGGTTCTCCGGACGGCTGCCCGTCGTCGACCGTTTCATGCCGGCGTCCAGAATGAAGGAAACCATCGATGCCCGCGATTGAGGTTACTCCTACCATTGCGGCTCCATCGGCAAGATCCCCTGCTGACGTCGTCTCGAACGTAGCCATCGGGGTATTTATCGTCGCTGCGCTTTATTTCGGCCGCGAGGTGTTCGTCCCGGTGGCGCTCGCGATCCTGTTCAGCTTCGTCCTGGCTCCGCTGGTCAAAGGTCTGCAGAAGCTGCGCGTGCCACGAGCGCTGGCCGTTTTTGTCGTCGTCCTGATTGCGTTTGCAACGCTGGCGGCCTTGACGATGGCTATGGTTGGCCAGGCGACGCAATTGGCGAGTGAGCTGCCGACCTATCAAAACACTATCCGCGCCAAGATTGCCGCCTTGAAAGGCTCGGGCGCTGGAAGCGGGGTTTTGAGCCGGGCCGCGGATGTCTTGCAAGACTTGGGTAAGGAACTCGATCGTCCGAAGGCAGAAGCTCCTGCCTCAAATGGAACCCCAGGTCCCGCGCGGGACGGACGCCCGATCCCGGTCGAAGTGCATCAGCCGGAGCCCGGCGCTATCCAAACGCTGCAGGCCTTTCTGGCTCCGCTGATCCACCCTCTGACGACAACCGGAATCGTGCTCATCTTCGTGGTATTCATCCTGTTGAAGCGTGAAGACCTGCGAAACCGGTTCATCCGATTGACCGGCACCTATGATCTGCAGAAGACGACGGCCGCATTCGATGACGCCGGCAAGCGCCTCAGCCGCCTGTTTCTCACCCAGCTTATCGTCAACGCCGGGTTCGGCGTGGTGATCGGTTGCGGCCTTGCCGCCATCGGCGTTCCCAGCGCTCTGCTCTGGGGAATTTTGGCGGCGATCCTACGATTCATTCCCTATCTCGGCGCCGTCCTCTCGGCCGTTTTTCCGATGGTGATCGCCGCATCGGTCGATCCCGGTTGGACGATGCTCGCGTGGACGGCGGCGTTGTTCGTGATCGCCGAGCCCCTCGCCGGGCATGTGATCGAGCCGCTGGCCTATGGCCGCTCTACCGGGCTCTCGCCCGTCGCCATCGTGGTCGCCGCGACATTCTGGACTTGGCTATGGGGGCCCATCGGGCTGGTTTTGGCGACACCCTTGACCGTTTGTCTCGTCGTCCTTGGCCGGCATGTCGAAAGACTGGAATTTCTGGACGTGATGCTGGGAGATCGACCTGCCTTATCGGCTCCAGAGATTTTTTATCAGCGAATTCTGGCTGGAGACCCCGCGGAAGCAGCCGACAAGGCTGAGGAGGTGCTCAAAGAGCGCTCGCTATCCGCCTATTACGACGAGGTGGCGCTCGAAGGACTGCGCCTGGCCGCTGCGGACGAGGCCCGTGGTGTCCTCGACGCGTCTCGGCGAAACCAGATCCTCGCGAGCATTCGGGAGGTCGTGGAGGATCTGTCTGATCATGAGGATCGCCGCCCAGAATTGACAGATGCGACGTCCGATCCCGAGAGCGAGGCGGCCGTCGAACAGACCGACGAAAGCGAAGGAACCTCGGACTTGCCGGTGCTCGGCGCGACTGACCTTAAAGAGGCATTCCAGGGTAGCGATCGTGTCGTCTGCATAGGCGCGAGGTCGCAGCTCGATGAGGCTGCCGCGCTGATGTTGAGCCAGATACTAGGCAAGCATGGATTAGCTGCTGATGCGCTACCTCCAACCACTCTGTTGACCACAGGTCTGGAACGTCTCGCCAAGCAAAGCCCCGCCTTGATCTGCGTTTGCTTCATCGGCCCGCAGGGGGCGGCCCACATCAAGTATGCCGTCAGGCGCCTGCGGCGCCGGGTCCCGACCGCGGCGCTCGTGTCGGGCAATTCTCGCTCGACTCGAGCCTCGCGTCGGATCTTCAAGCCCCGGGCGACACGGTGGAAACATCCCTGCGAGGAGTCTGCCGAGCCTGCCTGACCTTGGCCACGAAACATGATGCGGCATAATCAGAGGGCGAGGATGCTCGCCTCAATCGACGCGCTGGACTGCATTTCTACGAGGTGGTCGTGAAGTGGCGAAGACACCCTCTTTGGGTTGCGATGATATCGGCTGCGCTCGGAGCGTTGGGATGCCTGGCGGCCTTCACGCTTCTCCCGGAGCCGCAGGAGCTGAGACAACCGCTTCCCCATCACCTGGCTTCCTCGGATGAACAGCTCAGAACATCGATGGGGGCTCTCTTCGGGTCGAGTTACATCCCCGGCAATCGGGTCGACACGCTGGCCAACGGCATTCAGATTTTCCCAGCGATGCTGCGCGCCATCCGCGAAGCACGGCAGACGATCAGCTTCGAGACTTATATCTATTGGCGCGGCGCCATTGCCGAAGATTTTGCCGATGCCCTGTCGATCAAGGCCCGGGAGGGCCTCAGCGTAAAGGTGCTGCTCGATTGGGTCGGCAGCCTGCCGATGGACGAGCGCCTCATCCAGCGGATGCGGGATGCAGGCGTTGAGGTCGTCCGGTTCCGCCCGGTCACCTGGTATACGCTGGACCGGATTAACAATCGGACTCACCGAAAGCTGCTGATCATCGATGGCCGCATCGGCTTTACGGGCGGTGTCGGTATAGCCGACGAGTGGAATGGCGATGCTCGTTCGCCGAGTGAGTGGCGCGACAATCACTACCGCGTGGAGGGGCCCGCAGCGGCGGAGTTTCAGGCGGCGTTCGCGGAGCACTGGATCGAGGCGACCGGCGAACTGCTATTGGGGGACCGCTTTTTCCCCAAAATAAGCTCAACCGGCGAGCGCGGTACGCAGGTGGTTATAAGCTCCACACATCAACGCAACGTCATGCATCTCATGCTCATGACGGCGCTTGCCGCTGCGCAAAAGAATATCCGGATCGCGACGCCTTATTTCGTGCCCGACGAGCTCACGCGCAGGCAGCTTCTTGAAGCCCGCCAGCGCGGCGTCGACATCCAAATCATCGTCCCTGGATCACAGACCGATGCGCGCATCGTCAGGAAGGCGTCACGGCACCTTTGGGGGGATCTCCTCCAGGCCGGCGTGAAGATCAGCGAATATCAGCCGACCTTCTTCCACTGCAAGCTAGTCATCGTCGACGACATCTGGACTTCGGTCGGGTCGACGAACGTCGACGATCGCGCTCTCAGACTCAATGACGAGGCCAATATCAATCTGTTCGATCGGGAATTCGCCCGCGCCCAGACCGCCCTGCTCGACAAGGATGCGGCGGCCTCGAAACCTTACACCTTCTCGGATTGGCAAGGCCGCTCGACGGGGCAGAAGGTCTCGGACTGGGTGTCCAGTCTGGCTCGATCACAAATTTAGACCTTTGATTCACCTTGCCCGCTGCCGTCTACAGGCTAGATCACCTATCTGGCCTGCTGCCATTTTGTGGACATCGGGCCAACAACGTGTCACCTGCTCGACGAGCCGCTGTGCCAAAGTCTGCGACAAACCCGCGAGGGAGAGTTCTTTCGCTGCTTCGCGTGGCCCTTTAGGGTTCCGAGCTCAAAACCGAGCGGATCAGTGGCAGGATCTGCGGAACACGTGACGACGTTCGTGCGGACATGTTCGACTCCGTCGTACAATTCCACAACGCCGTTCGCAGGCGATCGACAATCAGCTACATCAGCCGGGTTGAGTTCGAAAGGAAGGTTGGGATTACCCAACGACTATCCACAGAACCGGAATTGGCCATATCGATTCCATTCCATCCTGAAGAGCGCGGCTGAAGAGGCGGTTTAACTTATCGTTAGCGTCTGGGATCTTTTGTGGTGCAGGCTCCATGGGAGGTGCAGCATGCTCCACGCAAATTGGGCAATCGAACAGGAACGGCTGGACGCTCTCGCTCGTTTTGATATCCTGGACAGCCCGGAGGAGGAGGCTTTTGAGCGCGTCGCACGTTTAGTTTGCCGCATCCTAGACGTTCCGATGTCAACGGTGGCCTTCCTCGATGGTCATAGACAATGGTTCAAGGCGCGCCAGGGTATCGACGCCTGCGAGACCGCGCGAGGACCCGCAATATGTAACTTCACAATCGGCCGGGCCGAGCCTCTCATTATCACCGACACGCTTCGGGACGGTCGCTTCTGCGAGAACCCGTTCGTAACCGGTCCGCCCCATGTGCGGTTTTACGCAGGCTTCCCGCTGCGGAGCGCCGAGGGGCAGAATATCGGCACGCTTTGCGCCATGGCGCCGGCCCCCCGCTCGATCACGGCAGACGAGATCGTTATCCTGCAAGACCTTGCCGCTGTCGTCATGGACGCGCTGGAATTGCGACAACTCGCCAGCGTTGACGGGCTGACCGGAGCGCTCTCGCGTCGAGCCTTCCGAGACGCGGCCACCCGCCAGCTCTCGCTGGCGAAGCGCCATAGACACGAGGCAAGTTGCTTACTGCTGGACCTCGATCATTTCAAAGCAGTCAATGACAGCTACGGTCATGCGACGGGCGATAAGGTGCTGGCCGAGAGCATTGCAACCTGCCGCAGCCTGCTTCGTGAGAGCGACCTTATCGGCCGCATAGGTGGTGAAGAGTTCGCGGTGATGCTGCCGCTTACCGGGCGAGAGGCCGCGTTGGGCGTCGCAGAGAAGCTGCGCAGCGCGATCTCTGCCCAGCACTTCTCCGCGGCTGAGCGCTCGTTCTCAATTACAGCGAGCTGCGGCTTGTCAACTTTCAGCCCAGCGATGACTGATCTGGACACAATGCTCCAGCGAGCCGACCAAGCGCTCTACGCCGCTAAGGAGCAAGGGCGCGACCGCTGTGTCGCCGCTGCGGTGGCTGAAGTCGAAAGCAGCCTCGGCCGACGCGTACTTAAGGCCGGGCAGATCGTTTTCAACTCTGGTCGCTCAGTGATCGACTGCACGGTAAAGCGGCTTTCTGAACAGGGCGCGAGCCTCGCCATAATGAACACGGCCGGCGTTCCGGAGCGCTTCAAGCTCGCAATCGCTGCAGATGGTTTCTCCAAAACTTGCGAGATCGCGGGCAAAGCAGGCGGGGAACTTGAGGTTCGCTTTGCCTGATACGCCAGGCTGTTTCGCTCAGAATTCTGTTGTTGTTTGCTCGGCAAAACGCTCAGGGCTTGCCGACGGACGGACAGGAATGGTTTTAATTCCACCGATTGTGCGCGGCGTACGCGGCAGGCTCTGTTAGAAACAATTCACCCCTGCACCGTAGGATTGAAATTCAACTATTGATCGACTCAAGGCAATCTGATGTTGGCCGACGCATCCGATTTGAACAGTATTCCAACGGTGCTCTCACCACACGTCTCTCAAAATATTGACCGCGTTCTTGCAGCCATAAGAACGCATTTGCGAATGGATGTGGCGTTTGTGTCAGAATTTTTAGGCACAAATCGGATTCTAAAAAAATGTAAACTGTGATTATACCGAGGGCATTTTCAAGGCAGGCGACGTAATTCCACTTGCAGCCGGCTACTGCAAACACGTTGCGTCCGGCGCTTTGCCGCAATTAATTGCGGACACTTCTGTGGTCGAATTAGCGATGTCTATTGCGGAGACGGCGTCCATTCCGATTGGTGCCCATTTGAGCGTTCCAATCAAAGTCGACGATGAGCGCATTTTTGGGACATTTTGTTGCTTTAGTCACAAACCTCAACCAGAGTTGGGCGAGCGCGACCTTGATCTACTGAGAACCTTCAGTCTCTTGCTCGCAGCTGACATAGCGGCCGATGTAAGCGAGAACCGTGCCCGACGCGCCGCCGTAGAAAATATTGGTTCGGCGATAAGAAGCGGGGATCCGAACCTCGTATTTCAGCCGATTAGAGCGCTGAACGACGGCTCCATACTCGGCGTCGAATGCCTTTCAAGATTTGCGACTGAGCCCACACGCCCGCCAAACGAATGGTTCGCTGAAGCTCATCGAGTAGGCTTGGGGGCCGAGCTTGAGCTATTGGTTGCGCGAAAGGCTATCTCATTTTGCGCCCATTTGCCCGCCTCCGCCAGTCTGAGCATCAACATCTCGCCCAACACGCTTCTTCAACAGGGGCCCCTCACCCAAGCGCTTTCCGGCTTTGACCCGCACCGCCTCGTGATCGAAATAACAGAGCACCTCCCTGTCGCTGACTATCAATCGATCATAGACGCTCTTGCCCCGCTAAGGGCTCAAGGAATACGCATAGCGATCGATGACGCAGGCGCCGGCTATTCGAGCATGCGGCATATCCTTGACCTGCGCCCAGATATAATCAAATTCGATATCAGCCTCACCCGTAACGTCGACCGGGACCCCATACGTAGAGCTCTCGCCGCGGCACTTGGCGTATTCGCTCAGCGCGTCGGCACGATGATCATCGCTGAAGGAATCGAAACTCAGGCGGAACTTGATGTGCTTCGTGAGGTCGGCTTTTATAGCGGACAAGGCTATCTTCTTGGTAGACCCAAGGCACTCGATGAAATTTTCGGATAACCGGCCGCATTTCTTCGAAACGATTGTTTTGCCCGCCGGAAAATGGTCTTTCTCAAAGTAGGCTATATAATCGTGAGAGATCCCTGCAAAGCAGACCGAGGAATCGCCAGCTTCCCGTACACGAGGGCAGTTGGAAGCACAGGTGTTGCTAAGCTTCCGACTCACCGTCTCAGCTGTCGCGCCTATGTCCCGACGAGGCCATAGAGAAATGCTCAGCCTCGGCAGAACGAGCTTTGAGATGAGGTGGCCTCTGTTGGCCACAGCTGAGCATGCTCTCGGCCGACGCATAGAGCTTTATGCTGCCCAACGTAGCCAAGCATTTTCAAGTTCACGAGCAGGCATGGGGCGCGCGAAGAGGTAACCTTGACCTTCCCGGCAGCCCAGTGCGGTCAAGAGCGCGGCGGCCGCCTCGGTTTCGATGCCCTCGGCGATGATCGATTTCCCCAAGGCTTTTCCCAGATCGATGGTGGCCGTGACGATCGCGGCATTCTCGCTTCCCGGCTCCAGGTTCCGAACGAAGGTCTGGTCGACCTTGATGGTATCGAGTGGGAAGTCCCGCAGCGAGGTCAAGCTGCCGTAGCCCGTTCCGAAATCGTCGAACGCGATGTGAACACCGAGCGAGCGCAGCGATCCGAGGATCGCCCTGACGCGGCTGATGTCATCGAGAATGATGTCTTCCGTCACTTCGAGTTCGAGCCAGGCGGGATCGAGCCGGGTGGCGTCCAAAAGACGCGCGACGTCGACCGCAAGCGTTCCCGCCGTGAACTGGGACTGCGAGAGATTGATGCCGACACGCAAGGGCGTTCCCCGCTGCTGCCAGATGGCGGCTTGGCGGATCGCGGTTTCAAGAACCCAGGCCGAGACCCCGTCCGCAAGCGAGCTTCCGTTGATCACCGGCATGAACTCGCCGGGCGAGACGTAGCCACGCTCGGGGTGGTGCCAGCGGATCAGGGCTTCCGCGCCCACGATCGATCGGGTCTGGAGATCCACCTGCGGCTGATAGAACAGTTCGAATTCTCCTGCCGTCAGTGCCTGACGGAGCCGGTTTTCCAGGGCCATCCGCTTCTCGACCTCGTCGCGCATCCCCGGCGCGAAGCTGACGGCGATCTCCGCCTCCTGCCGCTGAGCCGCGGCGAGCGCGAAACGGGCATTGCCGAGCCAGACCTCCGGATCGGCGGCCTCCTCGGAACCGGCGTGGCCGAGGACGATCGGCACGCGTACCACGCGGCCCTCGGCTTCGAGCGGCTCGTTGCGGAACGTCTCGATAAGCGATGCCGCGAGACGATCGACATCAACCTGGCTCGCCGGCAGCAGAATCGCGAATTCGTCGCTGTCGCTCCGCGACAGGATCAGGCCCTGGCCGATCCTGGATTTCAGCCTTGTCGCCGCGGCGCGGATAAGCGCGTCGGCGAAGGTCTGGCCTTCAAGATCCCGCATCCGCCGGAAATGCCAGAGGCTTGCGAGCATGAGGCGTTGCGGCTCGTCCCGGCGCAGGGCGTCGCTCAAGGCGGTGATCAGGCTGTTGCCGTTCGGAAGATCGGAGACGGGATCCGTTTCCGCGAGATAGCGAATGCGCTCCTGCTGCCGTCGGCGTTCGGAGATGTCGCGCAGCACGACGCCGTATTGTCGGCCGGAGGGTGTCTCCCAGACCGACCAACTGCATTCGAGCGGAAAAAACTCGCCGTTTGCGCGCTTTCCCGTCTCTTCGCGAACTTGGCCATTGGTTGTCGGAGGCGCGCTGGCGTCGGGGCCGGCTGCGTCGACGGCCAGCAGCCGGGCAAACTGCAGGTTTCTCATCTGCGCGGCATCGAGGCCGAAAATCCGGCTCGCTGCCGCGTTCGACATCGAGATGCGCCCCTCCCGGTCGACGCAAACGAGCCCGTCCGACAACGACATGGCGACGTTGTTGAAACGCTTTTCCGCGGCAAGCCGGAGCAGGCCGCGGAGATCGACCTCCTCGACGAGTGCAATCAGGGCATAAGCGACGGCCGCGACGTGAAGGAGGGATGTATCGATCGCGATCGGATAGACAAACTGGATCGCGACCGCTCCCGCTTCGGTTGCGATAGCTGCGGAGATCACGGCGAGTATCCGATGCCGTGTCCGGCGTCGCCTTAGCACGAATGCGGTCAGAAGCGGCCCGAACAGCAACGCGCTCGAAAGCGCGAGCGTGGTCGTTCGCAAGGTTCGACCCTGCAGCATCGATTCCGCGGCGAGAACCTGCAGCAAGGCACCGGGGATGATCTGCCCGCCAGGGATCACGAACCGGTCGCCGAGTTCCGCGGCCGTGCCGGCGACGATGACCTTCTTGCCGCGCAGGACGGCTCCCAAGTCCCCATTCCCTCGTAGAATGTCGATATAGGGCACGCCGCGCACCCCGCGGCCATCGATGCCGAAATCGATCCGGAACTCCGGGGTGGAGGGTTGGTGCAATCCCGCAAGGAGCGAAGCGATGGAGGGAATGAACTGACCATCGATCATGGCGCCGAAGCTGAAATCGCGTGCGACGCCGTCTCGGTCCGGCGCGACGTTGACCATGCCGAGCCAGGCATCCGCCTCGAACATGGCTAGCGGGCGGTTCACATAGCCCTGCCGCGCGCCGCCGGCATCAGAAGCGACCTGCCTGAAGATCGGCAGGATGACGCTGCCACCCGCACCCTTGAGCGCGTCCGAGAACCGCTGGTCCTCCGCGTCGACGGAGCGGGCGCTAAAATCGACGTCGAAGGCGATGTCGGTCACGCCCAGTTCGGCGAGCTTGCCGACCAGCTCGGCATGAAGCGACCTAGGCCAGGGCCAGCGCCCGATCGCCGCAATCGAGCGTGGATCGATCTCGACCATGGCGATGGTGCCGGATGGTGCCCGCTTGACCAGGTTGAAGCGCGCGTCCAGCACCGTCTCCCGCAAGCGTTCATGGGCGCCGGCCAGAACGACGAGCGCCACGGCCAGTAGGGCGAACAGATAGGACCGGGATCGTAGCAGCAGCCCTACAGGCCTAGCCTTCCATCCCCATGCCGCCGCTCGGCTGCCTTGCACGGCCACTTTCAATTCTTCTTGCCCAGGCCCAGTGCCTTGCCGATGCCGTTCCCGCCATGCTGGCCGTAGGCGTTGCCGCGGCCGCGGTTCTCGATGAGAGTGTCGAGGCCACCCACGAACTGGCCAGTGAGTCCGAGAAGACCGCCGGACGATGATCCGGAGTGGCCGCCGGTGCCCCGACCTTGACCGCCGCCAGCCTGGGCGCCACCGCCCGTTCCGCCGCCGCTCCCCACGCCACCGCCACCATTCGCCGCGGCATTCGAAATGATAATGCTACCGGCTGCAGAGGGGCCTGCGGTCATGGCCGTAGATGCCGCAGATCCGGACGATGAGCCATTGCCGTTCGGTCCGGCGGATCCGCTATTGTCCAGACGGATGTTGTTGCCGCCGTTGCCCGGCTGGAGGCGGCTCGACCAGCCCTTGCTCTTCGCGTTAACGGCGCTGTCGTTGCGCGCCATGCCGTTCGTGACCTGACGGATGTTGAGATGCAGCTCTCCGATCGGGGCGAGGATGCGCGCGCCGCCCGCCGGTGTCCGAGCGATGACCGGCTGACTGGGGCCGGAAGCACCGGCCGAGGTCGTGGGCTGCGCATTGCGCAAGGGAACCGCGCCGGCGTCCGGCTTCAGGCCGCCGGCCGGGACGGGCATAGGCTGCACGCGCGGGGCCTGAGCAGGCCCGCGCATGACAGTTCCGAGCTCTCCGCTGCCACCGACCCTCAGGCCGGGCGTCCCGCCGCCAGATGATCTCGCGAACTGCTGCGGGTTCACCAGTGTATAGTCGCCTGAGCGAAAATCGGTGACCTGCACCTGGCCGCGGACGACTTCGACTTTAGTATGGCCGACGGTAACCGAAACGCGGAAACGCGTCCCCTTCACCACCGCTGCGAGATAGGGCGTCTCGACTTCGAAATGCTGCACGTTCCGCTTTTCGACATCCAGCAGGATGGTTCCCGCCTGCTGTATGACGGTCGACAGGCCGGACCGCCCGGCTTCGGGCAGACTGATCGCGGAATTCGGCGAGACCAGTATCGTTTCCTGGCCGCGCACGAGCAGAACGCGTCCGGTGCGCCCGGTCCGGATGGAATCGCCCGGCCGCAACTCCGTCTTCTGCGTCAGCGAGGCAGGATGGCTTGCTGAGCCGACCCAAGCCTCTCCGGAACTCTTCGCGACCGTCCAGACATTGTCCTGCGCGACGGCGGGCAGGCTGCAGGTGTAAAACCATGCGGCTGCGACCGCGAACCAGAACGCGAAACGGCCCGTCATGCACTCATTCCTTGAGGCGGAAGGCTTCCATGCTGGAAGCGTCGTGACCGTCACCTAAGCATGAAGCCATGAAGAGAAACTTAGCCCTCATCCGCATCGCAACCTTTAATACTTACGCTTCATTAACCCTTTCCGTTCACCTCTCCTTAAAGAATGGGAATCGGGCAGGTGGGCGTTTGCGAATGACTGAAGGCTTGGGCTTCATAGGCAGGGCGGCTGCTGCGATCGTCCTGTCGCAGCTCACAGTCGTGCCTGTTTCCGCGCAAGCGGTTCCGCCCGCGAATCCCCTGCGGCCGGCGCCGCTGGCGGCCGAGACACAGTCAGAACGGCGCGAGGCGGAGGAGCGCCGCAATCCCGTCACGCTTCCGGCGATCGGCTCGGGGGCTGAGCTCGAAGATCAGACGCCGCTATTCCGAGTCAAGCAGGTGGAACTGCAAGGCGCCACGGCCCTGTCTGCCGCCGAGTTGGCATTTACCTATCAGCCCTATCTCGATCGCGAGCTTTCTGCGCAGAATCTGGCTGCGATCGCCGCCGCCATCACCGCGCGCTACCGTGCCGCGGGTTTTCATCTCAGCCGGGCCCTGATCCCGCCCCAGGACATGCGCTCGGGTGCGCTGAGGGTCACCGTCGTCGAGGGCGCGATCGAGCAGGTCAGCATCTCGGGAACGGATGCCGCCTTCGGGCTGGAGCGCCTGCTCGCACCGCTCACCGAGGAGCGGCCGTCGCGCCTAGCCAGCCTGGAACGCCAGCTCCTGCTCCTCAACGAACGGCCGGGCATCAAGGTCGTCGACACGACGCTCGACGAGACATCGCCCGGTTCAGGCCGCTTCCGCCTCGGCGTCAAGACCGAGAGCTGGCGCCTCTACGGAGCCGCGGCCATCGACAATATGGGCTCCGCGTCATCGGGGCCGTGGCAGGCATCTGGCAGCGTCGCGCTCAATTCCATGCTGATGCCGGGCGACAGCCTAACGGTCAGCGGGTCCTTCGTCCCCGGCTCGCCGCGCGAGATGCGCTATGGCCGGATCGCCTATGATCTGCCGCTCGGTTCCGACAGCTGGCGCATCGGCGTCTCGGCATCGCATAGCGAGAACTGGCCGGGCGATCTTCGCCGGTATCTAAGGAACCGCTCGCAGGCAGACACGGTCGAAGCGAGGATCTCCTACGCGCCGATTCTCAGCCAGATGCAGTCGCTATGGCTCACGGCGTCGCTCGGCGTGACGCGTGCGTCCGAGCGGGATTTCATCGGGCCGATCTTCGCCGACCGGATCGGCATCGCTAGTTTCACGGCTGACTACAAGCTGCACCTGCGCGCCAGCAGCTGGACCTATATTTCCGCGACGGCTCGCAAGGGCCTCGGCCTCATCGACGGACAGGCCGATAGCGCCGACTGGCTGTCCCGCCATGACGCCTCTCCGCATTTTGCGCTGATCAACGCCTCGCTGACGCATTACGAGAACTTCAACGAGAACTGGTCGATCAAGCTGGCGGCAGGGGGCCAGCTGGCGTCCGGTCCTCTCCTGACGTCGCAGCAATATGCTTTGGGCGGGCTTTCGTTCGGCCGTGGCTTCGACGCCGGCTGGATCTCCGGCGACGACGCGATCGCAGGCTCGGCCGAACTGCGTTACGACCAGTTGCTGTCGCTCAAGTTCATCAAGGGCTACCAATTGTTCACATTCGTCGAAGGCGGAGCCGCGCGGATCAAGCTCCCGGGTCGCGACCTCGACCAGAGTTTCGCGTCGGCGGGCGCGGGTGCGCGCCTGTTCCTGACGGACGATCTCCACCTCTCGGTCGGCATCGCCAAGCCGATCATGATGAACTCGCCGTTCGAGACTAAGAAAGGCGCGCGCCTTCTTTTCTCGCTATCAAATATATTCCGGTTATAGAACAAACCTGAGATTGCGCACGATCGCGAATGAACTCCTGCCCGCGGACTTATATTGCGGCAGATCTCTGTCGCACGATCGGCGCGCTTTTCAGATCTCACACAATAATGGCGACGGTGATGATGGTGCTTAGGCGGAATCGTGACGTCGAATCCCGGAATTTGTTCTACGATATTTCCGCAAAAGGCAGGAATTCAGCAGACAGCTGACATGTTCTGGGCCTTCAGTTGCTCGCCGCCCCGGCCCACCAGAAGCGGACGATCGCCACGCAGATTTTTCGTTTGAGAAGCAAAGCTCTGTGACTCGGTGCTTAGATTGGATGCAGTTGGCTGCATCTGCGCGGAAGATTAGCAATTTTAAAAACTCGAATCCGGAGACCTAAGCCTCACCTTTTCCAGTCGGCGCAATTATCCTCAGAGTCTATAGCTAGACCTCCTGGAATTCTTCCCATCCAAGGTCGGGCCCATTGACTTGTCGACGCGCGTTAGTCGCCGTGACCGCGCGCTGTGGCGCTGTTGTTGAGAAAAGCCCCATCTGGGCAGCGATCTTGCGAAGCTGCGTTCCCTCAGTGCCAATATTGTTTGATCCCGCGCCATTTCGCGGCACGCGGAATCCCTCGATTAGGCGCTTCAGAGCATCTGTTGCGGTCTGAAGCTCAGAGGCTATACCGGCGCTCTGATCGGCCATCGCTGAGTTGCGTTGAGTCATCTCATCCATATGCGCAACGACCTTGGCCACCTCTTCGATACCATTGGCCTGCTCACGAGATGCGCTTTTTATCTCGTCCAGAGCAGCAGATACGTTTGTTGAGGAACCGACGATTTCGGACAGCGCCGAGCCAGCTTGCTGCACAAGTTTTACGCCATTAGCTACCTGTTCGCCGGAGTTGCTGATCAGCTTTTTGATGTCGTTTGCGGCTTCGCTCGATCTTTGCGCCAGGGTGCGGACCTCGGACGCGACCACCGCAAAGCCCTTGCCAGCGTCGCCGGCACGGGCCGCCTCCACAGCTGCGTTGAGTGCCAGCAGATTGGTTTGGAAGGCAATGTCGTCGATGACGCGGATGATATTGCCAATGTCGGCGGACGCTTGCTCGATCCCTCCCATAGCAACAACTGCGTCGCCTACGATGGAACCTCCACGATTGGCCACCTCGTTGGCGGCTGCCCCAAGGTCCGCAGCTTCGCAAGCGCGCTCGAAGCTCTGCTTCACGGACGCCGCCAACTCCTCAGTCGTTGCAGCGGTCTCCTCCAATGAAGCCGCCTGCTCCTCTGTCCGTTGGGCCAGATCCTTGCTGTCTGCCCCGATCCGGTTAGAGCCTGCGCTGATGCGCTCAGAGATCCTCGTTACGGTCTCGATGACCGTTGAGAACGAATCCAGCAATTCGTTGATGCCGTTGCACAGTTCGGCGATTTCCCCGGATTTGCCGCCGAGCGGCACGCGCTGGGTCAGGTCCTTCGATTGGGTAGCCAAGATGACCGAACGCGTTTCTGCGACCGCAGATTCCAGGGCAGCCGCACCCAATTTCGATGCCGTGATGTCGGTTGCATATTTTACGACCTTGTAAGGCTGACCGAGGGCGTCGAGAATCGGATTGTAGCTCGCCTGGATCCAGACTTCTCGGTCGCCCTTGCCGATCCGCAGATACTGACCCTCGTCGTACTCGCCACGCCCCAGCTTCTCCCAGAACCGAGCATAGCGGTCAGAGCTTCGCTCCGACGGCGCAACGAACATTGAATGATGTTGGCCCTTAATTTCCGGAAGAGCGTAGCCAAGAGCGTGCAGGAAATTGTCGTTGGCATCGAGGACATTTCCAGACAGATCGAACTCGATGACAGCCTGCGACTTCCGGATCGCCGCGAGTTGCCCCTCCGCGTTCGAAACCGCTTCCTTGATTGCTGAGATGTCAGTTGCGTACTTGATGACCTTGAATGGGTGCTTCCCATTGGTACCGCAGATCGGGGTATAGGTTGCCTGCAGCCAGACGCGGCTGCCATTCTTAGCTAAGCGCGCGAACTGTGCCTGAAACGCCTGGCCGGCCTTCAAGTCACGCCAAAAGCTGCGATAAGCCTCTGATGAACGCTCCTCGGATGGAACGAAGATCGAATGGTGCTGGCCGACAATCTCTTGGCGAGCATAGCCTACCGTCCGAAGGAAAAGATCGTTGGCCTCTAGAATCTTCCCATCGAGGTCGAATTCGATGACGGCCTGCCAACGGCGGATCGATGCGGCTTCTGCGCCGGCTTGATGACTGTTGCGCCTAAAAAGCATGAAAATCCCCGCTTTATGATTAATTTTTTCTCCTGCATTCTGATTGAAAAATAGTTACCTAACGTCAGAGCACGCTGCCAGCTGTGTCGCGCCTTTAGCTGAACTCGCTATTTGCGCAGAAGCGGATGCAGGTGGCGTTGGCAGGGTAGGTCCGCTCACGACCCGTAGCGGTCCTTCGAGAAGTGCGCGATGATGCCCCTAGAACGTGCTCGGAGAGATCGGCATGCTCAAGCGTATACTTGATTTTCTTGATCCCATGCGAACGGCCGAGGTTGTCGCGCAGCGATACATTTGGGCCGCCGGGATGTCTGGATCGATGCTAATTTCGCTTGTTCGGCTCAAAGGCGATTTGCGGGTTAAGTTTGCGCTGCCAGCTGATCCTGAGACCGGGGTAGTCCATCCATTTGCGGTATCTCCGGGTAAGTTGGATGAGATGATCGACTTTCTTCAACAGTGCCGGGATTATAATCGAAGCCCTTCATGACTGACTGCTTACGACCCGTTGCAGACTGAAGTGCGAGGTGGTTGCATTGGCGATATGGACCTGAATCAGATCACCATCGATGTGCGCGACCTGGATGAAGGCATCGCCTTCTACAAGAAGCTAGGATTGAGGCTGATCGTCCACAGTGTCGCGAGCCATTATGCGCGGTTCGAGCTTCCGTCCGGATCAACGACGCTTTCCCTCCATCACAATCCGGACGCGGCTGCCAACAGCACAGTGCTTTACTTCGAGGTTGACGATCTTGACCGCCGTTACCGCGAACTCGTCGCGGTTGGTGTGATTTTCGACACCCGCCCAACCGATGAGAGTTGGCGCTGGCAGGAAGCTCGGTTTGCCGACCCTACCGGCAACAAGCTCTGCCTGTTTCATGCTGGGCCTGACCGCCGCTTTCCGCCTTGGCGGATCGAAGCCAAGAGCGACTGATTAGGTCCGCTTCCGACCCATAGCAGACGTCGGCGCTAGACCAACGTGTAGACCGAGGCCTCATCGGCATCTTCGCGCAGACCCTTAAACGACGCGTGCCGCAGCTTCCCATCATCGGTCCAGCCGCGTAGCGCGATCTCCGCGATCAGCTCTGGCCTGATCCAGCGATAGGTCCGTTCCTACCGCGTATCGCAACCGCCGGCTTGTCTATGATCATCTTGTCCATCTGCTTGCGGAGCGCCGTACCGCTGGCCTGAGTAAACCCCGTTCCGACTCTGAAGCTGCGCCAGACAGGGTTCGACGCGATCGGGCATCGGATCGACGAAGAGGTCGCGCCCGAGCTTTCGCCGCCGCGCCACCGGGCCCTTGACCACCTCCGCCGCAGGCCCGGCTCTGAGAACCCGACGCGCACACATCGAACGCAACTCCGCAACGCAACGAGTCGCGAACGGGCGGCCAAATGAATCGTTCCTGTCTAGGCTCGGGCATTTCGCTTAAGGCCGCCAGCGCTTGCTCGCCCACCATACAGCTGCCGCAGTCGCGATCATCCCGCCGGCGATCAAGATGATCTCACTGGCTGCATCCATGGCGAGACGTTAGCGGCCCGCGGGGGCGATCTCGCCCCTCAAAATGGGGTGAGTGCTCAGAAAACTGCCCCGCTCACCGCTGCCAGTAGCGCTCCCAGACGCGCTCGATCAGATCATCCTCATCGTGAGCAGCCAGCGTGTAAGAGGCCACGAGATAGACTAGTCGATCGCGCTCGCGCGGCTGGTCGGCTTCATCGATTATGGGCCGGATGCGTCGCCACATCTCGTCGAGCGCCGCCTGTGCGCGCTGCAGATCGGCGGGGTCCTGGAACGACGAGAACGGCATGGCGACGCAACTTTTGCGCGCTCCTACGAGAGGCGCAATTAAAAAAAACGCCCCGCCAGCCGGGGCTGACGGGGCCGAAAAAATCAGCTGCAAGCAAACGGCGGACAATCAGGGATCGACGTGCTCCGGCATCTGCTTGAGCTGGTCCTTGGTCCAGGTCGTCACGGCATGAACGTCGCCGTCTTCGTCGCGCATGAACTCCAGCTCGGAGAGAGACACGGACACCGGCTTCGCACCGATGCCAAGGAAGCCACCCACATCGATGACCACCTGAGAGCCATGAAGGTGTAAGATAGAGCCGATTTTCTCGTCGCCCGGCCCATAGATTGTGGCACCATTGAGAATGTCGGCGGTGAACTCCGCCGGCGCGAGACGAACGTGCTTGGAGTGGTCCATGGTTTCCTCCTTTGGTGGATGCCTTTCCAACCAGCCAGAGGGCGATCGCGTTCCGAGCACAAGGAAAAGCCCCGACAGCGGGGCTGACGGAGCCGAGTTGAGGTTAGAGGTGTCTCGTTGAAGGAACGCGCAAGAGGCTACGCCGGTTCCGCCCAAGTGGCCATCAGGGCCGCCCTGTTCGCTGCCGCTTGTCAATCGAGCGCTGAGGAAGGCGTCGCTCAACCTCTTCCTCGATTGCGTCGTCCTGCGCCTGGTCACGGAACAGCTTGAGAATAGGGCCGGTGTGGTTTGCTGCCGTCGCGCCATATCTCTCTTCCACGATCAGGTTCTTGCGTCCGCGAGGATATACGATCTGCTCACATCAGCGATTAAATGAGGCGACGGTGAGCGCAGCTTGCGCCTTTGCCGACATTGAGCGCTTGCCAGGAAGCAGACATCTCGTTGGTGTGCGGCGCGCCTCCTCGAATCCTGAATGCGATATGGGCTGTTTCGCCAGCGATGGTCACCTCCAAACCGACCGCCTCGTTGGCTTTCCGCTGTCCTCGCCCTCTAGAGTAGCGGTGGCACGATTCCTGATTGAGTGATGCCGGATCACTCCAAAGGAACGATCGAAAGGCATGGTGCCCAATCTTCGGATCCTAATCGTCGATGCGAACCAGGTTCGAGCCGCCATCATCGAGGAAGGCTTGCGGGAAGCGGGCTATGATCAACTCATCCGCATCACGGCGACGACCGGTCTCGTCGCCGCGATCGAAACCCATGATCCCGATGTCGTGGTGATCGACCTCGAAGACCCCAGCCGCGACGCGTTGGCCGACATGTTCCTCGTCAGCCGGCATGTCCGCCGGCCGATCACCATGTTCGTCGACCAGTCGGATTCGGCCTCGATCGAGGCGGCCGTGGAGGCGGGCGTCTCCGCCTATATCGTCGACGGGCTGAAGAAGGAGCGGATGCAGCCAATCCTGCAGACCTGCATCAGCCGCTTCAATGCGTTCCGCAAGCTGCGCGAGGAGCTAGACGAAGCCCGCTCGCAGCTGGAGGACCGTAAGACGATCGATCGCGCCAAAAGCATCGTCATGCGGCTGAAGGGCCTGTCGGAAGACGAGGCCTATGCCCTGATGCGCCGCACCGCGATGAACGAGAAGCGCAAGCTCGTCGAGATCGCGCGCTCCCTCATCACCGCCGCGGAGATGCTGAAATGACGACGCTGCACCTGCGGGTCGGCTTCATGCCGCTGGTCGATTGCGCGCTGGTCGTGCTGGCGAAGGACGAGGGCTTCGCCGAGAACGAGGGGCTCAATCTCGAACTGGTCCGCGAGGTCTCGTGGTCCAACCTGCGCGACAAGCTGAACGTGCGCCTGTTCGACGCCGCGCACATGCTCGGCCCGGCGGCCATTGCCGCGACGCTCGGCATCGGTGGCGTGAAAGCCCCGATGGCGGCGCCGCTGGCGCTCAACCGCGACGGGGCGGCGATCACCCTTTCGCTGCGGCGCTTCGAGGAACTCGCGCGGCTGGCCGATGGCGACCTGGCCGATCCGGGCGTCACGGCCCAAGCGCTTGCTGCCCTGGTCGCACGCCGCAAGGCCGCCGGCCTGCCGCCGCTGACCTTCGCGGCGGTCTTCGGCTTCTCGACGCATATCTATCTGCTCGGTGAATGGCTTGAGCAGGGCGGCCTCAAGCTCGGCGAAGACATCCGGTTCGAGGTCGTGCCTCCTCCGCAGACCGTCGAGGCGCTCGCCAGCGGGCGGATCGACGGCTTCTGCGCCGGAGCGCCCTGGAACACGGCGGCCGTCGCGGCCGGCGTCGGCGCGATGGTCCATGCCAGCGTCGACCTGCGCCGCGACTGCCACGACAAGGTGCTGGCCTGGCGTGCCGACGATATCGAGAAGCGCCCGGCCGCCGTTTCGAAGCTAGGTTCCGCGATCCTGAAGGCCAGTGCATGGGCCTGTCTGCCGCAGAATTTCGCGCGCATGGCGCAACATCTCTCAGCCCCGGACCGGCTCGCGCTGCCGGCGCCGCTCATCGAACGCATCCTGCATGGCGAGCTGATCCAGGGAGCCGACCGGCTGACGCGCAAGGTCGAGCGGTTCATCCGTTTCGACCGGGAAGCCTTGCGTCCCGACCCCGATGACGCCGAGTGGGTCCTTTATGGCATGGAGCGGGCCGGGCAGGTCGCGGTAACGCCGCAGACGCGCGATATCGCGCGGGGCGTATTCCTGCCTGCCGCATTCGCAGGCATTCTTGCAACAAGCCAAGAGCAGCCCATCGATTAGGCAGGGGCGAATTGATTGTGCACCGCAGCAAGGCAATCAAGCTTGCGCTGCCGCGCGCCCCTTCCCGAATCTATCGCAATTCAAGGCTAGGGCTCCCGCAAAGCGGTTGGCACGATCCTTGTAACGACTGATGCGACGCGGCCAACGCTGCCCGCGCCATCCCCGATCCGGACGATACAGCAACGTCGCTGTCGAATGCGCCTGCCAAGGCGTCTTTCGCGCGGCGTTTTTCGCATTCGGGATTGAATCGGGCAGGCGGCTTTTCAGCAACCGAGAGGCGATCGATGACGCTTAGCTTCAAGACCCGCAACAAGGCGGTCGCAGCCCGGCTGGCGGCTCCAAGCCGACGCGACTTCCTCAACCTGTCGGGCGCAGCCGCCTTGCTGGCGGCGGCGAAGACCGCCCTGCCCTCCGGCGCCTTCGCGCAAGGGACCGGTCCCGAGGTCAAGGGCACGCGTCTCGGCTATATCGCGCTCACCGACGCCTCGCCGGTGATCATCGCCAAGGAAAAGGGGCTCTTCGCCAAGCACGGCCTGCCCGACATGGACATCGCCAAGCAGGCCTCATGGGGCGCGACGCGCGACAACATGGCGCTCGGCTTCAAGAACAACGGCATCGACGGCGGCCACATCCTGCGCCCGAAGACGCATCTCTATGCGACCGGCAAGGTGATGCAGAACGGCCAGCCGCTGCCCATGTACACGCTGCTCAACCTCAACGAGGACGGGCAGGCGATCTCGGTCTCCAACGAATACAAGGACCTCAACGTCCAGAAGGACGCCTCGCCGCTGAAGCAGGCCTTCGAGCGCAAGAAGGCCGCCGGCAAGGAACTGACCGCCGCCATGACCTTCCCCGGCGGCACCCATGATCTCTGGATCCGCTACTGGCTCGCCGCCGGCGGCATCGATCCCGACACCGAGATCAAGGTCATCGTCGTGCCGCCGCCGCAGATGGTGGCGAACATGAAGGTCGGCACCATGGACTGCTTCTGCGTTGGGGAGCCGTGGAACGAGCAGCTCGTCAACCAGAACATCGGCTATACCGCGCTGACCACGGGCGAACTCTGGGGCCGCCATCCCGAGAAGATCTTGGGCATGCGCGCCGATTTCGTCGATGCGAACCCGAAGGCAACGCAGGCCATCCTGATGGCTGTGATGGAAGCCCAGCAATGGGCCGACAGGATGGAGAACCGCCAGGAACTCGCCGAGATCGTCGGCAAGCGCCAATGGTTCAACGTTCCCACCAACGACATCAACAAGCGCCTGCTCGGCGACATCAATTACGGCAATGGCCGCGAGGCGAAGGGCACCAATCTCTACATGAAGTTCTGGGGCGAAGGCGGCGCGAGCTCCTATCCCTGGAAGAGCCTCGACACCTGGTTCGTCACCGAGAATATCCGCTGGGGCAAATTCGACCCGACGATCGACATCAAGGCGCTGGTCGACAGCACGAATCGCGCCGATCTCTGGCGCGAGGCCGCGAAGACGCTGGGCGTTACCGGCGCCCCGACGGCGGATTCCCGCGGCGTCGAGACCTTCTTCGACGGCACGAAGTTCGATGCGGCAGCGCCAATGGACTACCTCAAGGCGCTGAAGATCAAGCGGGTAGCCTGACACCATGGCCGAGCCCCTTATCATCGTCGGCAACGGCATGGCGGCGACGCGGCTGGCCGACGAGCTCAGCCAGCGCGCGCTCGGGCGCTATTCCGTCGCCGTGATCGGGGACGAGCCGCGATTGGCCTATAACAGGGTGCTGCTCTCGCCGCTGCTGGCGGGCGAGATCGGCGAGCCGGAGATCGAGCTCAAGCCGGCAGCATGGTGGCGCGCGCGCGGCATTTCGACCTTCTATGGCCGCCCCGTGGACAACATCGATCGTGCGGCGCAGACGGTGACGCTGCGAGGCGGCCCGGCGCTGCCCTATGGCAAGCTCGTGCTCGCGACCGGTTCGACGCCGCTCCGGCCGCCCTTTCTCGGTCGCGATCTCGCCGGAGTCGTCACATTCCGCGACACCGCCGATGTCGGCACGATGCAGGCCTATGCGCGGCGTGGCGCCCGCATCGTCGTCATCGGCGGAGGGTTGCTCGGGCTCGAGGCGGCCTATGGGCTCGCGAGAGCCGGGGGATCGGTGACGCTGCTGCATCTCGTCGATCGCCTGATGGAACGCCAGCTCGATCATGAAGGCGCCAGCCTCCTCTCCGCGGCCATGGCCGCTCGGGGCATCGATGTCCGCCTCGGCGCGGAGACGAAGGGTTTTCGCGGCGAAGGACATGTCGCGGCCGTCGAGCTCGCCGACGGGGCGGAGATCCCTGCCGATCTCGTGGTCATCGCCGTCGGCGTGCGCCCGAATACCGGGCTCGCCCGCGCCGCGGGCTTGAGCGTCGGGCGCGGCGTTCTGGTCGATGACGGCCTCGCCACCGACGACCCCTCCATTTTCGCCATCGGCGAATGCGCGGAGCATCGCGGCCTTGCCTATGGACTGGTCGAGCCCGCCTATGAGCAAGCGCGGGTGCTGGCTGCGCGGCTTGCCGGCCAGGATGCGGCCTATCGGGGCTCGCTGCTCGCGACCAACCTGAAGGTCTCTGGCGTCGGTGTCTTCTCGGCCGGTGAATTCGAGGGCGGCGACGGCACCGAGACCGTCGTTCTGCGCGATCCCTCAGCCGGCATCTACCGCAAGTTCGTGCTGCGCGAAGGGCGGCTCGCCGGCTGCGTCCTCGTCGGCGATACACAGGGCGCGCTGTTCTATCTCGGGCTGATCCGCTCGGGGCAGGACATCAGCGCGATCCGCGCCGATCTGCCCTTCGGCGAGAGTTATTGCATCAGGGAAGCCGCCTGATGCGCCACGACGCTCCCCTCGCACCGGCCACAACGCGCACGACCTGCCCCTATTGCGGGGTCGGCTGCGGTGTTCTGGCGACGCCGGATGGGTTGGGCGGAGCAGCCATCGCCGGCGATGCGGAGCATCCGGCCAATCGGGGGCGGCTCTGCTCGAAGGGCTCGGCGCTAGGCGAGACGCTCGGTCTCGGCAGTCGGGTCCTGCACCCGCTTAAACGCAACGCCACCGGGAATTACGATAGGATCGGCTGGAGTGAAGTGCTTGATGCCATCGCCGCCGGGTTGCGGACGATAGCCGCCGATCACGGCCCCGAGGCCATCGCCTTCTACCTCTCAGGCCAGCTCCTGACCGAGGATTATTATGTCGCCAACAAGCTGGCGAAGGGCTTCATCGGCACGCCGCATATCGATACCAACTCGCGGCTGTGCATGTCCTCGACGGTTGCGGCACAGCGCCGGGTCTTCGGCTCGGATACGGTGCCCGGCGCCTATGAGGATTTCGACAGTGCCGACCTGATCGTGCTCGTCGGCTCCAACACGGCGTGGTGCCATCCGATTCTGTTCCGGCGGATGCAGGACAACCGGCGCGAGCGCGGCGCACGCCTCGTCGTGCTCGATCCCCGCATCACCGCGACGGCAGAAGACGCCGACATGGTGATGGCGTTGAAGCCGGGCTTCGACGCTGCGCTTTTCGCGGGGTTGCTCGTCCATCTCGCCGATCGCGGCCTCGTCGATCGCACTTATGTTTCGCGCCATGTCGCTGGCTTCAACGAGACGCTCGCCAATGCGCGCGAGATCGCTCCCGACATCGCCTCGATTTCCGCCGTCACCGGCCTTGCAGCCGGGCAGATCGCGGCCTTCTACGAACTCTGGGCCAGCACGCCGCATGTCGTCACGGCCTGGAGCCAGGGGGTCAACCAGTCCGCCCAAGGCACCGACAAGGTCGCGGCAATCCTGAACTGCCATCTCGCCACCGGCCGGATCGGGCGGCCAGGCTGCGGCCCCTTCTCCCTGACCGGTCAGCCCAATGCGATGGGCGGACGCGAAGTCGGCGGGCTCGCCAACATGCTCGCCGCCCATATGGGCTACGCACCGGACGAGATCGATCGCGTCCGCCGCTTCTGGCAGGCGCCGGCCATCGCCCGAGGGGAGGGGCTCAAGGCCATACAGATGATCGAGGCCGCCGCCGAGCGGCACATCCGGGCGCTATGGGTAATGGCGACGAACCCGGCTGTCTCCCTCCCCGAGGCCGACAAGGTGCGCGCCGTGCTCGCCGACCTCGATCTCTTCGTCGTCTCCGAGAACGTGCTTTCGAACGACACGCTCGCGACGAAGCCGCATTACATCCTGCCGGCCGCCGCTTGGGGCGAGAAGGACGGCACCGTCACCAATTCGGAGCGCCGCATCTCGCGCCAGCGCGCCTTCCTGCCGCTGCCTGGCGAGGTGAAGCCGGATTGGTGGATCATTGGCGAGGTCGCCAAGCGCCTCGGCTTCGGTACGGCTTTCACTTTCGCCGGCCCGGACGCGATCTATGCCGAGCACGCCGCACTCTCCGCCTTCGAGAACCAAGGTACGCGTGATTTCGACATCGGCGCCCATGCCAGGCTCGACAAGGCAACTTATGATGCGCTGCGGCCGATGCAGTGGCCCGTTCCAGCCCACCGCCCCGAGGGCACTGCAAGGCTGTTCGGTGACGGCCGTTTCTTCGGTCCCGGTAGCCGCGCACAGATGCGCCCGCTCGCCGTGCCGCAACTCGCCTCGACGGTGAGCGAGGCTTTCCCGCTGCTGCTCAACACCGGGCGCGTCCGCGACCACTGGCATACGATGACCCGGACCGGCCTCAGCCCGCGGCTCAGCGCGCATGTCGCCGAGCCTTCGGTCTCCGTAAACCCCGCCGACATCACGCGCTTCGGACTGAGCGACGGCGGCTTCGCTCGCCTCACCGGCGGCCATGGCGGCGCGGTGCTCAAGGTCGTGGCCGACGCAGGCGTCGCCGAAGGCGTGCTCTTCGCGCCGATCCATTGGTCCGGCGAGACGGCCTCCAATGCGCGGATCGGCGCCCTGACGCAGTCGCTTTGCGACCCCTTTTCCGGCCAGCCCGAGATGAAGGCCACGCCGGTTTCCGTCACACCCACCGCTTATCGCTTTGAGGGCTTCGTCCTGTCGCGCGAGCCCTTCGTGCTGCCGGAGCAGAGCTGGTGGGCGCGGCTTGCCGTACAGGGTGGCGAAGGCCGGCTCTTCGCCACCGACGCACCCGTCGATGCCCTCGCGGCCTTGATGCGCGAGCGTTTCGGCGCGGGCGAACTGACTGAGTTGATCGACTGCGACGGCGGCAGCTATCGCTGTGCCGTGCTTCAGGAGGGCCGGCTTGAGGCCGCCCTCTTTCTCGCGCCCGCCGGGCGCGCGCCGCTCTGGGACACGGTCAAGGCGATCTTCGCCGACCCGTCGGCGACCGTTGAGAGCAGGCTTGCCCTGCTCTCGGGACGCAACCTCGGTGGTGCCGATCCCGGGCCGACCGTCTGCGCCTGCTTCGGCGTCGGCCTCAACGCGATCCGCGCCGCCTTCGAGGCGGGCGCCGCGACGGCCGAGGAGATCGGCCTTCAGCTCAAGGCAGGGACCAATTGCGGCTCCTGCCTCCCCGAAATCCGCCGCATCGGCGCGTAGGCACGCGCGAGCGAGGCGGCATGACGAACGCGACGGACGATCTCGGTCAGAGGAGAGACTGGAACATGGGTCAGCCTGTCTTGAAAGGCGCGACGGCCAGTGCGGCCGTTGTCACGCTCCCCGGGAAAATGCCGGAGATCGTCGCCTTGCCCGCCGCCCCTGCGAAACCCTTCGCCGCGAGGTTGGTCCCCTGGGGGAAGAATGCGCTCGCCAACCTGCTGCCGCCGCTGATCACGGTCGCAATGATCCTGCTGTTTTGGGAGCTCGCGGCCTCCGGCCCGCAATCCTCGCTGCCGCCGCCGAGCAAGATCTGGAACGAGGCGAAGGATCTCATCGTCCAGCCATTCTACTGGGCGGGGTCGCAGGATATCGGACTGGGCTGGCGCATCCTCGTCTCGCTCCAGCGTGTCGCCATCGGTTTCAGCCTGGCGGCGGTGGTCGGCGTGCTGCTCGGCGCCCTGGTTGGCCAGTCGATCTGGGCGACGCGCGGGCTCGACCCGGTCTTCCAGGTGCTGCGCACCGTTCCGCCGCTGGCCTGGCTGCCGCTATCGCTCGCCGCCTTCCGCGACAGCCAACCCTCTGCAATCTTCGTGATCTTCATCACCGCGATCTGGCCGGTGATCATCAACACGGCCGTCGGCATCCGCAACATCCCGCAGGACTACCGCAACGTCGCCAAGGTGCTGCGGCTGAATCAAATCGAGTTCTTCTACAAGATCATGGTGCCGTCGGCCGCGCCCTACATCTTCACCGGGCTTCGGATCGGCGTCGGCCTGTCCTGGCTCGCCATTGTCGCCGCCGAGATGCTGACTGGCGGCGTCGGCATCGGCTTCTTCATCTGGGACGCATGGAACTCCTCGCGCCTCTCCGACATCATCGTGGCGCTGGTCTATATCGGCGTGGTCGGCTTCCTGCTCGACCGCCTCGTTGCCCTCATCGGCCATGTCGTCACCCGCGGCACTGCGACCAACTGAGGAGCAAGGCAATGAGCTATCTCAAGATCGATCATGTCGACAAACACTTCCAGCGCGGCGCAGCAATCACCGAAGTGCTGAAGGACGTCACGCTCGTCATCGACACGGGCGAGTTCGTCTCGATCATCGGGCATTCCGGCTGCGGCAAGTCGACCCTGCTCAACCTCATCGCGGGGCTGTCGCCGGTCAGCGCGGGTGCGATCCTGCTCGAAGGCAAGGAGGTCAACGCGCCGGGGCCGGACCGGGCCGTGGTCTTCCAGAACCATTCCCTGCTCCCCTGGCTCACCGTCTACGATAATGTCGCGCTCGCCGTGAACAAGGTCTTCGGAGCCAAGAAGAGCAAGGCCGAGCGGCATGACTGGATCATGCACAATCTCGACCTCGTGCAGATGGGCCATGCCAGGGACAAGCGCCCCGGCGAAATCTCGGGCGGCATGAAGCAGCGCGTCGGCATCGCGCGGGGTCTCGCCATGGAGCCGAAGATCCTGCTGCTCGACGAGCCCTTCGGCGCGCTCGACGCACTGACCCGCGCCCATCTGCAGGACTCGGTGATGCAGATCCACGCTGCGCTCGGCAACACCATGATCATGATCACGCATGACGTGGACGAGGCGGTGCTGCTCTCGGACCGGATCGTGATGCTGACCAACGGCCCCTCCGCTCGCATCGGCGAGGTGCTGGACGTGCGGCTTCCCCGCCCGCGCAAGCGCCTAGAACTGGTCTCCGACCGCACCTACATCGCCGCGCGCGAGGCCGTGCTGAAGTTCCTCTACGAGCGCCATCGCTTCGTCGAGGCGGCGTGACGGCGCCGGCCATGAGCGACGATTTCACCCCCGATCAGAAGCGCTACCTCGAAGGCTTCGTCAGCGGCATGCAGTCGGCCCGCACGGCGCGGGGGTTGAGCCCGCTTGGCGGCGCGCCGGGCAGTGCTTCGGCCATACCTGATGGACCCGACAAGGAGCATGCCGAGGCACAGGCCAGGACGGTCGCTGCCGGCGGCAAGCTGGTTGACCAGGAGAAATGGAAGGCGGCCGAGCACCCCTTCGACGCCTATGCCCGCTTCAAGGAGCAGGCGGCGGCAGGCTCCTATCCAAAGCCCGAGGATAATTTCCGCTGGCGCTATCACGGCCTGTTCTACGTGGCGCCTGCGCAGAACAGCTACATGTGCCGTTTGCGCATCCCCAACGGCATCCTCAAGGCATGGCAATTCGCCGGCGTCGCCGATCTCGCGGAGACGCTGGGCGGCGGATATTCGCATGTGACGACACGCGCCAATCTTCAGGTGCGGGAGATTTCCGCCGAGAACGGCGCAGCGTTTCTCGAAGGCCTGGCCGATCTCGGGCTCACTGCGAAAGGGTCGGGCGCCGACAATATCCGCAACGTCACGGGCTCGGCCACCGCCGGCATCGACCCGCTCGAACTTCTGGACACGCGCCCGCATGCCCGCGCCTGGCACCATCACATCCTGAACGACCGCTCGCTTTACGGGCTGCCGCGCAAGTTCAACGTCGCCTTCGATGGCGCCGGCTCGATCGCGACGCTGGAGGACACCAACGATATCGGTTTCCAGGCCATCGAGATCGCGGACGGGGCATCTTTCGAGGGGCAGACTGTCGAGTCCGGCATCTGGTATCGTCTCGCGCTCGGCGGCATCACCGGCCATAAGGACCTCGCCCGCGACACCGGCGTGGTCGTCGCCCCGTCAGACGTGATCGCGGTCGCCGATGCGATCGTGCGTGTCTTCATCGCCAACGGGAATCGCACCGACCGCAGCAAGTCCCGGCTCAAATATGTGCTCGATGCCTGGGGCTTCGACACGTTCCTCGCCGCCGTCGAGGAGAAGCTCGACCGGCGCCTGGTCCGGCTCGATGGCGCCTTCGTCAGGCCGCGCCCGGTCTATGACCGGCTCGCCCATATCGGCGTCCACGGTCAAGCCCAGCCCGGCCTCAACTGGATCGGCGTGGCCCTGCCCGTCGGCAAGCTCACCGTGCAGCAGATGCGCGTCATTGCTTCGATCGCGCAAGAATGCGGCGACGGCGATATCCGCCTCACCGTCTGGCAGAACCTGCTGATCTCCGGCGTGCCCGACGCCAAGGTCGATGACGTGCTCGCCAATCTCCAGGCCATCGGCCTCTCGGCCGAGACCTCGGTTCTGCGGGCCGGATTGATCGCCTGCACCGGCGCGACGGGCTGCAAATTCGCCGGTGCCCATACCAAGGAGGATGCGCTCGCCATCGCCGCCCATTGCGAGCCGCGCATCACGCTCGATACCGCCGTCAACATCCACCTGACCGGCTGCCACAACTCCTGCGCCCAGCACTATATCGGCGATCTCGGGCTGATCGGCACCAAGGTCCCCGTCAATGACGAGGGTGACACCGTGCCCGGCTACCATGTCTTCGTCGGCGGCGGCTTCGGCGTCGAGGGCGGCATGGGCCGCGAATTCCGGACCAATGTGAAGGCGGAGGATGCGCCGGCCTTGGTCGAGGCGATCCTGCGCAGCTGGCAGGTGCACCGCGAAGCGCCCGACGAAAGCTTCGTCGCTTTCGCCCGCCGCCATGAGATCGCGGCCCTGCAAGCCCTGGTCGAGCAGATCGGAGACGCGGCATGACCGCGCAGAGCCCGAGCCCGATCGTCCAGGTGCTGCCCGAAACCGCCCCCTTCAGCGAGGAGCAGCGCTCTTGGCTCAACGGCTTCTTTGCCGGGCTGCTCTCGCTCGACAATGCCGGCTTGACCGCACTGTCGCCGGCCGAGAACGCCGCCGTCATGGCGGAGGCGGAAGACGGCGCACCTTGGCACGACCCATCGCTGGAAATGGCCGAACGCATGACGCTGGCCGACGGCAAGCCGTTGCCCCGCAAGCTCTATGCTGCCATGGCGCAGCAGGATTGCGGGCAATGCGGCTATGTCTGCGAGACCTATTCCGCCGCGATCGCATCAGGGGCCGAGGCCCGGCTCAATCTCTGCGCGCCGGGCGGCAAGGAGACCCTGCGCCAGATCAAGGCGCTGGTGGAGGAAACGGGTGCTTCCACTACGACCACCCTAACCGATGCTGCACCCGCCAGAGAACTGGGCCCCAAAGGCCGCTGCCGCGAGAACCCGGCGCTCGCGACATTCCTCTCGCGCCGCAAGCTTAACGGCGAGGGTTCCGAGAAGGAGACCTGGCATGTTGAATTCGACCTCGCCGAATGCGGGCTCGACTATGTCGTCGGCGACGCGTTCGGCATCGTCGCGCAGAACGATGCCCGCCTCGTCGACGCGGTGATCGCATTGCTGGGCGCGCGGCCGGATGCCGAGATCGGCGGCAAGCCCTTGCGCGATACGCTCATGGAAGACTGCGCGCTGGGTCCGGCGCCGGACTCCCTGTTCCAGCTCATCTCCTACGTCACCGGAGGCGAGGCCCGCGCCAAGGCGAGGCGTCTTGCAGCCGGCGAAGACCCGGACGGCGATCTCGACCGGCTCGACGTGCTCGGCGCGCTGCACAAGTTCTCGCAGGCCCGGCTCTCGGCCGAGGCCTTCGTCGAGGCGCTCGATCCGCTCCAGCCGCGGCTCTACTCGATCTCCTCGTCGCATAACGCCACGCCCGGCCGGATCACGCTGACGGTCGATGCGGTGCGCTATAGGATCGGCTCCCGCCCGCGCTGGGGCGTGGCCTCGACCTTCCTCGCCGAACGCGTCGCGCCCGGCGACAAGGTCCCGGTCTATGTCCAGCGCGCCCATGGCTTCGGCCTGCCTGCCAATCCGGCGACGCCGGTCATCATGTGCGGCCCGGGCACGGGCGTCGCGCCCTTCCGCGCCTTCCTGCATGACCGGCAGGCGACGAAGGCGCCGGGCCGCAACTGGCTGTTCTTCGGCCATCAGCGTCGGACCTGCGATTTCTTCTATGAAGACGAGCTCCAGGGGATGAAGGATCGGGGCTTCCTGACCAACCTGACGCTGGCCTGGTCGCGCGACGGCGAGAAGGTCTATGTCCAGGATCGCATGCGCGAGCGCGGCGGCGAGTTCTGGTCATGGCTGGAGAAAGGCGCGCACTTCTACGTCTGCGGCGACGCCAAACGTATGGCCAAGGATGTCGAGCGCGCACTGGTGGATGTCGTCGCGGTACATGGCGGACGCTCCAGCGAGGAAGCAATTGCCTATGTCGCGTCCTTGCGAAAGAGCGGTCGCTATCAAACGGATGTCTATTGAAGGGTACCGTCTTGAAGCCCTCGAAAGATAGCCGAGTCGGCGTCGTTTTGCCTTTCAATGATGAAGGACCGCATGGTCGAAGTGACGCGAGAAACCGAATTTTCACTTCATTTGCCGCGCCTGACAATGTGGTCGGGAGCAGCTCGATCTCAAACGCTCGCCTTAGACTTCAAACTTTCGCGAAAGCCCCAGCGCTAATACTCCGGTCTGCGTTGTGCCATAAGCGGAAGCTCGCTCTTCGCCCGAAAACGGACCCGTGACGCGCGTTCTGTTACGTGCGAAATCGACCCGTCATCGATCTATCGCCACCCATTCCGCAGGGGGCCACGAGCCCTGCGGGCGTGATTGGCAGGCTGCGGAACCGCCGACCCGTCGCGTTGAACACAGCGTTGGCGATTGCCGCGGCCATGCCGGGAACGCCGATCTCGCCGAGGCCCCGCGCGCCGAACTGGTTGAATTCCTCGTCGGGGCTGTCGACGAAGATCACGTCGATCTCCGGAACGTCGGCATTCACCGGAACGGCATAGTCGGCGAGATTGTCCCCAACGATCCGGTGACGCGTGGGATGAAACTCAACCGCCTCCATAAGCGCCATGCCGATGCCGAAGATGATGCCGCCCTTGATCTGACTGGTCGCGGTCTTCGGATTGATGATGCGGCCACAATCGAGCGCGCTGACGACGCGGGAGACACGCAGGCGCCCGAGAGCTTCGTCGATGCGGACCTCAACGAAATGCGCGCCGAAGGAGTAGTAGCTACGGTCCTTCCTCATATCTCCCATTCCCATCGAGCTGCCTTCCGCCACAAGCTCGGTCAGACCCGCCGCTCGAAGGGTCGCGCTCGGTGATTGGTTTGACGATACTGGGAAGGAATGGCCCTGCGCCAATGCATCGAGCTGTTTGCGCAGCGCCTCGCAGGCCTTTGCGGCCGCGGGCAGCAGGCTCGCCGTCGACTTCGATCGTCCAGCCGTAGGGGCTGCCGGGAGACTCGAATCGCCCAGGCGAACCTCGATATCCTCGAAGGGGTGGCTCAGCATATCGGCGACGGTCTGCGCCAGGATGGTGTACATGCCGGTGCCGATGTCGGTAGCGGATGTCTCGACGATCAGCGGTCCGTCGATGTTCACCCGCAGCCTCACCGTCGCCGGCAGGGCCGGAGCGGGATAGGCGGTGGTGGCCATGCCGTAGCCTACCAGCACATCACCGTCCTGCATCGACCGAGGGCGTGGCATATCCCGCGGCCAGCCAAAGGCATCGCCGCCCCGCTCGTAGCAATCCAGAAGGCGGTTCGAAGACCAGTCTCGCTGATGATACGGATCGCGCACTGCGAAATTGCGCCGGCGGAGTTCCAGAGGGTTCAGGTCGAGCCGGAAGGCCAGCTCGTCCATTGCGCATTCGACGGCGAAGGAACCCGGCGTCTCCCCGGGGGCGCGGAACGGCGTCGGGCTCGGGATGTTCTTTCTTGCCACCTGATGGCGCACGTCGAGGGCCATGCTGTCGTACAGCAGCAGGGTATTGAGTCCGCAGGGCTCGAAGAAGTTGCCGCGCAGGGATGTGGGCACCCGCGACACATGGCGCAGTCCTCTCAAAGACCCGTTGCCGTCGACGTGCAACTCGACGTCCTGCTCTGTCTCGGAGCGGTGTCCGGAAGCGACCGCCATGTCGGCACGCGTCAGTTGCAGGCGGACAGACCGGGCGAGCGTGCGTGCGATGTGCGCGGCAAGCGCCTGGTGCGGCCACATCTGGTTCTTGCCGCCGAAGCCGCCGCCGACATAGGACGCAACGACCCGGACTTTCTCAGCAGGGATCCCAAGCGATTGTGCGATGTAGTCGCGCGCCGCGCTCGCGCCTTGCGTGGAATCGTGGACCGTGACCGTGTCGCCCTCCCAGGCAGCGACCGTGGCCGACGGTTCCATCGGGTGATGCAGGTGCATCGGCGTGCGGTAGGTTCCTGCCAGCGCCGCGTCCTTCGTCTCGCCTGGCCAGTCGCCGCGTTGGACCTGCATGTCCGCGGCGAAGAAGAAGCCGGGTTCGATAAAGTCGTCGCTAGCAGCGCAGGGATGGACAGACGCTGCGCTGGCTTCTACCTCCGGCGTAATGCACAGTACGCCCTCGCGGGCCGCTTCGAGCGATTCCGCGACCACGACGGCGATCCACTGCCCGGCGAAGACGATCTCGGGACCGGCGAGGGGCAGGTAGGCCGGCGGGGGCGTAGGCTCTGCAGCGGCCAGCGCGGTACGGCCGAGCGCCTCCCCGCTGAGGGCCATGAACTCCGCGCTCGGTCGCCAGCCCAATGCGCCGGCCGCGTTTTCATGCGTGTAGACTGCGACGACATTCGGCAGGGCAAGAGCGGCTGACGTGTCGAGCACCGCGATGGTTCCCGCGGGTACGGGGCTGCGGACGGCCAGCGCATAAAGCTGCCCAGCGGACCTGCGGTCTGCGGCGTAAGCCGCACCGCCGGTGACCTTCTGTGGGCCGTCCATCCGGGAGCGGGCCGATCCGATCTGCTTCAGCATGCGGCGCTCCGCATCAAGGCCCGGTGGATGGCGCCGCTTGCCAGGTCGAGCTTGTAGCGGTTGGCCTCCGTCGGCCGGGCCGGGGCTAGAAGCGCCCGGCAGAAGACCGCGATTGTCTCTTTGGTCAGTGGCTTGCCGAGAAGCAGCGCTTCGGCTTCGCGGTCCCGCCATGGCACGGTTCCAAGACCCCCGAGCGCCACCGCGACTTCCGCCACGAGCCCTGTCTCGCAGAACACAGCGGCGGCTACTGAGGCGCTGGCGAATTCATAGGAGGCGCGACCGCGTAGCTTGAGGTAGGTCGATTTCGGACCCAGCCGGCTCTTCGGCACGTCGATATGGGTGATCAGTTCGCCAGGGTGCATGACCGTCTCGACGTGCGGCGTGATGCCCGGCAGGCGATAGAAATCCGCGAGCGGAACCTCCCGAGCCGTTGCGTGGCAGCGAATAGCGATTACGGCGTCGAGTGCCAGAAGCGCGACCGCCACGTCGGATGGGTTGACGGCAAGGCAATGTTCGCTCGTCCCGAGGACGGCGTGGTGGGTGTTCGCCCCCTCCTGCGCCGGGCATCCGGAACCGGCCACGCGCTTGTTGCAGGGCCAGTCGTGCGAGCGGAAGAAGGCGCAGCGCGTACGCTGAAGCAGATTTCCAGCCATCGAGGCCGCGTTGCGGATCTGGCCGGAGGCGCCGGAGAGCAGGGCTTCGGATATGGCGGGAAACGCCGAACGCACCGTCCGTTCGGCCGCGACGGCGCTGTTGCTGGCCAATGCGCCAATGCGAAGCACGTCGTTGGTAAGCTCGATGCCGCCGAGGGGGAGGGCTCCGATGTCTACCAGCGCGACGGGATTTTCCACACCGAGCTTCATCAGGTCGATGATCGTGGTGCCACCAGCGAGCGGGTGCGTCCCGGGCTGTGCGAGCAGATCCAGCGCCTCGCCGATCGAGGCCGCGCGATGGAATTCAAACGGCCGCATGGGCGCCTGCGTCCAGTTGGGCTTTCACATCCATGATGGCATCAACAATGCCGTTATAGGCGCCGCAGCGGCACAGGTTGCCGCTCATCTGTTCGCGGACCTGCTCGCGCGTCGTGATCGCGCTGTCCGCGACAATCTCCAGTGCAGACATGATCTGGCCAGCCGTGCAGTAGCCGCATTGCAGCGCGTCGTGTCGAATGAAGGCCTGCTGCAGCGGATGGAGTTCGTTCGTGGTGCCGACCCCCTCGATTGTGGTCACAGACTGACCTTCGGCAGAGGCGGCAAGCTTGAGGCAGGAGAGCACCCGCCGGCCGCCGATGAGGACGGTGCAGGCGCCACACTGGCCGTGGTCGCAACCCTTTTTGGTCCCGGTTAGCAGCAGATCCTCGCGCAGGAGGTCTAGCAGCGTGCGCCGGACATCCACCGCGACGTATACAGGCTTCCCGTTGACGCTCAGGGCAATTCTAAAGGGCAGTCGGGAGCTGTCCATGATTGACGCTCGTGGTTGAGTTGGGCGGCTTGCCGTAAGGACGAGGGAGGCGCACCGGCATGGGGCGCCTCCCGAAGGGGTTACTTGATCAGCAGATCGGCGTCACGCAGGCGCGACTTGATGTCCTCGAGGCTGCCTTCGTACTCCCAAGTTTGCACCGTCTCGTGCGGGCATTCGATGAAGATGTAATTCTCGGTGAAGGAGAGGATCCGGTCGATCCTAATCACCTTCTCTACAAACTCCTTGTTCGGTAGCTGGCTAGTGATGATCTGGTTGTCCTTGTCGTAGCCATGGAAGACCTTTTCCGGTCGAACGCGCGCAGTGATGTATTTCATGATTTCCCTTTCAGGTGGGTTTGCAGGGGGAAGCCAGCAGCTCTTCGCCGTTATCGGTCGAGCCGGGGATTGAGGGCTTCGTTCAACGCGTCGCCGACGAGGTTGATGGCCAGCACTGTCACGAGCACAGCAAGTCCTGGCAGCGTCACCATCCACCAAGCCGTGCGAATGGCCGCACGGCCGGCGCCGATCATGAAGCCCCAAGTCATGATGTTGGGATCACCGAGGCCCAGGAAGGACAGGCCGGCCTCGAACAAGATTGCCGTCGCCACCATCAGTGAACCGGCCACCACAATGGTCGAGAGCACGTTCGGCAGGATGTGTACCAGAATGATGCGCAGGTCTCCGACGCCGATCGCGATGCTGGCCGAGATGAAATCTCGGCTCTTGACGCTGATCACTTCGGCACGGACCAGCCGAGCCAACGGCGCCCAGGACACGATCGCGATGGCTCCAATGACGTTGGGCAATGTCGCGCCGAGGATCGCGACGATGACGATCGCGCCAATGAAGGTCGGGATCGTCTGGAAGAATTCGGTGGCCCGCATCACGGCGGAGTCGATCCAGCCGCCGTAATAGCCCGCAAGGCCACCAACCAGCGTGCCGAGGACGACAATGAAAAGGGTGGCGACGCCGCCGACGATCAGCGAGATGCGCGCGCCATAAGCTATGCCGGCCGCGATGTCCCGACCAAGCATGTCGGTGCCGAGGATCTGCTCGCCAAGGGGCGGGCTGAACGGCATGCCGACCATCTCGAACGGGCCGTCGGGATAGAGCCAAGGTGCTGCCAGAGCCAGGACGACGATGCAAGAGAGCAATCCAAACCCGATTGCTCCGGCGGGGTTGGTGAGGATCCGACGCAGCAGGCTGCGCCGCGGGGCGAAGGCCTCAGCCATTGGAGCGCCCCGTGTTCAGCGCGATGCGCGGGTCGACGACGGTGTAGATCACGTCCACGACGGCGTTGGTCGCTACGACGAGGATCGAGGACAGGAAGAAGATTCCGAGCAGCAGGTTGATGTCGCGGGCAAAAAGCGACTCGAACGCGAGCAACCCGAGGCCGGGCCAGCCGAAGACGGATTCGACGATAACGGAGCCGCCAAGCATGCCTGAGACCTGCACACCGGCCATGGTCACCACGGGCAGGGCGGCATTACGCAGCGCATGCGTCGAAACGATCGTTCGGTCGCCAAGGCCCTTAGCCCTGGCCGTGCGGATGAAGTCCTGCCCCAACGTCTCCAGCAACGAGGAGCGCATGAGACGGGTGTAAAGGGCCATGTAAAAGCAGGACAGCGCAACGGCTGGCAGGACGAGGTGGTGGAGCACGTCCAGCACCGCGCGCAGGCCGGTATAATCGGCGCCGACGGTGATGATCCCACTCGTCGGGAACCAGCCGAGCTGGATCGAGAAGACGATGATCAGCATCAGCCCGACCCAGAACAGAGGCGTGGCATAGGAGACAACGGCGAAGATGACGATAAGGTGGCTGATCACGGTGCGGTCCCGCATCGCGGCGATCGCGCCGAGTACGATGCCCATGGTGACCGAAGCCGTCATGGCAGCACCCATCAGCAGCGCGGTCGCTCCGAAACGCTCGAAAATGAGGGACGAAACCTCCCGGCCGTGGCGGAATGAATAGCCGAGGTCGAAGACGAGGATGTTCTTCATGTAGCTGAAGAACTGGATGTAGAGAGGCTGATCCAAGCCGAACTGACGGCGGATCTGCTCAAGATATTCCGGGCTTGCGGCGCCAGCTTCGCCGGCTAGCACCTGCGCCGCGTCACCCGGCGCGAGGCGCACCAGGAAGAAATTTACGACCACGATGGCGAAGATGATGGGAAGGCCACGTATCAGGCGCTCGATGATGTATCTGCCGCGGGCGAACCACATACCTTCGACCTCTGCGAGGAGACGCGGCGCCGGCTCACAGCCGGCGCCGAAACGGACTTGGCTTCAGGGCTTGATCCAGGTGTCGTAGAGACCGCCGCGAAGGCCGAGCGGCGAGGTGATCAGATCCTGCACACGCCGGTTCTGCACCGCGACGAGATCCATCTCCATCAGCCAGATGATCGGGCTGTCGGCGACGAGGAGCTCCTGCAACTTGTGGAAGATCTGGTTCCGCTTGGTCGGATCGATCTCGACCTGGGCGGCTTCCCAGAGCTTGTCGACCTCCGGATTGGTGTATTGTGAAACGTTGCCGAACGGCACGTTGCGGTTGATCGTTTTCGACCAGGTTTGGCGCTGCACGCCGAGCGTCGGGTCGGCCATGCCGATCGACCAGGTCGACGTCATGTTGAAGTCGTACTCGTTGTGAACGAGGCGCACGAATGACGGATAGTCGCGATTGCGCAGCTCGACGTCGATGCCGACACGGGCGAGAGCCTGCTTGATATATTCGCCCATGCGCCGCCAATCCTCGCCGAACGGTGCAGGATCATGGAATATCTTGACCCGCATGCCGTTCGCGCCGCGCTTCAGGCCAGCCTCATCCAGCAGCCGGTTGGCGATCTCAAGCCGGTCCTTGACGTCGAAGCGAAGGATGTTCTGGTCGGTGAAGGCACCGTTCCCTTTCATGAAGGAGGAAATCGGGCCGACCGCCGGCTTGCCGAAGCCGTGCCAGATGGCGCGGGTAATAAAGGTTCGATCAAGCGCATAAGCGACGGCGAGCCGCACCCGTTTGTCGTCGAAGGGGGGCTTCTGGACGTTCAGCTCCAGCATCATTAGTGGCGCAATGGCCTCGTAACCGCCCTTGGCGATAGTCAGGTGCGGCAAGCCCTCGAGGCGACGCATCTCGACGGGATTGATGGTGCCGAAGGTGGCGACGTCGATCTCGCCGCGCTCGATGCCGGCCGCACGCGTGACGGAGTCGGCGACGAAGCGGATGATCAGGCGGTCAAGATAGGGGCGACCGGGGCGCCAGTAGTTCTCGTTCTTGTCGAGCTGAATGAAGTTGCCCTTTTCCCAGCGCGCAAACTTGAAGGGGCCGGTCCCGATCGGATTGTTGACCGCCGGGTTGTTGCGGAAGTCCGTGCCCTCGTAGATGTGCCGCGGAACGATTGGCGATTCCAAACTCGAAAGGCCCATCATCAGCGGCGGATAGGGGTGGGCGAGGTTGAACACGGCCGTGTGGCTGTCGGGCGTGTCGATCGACTGAACCGGCCCGAGATTGCCCTGGCCGCGCGGGTGAAACTTCTTCACCACCTCTATCAGCGAGAACTGCACATCTGCGCTGGTGAAGGGCTTGCCGTCATGCCAGGTGACGCCTTGCCTCAGCTTGAAGGTGATGGTCTTGCCGTCCGGCGAGATGGTCCAGCTCTCGGCCAGCGAGGGCTTCGGCTTCAGGTCGATGTCGTATTCGAGCAAACCGTCGAATATCTTCGTGGCCAGTTCTGCCGTGGTCGGTGCCGAACTCAGGGCGTTGGTGATGATCGCCGGCTCGGGGGTCGTCGTGATGGTCAGCGTGCCGCCGGACTGCGGGTTGGCGAACGATACGGCTGGAAGGAGGGAGGCGAGGGCCGTCCCGAGAAGCAAGGCATTCACGCCTCTGCGAGTGGATGAGAGCTTAGACATGACAATCCCCATCATTGATCCGGTACGGCTGGATGCAGCATCATAATTTCACTGCGATTGAACACCGATTTCGCCAGTTCAATCGCCGCTAAGCGCTCACTCTCGCAATCATCTGGATTTTCGCCAAAATTGGCATAAAATGCCGTACTCCGGCGCCAGTGAAGCAAAGTGACCTCGTTAATCGCCTCATGTTGCGGGTCGTTATGAAAATTTGTATCATCAGAATATAATTTGACAAGGCGGATGACGAGGCTCTCGTCAGAAAAGTTCATTCAGCCTATAAATCCGCCACTGTGCCTCGCTGCCTCTTCCGATGCCGGCTACGAATGGTCCCTGAATGTCCGACGCTGATGTTGACGCCGATCTCGACACCAACACCTTGCTCGGGCTGGGTGAGCGCATTCGCAATTTGCGGGTGGAGAGGGATTTGACGCTGGCTGCACTGTCCGCGCTCAGCCAGATTTCCGTCGGGATGCTCAGCCATATCGAACGCGGCAAGACCTCGCCGTCGCTGAAGCTCCTGGACCGCCTGCGCGTGGCCTTGAAAGTTCCTCTTGCAAGCTTTTTCGAGGCACCAGACGACCGAAGCGCCGAGGAGGGAACGATAACGCGCGCCGGTCATCGCGCGACGTTGGCATTCAGCAAAAGAGGCCTGATCAAGGAGCTTCTGTCACCCCCCGGCCACGCCGAGATGGAAGTGCTCATGCTGTCGATCGAGGTAGGTGGGGGCTCCGGCGAAGATCCATGGCGCCGTAACGGGGAAAAGGCAGGCTACGTCATGCAGGGCCGCTTCGAGTTGCGGATTGCCGACCAGGTTCACGTGCTCGAAGTGGGCGACGCGTTTCAGTTCGACAGCCGACAGCCGCACTGGTTTCGCAACCTCGCCGACGTCGAAACCAAAGTCATTTGGATTATCCGCTCGAACGAGGCGGGATAGCGGTGCGCCAGAAGCGGACGTCGCCGCTTTTCCCGAGAGCGCACGCGTAGGGTTCTGACGCGAGATTTCACTCCAGAGCCCGCTAGTCTAGCGGAGTTTGGCGATCCCGATGCCATCGAGCTTCGCGCGATCTTTTATGGACTCTTCGCTACGGGTCATTGCCTTCGCAATCGCCTTCAGGGCCATGCCCTTTCCAGCCAGCAATTTCAGCTTCTGAAGCTCCTCAGAGGTCTAGGGTTGGCGGTGCCGTTCAAATCGCTCAGTCACAATCCACTCCTGCAGCGTGCTCACACCTGAGGATCTGATCTATATCACCAACGCGCTGAATTTGACCGCCATCTACCGTGGTCAGCTGCCAGCTCGCGCCACAAGCGGACTCTAGCGCACTGCCCGAAAGCCGACCCAACCGAGCTTGTGTCTTGCGCATGACGGAGTATTTGCGTGACGCCGCGTAACGCGAGCCTTACATTGTCGCCTTCGTGGCCAACTCTCTCTGAAATCCAGCGGCGAGATGATCGATCAACGCCCGGACCGCCGGTGGCAGACCGCGCCGGGTCGTGAAGACCAAATGCACGATGCCTTTGAGCCCGTGCCACGCTGGCAGTACGCGGACGAGGCGCCCATCGGAAAGCGCCTCACGGCAGACATGATCAGGCAGGATCGCGACGCCCAGTCCGTCGATAGCGGCCTGGCGAACCGCCATCATATCGGCGCAACCCATCCGTGGCGTGATACGGACGGCGCGAGTGCCGCCGTCTTCGGATTCGAGCTGCCATTCCAGATCGTCCGCATCGTCACTGGTCGCGAGGGTGGGTAGCGCGGCCAACTGGGCAACGTCGGCCACCTGGCTCGCGAGCCGTGGCGCGGCGACGAGAATGCGTGTCGAGAGCCCAAGCGTGCGCATCGTCAGGGCGGCGTCGCTCGTCAGGGCCGCGCGAACCCGCAGCGCCAGATCGATCCGCTCCGCGATCAGATCGACGGGCCGGTCAGTCGCAACGAGTTGCAGACGCACCTTGGGATATTTGGCCAGGAAGGACGATATTAGGCCCGAGATCGGCTCCAACATTCCGGTGGGACAGCTGAGGCGGATGCGGCCGTGCGGTTCCGACTGAGCCTGCATGACCAGCGCCTCGGCCTGCTCCGCCTCCGCCATGATCGCCCGGCAGCGATCGTAAAAGGCAAGGCCCGTATCGGTCATCCGTCATAGCGGATGCTGACATATTGCGGGCCGCGATCCGAATGATGCACCAGCCTACCGCGGTGTACAGGTCGGCGCTCGTGCAGGGCCTGCTCCAACGCGTCGAGCACGAAGCTCGCATGGGCCGTCCGCGACACCCTCCAGCCGCGGCATCACCTAGCCGCATCGTTGGCTGTATTGCTTCGCAATGAGCTTTCCGTTGTTGCCGAGGGCGATCGTGCTCGCACGCTTTTCGCGCTTGCCGACTGGGTTGTCGCAATTGTCTGTGACGACATCCTTGAGATTTTGACGGACGGCTGCGCCTCCGTTTGCACCCAGCGCAACGAGATCAACGGAGATGATTGATTGTCCCATATTGTAGAAGACGGCTTCGAGGAGGAGTTCGTCGCGACCGTCGCGATCAGCATCGACAGTGCCGGCGATACGCTGGTAGCGCAGTTCGGAAGGCAGCTTCCAGACAGAGGTCCTACTGTCCTTGATCGTCACCAGGAGCTGTGCCGGTCCTGGGGCAAATGGTTCGGCGGCGACAGGCGCTTTGTCGGCAATAAGGTAAATGTCTTCGCTCACTCCTGTATCGGAGAAGCTGCCTCGGTCGTGGCTTAGCACGACAATATCCTTTGCATTGCCCGGAATGGCGCTGACGAGAGCCGCTCGTGTGTTCTCCGGCACTGTCGGCGGTCGTTCGGAGCCATCCTTGCGGTAGTCCAAAATGGCCCGCTGCGCGGCAGACGCAGGTAGTGCGAACACAAGAAACAATGAGCAGGTTAGAACGCGCAGACTGCGATTTTGCATCGATATCTCCTGTTGCGAAGACTGGATGGTCCGGCAAGAGGCTGCGGTGACTATCCCGGCCAGTTGAGCCCAAGCACCACGAACCATGACGCGAGCGCGCCGAGCCACAGAATGGCGAGATAGGCCAACCCACGCATTCCGTTCGACAAGTGACGTGCATGAAGCTGTAGGTCGACGGCGCCAGCGATGAGAAAACTCAGCGACCATAGGATCGCAACGCCGACCAGAACTGGCCACACCCAAGGTCCCCGCCACGTCTCCAGCGGAGGATACATTTGCGTGAGCACCGGCGAGACCACGCCGTACAGAGCGAGGCTTATATAGCCAAGGCTCAAGAAACTCAGCGCAAAGGCCGAAACGAAACCAAGAAGCGAAGCCTTCATCGCACAGAGGCCGGCGACGAAAGCCTTCAATCCATCGCTCCGCAGCGCGCGGGCAAGGCGCTAATCAAAGCTTGGAATCGCGTCGCAGACGGCGGCGATACAGTCGCCGGTGATACGCAGGCCATTCAACACGACACCCCCGAGCTCGACTATCTGGTCTAGACTATCAAGCTGCGTGACGGTGTCGCCGATCGTGTCGATGGTGGAGGGTTGGGTTGCGGCTTCCTTGGCTCGCTCGACCTCCTCGTCATTCGATCGCGCGATTTGTGCGGTAAGATCCGGTTTCATGACACTTCCGTCCCGTCGATGATTCAGGGAGCAGAGCGGAGCCGGTCTCCGTGGTCATTTTGTGGCCTCGCGATTTCGGCTCATCCGGGGGCCCAAGTCCGAGTAGTCTGATGGCGAACCGCTTCTCAATGGCGCCACGTCCTGACATCGGGCCCTTGCCTAGAAGCAGACGCTCCGCGCTAACGGTTCTCGACCCGGACCAGCCAATTCCGACCGGTGACGATCGCCTCCGGCTATCGCTCGGGTGCACCGGTTGCTAGATGCTCGGATCCGGGCGCCGAAGACGCACGCATGTATCTATGAATGCACGCAACTTCGGTTGGTCCTGCGCAGTGCGCGCAAAATAGAGGTAGAGCGCGTCGGCACTTGGCGAATGGTCGAGTAGGACGGGCTCCAGCAGTCCGGCCTCGATCTCCTTCGCTGCGTGATAGGTCGACGAGTAGATCAACCCGAGCCCTTGCGACGCCATCTGCCGCATCAACTCGGCATCGTTGACGGTCATCGGTCCTTCCGGCTCGATGCGGACCTCCTTACCGTCTTCGACGAACTCCCATCGATAGATGTCGTCCTTAATAGGCCGCCGGAAGCGGATGCAGCGGTGCATGGCGATGTCGGCCGGCTGTAGAGGTCTACCGTGCGCGGCAAAATAAGTCGGTGAACCGAAGACGGCCCAGCGAAACGACGGCGAGAGTCGAACAGCGATCATTTCCTGCGGGATGTATGAGCCGATCATGATGCCCGCGTCAAAGCCTTCGCCGACGAAGTTGGTTTGACGATTCCTAACGGTGATATCGACGCCCACCATTGGATAGGCCTCGCGGAAAGCCGGCAGCACGGTAGGCAGGACCTGCGTCATCGCCAGCCTTTCGACGATCAGCCTGAGCGTTCCCATGGGCTGCTCAGACGCCTGGAGCGCCTCCTCCAACCCGGCGTCGATGGCGTCAGCAGCCGGGGCGATCCTCGCCAGTAACGCCTCGCCAGGCCCGGTCAGCGACATGCGTCGCGTTGTGCGATGGAAGAGCGCGAGGCCGAGACGGCGCTCGAGGCGCTGAAGCGCTTGGCTCACCGCTCCTGGTGTGACGTCAAGCGCGACGGCCGCTCTGCGGATGCTCCGTTCCCGCGCGATGGCCAAAAACTCGGGCAACCCGTCGAAGCGGCTTTGGCGGCTCATCGGTCCTCCAGGGTGGCGATAGGATCGCATATGGCGGGTAATGCAATCGTGAATGCATTGTCTGGCTAAACAATCAATTTAGTGTCCGCGACTATCCGGGCGCGACTGCCGAGGCGATACCGCCAAGGTGTTCCACCGGAAAGGATAGAGTTCCATGTTCAAGAGCTTTGCCGCTCTCGTCTTCTCCCTCGCGACCGCCCTCGCGATACCCGGCGCTGCCGGCGCCCAGACGAACAACTCCAAGAAGATTCTGATTGTCGTCTCCAGCCTCGACAAGAAGGCGCCAAACCTCGTCGGTGGGTACTGGTTTCCGGAGCTTACACACCCCGTCGAGGTCTACGACAAGGCCGGCATCGACTTCGACATCGCCAGCCCCAAAGGTGGTCTAGCTCCGTTCGACGGCTTCGACCTGAAAGACCAGGCCACACTCGACTTCTGGACGAACCCCGGACACCGCAACAAGATCGCGAACTCAATCAAGCTTTCTGACGTCGACCCCAGCAAGTACTCAGCAATCCAGCTCGTAGGCGGTCACGGCCCGATGTGGGACTTCGTCAACAATCCGGAACTCGATTCGATCGTCCGCTCGATTTACGATCGCAACGGCATCATCAGCGCGGTCTGTCACGGTCCCGCCGGGCTGCTCGGCGTTACATTGGCCAATGGCGAGAAACTGATCAAAGGCCGCAAGCTGACCGGCTTCGCCGCAGAGGAAGAGGCCGCTCGCGCATACGACAAGATTGTGCCATTCGAGCTCGAAGGCGCGCTCAAAGCGGCGGGAGCTGTCTTCGAGGAGGCGCCGATATTCCAAAGCCGAGTCGTCGTCGACGGCCGCCTGATTACTGGCCAGAATCCTGCCTCGGCGCGCGCGTTCGGCGAGGCCGTCGCGAAGGCGCTCAAAGCCAAATCCTAAATTCCACGCATTCCGATAAACCTAGTGCTGATGGCGCAAGTTATCGGCGTCCGTACCTCCCGAGGCAGTCCCCGTAGAACTGCCTCGGGCAAGCACACCTAGGCGCCGAGGATCATCGTAGGAAACGCGATTGCCGCGGCGATGAGGTTCTGATTCGCAGAATCAGCTTCGGAGCTCAATGGTCTAGCGCAGTTTGGCGATATCAATGCCGTCGAGCTTTGCGCGATCCTTTATTGACTCTTCACTACGGGTCATTGCCTTCGCAATCGACTTCAGGGCCCCTTTGCTGCGAGCAATTTCAGCTTCTGAAGCTCCTCGGATGTCCAAGGTTGGCGTTGCCGGCAGCGTCTCTGCCAGACCGCTTCTTACTTCGCCGCAGCGGCCGGGAAGGTCCAGGTCCCGTTCAGAACTTCCGCTCGGGGTCTGTAGAGCCGGACCATGTAGTTCCAGCCTTCCATGATCGGGAGGCAATTGGGGAGCACGCCATCGCAGCCGCCGAACTGGATGTCGACAACGCCGTCGGCACCCTTCTTCGCGGTGATGCTGTTGAGCGAATAGGCGCCGAGTTCGTTTTTCTCGAAGAAGCCGTCCTTATTATAGAGGCTGACTGACCAGAAGGCGTCGACCGGCACGCTCGCCGGCACCTTAAGGCCGTGGACCGTCCTGCCGTCGTTCTTCTCGGGGACGACATTGAGATAGACAGCTTCCTTGTCGGGGTTGCCGCCCCAGGCCGAGGCCGCGCCAAGCAGGAAGCGAACCGGATCGACCTCCGCCCGCGTGCCGAACATCCGGTTCTTGTCGGGCAGGGTATCGCTGAGCGCGATCAGCAAGTCGCGGACCTTCTTCTGGCTGGCCTGGTCCCAGGCCGGTACCTCGAACTTGCCTGGCCCGCCCGGCTGCTCGACCTTAATTGCGTCCTGAACAGAGTGGGCCTGCTTCATGTCGTCCCTGTCGGCCGGATCCGCCAGCGTGCGGAACGCCACGGCGACGTAGCGCGTACCGACGCTCTCGCGCGTCAAGGTATAGCGGCCCGGCTTATAGGCGACCTGATGCGTGTACTGATCCTCGTCGAATACCTGCATCGAAATGAAGCGCCGGCCGGCATCGGGGATCGTGATCGTGACCGGCCCGGCATCGAGGTCGAATACCGCGGACGAATAAAGGGTGTCGCGGTTGAGGCGGATGACGGTCTGCTTGTCGAGCGGTGCGGGCTCCCGTGTATGGTCGAACTTGCCGAAGCCGCCATTCCTGACGATGCCAGCGAAATAGAGGTCCGACTCCGCCCGCGCGAAATTCTCGACATTGACGGGCACCGGCTTGGGCTCGGGAGCCTGCGCCTGCGCGGACCAGCTTGCGAAGATGGCGGTTGTGGCCACCATCGCGAACGTCTTTCTCATGATATCACTTCCTTCTGTCAGGCGGCTCGAACAAGCGACGGCTGCTTCCATCGGCGATCAAGTGCCTCGCGCTTGGGCCAGTAGAGGCGCAGCGTCGTCCAGAACGGTCCGGAGGGCACGGGAAGCCAGTTCGCCTCACGGTCCGGCCCTGGGGATTCATGCTGGAGATACAGCGTCACCAACCCGTCTGGATCCCGCTTCAGCGAAGGCAGCATCGGGGAGTTGATGAGGTAGCGGTTGATCGCGTTCGCTGAGAGCAGGCTCTGTGGCAACTCGTAGACAGTGAGCGACCAGAAGGCGTTGACCGGGAACGAGCTCTTCGGATCGAACCGCAACGTATAGCGTCCGTCCTTGCCGTTCAGCGGCTTACCGGCGGAATCGGTGTAATAGAAGGGGTAGAGTGCCTCCTCCTTCGAATTGCCGTAGATGCCCAGCGCGGCCGAAGCCATGCGGATCATGTAGTCGTTCTTCAGGAAGCTCCGCGTTCCGAAGCCCTCTGCCGCAGTGCGCTTGCCGGTGTCGAGGTCGCTGACCTTGAAGGCGGCGAAGGCCTTCCAGGCATCGGCCATGCCGTCCTCAAGCGCCTTGCGCCGCTCTGGTGCAAGCTTGGCGATATCCAGCGCCTTGCCCGGTCCGACGCCAATGCGTTCGAAGCGCCGACGCAAGCCCTGCTCGGAAGCATGTGTGGGGCAGAACTGCAGGATGAAGTTCAGGATCTGGAAGAATTCGGCCGAATTCCGCTGCTGCTCGGACGAGAGTGGCCGGGGAAAGTCGATGGCGGGCGCGGCCGCCGGCGCCGGCTTGCCGAGAAACTGCGAGAGCGGCTGCACCTTGTAACCCGCCTGGATCGCCTTGATCTTCTCGATGTCGGACGGCTCGAAGAGCTGGGTCCGGTAGAGCACGAAGGCGAAATCAGTTTCACAGCGGATGACGCTTTTCACTCCCGGGGGCTTGCGCCCCTTCCACCCCGGCCCGGCGAGCAGGAAGCTGCCGGCCTCGTTGCCTGTGGCGCGGCTGCCGATATAGGCGAAGTTGAAGGTGTACTGGTCGATGAACTGCAGCGAGTAATAACGCCCTGCCTCTACGGCTGGGACCTTGATCACCAGCGGCTCGCTGCGCAGGTCGGCGCCGATATAGGAATAGGGCGTGTCCGAGTTCGGCGTCTGGATCGCCTTGTCCTCGGGCGTGTAGACACGCGCCGTGTTGGCGATCGTGTTCCAGGGCGCCTTGAATTCGGGGCCACCACGATCCGCGAAGTACGAATACTGGATGCGGTAATTATCGACGAGCGGGAAGCCCCAGATCGTCGCCTCCTTTGCGATCGCGCGCAGCGTCTCGGCTTCGGCCGCCCGGGCGGCCGAGGGGCTCGCAATCGGGCCGAGGGAGGTTGCCGCGCCGATGCTCGCGAGCGATGCGAGAAGGGCCCGTCTGTCGATGGAGGAGGAGCTTGCCATGATGATGTTCTCCCGGCGAAGGCGTGGACGGCTCAGAAGGGGTTGACGTAGTTGAGGATCGCAAGCTGCCGGAGGATCACACGGCGGATCAGATGAGCGGGCTTGACCTGATCGGTGAAGATCGCGGCATCGCCGATGGCGCCTGCGGGAAGAGCGTCGGCGAATGCCGCGTCGTCCAGCTTGACACGCACGACGAACGGCAGAGCCATGACGGCGCGAGGCGCGACGGCGGCACCTGAGGTCTGGGCCTGCCCGCTCGCGATCGCCTGCAGGACGCTCTCGACCCGACCATTCACTATGACGCCGGGCCGTGTCTTGAACGTCAGCTCCACCGGCTGGCCCGGAGCGACATAGCGGACGGCGATCTGGTCGATCGAAACACCGACAACGGTCTTCGACGTATCGATGAAGGCCATCACCGGGGCGAGCGGCAGGCTGGCTACCCGCGCGCCTTTCCGCAGGGCGACATTCGTCACATAGCCATCGGCCGGCGCCCGGACGGTCGTCTTGTCGAGGTTCCATTGCGCCGCTTCGAGCTGCGCACGCAACTGGCCGACCTCGGCCTCGCGCTGCTCGACATCGAAGCTCCTGCCGGTGCCGCGGCTTTGGAGCTGGCTCATCTGTTCAAGCCGCAGTTCGGCGAAGGCAAGTTGGGCCTTGAGGGTCTTGACCGTCGCCTCGAACGGGATGGGGTCGATCCTGAACAGGACATCCCCCTCCTTGATCGGCCGGTTCGCCTCGACGGGAACGTTGATCACCTCGCCCGCGACGGACGGCACGATCGCCACGGAATTGCGCACAACGAGCGCGGCACCTTGGGGAGCGCCCCAGTTCATCGGGATGAACAGGCCGATAAGCAGGAGCAGCAGGACGAGGACCGGCGAGACCTTCCAGAACAGGTTCAGCCGCACCACCCCGAGCTTCACCAGCAGGAAGAGCAGGACGAGATAGACGTTGAGGAGAACGATGATCATCGCACCGCCTCCGCATCACCGGCCGGCCGCACTGGCGCGTCGACATAGGCCCAGATCAGAACCACCGGCCACAGCACGAAGCCGAGGAAGAGGGTGACCCAGCCGCCGACGGAGACGGCGGTGGCCCATGGGTGGCCGCGCCGCCGCGCGATCATCCCCGGCAGCATGGCGGCCAGGACCACGACGGTGATTGTGCTGAACAACAGCACGATCAGGACGAGCCAGGCGAAGATGTCGAGCATGGACATGAGCGTCTCCGGCGCGCCGTCAGAACCGATATGTCGCGGCCAAGATCGGGCCGTGCATGGTCGTGTCGTAGAGGAAGCGGCCGCTGCGGTAATCGACATGCAGGGCGCGATAGCCGGCGTGGAGCATCCAGTTCTCGTTCCAGCGGTAGTTCACGGTTCCGAGCGCCTGCCAGGTCAGCCGCGAGCCCACATCGAAGCCCCCGACATCTCCGATCAGGGTCACGCTCCATGGCCCCCCGAGGCGGGCGATCAGCCGGCCGGCCAGCACCGGATCGAGCCAGTTCTCCGCTTCGGAATGCTCGATGGCGAGGTTGAGCGCGCCCGGCCCGATCTTCAGGCGGTTATCGAGATTCCAGAAGCGCAGCCCTGCGCCGAGATCGACGTCGAAGGTGGCGTCGCTGTAGAGCCGATACAGGACTGTGGCTTGCAGCGTGAGCGTCTGCGAGCGCAGTTTCACGCTGGAAAAATACGGCCCGGGCAGTGTCGCACCCGACGTCACCTGACTGAACATGGCATCGGCGATGAACCCCCAGTTGCCGATCCGCGTCTCGGCGACGCCCATCAGCCCGCCGTTGAAGTCCTTTAGGATGTCCCCGAAGCTGAGGTCGACCTTGGCCGCGGGCAGCGGCGGCAGCGTCGAGGCGCGTCCGTTCAGCGCCGAGGCCCAGCCATAGCCGGTGAAGGAGAACGTCGGGCCGGTAGCCAGGGCGAACGAGGGGGGGCTCTTCGCCGCGGGCGGCAAATCCGCAGCCTCGACCGGAAGGACACCGGCCAGAATCGCCGCAATTGCGAGAAGCCGCTTCATGACCTTGCATCCTTCACATTGCTCTGGAGGATCTGCCGGCAGCGCCCGGCCATCGCGCCGGGGTCATTTCGGGCAGGCATCCCAGAACCCTTTCGACCGGTCGGCATCGGTATAGTACCAGCAATAGCCGGATGTCGGCGGGGGGCCGGCCCAGCTCGCAGCGGCGGCCGCCGAGACGAAACCGATGGCTGCGCCGGCCGCGACGGCCATTCCCGGATGCCACCAATAGGCTGGCGGCCTGACCCATGGGCCGGGCGGCGGCAGCGGACGCACGCCCGGCCGAGGTGAACGGACCGGGCGCGTCGTGCCGACGGCACGCCCGGCAGCGACACAGCGACGCGGCCCCCGAACCACGCCCGCGCGGACTGCGGCCGCGGCGAGCGCTACAAGCCCCGGATCCTGGGTGGGAGTTCCGATCGGCATGGCAGGTGCCGGCGTCGTCGCCAGGAGGGCGATGGCGGCCAACGCGCAGGCCGTCAGGCGGGCGCGACCGCGAACAGCCGGGCCAGAAGCGGTTGTTCCAGAGAGATCATGCGAGGAGGTTTGCAGAGCGATCACGCCCTCATGGTGGCTTGCATCGTCTTTCCTCCCAGAGCCGTGCGTCACTTTTCCGCCCCGAATGCCATCTTGTCGCGCGCCAGCCATCGAACGCCGTCCGTCTTGAGTGAGACCGACAACAAGGAGGCGGCGCGCTACAACCGCTGGTATAAACGCTGCAAAAAGGATAATTGTCCGAAATCGGACAAAGTCGAGGTTTTTTCATGGAGCGCGTCAGCAAGGCTTATGCCGAGCATGTCATGAGCGAACGCGGCTGGCTGCCTCTGGTGCCGGAGACGTTCCGGACCGAAGTGTTGCGGCGCTCGCAGTTGCTGCACTTCGCGCCGGGCGAGCCTGTGTTCCATCTCGGCGATCCGCCGGGCGGGGTTTACGGGCTCGTGGCGGGTACCGTCAGCGCAAGCCTCGCCCCGGCCGATGCGACGCCGCGCCTGATCCTTCTGGGGGTTCCTGGCCATTGGACCGGTGAAGGCTGCTTTCTCACACGCAAGCCGCGGAGAGGCGAGCTCAGGGCCGTGATCGAAACAACGATGCTGCATCTTCCGCTCGATGCGATGGATCAGATGGCCGCGCGCGATCCGGCGGTGGTGCACCATGTCGCGCTCATGCTGATGATGACTGTGGAGTTCCTGTTTCGCGTGATCCACGATCTGCAAAAGCCCGAGGCGGATCGGCGGATCGCCTCGGTTCTGCAGCGCACGACCTGGATCGGGGAGGCACCGATCCCGCTGACCCAGAGCGAGGTCGGCGTCATGGCCAACGCCTCGCGCAAACAGGTCAACGCTGCCATCAAGCGCTTCGCCGAGGCCGGATGGCTAACCAACACCTACCGCTCGATCGCCATCACCAATCCGGAAGCGCTCCGCCGCTTCGCCGAGGGAGACGGGGCCGATTGATCGGGGGCACTGCCGTCCGCTGCCCGGCAGCGGGATGCCGCGTTTGCCTTGGCTATCCAGTTTCGAGGACATCATGCCATCACCCCGACACGGCCTGGCGCAGCTCGCATTGTTCCTCGCCCTCATGGCCAATGCGGCGGGCCAATCCTTTCTGGTCGTGGTGCTGCCGCCGCTCGGGCGCCGTCTCGGCTTCACGGACATCCAGACGGGCGCGATCCTTTCCGCCTCCGCCCTCTTGCTGATGATCGCGGCACCGAGCTGGGGATATCTGACCGAGCGCATAGGTCGCCGCCCCGTGCTCATAATTGCGCTCGCCGGGGCGATGCTCGCCCCCTTGGCATTCGGCTTCATCGTCGGGCGCCGGCTGGACGGGACCATGAGCGCTGCTCTGGCGCTCTGCCTCTTCGTCGCGGCACGATCGGCGCAGACATTACTGTCCGCAGGCCTTCTCCCCGCATCCCAGGGCTATGTCGCGGACATCACGGCGCCGGAAGCGCGCGCCGGCGGCATGGGGATCCTCGGCGCAGCATACGGGCTCGGCGCGATCATCGGCTCGGCCCTGGCATGGCGCATCGGGGGCAGCGATGCGATGCTGGCCTTCCTGCTCGCTTCGGGCCTTGCCGGGCTGGCGCTCGCGAGCGTGGCCCTGCTCGCCCCGGAGCCGCTGCGGATTAATCCGGAGGCTGTCTGTCCTGCCGCTGACCTGAACCTCTCGCGCATCTGGCCGTTCTTCGCGATCACGCTCGTTTCCATATCTGCCTACAGCATCGTGCAGCAGGTCGTGGCGCTGCGCCTGCAAGACGCATTCGGGTTCACATCGGACGACTCCATCGCCAAGGCGGGACTGGCGTTGATGGCGACGGCCTTGGCGATGATCGTCGTGCAGGGCGCAGTGCTGCGCGTGCTTGCCTTGAGGCCGGAGACGCTGCTTGGCGCAGGCGCGCTGCTGGCGGCGATGGCCCTGCTCTTCGCCGCCTTCGCGCGAGACTATGCGGAACTGTTCGGCGCACTCGTCCTGCTCGGCGTCGCTCTGGGGCTTATGCTGCCCGGCAATCTGGCCTCGCTCAGCCTGCGGACGGGACCAAGCGCCCAGGGAAAGGCCGCCGGCCTCAATGTGGTCGGCCAGGGATTGGGCCTGGCGATCGGCCCGCTAACCGGGGCGGCCCTGCATCAGATCTCGCCGCAACTGCCGTTTCTCGCTGCGGCGATCCTCCTGATGATCGCGTTCGCCCTCGCGATCGGTGCTCCGCGCATGCGCGGATTTCCAGTCGCGAGTGAAGCCGCTCGATAAAGGGCTCGGCTCATTCGCTCGTCGCGAAGGGAACACGTTGCTCTGGGTTTTGACTGAGACGCGCCATAAGCGGACATTCGGTGCTTGCCTGAAAGCCGACAATCAGCGCGTTGATTTACTCTAGGTGGGAGATGCAGCTTCTAATACCGGTTGCCGCAGTTCCCGGTTCTCGCGTTCGAGAGCCTTGAGTTTGGCCGCCATGTCGGTCGTCAGCCCGGGCTTGCGGCCGCTGTCGACCTCGGCCTTCTTCACCCACTCGTTGAGCGTCTGCGCCGTACAGCCGATTTTGCCCGCGATCGACATGATCGCCGCCCAGCGCGACGGATGCTCGGCCTCGTGATCCAGCACCATCCGCACCGCGCGGGCGCGCACCTCAGGCGAGAACTTGTTCGTCGTCTTGCCCGTCATAGTCCCATCCTCTCCGGAGTTGGGGCCTCCGACAAAACCGGGGCGGTTGACTGCCCTGGGAAGACGCCTTCTCTATTCGTTGGAGCAAACTGGCGGAGCTGCTCGCTGACAAGCTCGTCATGTCCGCAAAAGACCCAGATCGCCGCATTGAGGATCTCTTTGTCGCGAGCCGCAAAACTGCCGGCTACTTCACGCCCGATCCAGCTTGGTGAGCCTTGCGCCTAAGGGAGGCCTCTCAACTCGTCCGGCAGGTCATCCCCCAGACCAACAGAGGGCGCTCCGCTGCCACGACAACGTGTGCGAAATCGATATCCAGATTGACGACGCTTTCGGCAGCCGATCCGTTCGCAGGACAGGCTAGGGTTATTCCGGCCACGCCACCACATCGAGCCCCGGCAAAAGCCGCGCTAGGCGTGGTGCAGGATCTGACCAAGGAACTTGCGGGTTCGTTCGCTCTGCGGGGCCGAGAAGAACTGCTCCGGCGGGGACATCTCGACGATCTCGCCGGCATCCATGAAGATCACGCGGTCGGCGACCTTGCGGGCGAAGCCCATCTCATGGGTGACGCAGATCATGGTCATGCCGCTCTCGGCGAGCTCGACCATGGTGTCGAGGACCTCGCTGACCATCTCGGGATCGAGCGCCGAGGTCGGCTCGTCGAACAGCATGATCTTCGGGTTCATGCAGAGCGAACGGGCGATCGCGACGCGCTGCTGCTGGCCGCCCGAGAGCTGGACCGGGTATTTATGCGCCTGCTCGGGAATATGGACGCGTTCCAGGATCTTGCGGGCTGCCGCCTCGGCCTCGGCCTTGGGCGTGCCGCGCACCTTCATCGGCGCCAGCGTGCAGTTCTCCAGCGCGGTGAGATGCGGGAACAGGTTGAAGCTCTGGAAGACCATGCCGATCTCGCGGCGGATGTCCTCGATGCCCTTGAGCCTGGCATGGACGGTGGTGCCGTCGATGACGATCTCGCCCTTCTGATGCTCTTCGAGCTGATTCAGGCAGCGGATCAGCGTCGACTTGCCCGAGCCCGAGGGACCGCAGATGACGATGCGCTCGCCGCGCGAGACGGTGAGGTCGATATCGCGCAGGACGTGGAAGTCGCCATAGAACTTGTCGACCTTGCGCATCTCGATGATCACATCGCCGATCTCGTGACCGGTGGCGGCTGGGGCTGTCGCGGACATCTGCAAAACCGTTCTGTAACAGGGTGAAATGGGTGTCCGGCATGCGGCCGGACACCCGTTTTCAGGATCAGAACTGCGGCATCGCCGGCAGCTTCGGCAGCGGGATGCCGAACCACTTCTGGTTGATCTTGGAGAGGTCGCCGTTGGCCTCGATCTCGGCGATGAACTTGTTGGAGAACTCGGCCAGCGCTGTATCGGCTTTGCGGAAGGCCATGCCGTTGGCCTGCTCGCGCAGGGTGAGCTTCGGCTCGATATTGAGCTGCGGGTAGTCCTTGAGGAGCTGGGCGAGGATGGTGTTGCTGGCGCCCATCGCCTGGACCTGGCCGGAAATCAGGGCCTGCAGCGCGGTCGCATCGTCGTCGAAGCGCTTGAGCGGCGTGCCGGCCGGCGCGACGGCGCTGATCGCGGTGTCCTGGGTCGAGGCGCGCGCGACGCTGATCGTGACCGGCTTCAGGTCCTCCGCGGTCTTGATGTTCAGGCTCTTGGGGGCAAGCACGTAGATCGTCAGCGTGCTGTAGGGATTGGAGAAGAGCACCTGCTTCTGGCGCTCGGCGGTGATGCCGAAGGTGGCGATCAGCACGTCGACCTTGTTGGTCAGCAGGTAGGGTATGCGGTTCGGGCCGGTGACCGGGACGAGCTCCAGCTTCACGCCGAGCGCCTTGGCCATCAGGGCGGCGACGTCGGCATCGTAGCCGGCCGGGTTCTGCTGCGCGTCGGTGCCGCCGAAGGGCGGATAGTCGGTCAGCACGCCGACCATCAGCTTGCCGCGAGCCTTGATCTCGTCGGGCGTGGCGGCCTGGGCCGGAGCGGCGTTGAGTGCAGCGGCGGCAAGGCCGGCGAAGACCAGCGCGCCAAGGCTGCGGCGGCAAATCGATTTAAACAGTGACATGGGTCGTTCTCCTCTGAGGGTGGGCTTCGTGTTGCGCAGCCGCGCTTAGCGCGCGGCGACGAGGAGCTTCTGCTCCATTCTCTTGCTGTAGGCCGAGAGCGGCCGGCAGATGACGTAGTAGACCAGCGCCACCAGCGCGAAGATCGTGAAGGGCCGGAAGGTGGCGTTGTTGATGATCTGCGCCGCGCGCGTCAGCTCGACGAAGCCGATGATCGAGGCGAGCGAGGTGCCCTTGATCAACTGCACGAGGAAGCCGATCGTCGGCGGGATCGCGATGCGGATCGCCTGAGGGGCGATGATCAGCACCATCTTCGGGGCGTAGCGCAGGCCGAGCGAGGTCGCCGCCTCCCATTGTCCGCGCGGCACGACCTCGATCGCGCCGCGCCAGATCTCGCCGAGGAAGGCGCTGGCATGGAGCGAGAGGCCAAGTGCTGCCGCCGTCCAGGGATCGACCGACCAGCCGAACAGCCCCGGCACGAAGAAGGCGAGGAAGAGCTGCATCAGGAGCGGCGTGCCCTGGAAGACCTTGATGTAGCCGGCCGAGGCGATCCTGAGCCATTTGTACTCGCCGGTGCGGGCAAGCGCGACCAGCGCGCCGCCGACCGCCCCGCCGAGGAAGGCGACCAGCGAGAGCAGCAGCGTCCAGCGCACCGCCATGAGGATGTAGATGATGTCGGGAGAGCCGAGTGTGCGCATCGTCTCACCTCACCGAGTTGGCTTGCGCAGCAATGTGCGCTCGATCGCGGCGAAGACCGACCAGAAGAAGACGGAGAGGCCGAGATACATGCATGTGACGACGAAATAGACCTCGAAGCTGCGGAAGGTGCGCGACTGGATGTCGCCGGCCACCGCCGTCAGCTCGCTCGCCGCGATCGCCGAGCAGACGCTGGTGTTGAGCATCAGCAGGATGAACTGGCTGGTCAGCGAGGGGTAGATCGCCTGGATCGCGGGCTTCAGGATGATGTAGCGGAAAATCTGGAGCGGACGCATGCCCAGCGACTTGCCGGCCTCGATCTGCCCCTTCTGGATGCTCTCGATGCCGGCGCGGATGATCTCGATGCCATAGGCGCCGACATTCACGACCAGCGCCAGCAGCGCCGCCGTGTTCGAGGTCATCTTCAGGCCGAGCGAGGGCAGGCCGAAATAGATCATGAAGATCTGGATCAGGAACGGCGTGTTGCGGATCAGTTCGATATATTCGTCGATGATCCAGACCAGCCATTTCGGCCCCGAGGTCTTGCCGAGCGCGCCGGCGACCGAGACCACCATGCCGATCGCCATCGCCAGGGCCGAGAGCACGAGCGAATTGAACAGCCCCTGCAGTAATTCGGGCCAGGCCGCGAAGACGTCGGCAAAATCGAACTCATAGCTCATGCGGGCAAGCCCCTCCGGAGCTTCCGCTGCTCAACAGACTTCATCGATTCTGTCCTCCTTGAATATCCGGCCGGCTTGCCGCTGGCTTCTCGTTGTTGTCGGTCCAGTCTTGCTACAATCGCGGGATCAGCAAGCCGCCATCGACGTTGATCACCGTCCCCGTCGCATAGGCGAATTGCCCGCTGGTCAGGGCGGCGACGGCGGCAGCGACATCCTCGCCTTCGCCCCAGCGCCCGGCGGGGATCAGCCCGTCGGCGATGCGCGCGTCATACTTGGCCGCGACCTTCGCGGTCATGTCGGTGCGGATCACGCCCGGCCGGATCTCGAAGACGGGAATGCCCTCCGGTGCCAGCCTGACCGCGAGCGCCTTCGCCCACATCGAGAGGCCGAGCTTCGAGACGCAATATTGCGCCCGGTCGATCGAGATCAGCTCCGTCGAGGCCGAGGTGATGAAGACGATCGCCGGCCGCTCCGGCCTGTCCGCAAGCATCGCTTTGGCGACTTCCTGGCTCAGGAAGGCGGCCCCGCGCAGGTTGATGTCGATCACGAGGTCGAAGCTCTCCTCGGTGATCTCCAGCATGTCGCCGCGCACGGGCGCGCCGATGCCGGCATTGGAGACGAAGAGGTCGAGCCGGCCGAAGGCGGCCTTCACATCGGCGACGAGGCCGGCATGGCTCGGGACTGCCGCGACATCGTGCCTGAAGAAGTGCGCCTTCGCGCCGACCGCTTCGAACAGCATTGCGGCTTCGGCGACGGCCTCGTCCTCGGCGATATCGGTGAAGGCGATGTCGTGGCCGGCCTTGGCCAGCGCCACGCCGATGGCGCGGCCGATGCCGCGTCTCGCGCCGGTGATGAGGGCAACGGGGCGCGTCATCTCATTCTCCCCGATAGGTCGGCGTGCGCTTCTGCTGGAAGGCGGAGACGCCTTCCTTGACGTCGTCGGTATAGGAGACGAGCGAGCTCGCCAGCGCTTCCATGACCGCGCCGCTATCCTCGTCCTCGGCAGCATTGATGAGCTGCTTGACGACGATATTGGCGACCGGGCCGCGCTGGCAGATGCGTTCGGCCATGGCCTGTGCCGCCGCGAGCGCGCCGCCCTTCTCGACGACCTGATCGACGATGCCGAGCGAAAGCGCCTGCTCGGCGGTGACGATCTCGCCGGTGAGTGCAAGGCGCCGTGCGACCTGCCCGCCCAGGCGGTTTACGAGACGCTGCGTGCCCGACCAGCCGGGAATCATGCCGAGCCCGGTTTCGGGTAGGCCGATCTTGGCCTGAACCTCGCAGACGCGGATATCGGCGGTGACGGCGAGTTCCAGCCCGCCGCCGAGCGCATGGCCGTTCATCGCGGCGATGACCGGCGGCTTCATGCGCGCCAGCTTGTCGAAGACGCGGTGGCCGGAGCGCACCCAGCCCTGACCCATCTCCAGCGGAGACAACCCCGCCCCAGGCGACGATGTCGCCGCCGGCGCAGAAGGCCTTGCCCTCGGCCGTAAGGATGACCGCGCGCACCGAGCGGTCGGCATCGATGGCGTCGGCGAAGCGGCCGAGCAGCCCGACCATGACGTCGTCGAGCGCGTTGAGCTTTTCCGGTCGGGCGAGCGTGATCGTCGCGATGCCGGCGGCGATATCGAGGCGGACGGGATCGCTCATGCCGCCCTCGCCGGAACTTCGAGGCCGATCAGCGCCTCGTTGAAGAGCGCAGCGTCCATCAGCTTCGGCGGCTTGGGCACCAGCAGCGGGAACTCGCTCTGGCTGAGGATATCGCGCTCCAGATCGACGCCGGGCGCGATCTCGGTGACGACGATGCCCTCCGCCGTCAGCTTCATCACGCAGCGCTCGGTGACATAGGTGATGTCCTGGCCCTGGGCGATCGCACGAGGCCCGGAGAAGGAGATGTGCTCGACCGCCTCGACCAGCTTCTTCACCTTGCCTTCCTTCTCGATGACGAGCTTGCCATCCGCGATCGCGAGCTTGGCGGCGGCGCTGAAATAGCCGGAGAAGACGATGCGCTTGGCGCGCGCGGTGATGTCGATGAAGCCGCCGGCACCCGCCGTGACATGCGGGCGCACGCCGAGCTTCGAGACGTTGACGCAGCCCTGCCGGTCGATCTGCAGGAAGGAGAGCAGTGACATGTCGAAGCCCGCGCCCTGAAAGTATGTGAACTGGTAGGGGGAGGGCACGATCGCCTCGGCATTGGAGGCGCAGCCGAACTGGAATTCGAGCAGCGGCACGCCGCCGACGGCACCCTGCTCAATCACCCAGGTCACAGCGCCGTGCTGGCCTTCCTCAATCAGGATGCGCGGGACATTGGCGGAGATGCCGAAGCCGATATTGACGGCGTCGCCATGGCGCAGTTCCTGCGCGACGCGGCGTGCGATCACCTTGGCGACGTCGAAGGCCGGGGTCTCGAAGCTCGACAGCGGCCGGCGCACCTCGCCGGAGATGGCGGGGTCGTAGACCGTCTGCGTCGTCTGCATCTGGTCGGGCGCCACCACGATGGCATCGACGAGGATGCCGGGCACGAAGACGGCCTGCGTGTTGAGGCTGCCGGCCTCGACCACGCGCTTCACCTGCGCGATGACGATGCCGCCATTGTTGCGCACGGCCAGCGCCTGATCGAGCGGCCCGAGCAGGCCGCCCTCATGCTCGTAGGAGAGGTTCCCGCGCTCGTCCGCCGTGGTGGCGCGGATGATCGCGACCTTCGGCACGATGCTGCGGAAATAGAGCCAGTCCTCGCCGTCGAATTCGACGCGACTGACGATCGGCTCGGCCATGGCGCGCGCGTTCATCGCGCAGCCCTGATGCTTGGGATCGACGAAGGTATCCATGCCGATCTTGGTCAGCACGCCCGGACGCTTGGCGGCGGCCTCGCGATGCATGTCGAACAGGATGCCGCTCGGAATGTTGTAGGCCGGGATTTCGTTGCCCGTGACCATCTTCCAGATCGCAGGGGGCTCGGCCGAGGAGGGGCCGGACGGGTAGGAGCCGCCCATGATCCGCGCCAGCAGGCCGGGCTTGGCGATGTGGTCGACGCCCTTGACGCCCCACATGTCGCCGGCCGCGATCGGATGCAGCGTCGTCAGGTTGCGCGGGTGGCCGGAAGCCTCGAAGCGCCGGCCGATTGCCGTGAGAACCGCATCGGGACAGCCGAGGCCGGAGGAGGAGGAGACCGTGACGATCGCCTCGTCCGGGATCAGGGCGGCTGCTTCGTCGGCGGAGAGGATGCGGGGGAAGGCCATGATCTCTTGTCTCTTCGGAAAGGGTTCAGCCGGCGGCGGCGAGTGCGCGCTGGTAGGCGCCGCAGGATTCGCGGATGACGAGATGGGCGGGGCCGATGAAGCTTTCCGGCTCCGCGGCGGGATCGTTGATCTGCTTGAGCAGGAGGGCTGCTGCGCGCTCGCCGAGGCCGACCGGATCGACCGCGACGGTGGTCAGCGCCGGCGAGACATGGCGCGCCTCGCTGGTATCGTCGAAGCCGACGATCGCGATGTCGCGCCCGACGACGAGGCCGTGCCGCGCGGCGGCGAGCATGGCGCCGATCGCTGTGACGTCGTTGTAGCAGACGACCGCGGTCGGCCGGTCGGCGAGCGAGAGCACCGCGCTCATCGCGCTGAAGCCGCCGTCGCGGGTCGGCATGCTCTCGAGGTTGAGCGCCGGATCGACGCTGCGGCCGGACGCTTCCATCGCCGAAAGGAAGCCACCATGCCGCTCATGCCGGACGACCATCGAATGCATGCCGCCGAGAAAGGCGATGCGCTCATGGCCGAGATTGATCAGGTGGCGGGTGACCCGGCTGGCGCCGAGGAGGTTCTCGGGCACGACGATGCTACCATCGGCGCCGGGCAGGCGGCGGATCGCGACCAGCAGCGCAGTTCCGGCCGCCTTGGCCCAGTCGAGATGCTCGGGCCGGGTATCCAGCGCGGGGCAGAGGATGATGCCGCCGGCGCCGTGCTCGCGCATCATCCGCATCACCTGCTCCTGCCGCACCACGCTCTCGGCGGTGTTGGCCATGAAGGCGACATAGCCGGCCATCTGCAGCACCTTCTCCACGCCGATGGCGAACTCCGCGAAGAACGGGTTGGAGAGGTCGTTGAGGACGAGGCCGACGATGCGGGATTGCGCGTTGCGCAGATTGGCGGCGCCGCGATTATAGACATAGCCGAGCCGGTCCATGGTCTGCAGTACGTGCTGGCGGGTCTCGGGCTTCACTGCGCCGCGGCCGGTGAGGACGAGCGAGACCGTCGATTTCGAGACGCCGGCGGCGTCCGCGATCTCGATGATCGTCACCTTTCCCTTGCTGCCTTGCGGCTGCGGCATGGTTTCGTCCCTGATGCGCGTGGCGCTGTTCTTTTCTTGGAACGTTCCATTATCAGTGAGTGGATCGATGCGCAATATGTCTCTTTCAAAGCCTTTATTGCCTCTTTATAAGGCTGGAAACGCGTTTCATAATTGGAACGTTCCAATAAATTCACAGGAGGAAGCGATGGTCGAGATCAGCCTGCCCCGCATGGATGGCAGCAGCGAGCGCTACAGGCTGGCGCCGCCTTCGCCTTTCCCGCAGACGGCCAAGGCCAACGGCGTCCGCACCGTCTATGCCGCCGCCCATGTCGTCGCCGACCCGCTGAAGCTGGTCGATCCCTGGCGCGAGCCGGCCGTCGATTGGGATGCGACGCTGGCCTTCCGGCGCCATCTCTGGGGCCTCGGCTTCAAGATCGCCGAGGCGATGGACACCTCCCAGCGCGGCATGGGGCTGGACTGGCAGAACGCCGCCGAATTGATCACCCGCGTCCTTGCCGAGGCCAAGGCGACGCCGGGGGCCGATCTCGCCTGCGGTGCCGGCACCGACCAGCTTGCTCCGCAGGATGCGCGCAGCCTCGACGATGTGATCCACGCCTATGAGGAGCAGATCGGCCATATCGAGGAGCATGGCGGCAAGATCATCCTGATGGCGAGCCGCGCGCTCTGCCGCGTCGCGAAGGGGCCGGAGGATTATCTTGCCGTCTATGGCCGCCTGATCCGCCAATGCCGCGGCAAGGTGATCCTGCATTGGCTCGGCGAGATGTTCGATCCGGCGCTCGCCGGCTACTGGGGCAGCCGCGATTTCGAGCCGGCGATGGAGACGGTGCTCACCCTGATCCGCGAGCACGCCGGCAAGATCGACGGCATCAAGATCTCGCTGCTCAACGCCGGCAAGGAGATCACCATGCGCCGCCGCCTGCCGGCGGGCGTCGTCATGTATACCGGCGACGACTTCAACTACGCGGAGCTGATCGGCGGTGACGAGCAGGGCTTCTCGCACGGTCTGCTCGGCATCTTCGACCCGATCGCGCCGGCTGCGGCCGCGGCCTTCGCCAGGCTGGAGGCGGGTGACCGCGCCGGATTCCATGCGATCCTCGACCCCACCGTCGCGCTCTCGCGCCGGCTCTTCGAGGCGCCGACGCAGCATTACAAATGCGGCGTCGTCTTCCTCGCTTGGCTCAACGGCTTCCAGAGCCATTTCCGCATGGTCGGCGGCGCTGAATCGGCGCGCGGCATCCTGCATTATGCCGATCTCTTCCGCCTCGCGGACCAGTCGGGGCTGCTGATCGATCCCGAGCTGGCCGCGCGGCGGATGGCACATCTCTGCGCCCTCAACGGCGTCGCCTGAGAGGAGGGCAGGTCATGCATGCGCCTCTGCTCGACGCCGAAATCTACGACCAAACCCGCGAGACCGCCCGGCGCTTCGCCGAGGAGGTCGTCAGGCCCGTTGCCGCCGATCTCGACCGTGACGAGACCTTCCCGGCCGAGATCTACCGCCAGATGGGCGCGCTCGGTCTGTTCGGCATCACCGTGCCAGAGGAGCATGGCGGCGCCGGTCTCGACACTTACGCCTACTCGATCGTCATGGAGGAATTGTCGCGCGGCTATGCCTCCGTCGCCGACCAATGCGGTCTCGTCGAGTTGATCGGCACGCTGCTGACCCGTTACGGCACGCCCGAGCAGCGCAAGCACCTGCCCGACATCCTCGCCGGCAAGACGCGCGTCGCCTATTGCCTGACCGAGGCCGAGGCCGGTTCCGACCTCTCGAACGTCCGCACTACCGCGCGCGAGACTGCAGAGGGCTATGTCATCGACGGCGGCAAGCTCTGGATCCACAACGCTCCCGCCGCCGATCTCGGCTTCGTGCTGGCCTCGACCGATCCGGCCGCCGGCCATCGCGGCATGAGCATCTTTCTGGTCGACCTGCATGCGCCGGGCGTCTCGCGGGGGCCGAAGGAGCACAAGATGGGCCAGCGCGCGAGCCAGGTCGGCGCGCTCTCCTTCGATGGCGTGACCGTCCCGCGCGAGGCGCTGCTCGGCCCGAAGGGGCGCGGCTTCCACATCATGATGAGTGTGCTGGAGAAGGGCCGCGTCGGCATCGCCTCGCTGGCAGTCGGCATCGCGCAGGCCGGATTGGAGGCGGCGCTGGCTTATGCCCGCGACCGGCGCCAGTTCGGCAAGCCGATCCTCGACAACCAGGGCCTGCAATGGCTGCTGGCGGACATGGCCAAGGATATCGCCGCCGCCCGAGCACTGGTCGAGCGTGCCGCGCTGCTGATCGACCACGGGAAGCCCGCGACCTCCGCCTCCTCGATGGCCAAGTGCTTCGCCAGCGACATGGCGGTGGCGCAGACGGCCAATGCCGTGCAGGTCTTCGGCGGTTCCGGCTATATGCGCGGCTTCGAGGTCGAGCGGCTCTACCGCGACGCCAAGATCACCCAAATCTACGAAGGGACCAACCAAATCCAGCGTACCATCATCGCGCGTGAGCTAATCAAGAACGGTGCCTGAGCCGGGGATGTCAGCATATCCCGAAGCGGAGGTTCCTAGGGCCCCTTCGGGCCATCTCTGGCAGCCCGCCCGCTTCATCACGCGCCCGGAAGCAGACCTTCCAGATGTCGGCTACGGGCCAGGATGTGCCTATCGCAGCAGCCCACCGTGTTCCTCAGACTTGCATGCGACGATGGCTGGGGAACCCCGGCTCAGGATGAACGGCAGTCCGATCGCCCGGCTACCGCAAGGCGCCACGGCCGGTGTCGAGGAAACGCCTGCCTGCAGCGTCTCAACCCGCTGGTTGGGACGATGAAGAAATCGCTCAACTGGAGCACACTGGCCGTTTTAGGATTCTGCGGAAGCTTGTTCCGCGCACTGTCATTCCGCGGATTGAAAACTCGTATCCGCGTCGCCAGCGCGGCATCTGGTTCCTCGATACGGACGGAGACAACCTACCGGCCCCGCGCGTGGTCGCTTGCGTGGCGTTCGGCATCTTTCGCCGGCACGCACGCATCGACGACCCTTGCTACGCTCGGCCGCGGTTTCCGAGCAGCACCAATTTCGAGAACCTATCCACTGGGAGCGCGTTTCGAACTATCTAGCGCAACGCTGGAAAAGCACTCGGGGACACTCACAATGACAAGGTTGATACTGGCAGGCGCGACCGGATGGATGCTGGCGACACGCCCCGAATTGCGGGAACGAGTGATCGGCGTTGCCCGAAACATCTTTCAGCGGCTCTCAGCACGCTAGGCAGCTATTGTCGGCCCATGCCTCTAAATCCAGCATCCTCACTCGCGCGGTTGTTTAACGCTCCTATCCGTGCCGGACAGGTGGTTTGGCTGGGCATCCGGCCGGGCCGCCGGGAGGACCTGGTTGAGCTTCCGAAAGTGGATTTCGACGTGACGAAAGGCGTGCTCGGAGATCGTTACACCCGGGCTCAGGGTGCACGTCAGGTCACTTTGATCCAGTCCGAGCATCTCGGCGCGATCGCCAGCCATCTCGGACGCGCCCAAGCTTTACCCGGCGACCTGAGGCGCAACGTCGTCACTCAAGGCATCAACCTACTCGCACTGAAGGACAAGCGGTTCAGGATCGGGACCGCGGTCCTGCAGACCACTGGCGACTGCCATCCGTGTTCGCGAATGGAGGAGATTCTCGGTATCGGCGGGTACAATGCCGTACGCGGACTCGGCGGTATCACTGCCCGCGTCATCGAGAGCGGTGCAGCCAAGCTGGGGGACGAGATCCTCGTCCACTGCGGAGACTAGCCGAACCGCGATCTACCCGCCTGCGGACTCCTTCAGCGTAGAATATCTCTCGATCTCCGCACGCAGATGCGCGACCGCGGCGTCGCCTCGCTTGAACTTCATACCCTTGCCGGGCTCGTCGAAAATCTCATTTCGCTTCGCAAGAGGCTGCCTGGCGAGCATCACTACCTCGCATCGTGCTTCCAGAGATCAGACCAAGTCGAGACCTCTTCCCCCGTGGAGGAGAGAGAATTTCATAGGCGGATTGCGAGGCGGGTAGGACATGGCCGCGCTATCGCAGATTCGGGTTAGGCTTTGCGATACGCGATCCGACCGTCGAGGAAATTTCTCACAAGAGATGGTCTTAGATTTATTGACACCTTGCAGGGACCAACGGCGTCACCATCTGGTTGTCCGCGCGGTGCCATCATGGCGCCCGCCTTCTCTCCAGTTGGATGCGTTGCCGCGCATGTTAACGGCCGCAACCGACAAGAGGGCAGCCAGTTTCCCGGCGATGGCCGGATCCGCCAAGTCCTGACAGATGTCAGAGGCCCGCCGTTTACCCGACGGCGGGCTTATTATTCTCCCGAGCTTCCCGGTGCGATTAACTGCCGAGGCTTCTCGCGATCACGCGGCCGAGCCGATCGGCGAATCCGCTCGCATCGGCTGGGCGCTCGCCGTCCAGGACGCGAGCGGTATCAAGGAGCAGGTGAGCGATGTCAGCGCGCAACGCATCCTCCTTCACCGCCGCGAGCGCCGTGACCATCGTATGGCGTGGGTTCACCTCGAGAATGGGCTTGGCTGCACTGTCGATGCGGCCGGCTGCGCTGAGCAGGCGTTCGAATTGACGATCCGGGCCCTGGTCGGACGCGACAAGGCATACCGCGCTTTCGGTCAGCCGATCGGAGGATCGGACATCCGCGACTTCGTTCGCCAAGGTTTCCTTCATCGAGGCGAGAAGGGATGCGATCTCCTCGCTTGTGTCTGATGAGAGTGGTGCAACACCGTCGAGAAGCGGAATCAGACCGAGGTCCGCAGCTCCTTGCGTTGCCGACTTGAAGGGCTTGCCTTCGAATTCAGGCGCTGCCGAGGCCCAGAAGCTGTCAACCGGATCGGAAAGAAGCAGCACCTCGATGCCACGCGCACGAAACCCTTCAAGCTGTGGCGAGGACGCGATCCGGCCGGCATCATCGCCGGCGATGTAGTAGATCGCCGTCTGGTTCTCCTTGAGGCTGCCAACATAGTCCTTGAGGCTACGCAAACCCTCACCTGAGGCGGTGGTCCGGAACCGCGCGAGGCCAAGCAGTTGTGCGCGGCGCTCGTAATCCTCGTAAAGGCCTTCCTTGATGACACCGCCGAAGTTCTCCCAGATCTTCGCGAAGGCGTCTGCGTCCTGGTCCGCGAGTTTGGTCAGATCGGACAGCACCCGATTGGTCACGCCTTTCTTGATGGCGCCGAGCAGGGGGCTATCCTGGATCATCTCGCGAGAGACATTCAGCGGGAGATCGGTCGTGTCGACGATGCCGCGAACAAACCGCAGGTAGCGCGGCATCAACTCGGCTTCATCCGTGATGAAGATGCGCTTCACATACAGCTTGATCCGCCCCTTGCGGTCGGCGTCGAAGAGGTCGAACGGGCGGGCGCCCGGCACGAAGGCGAGCGCGGTGTACTCGTGCAGGCCTTCCGCGCGAAAATGGATCGTGGCAGCTGGCTCGTCATATTGCCCGGCAACACCGCGATAGAAGTCGGCGTACTCCTCCTTCGAGATCTGTCCTTTCGGCTTGGTCCAGAGCGCCGCGCCGTCCGCAAGCGTTGTAGCCTCCGCTCCGGGCTTCTCAATCAGCGTAATTGGGACCGGGACATGGCCAGACTGCTCCCTGACAATGCGCTCCAACGTCCAGCGTTCAGCGTAGGTCTTGGCGTCGTCGAGCAAATGCAGCGTCACCCGAGTGCCGCGAGAGGGGATTTCGTCCTCCGCGACGGGCGCCACGGTGAACTCACCCTTGCCACTGGAGGACCAGACCCAGGCCTCGTCGCTGCCTGCACGACGGCTGACGACCTCGACTTCTCCCGCGACCATGAAAGCCGAGTAGAAGCCGACGCCGAACTGACCGATGAGCTGAGCGCCTTCCTTGCCCTCGGCCGCAGCGACGCGTTCCATGAAGTTGCGCGTGCCCGATCGGGCGATCGTCCCCAGAGCCTCGATCATCTCGTCGCGGCTCATGCCGATGCCATTATCCGCGATCACGAGCTTGGCTGCCTCGGCATCAGCGGAAATGGTAATCGCGAGCCTAGGTTCTTCGCCGAGAAGTTCCGGCTTGGCGATCGCCTCGTAGCGGAGCTTTTCGCAGGCGTCTGCGGCGTTTGAGATCAGCTCCCGAAGGAAGACGTCTCGGTCCGAATAGACCGAGTGAACCATCATATGCAGAAGGCGGGAAACGTCAGCTTCGAAGCTACGGTGCTCGGTGGTCGCGGCGGTCATCGATCGGTGTCCAAGGCCAGTGAGGGGGTTGGAACCGAATTTAGGGCGTGGGCTTCAACGGCGAAAGGGCGGGCTCACTGTGGCGACAAGGTAAGTTCCGCTGCGCTTGAAAAAGCGGCATGCGCTAGCGGGTCGGTAAGTTTCTAATTTTAAATTTCGGGTTGATGTCTTCACAGATGCGGGGAAAACCGGAAAAATCAATTCCAAGTATATATGAATGGACGAAAAAAATTCGCTCAACTAAAATAATACTATTTGGCAATCAGATTGGTCTCTAAAGCGTCGCCTATCGAGTCGAAGCGAAGAGGATATGTTATTCTCTACGCTTCGAGTGTAGGTGTCAGGTGAGGCGTCCCAAATCATTACTGTCCGGCTAAATGGTGCAGAATCCTTGTAATTGGGGGCGCTCACACCCCCGAAACTCGACAACACATACGTCGCGATGATCAGATATCGACCGTCGCGTTCAGCGCATTGGTCTGGATGAACTCGCGCCGCGGCTCGACGACATCGCCCATCAGCTTGACGAAGAGATCGTCGGCCTCGTCGTTCTGGTCGTTCTTGACGCGTAAAAGCGAGCGGACGTCGCGGTCGAGCGTCGTCTCCCAGAGCTGGTCGGGGTTCATCTCGCCCAGGCCTTTGTAGCGCTGCAGCGAGACGCCCTTCTTGCCGATGGTCGAGACCGCGTCGAACAGGTCGCTCGGGCCGTTGACCGTGAAGGTGTCGCCCTTGCGGCTGAGCATGCCCGGCTTCGCATAGGCTTCCTGAAGAGAAGTCGCGGCGGCGTCGAGCTTGCGTGCTTCGGCGCTGGCGAGGAGCCCGGCGTCGATCGTCGCCGCCTGCTTCACGCCGCGGATCATCCGCGAGAAGACGAAGCCGCCCTCGCTGACCTTGCCCTCCCAGCCGCGTTCCAGCTCGTCCGAGATCGCATCGAGCCGGCGCGCGACATAGGCCGCCGCTTCGTTCGCCTTGGCCTCGTCGTCTTCGCTGACCGGATGCAGCACGCCGGCGATCGCCATCTGCTCGACGACACGGCGGTCATAGCGCGAATGCAGTTGCGCCAGCGCGTTGCGGACGTTGCGGGCTTCCTCGATCAGGACGCGCAGGTCTTCGCCGCCGCGCTCGACGCCCTCGCTGGTGCGGAAGGTCGCGCCGTCCAGCGTCGAGTCGACCAGATACTGCTCCAGCGCCCGCTCGTCCTTGAGATAGACATGGCTCTTGCCGCGCGCCGCCTTGTAGAGCGGCGGCTGCGCGATGAAGAGATGGCCGGCATCGATCAGCTCCGGCATCTGCCGGTAGAAGAAGGTCAGCAGCAGGGTGCGGATATGGGCGCCGTCGACGTCGGCGTCGGTCATGATGATGATCTTGTGGTAGCGCAGCTTCGCCAGGTTGAAGCCGCCTTGGTCGGCCTCGGCGCGGCCGATGCCGGCGCCGAGCGCGGTGATCAGCGTACCCACCTGGTCCGACGAGAGCATCTTGTCGAAGCGAGCCCGCTCGACGTTCAGGATCTTGCCGCGCAGCGGCAGCACGGCCTGGTATTCGCGGGCGCGGCCCTGCTTGGCGGAGCCGCCGGCCGAGTCACCCTCGACGATGAAGAGTTCGGATTTGGCGGGGTCGCGCTCCTGGCAATCGGCCAGTTTGCCCGGCAGGGAGGCGATATCGAGCGCGCCCTTGCGGCGGGTGAGGTCGCGCGCCTTGCGGGCGGCCTCGCGGGCGGCGGCCGCTTCCGCCACCTTGCCGACGATGGTCTTGGCCTCGCCCGGATGCTCCTCCAGCCATTCCGACAGCGCCTGGTTGACGACGTTCTCGACGACCGGGCGGACTTCCGAGGAAACCAGCTTGTCCTTGGTCTGCGAGGAGAATTTCGGATCGGGCACCTTGACCGAGACGATCGCGGTCAGGCCTTCGCGGCAATCGTCGCCGGTGAGCGAGACCTTCTCCTTCTTGGAGATGCCGGAGCTCTCGGCATAGCCGGTGATCTGGCGCGTCAGCGCGGCGCGGAAGCCGGCGAGATGGGTGCCGCCGTCGCGCTGCGGGATGTTGTTGGTGAAGCAGAGCACGTTCTCGTGGTAGCTGTCGTTCCACCACAGCGCGACATCGACGGTGATGCCGTCCTTCTCCGAGGTCAGCATGATCGGCTTCTCGATCACCGACGACTTCGCGCGGTCGAGATAGCGCACGAAGGCCTCGACGCCGCCATCGTACATCAGCTCTTCGCGCACGACCTCGGCATGGCGCGCATCGGTCAGCACGATGCGGACGCCCGAGTTCAGGAAGGCGAGCTCGCGCAGGCGGTGCTCCAGCGTCTTGTAGTCGAAGTCGACGTTGGTGAAGGTCTCCTGCGAAGGGGTGAAGGTCACCTCGGTGCCGCGCCTGTCGCCCTGCGGGCCGACGACGGCGAGCGGCGCCACTGCGTCGCCATGGCGGAATTCCATGTAATGCTCTTTGCCGCCGCGCCAGATGCGCAGCTTGAGCGAGACCGAGAGCGCGTTGACGACGGAGACGCCGACGCCGTGCAGGCCGCCCGAAACCTTGTAGGAGTTCTGGTCGAACTTACCGCCGGCATGGAGCTGGGTCATGATGACCTCGGCCGCCGAGATGCCTTCCTCGCTGTGGATATCGGTCGGAATGCCGCGTCCGTTGTCGCTGACGGTGACCGATCCCTCGGCATTCAGCGTCACCGTGACGAGATCGGCATGGCCGGCGAGCGCCTCGTCGATCGCGTTGTCGACGACCTCGTAGACCATGTGGTGCAGGCCGGAGCCGTCATCGGTATCGCCGATATACATGCCCGGCCGCTTGCGCACCGCGTCCAGGCCCTTGAGAACCTTGATGGAATCGGCGCCGTAGTCGTCGGGCTGGGCGCTGAGCGCGGCATCGGTCATGAAGTGGTCCCTGTACGGGCGAGCGGGCGCCCGCGATGTTCCTGATTCGAAATCACAATATAGGGTCTGACGATGGCTTTTTCACGCGCCTACGCGTACGTGCGCGTATAGGGGTGGTTTCGTCCCCGAAATCGCGCGATGGAAACACGCCGTCATCCCGGGCGACCGAAGGGAGACCCGGGATCCATGCCGGAGCATTCCCGAAAAGGTTCAGGCATGGATCCCGGCTCTTCGCTGCGCTCCGGCCGGGATGACCTAGCGGACAACGAAAAGCTGTCCGCCTACCCTCGAAACTCCGAGATCGCCTCGACGAAGGCTTCGCCATACTGCGCGAGCTTGCGCTCGCCGACGCCCTCGATCGCCCGCATCTCGTCCAAGCCCAGCGGCCGCTCGCGGGCCATCGCGATCAGCGTCCGGTCGGTGAAGATGATATAGGCCGCGACGCCCTCCTCGCGGGCGATCTGGAGCCTGAGCTTGCGCAGATGCTCGAACAGGCCGGCCGTGCCCTCATCGAGCCCGTCGGCGCGGGCCGCATCGCGCTCGGAACGGCGGGAGCGCCGCTCGGCGAAGGGGTCGGCCCTGAGCGCGATCTCCTCGCGCCCGAACAGGATGTCCTCGCCCTTCGGCGTCAGCTTGAAGCCGCCATGCTCGATGCTGGCCTCAGCCAGCGCGCCGGCGGCGAAAAGCTTGCGCGTCAGGCCCATCCAGGCGGCCTTGGGCTTGTCGGCACCGACGCCGAAGGTCTTCAGGCCGTCATGGTTCTGGCGGCGGATGACCTCGGTCGTCGTCCCCGTCAGGATATCGGCGAGATGGCCGGCGCCGAAGCGCTCGCCCGAGCGGATCACCGCCGAGAGCAGTTTTCGCGCATCGAGCGTCGCATCCTGCAAGGCCGGCGCGTCTGTGCTGCACAGGTCGCAGCGGAACGGCGCGTTGCCATGGCGGCAGGTCGGCGTCTCCTCGCCGAAATAGGCGAGCAAGGCGCTGCGCCGGCAGAGCGCGTTCTCGCAGAGATCGATCATCGCGTTGAGGCGCTTGTGCTCGATGCGCCGGCGCTCGTCGTCGATCGGCTTCTCGTCGATCTGACGGCGCCGGAGCGACATGTCGTCGACGCCGTAGAGGGTCAGCGTATCCGCCGGCAGCCCGTCGCGCCCGGCGCGGCCGATCTCCTGGTAATAGCCCTCGATCGAGCCCGGCATATCGGCATGGACGACGAAGCGCACGTCCGGCTTGTTGATGCCCATGCCGAAGGCGATGGTGGCGCAGACGACGACGCCGTCCTCCTGCAGGAAGATGTCCTGGTTGCGGTTGCGCGTCTCCTGCTCCAGCCCGGCATGATAGGGCAGGGCGTTCCAGCCCTTTTCGCTGAGCGCGGTGGCCAACCGCTCGGTCTTGCTGCGCGATGAGCAGTAGACGATGCCGGAGCCATTGCGGTGCCGGCGCAGGAAATCGTCGATCTGCCGGCGCGGCTGCTCCTTCGGCGCGAAGGCAAGCTTCAGGTTCGGCCGGTCGAAGGAATGCACCACCATGCGCGGCGGCTGCGGGAAGAGCTGCTGGGCGATATCGGCCTGGGTCTGCCGGTCGGCTGTCGCGGTCAGCGCCGTCACCGACACGCCGCCCAAAGCTTCGCGCGTCTTGGCGAGCAGGCGATATTCCGGGCGGAAATCATGGCCCCATTGCGAGACGCAATGCGCCTCGTCGATGGCGAGCCGGGTCACGCCGAGGCGCTTCAGCCGCGAAACCAGCCCCTCGCCGGCCAGGCGTTCGGGCGAGACGAAGAGCAGCCTGAGATCGCCGGAATTCAGCCTGTCCCAGGCCTGCGCCGCCTCTTCCTCCGTATTCATCGAGTTGAGCGAGGCGGCCGATACGCCGGCCCGCACGAGCTGCCCGACCTGGTCGCGCATCAGGGCGATCAGCGGCGAGACGACCAGCGTCAGCCCGCCCGCGACCAGCGCCGGCAACTGGTAGCACATCGACTTGCCGGAGCCGGTCGGCATCACCGCGAAGACGTCTTCGCCATCGAGCGCGGCGGCGATCACCTCCCATTGGCCGGGGCGGAAATCGTCGTAGCCCCAGACGGATTTGAGGATCGCGCGGGCGTCTGATTCGCGGGATGGCGACATGGACAAGGGATGTGCCGCAGCCGGGCGCGCTTGGCCAGCCTTTCGAGGCCAAAGCCTGTGTCGATATCCCTCGGAACCACCACCGTCATCCCGGGCTTGCCCGGGGATCGATCGTAAGGCGCTGCGCTCTACGATGGATCCCGGATCTCCGCTTCGCTCCGTCCGGGATGACGGCGTGAAGGCTGGATGGGTTTCAGACTTTGACGGCCAGCAGATGGATCACGATCGCCAGAGCGAAAACCGCCGTGATCAGCTTGGACGGCCAGGGCTTGAGGTCGAACCAGATGAATTGCAGCGTGAGCCGCAGGCCCCAGAACGCGGCGCCCACCAGCGGCAGCACGGGGTGGACATTGCCCTGCCCGGCCAGCCAGATCAGGGTCGCGCCATAGGCCAGGAAGACGAAGATCAGCATCGCGTTGAGCGTCTGCGTGATCGCCGTGTTCAGGCTGCCTGAGGGTGCAAGCCGCTCCGGCCAGCCGAATAGCCGCCGGAACGCGGCATGGAACAGCGCGAAGCCGAGATCGATGAGGCCGGCCGCCAGAGCCAAGCCGCTCAGCTCCGCGTCGCGATCGCGGCGGCCGCGCCCGCCATCACGCCGCCGGTCGTCCGGTTGATCCAGCGCATCGCGCGCGGGCTGGCGACGAGGCGCCGCGCCCGGTCGGCCGCATAGGCATAGGCCATCAGCGTGCCCGTGATGATCGGGGCGATCAGCGCGGCGACCTCGACGAAGGCGAGCGTGCTCATCGCGTTGAGATCGATCACCAGCGGCAGGATCGACAGGAAGAACACCATGACCTTGGGATTGCCGAGCGTCAGCGCAATGCCGCCGAGGAACAGGCGCGCACCCTCGCCACGGGCGGCAGCGGAGGGCTTCGGTGCTTCGGCCGGCGCCGTCCAGGCCTTCCAGGCGAGATAGAGGAGATAGGCGCAGCCGGCATATTTGATCGCGACGAAGATGCCGTGGAAGCTCTGCATCAGCACGCTCAAGCCCAGCGCGGTCAGCGTGAACCAGACGAGATCGCCCGCGACGATGCCTGCGAGGAAGGGCAGCGAACGCTGGAAGCCCGAGGATAGCGAACGCGCGACCAAAGCCGCGATGGCCGGACCGGGCGAGGCGACGGCGAGGAAATAGACGCCGGCGAACAGGGCGAGGCTGGAGATGTCCATGGTCAAAGTCTCCGAGGATGATGGAGACTAGCAGGACCAGCGGCAGGCGTCCTATCGCAAGCCGTGGCCTGACCGATCAATCGAGCGGATCGATCCGCCCCGGCGTCACCGAAAAGCGCTGCGCGCCGGCCGGCAGATCGCCGAACAGGGCAGCGTCCGCCCCGGTCATCCAGACCTGGCAGCCGAGCCCGGTCAGCCCCTCGTAGAGCGCAGCGCGGCGGCGCGGATCGAGATGGGCGGCGATCTCGTCGAGCAGGACGAGCGGCGCGATGCCGCTCATCGCCGCGACCAGCCTGGCATGCGCCAGCACGAGCCCGATCAGCAGCGCCTTTTGCTCGCCGGTCGAGCCCTGGCCTGCGGGTATGTCCTTCGGCCCGTGCCGGACCTCCAGATCGGAGGCCTGCGGCCCGGCGAGCGTGCGCCCGGCCGCCCGGTCGCGATGGCGGCTCTGGCCCAGCAGGTCGCGATAGGCATCCTCGGCATCGACGGCCGGCAGGCGCGCGACCAGCGCATCGATCTCGCCGGAGAGCGCGATATCGGCGAAGGGGAAGGGCGAAGCCTCGTCCCGCGTCTCGGCGATGATGGCGGAAAGCCGCGCCACCGTCTCGGCGCGCGCGGCGGCAACCGCGACGCCGAGCTCGGCGACCTCGCGCTCGACGGCGTCGAGCCATTGCCCCTGGTTAGGGCTTTCTTCGAGGATGCGGTTGCGCGAGCGCAGCGCCCGCTCCAGCGCGTTCGAGCGCGTCGCATGGCTGGGGTCGATCGCCAGCACCAGCCTGTCGAGGAAGCGGCGCCGGTCGCCGGCCGCGCCCCGGAACAGGCCGTCAAGATCGGGCGTCAGCCAGACCACGCGCAGATAATCGCTGAAGGCGAGCGCAGAGCCGACAGTGGCGCCGTCGATGCGCGCGAGCCGCGGCCGTCGTCCCTCTGCATCGAGCGGTCCGAGCCCGATGCCGAGCCGGCCCGCCTCATCGGCGAGCGTGAGCGAGGCGGCGAAGGAGCCGTCGCCGCCCTGCCGCGCCATTGCCGTGATCTCGGCGCGGCGCAGGCCGCGCCCCGGCGTGAACAGCGAGAGCGCTTCGAGGATATTGGTCTTGCCGGCTCCGTTCTCGCCTGCGAGCGCAACGATTTGGCCCTCGACCGGGAGATCGAGGGCCTCGTAGGAACGGAAATCCTGCAGGATCAGGCGCGCGACGGCGGCCATGAGCCAGCTGCTAGACGCGCATCGGCATCAGCACATAGAGCGCGGAGGCCCCTTCGCGATCCTGGATCACGGTCGGCGATCCCGGATCGGCGAGCTTGAGCAGCGCGGTGTCGCCGTCGAGCTGGGCGGCGATATCCATCAGGTAGCGGGCGTTGAAGCCGATATCGAGCGGGCTCGCCTCGTAATCGACCTCGATCTCCTCGGTCGCCGAACCCGAATCCGGGTTGGTGACGGAGAGCGTCATGCGACCCTCGGCCATCGAGAGCTTCACGGCGCGGCCACGCTCGGACGAGATCGTCGAGACGCGATCGACCGACGCGGCGAAATCGCCCTTGTCGACGGTCAGGCGCTTGTCGTTGCCGCTCGGGATGACGCGCTGGTAGTCCGGGAAGGTGCCGTCGATCAGCTTCGAGGTCAGCACGACGCTGGCCGTCGCGACGCGGATCTTCGAGCCGGAGAGCTCGACCGCGACCTCGCTCTCGCCGTCTTCCAGCAGCTTCTGGATTTCGGAGACGGCCTTGCGCGGCACGATCACGCCGGGCATGCCGACCGAGCCCTTCGGGGCGGCGGTATCGACGCGGGCGAGACGATGCCCGTCGGTCGCAACCGCGCGCAGCACCGGGTGGCCATCGACATCGATGGTGTGGAGATAGATGCCGTTGAGATAGTAGCGCGTCTCCTCTGTGGAGATCGCGAACTGGGTCTTGTCGATCAGGCGCTTCAATTCGCCGGCCGGCAGGACGAAGCGATGGGCCATCTCGCCCGCGGTGATATCCGGGAAATCGCTTTCGGGCAGGGTCTGAAGCTGGAAGCGCGAGCGGCCGGAGCGCAGCACGAGGCCGCTATCGCCGGTGGTTTCCAGCGAGACCTGGGCGCCATCAGGCAATTTGCGGACGATGTCGTAGAGGGTGTGGGCCGGAACGGTCGTGGCGCCGGGCTCGGCTGCATCCGCAGGGATCGTCTCCACCACCTCGATATCGAGATCGGTCGCCTTCAGCCGCAGGCCGGCCTCGGAGGCCGAGAGCAGCAGGTTCGACAGGATCGGGATCGTATTGCGGCGCTCCACCACGCGATGGACGTGGCCGAGCGACTTGAGCAGCGTGGAACGTTCGACCGTGACCTTCATGATTGTCTAGTCTTCTGGCGCTGGCCGCCCGCGCATCGCTGCGCGAGCCGAATGAGTGGCCGGCGACATTGCCGGACACCGGGCGGAGGCGCAAGGCCTGCCCGCTCCGGCAACCACAACCATTCGACGGCAGTGGCTAATGTCCGCGGATATCACTCCTGCAGCATGCGCTTCAGCAGATCGACCTCGTCATGCAGCGAGCGGTCCTCGCTGATCGCCTTCTCGATCTTGCGCACGGCGTGCAGCACGGTCGTGTGGTCGCGCCCGCCGAAGCGGCGGCCGATCTCGGGCAGCGAGCGCGGCGTCAGCGCCTTCGACAGATACATCGCGATCTGGCGCGGCTTCACCACGGCCGCGGTGCGGCGCTCCGAGAGGATGTCGGCGCGGCTGACATTGTAGCGCGTTGCGACCAGCTTCTGGATGTCCTCGATCTTGACGCGGCGCGGCTCGCGGGTGCGAACGAGGTCGCGGATCGCGGCTTCCGCCGTCTCCAGCGTCACGAGCTGGCCCGACAGCGTCGCATGGGCGAGCAGGCGGTTGGCGGCGCCGTCGAGGTCGCGGCCATTGGTCGCGACGACGCGCGAGACATAGGCGATGACATCGGGGCTGACCTGGAAATTCGGATGGGCGGCTTGCAGCGCCTCCAGCCGGCTGGAGAGGATCGTGGCGCGCAGAGTCTCGTCGAGTTCGCCGACCTCGACCACCAGGCCGCCGCCGAGCCGCGAGCGGATGCGCTCGTCGAGGGCCTCGAGCTCCCCGGCGAGGCGGTCGCCGGCGACGACGATCTGCTTGCCGGCATCGAGCAGCGCGTTGATCGTGTGGCCGAATTCCTGCTGGATCGACTTGCCCTGGATGAACTGCACATCGTCGACGACGAGCAGGTCGATGCCGCGCAGCTTCTCCTTGAAGGCGAGCGCCGTCTGCGACTTCAGCGCCGCGACGAAGCCGTACATGAAGCGGTCGGCGGTGAAATAGGCGACGCGCTTGCCCTGGCGGCGCGCTTCCTGGGCGATGGCCTGCAGCAGATGCGTCTTGCCGAGGCCGACGCCGGCATGGAGATAGAGCGGGTTATAGGGGCTCTGGCCCGCGGGCGCCGCGGCGATGCGCTCGGCCGCCGCGAAGGCGAGCTGGTTCGACTTGCCAACGACGAAGCTCTGGAAGCTCATGCGCCGGTCGAGCCCGGTGCCGCAGGCGTCGACGAGGTCGCTCTCGCCGGCCTGGGGCAGGCTAACGATGGCGGGGCGGCCAGCCTCGCTCGGCGCGGGGCTCGCCACGGTCGTCGGGCGGTTGCGCAGGGCCTCGATCTGCGGCTGGGCGGCGGGGTCGCGCGATACGGTGCGCACCGACAGCATCACGCCGTTCGGCGCCGGCAGCTCGGCCATGCAGTTCACCCGCAGGCGCTCGGTATAATGCGCCTCGAGCCAGCTCTTGAGGAAGCGGGTGGGGACGGTGAGATAGGCCACGCCCTCGACGATCCCGGCGATCTCCAGCCGGCCGAACCAGCTCGAGAAGACATCCTCGCCGAGCTCCGCCCGCAGGCGCCGACGCACGCGCTCCCAAGCGTCCTGAATCGAAACCTCCTCTACCCGGGTGACGGCGGTCTCTTCCGCAGCGATCGTCACCACCACCGGCGTCGTCTCGACAATGTCCCCGAAATTCTGCCGCTCGAACATCAATGGCCCCGTTCTTTGAAAATGTGCGCAGCTTGGGTTCGGCGGCCGCTTCCTGACCGTCGTCCTGGTTCTGCTGTTCTGGTCAAAATGGTTCCGGTCCCGACGGGCGCGACGCGCCGCTTCAGGCTCCGGTTCCGGTTCTGTTGATTACGCCTGGAAGGCTCGCCGAGGGACGACGCCACCCTTCATCTCAATCAAGAAAGACAAAGGGTCACATCCTCCAACCTCCATGGTCGCGAGCCAAAACGCTTATCATCTCTGGAAATCCCGCGGCGGTCATTGCTGTCCGCCCGGCGATGAGGGGGACCTTACAAGGCGCTCTCGACGGGCTGCAACACCCCTTTCAGCCGGCTTCCGAGAACTCGCCGCGCGCGGGCCGTTCCTAACCATGGGGCAGTCCGCTGCAATTGGTTGGGGAACTTAAGATTTTCTTCATGTCCCCCCTTCCGGTGCCGGCCGAATCTTTTTTTGCGCGCCCCCGGAAAGCCTGCCGCAGAGTCGCCGCGATTCCGTCTTCCAAAATCCTTTGCCCGCTAAGATGATGAAAAATCACATCTTTTTATGAGCGGCAGAGTCCGGTCCGAAGAGCGATTTCGCGCCCTGAAGGGCGTCCGAGAGTCAAGTCGGCAAAGCCGTGGAAAGCTTAGGAAAATGGCTTGAAGGCAGCTTTGTTTTGTTCCTCGGGAGGCTGTGGCGGAGGCGCCACAGAGGCCTTGAAGCCAACGAAAAAGCCCGGCCTTGCGGCCGGGCTTTCGGGTCGTCGAAACGATCGGGATGTCTGGCTCAGGAAGCCAGCGCGCCGATGCGGTGAGCGAGGCGCGAGACCTTGCGCGAGGCGGTGTTCTTGTGAACTACGCCCTTCTGCGCGGCGCGCATGATTTCCGGCTGAGCGGCCTTCAGGGCCTCGGCGGCGACCGCCTTGTCCCCGGAGGCGATCGCCTCCTCGACCTTGCGCAGGAAGGTGCGCATCCGCGAGCGGCGCGCCTTGTTGACCTCGGTGCGGCGAGCGATCTTGCGCGTAGCCTTCTTGGCCGACGTCGTATTGGCCATCGAAACGTCCTCGTCTCTTCATCGCGACCGGTCGCCTGGCGTCATTGCCGGCGGGGCTGGCCGCATCCTTGCTGGAAAAACGTGCGCGGCGGCCGAGCTTGCGCGGGCCGCCGCGAGTGGTGGGGCTATAGTCGCTTGCCGGCGCTACGTCAACGCTGGAATTGCCCAAAGCCTCCCGATCTCACGCGGAGGGCGCGATGAAGGCGGCGAAACCCGCCAGATCGACATTGCCGCCGGAGAGGATGATCCCGACCCGCTTGCCCTCGACCGGCACGGCCCCGGTGAAGGCAGCGGCCGCCGCGAGGCACCCGGTCGGCTCGACCACGAGCTTCATCCGCTCGGCGAAGAAGCGCATGGCGTCGACGAGGGCCGCGTCGCTGACGGTGACGATATCCTCGACCTCGCGCTGGATGATCGGAAAGGTCAGGTCGCCGAGGAAGGCGGTCTGCGCCCCGTCGGCGATGGTCTTGGGCACGCCGATCGCGACGATCTCGCCCTTGCGCAGCGATTGCTGGCCGTCATTGCCGGCCTCCGGCTCGACGCCGAAGATGCGGCAGCCCGGGTTCAACGCCTTTGCCGTCAGGCAGGCGCCGGCGAGCAGGCCGCCGCCGCCGAGCGGCACGAGCAGGATGTCGAGCGGGCCGGCATCCTCGATCAGCTCCTTGGTCGCGGTGCCCTGCCCGGCGATGACGTCAGGATGATCGTAGGGCGGAATGATCGTCAGCCCGCGCTCGGCCGAGAGGCGGTTGCCGATCTCGAGCCGGTTCTCGGTATAGCGGTCATAGCGGATGACCTGCCCGCCATAGCCCTCGGTCGCCGCGACCTTCGCGGCAGGAGCGTCGTTCGGCATGATGATCGTGGTCGGCACGCCGAGAAGCTGCCCGGCATAGGCGATGGCCTGGGCATGGTTTCCGGAGGAATAGGTGACGACGCCGGCCTTCTTCTGCTCGGGCGAAAGCGAGGCGATCGCGTTATAGCCGCCGCGGAACTTGAAGGCGCCCATGCGCTGCAGGTTCTCGGGCTTGAAGACGAGGCTGGCTTGCGTCCGCCGGTTGGCGGTGGCGGAGCTCATCGCCGGCGTGTGATGGGCGATGCCCTTGAGCCTTCCGGCCGCGGCCTCGACATCGGCATAGGTCGGGAGGGACGGTCCGGTCTGGGCGTTCATCGCGGGAAATCCTGCTGGCGAAAGACGGGAGCTATCTGCCAGCAGGAGCGTCGGTTCATCAAGGCGGCGGCGCTCGACGCCGCCATGCGGCAGGCGATGGCCGGCGGCTCAGCTGTTCTTGAAATCGGGCTTCCGCTTCTCGGCGAAGGCGGACATCCCCTCCTTCTGGTCGGCGGTGGCGAAGAGCGAGGAGAAGACGCGGCGCTCGAAGCGCAGGCCTTCCTGCAGCGTCACCTCGAAGGCGCGCTCGACCGATTCCTTGGCCATCAGCACGGAAGGCAGCGACTTCGCCGCGATCTGCTCGGCCGCCTTCAGCGTCTCGGTCAGGAGGTCGGCCAGCGGCACGACGCGCGCGACGAGGCCGGAGCGCTCGGCCTCCTCGGCATTCATCATCCGGCCGGTCAGGATCAGGTCCATCGCCTTGGCCTTGCCGACCGCCTTGGTCAGGCGCTGCGTGCCGCCGGCGCCGGGGATGACGCCGAGATTGATCTCGGGCTGGCCGAATTTCGCGTTGTCGGCGGCGATGATGAAGTCGCACATCATGGCGAGCTCGCAGCCGCCGCCGAGCGCGAAGCCCGCGACCGCCGCGACGATCGGCTTGCGGCGCTGGCCGATCCGGTCCCAATCCGCGAACTTGTCGTCGAGATAGGTGCCCGGAAACGTCCGGCTCTGCATTTCCTTGATGTCGGCGCCGGCGGCGAAGGCCTTTTCCGAGCCGGTGAGGACGACGCAGCCGATGCCGTCATCCCTCTCGAACCCGTCGAGCGCCTGGTTGATCTCGCCGATGAGCTGGCCGTTCAGCGCGTTCAGCGCCTGCGGGCGGTTGAGCGTGATCAGCCCGACCTTGCCCTTCGTCTCGACGAGAATGGTCTCATAAGCCATGGCGGCCTCCCGGATGGTTCTATCCCGAAAGCTTTAGCGGGCGTCAGCAGGTCAAGTCCACGGGCAGGAGCGGCAATGCGAAATGCGCAAAGATCATCAGAAGCGGGAGAACGCAGGGATCCGGCGGGTGGCCCCGTGCGTATTCCCATGGAAGCGCGGCGAGATCGGCCGCTGGTCCAGTGGGAGGCCGCCATGAAATCCATCCTGCTCGCTGCCGTCGCGGCCCTTACGCTCGCCGGCTGTGCTGGAACCGCGATGACGGGCGCGGACAAAGCGCCCGAACCGCGCAAGCGGATCGACGTCGCACGCTTCTATACCGGCACTTGGCGCGAGATCGCACGCCGCCCCATGACGATCACGGATGGCTGCGTGGCCGGTGCGACCGAATACGGACCGGACCGCAAGGGCGGCATTCAGGTGCTCGATTCCTGCCGCATGGGCAGCCCGCAGGGCGAGCTCAAGACGGTCGGCGGACCCGGCACGATCCTGGACCCCGGCTTCAATGCCAAGCTGCGTGTGGACTACAAGCTCTATGGTTTCGTGCCCGTCCAGCGTGACTACTGGGTCCTGGACCGCGCCGACGACTACAGTTGGTTCATCTCGGCCGATCCGACGCTGCGCGATCTCTATATCTTCACGCGCGATCCGCAGATCGGTGCCGCCCAGCGCAAGCGGCTGGTCGCGCGCGCGGCTGCGCTCGGCTACGACGTCACGAAGCTCGAATTCCCCGAGCAGCCACGTCGTTGAGGCGCTAGGGGCGCTTGGCTGGCTGGCAGCTCTCGCAATAGAACGTCGAGCGCCCCGACTGCACCAGCCGCTTCACCAACTGGCCGCAGCCCGGCGTGACGCAGGTCTCGCCCTCGCGGTCATACACCTTGAAGCGGTGCTGGAAATAACCGAGCGAACCGTCGGCATGGGCGAAGTCGCGCAGCGTCGAGCCCCCCGCGGCGACCGCCTCTTCCAGCACCTCGCGGATGATGCGGGCGAGCTCATGCGCCTTGTCGCGCGGCCGCCCCGTCGGTGTCGCTATCGTTCCGGCTTCGGCCTCGGGGTGGAGCCCGGCCCGGAACAGCGCCTCGCAGACATAGATATTGCCGAGGCCCGCCACGAGCCGCTGGTCGAGCAGGGCCGCCTTCAAGGGCGCGAACTTGCCCGCGAAGAGCTTCGCCAGCGTCTCGCCGGAGAGCTCATTGCCGAGCGGCTCGATGCCCATGCCCGCGAAATGCTTCGAGGTGGCAAGCTCGGCCCGCGGCACGAGGTCCATGAATCCGAAGCGGCGCACGTCGTTATAAGTGACGCGCGCACCGGTCCCCCATCTCGAACACGACATGGTCGTGGATCAGGTGCCGGCCGATCTCATTGTAATAGGCGCCGGGCTCGGTCGGCGGCGTTCCGGGCGCCTCGACGATGAAGCGCCCGCTCATGCCCAGATGCATCACGAGCGCCTGGCCGTCGTCGAGATCGGCGATCAGGTATTTCGCCCGCCGCGACAGGGCCTCGATCCGCCGGCCTGTCAGGCGCTCAGTGAAGCGCTCCGGCAGGGGAAAGCGCAGGTTCGGCCGGCGGAGTTCGACGCGGGCGAAGCGCTCGCCCAGCATCGCGGGCTCCAGCCCGCGCCGGACGGTTTCGACCTCGGGTAGCTCCGGCATATCAGCGACCTCACATAAAGCCTGCGTCGAGAGGGCCCGCGACAAGCCCGCCGCCTTTGGCTATTGATCGCCTCAGGCGAAGACAAGACAGATTTGCACAAGGCCGGCCCGACCGTGACAGCAGCTTCCGACACCACCCATTTCGGCTTCGAGACGGTGAAGCTCGCCGAGAAGCAGGCGAAGGTCGACGACGTCTTCCACAAGGTCGCCAACCGCTATGACCTGATGAACGACCTGATGTCGGGCGGCCTGCACCGGGTCTGGAAGAGCGCGCTCCTGACCGCGATCAATCCGGCCAGGGACCGGCCCTTCCACCATCTCGATGTGGCCGGCGGCACGGGCGATGTCGCCTTCTCGGTGCTGGAGGCCGGTGGCTCGCAGACCGACGTCACCGTGCTCGACATCAATGCCGACATGCTGCGCGTCGGCCGCGAGCGCGCCGACAAGCGCTTTCCGGACAATGACCGCATCCGCTTCGTTCAGGGCAATGCCGAGGAACTCGGCCTGCCCGACGACCATTTCGACTGCTACACCATCGCCTTCGGCATCCGGAACGTGCCGCGCATCGACAAGGCGCTGGCCGAGGCCTATCGCGTGCTGAAGCGCGGTGGGCGCTTCCTCTGCCTCGAATTCAGCCATGTCGACGTGCCCCTGCTCGACAAGATCTACGAGACCTATTCCTTCAAGGTCATCCCGCCGATGGGCCGCATGGTCACTGGCGAGGCCGAGCCCTACCAGTATCTCGTCGAGTCGATCCGCAAGTTCCCGAAGCCGCAGGCCTTCGCCAACATGATCGAGGATGCCGGCTTCCGCCGCGCGAAATTCACGCCGATGACCGGCGGCGTCGTGGCGCTGCATTCCGGCTGGAAGCTGTGATGGGTCGTCCCGCGTCATGCTCGGGCTTGACCCGAGCATCTCTCGAAGGGAGCCTTTTCCGGCATGAGATGGTCGGGTCAGGCCCGACCATGACGGCTGGAACCGCATGATCTCCTCCTTCTTCCACTTGGCTCGCGGCGCGCGTGTCGGCTTCGTGCTGGCGCGCGAGGGCGCGCTGGCGCTGGTCGATCCCTCCGTCTTGCCGCCGCTGGCGCGCGGGCTGATCCGCGTCGGCCGCTTGATCGAGCGGCGCGGCGCCGGCTCCTCCGCGACGCGGCTCGCGGCGGCGATGACCCGGCTCGGCCCGTCCTATGTGAAGTTCGGCCAGTTCCTGGCGACGCGGCCCGATGTCGTCGGCATGAAGATCGCCGAAGACCTCTCGGCCCTGCAGGATCGGATGCCGGCCTTCCCGATGGCGGAAGCGCGCGCCATCGTCGAGGCGGCGCATGGGGTGAAGCTGGAGACTTTGTTCCCGGAATTCAGCGAGCCGGTCGCCGCCGCCTCGATCGCCCAGGTCCACCGCGCCCGGCTGAAGGATGGCCGCGAGGTTGCGGTGAAGATCCTGCGGCCGGGCATCCGCGACCGTTTCAACCGCGATCTCGCCGCGATGCGCTTCGGTGCGGAGATGGCCGAGCAGCGCTCTGCCGAAGCGCAACGCCTGCGCTTTACCGGCGTGGTCGAGACGCTGGCCCGCTCGGTCGCGATGGAGATGGACCTCAGGCTGGAAGCCGCCGCCCTCTCCGAATTCGCGGAGAATACCAAGGACGACACCGATTTCCGCGTGCCGGAGCCGGACTGGCAGCTCACGGCCCGCGAGATGCTGGTCGACGAATGGATCGATGGCGTCCGCCTCTCCGATGTCGAGGGCCTGCGCGCGGCCGGCCACGACCTGCCGGAGCTCGCCCGCAACATCATCCAGTCCTTCCTGAAGCACGCGATCCGCGACGGCTTCTTCCATGCCGACATGCATCCCGGAAACCTTTTCGTCGATGCGGAGGGGCGCCTCGTCGCGGTCGATGGCGGCATCATGGGCCGGCTCGGCCTGAAGGAGCGGCGCTTCCTGGCCGAAATCCTGCTCGGCTTCATCACCCGCGATTATACGCGCGTGGCGCAGGTGCATTTCGAGGCCGGCTATGTCCCGGCCCATCACGATGTCGCGGATTTCGCCCAGGCGATCCGCGCCGTCGGCGAGCCGATCCATGACAAGCGCGCCGACCAGATCTCGATGGCCAAGGTGCTGACCCTGCTCTTCGAGATTACCGGCATGTTCGACATGGCGACCCGCACCGAGCTGGTCATGCTCCAGAAGACGATGGTCGTGGTCGAGGGCGTGGCGCGCACGCTCGATCCGCATCTGGACATGTGGGGCACGGCCGATCCGGTGGTGCGGAGCTGGATCACGCATAATCTTGGGCCGATCGGCCGGCTGGAGGAGGCCGGGCGCGGCGCCCGCTCCCTGCTTGGTTCGCTCGCGGCGCTGCCGGAGACGGTGGTCCGCGCCGAGCGCGTGCTCGGCCAGCTCGAGGACGCCTCGCGTCACGGCTTCTCGCTCGACGAGCGCAGCGTCGAGGCGATCGGCCGGGCCGAAGCCCGGCGCAACCGCTGGGGCAATATCGCGCTCTGGGTGATCGCGGGGCTCTTGGCCTATGGCGTGTTCGGCTGAGGCTGCCTTCGCTGGAAACACGCCGTCATTCCGGGGCGCCGCATAGCGGCGAGCCTGGAATCCAGAACCGATGCCGGGATTCGGGAAGGCGGACCGGTCAGTGCGCTGGCGACAAAGCGCATCGGCTCTGGGTTCCGGGCTCATTGCTTCGCAATGCCCCGGAATGACGGCGCGGCATCCTGCGCTTCTTACCTGAACGGCGGCTCGTCGAAGCTCCTGAGCTTGCGCGAATGGATCGTGGCGCCGGCTTCCTTCAGCTTCTCCAGCGCGTCGAGCCCGATGCGCAGGTGTTCGCCGACGGCGCGCTCATAGAAGGCGTTGGCGGCGCCCGGCAGCTTGATCTCGCCATGCAGCGGCTTGTCGGAGACGCAGAGCAAGGTGCCGTAGGGCACCCTGAGCCGATAGCCCTGCGCCGCGATCGTGCCGGATTCCATGTCGACCGCGATGGCGCGCGAGAGGTTGATGCGCCGCCGTTCCTTGGTCCATTGCAATTCCCAGTTGCGGTCGTCCTGGGTCACGACGGTGCCGGTGCGCAGGCGCTGCTTCAGCCGATCGCCCTTCTCGCCGGTGATGTCGGCGGCAGCCTGCTGCAGCGCGACCTGCACCTCGGCCAGCGCCGGAATCGGGATATCCGGCGGCACGAGATCGTCGAGGATGCGGTCCTGCCGGAGATAGGCATGGGCCAGCACATAGTCGCCGATGATCTGGGTCTGCCGCAGGCCCCCGCAATGGCCGACCATCAGCCAGCAATTCGGCCGGAGCACCGCGAGATGGTCGGTGATGTTCTTCGCGTTGGAGGGGCCGACGCCGATATTGACCAGGGTCACACCCTCGCCGCCCTTGCGGATCAGGTGATAGGCCGGCATCTGGAAGCGGTGCCAGGGCGCCGACATCACCCGCTCGGCGGCCGAGACGTCGATGCCGTCCCTGTCGATGCGGATGCCGCCCGGCGCGACCAGCGCCTCGGCCGTGCCGGCCTCGATCTCGGCGAGGCCGAGCCGGACGAACTGGTCGACATAGCGGTGATAGTTGGTCAATAGCACCCAGGGCTGCACCGCCCGCCAGTCGGTGCCGGTGTAATGCACCAGCCGTCTTAGCGAATAGTCGACCCGCACCGCGTCGAACAGCGAGAGCGGGCGCGGCTCGCCCTCGATCAGGTCGTAGGTTCCATCCGCGATCTCGTCGCCGACCAGCGCCAGCAGCGGCGTCGGGAAATAGCGCGCCAGTTCCGCCGCGGTTATCTTGCCGCGCCCCAATTCGTCGCCGCCTTCAAGCGCGTAGGGGTAGGGGATTTCCTGCGTGCTGATGCCCGTCTCGATCGTCGCGCCATACTCGGCGACGAGCGGCTTGAGCTGGTCGAGCAGATAGGCGCGGAATTCGGCCGGCTGCGTCACCGTGGTCGAATAGATGCCGGGCACTGCGAATTTGGCATAGCCGCGCCGCGTCGCTGCAGGCAGCTTCGAGGGCTCGTAGGTCACGCGCAGCATCGGGTAGCGATAGCGCTCCCGGTCATCGGGCGTCGGCGCCTCGCCGGTGTCGAAGAAGCGCTGCAGGTCGCTGCGCAGGGCCGAACGCGCCTCGTCATAGAGCTGTTCGAGCCGGTCCACGGCGGCTTCCGGTGTCGCTGCGGTCTCGAAGCTCATGAACCCTCCTCGTCTTGTACTCGGTTCTAGCCGCGTGTCCGCGCTCCTGACAACAACCGGCGGTGGCCCGCGCCAGCTTGCGGCCCAGCCCGGTTGACAGGCAGGAGGAATGCGATTAGTAAACCGATCAGTTAATTAACTGATCGGTTTCATACAATGTCGACGGACCCGCTCAGCCTGACCTTCGCAGCCCTCGCCGACCCGACGCGCCGCGCTATCCTGGCCCGGCTGTCGCAAGGCGAGAGTTCGGTGAAGGAGCTGGCCGAGCCCTTCGCGATGAGCCTGCCGGCGGTCTCCAAGCACCTGAAGGTGCTGGAGCGCGCCGGGCTGATCACGCGGGGGAAGGAAGCCCAGTGGCGACCTTGCCGGCTCGACCCCGGCCCGCTGCAGGACGTCTCGGAATGGCTGGAGCATTACAGCCGTTTCTGGGACCAGAGCCTGGGGCGGCTGGACGAGATGCTCCGCGCGATCAAGGCGAAACCACCCGATAAATCAGGCGCTTGACGCCAAAGGCCCTCTTTCAACTCAGTTTCAGGTGTTCGTCATGCTCAAGACCATTCTTCTGACCGTACTTGGCCTCCTCGCCACCGGCATCGTCGTCGTGCTGATCCTCGCCGCCCGCAAGCCCGACACGTTTCAGGTCACCCGCTCCATCGCGATCAATGCCGCGCCGGAGCGCATCTATCCGCTGATCGCCGATTTCCGGGCCTGGGGCGCCTGGTCGCCCTGGGAGAAGAAGGACCCGGCGATGAAGCGCACCTATGGCGGGCCGCAGACCGGTGTCGGCGCGACCTATGCCTGGGCCGGCGACAAGAATGTCGGCGAGGGCAGCATGCGCATCACCGAGGCCCAGGTGCCGGGCAAGCTCGGGCTCAAGCTCGATTTCCTCAAGCCCTTCGAGGCGCATAACGACGTCGTCTTTGCGCTGACGCCGCAGGGCCAGCAGACCAACGTGACCTGGATCATGACCGGCCCGACGCCGTTCATCGGCAAGATCATGCATGTCTTCATGGACATGGACCGCATGGTCGGCGGCGATTTCGAAGCCGGCCTAAAGGACATGAAGGCGGCTGCCGAGCGCCCCGCCTGAGCCCTCGCCCCCCGGCCATCCGGCAAGCTCCGATTTTTACGTGCTCAACGAGGAGGAAGAACCATGAAACTGTCGACCTATCTGATGTTCGACGGCAATTGCCGCGAAGCCTTCACCCATTATCACAAGGTTCTGGGCGGCAAGATCCAGGCCATGATGGACCACAAGGGCACGCCGGCCGAGGAGCATGTCCCGGCGGAATGGCGCGACAAGATCCTGCATGCCTGCCTGGAGATCGACGGCCAGATGTTGATGGCCTCCGACGCGCCGCCGGACCGCTCGGACGGCCCGATGCGCTCGGTCTCGGTCAGCGTCGGCGTCGCGACGCCGGAAGAGGCCGACCGTATCTTCGCCGGCCTGTCCGAAGGCGGAGCCAAGATTCTGATGCCGATGGCCGAGACCTTCTGGTCGCCGCGCTTCGGCATGCTGACCGACCGTTTCGGCACGAGCTGGATGGTCGGCGCCGAGATGCCGGCCGACAAGATGAACTGCGGGTGAGGCAGCCCCGCCTCTGAAACCTACCGAAGCAGTCGCGGGGAACCCCTCTCCCGCATCGAATTCGGCGGTTGCCGACTTCGACACTCAAAGTGCTGATCTCGGGCAAGCTCGAGATCAGTGAGAGGGGCAGAGGCGAGGTGTAAATCCTTGGACCAGCGCCGGCCGGGCGGCCTTACCACCGCTGTCTTCCCGTGCGCGCTGCGGCGCGCAGTGCCGCTGCGCAGACACGGGATCGTGTGCAGGAAAAGGCGCTTCTCTAAAGCGCGCGCAGAAAAGACGCCTTTCTCCAAGGACGGTCCCGTGTCTGCGCAGCAGCATTGGCATGCTGCAGCGCGCACGGGATGACGCGCTTGTCTAACGGAAGAACAGCAGCGCTGGCGACCACACCCCCATTCTCGCGCGACGACCCGCAGTATCTCGGTGAAGTTCGCGAGGCGTTGTGCACACTCTCACAGCGGCAGCGGTCAGGCCCTGGCTAAGCGTCCAACGGCCGACGCCTCACCCTACCCTCTCCATACAGGAGAGCGTTCCTGCGCTTTGCTTGTCGTCGGGCCGCGTTTGCGAGAATGGCGGCCGGCGGCCTCTAAGACCGGCCGCCATCGACCGAGAGCACCTGCCCGCTGATCCAGCCGGCCTGCTCGCTCAGGAAGAACAGCGTGGCGTTGGCGATGTCTTCGGGCGTGCCGAGCCGGCGGGTGTGGATGCTCTCGACCAGCTTCTTCTGCCCCTCCGGCCCATAGCTCTGCCATTGCCGCTCGCTCGCAGGATTGGAGCGCACGAAGCCCGGCGCCACCGAGTTCACCGTGATGCCATGCGGGCCGAACTCCCAGGCGAGTTGCTTGGTCAATCCGACCAGTGCGTGCTTGGCGCTGGCATAGGCCTGGATGCCGGTAAGGCTCGGACGAAGCCCAGCGCCTGATGAGATCGTCACGATCCGTCCGTAGCCCGCCTGCTTCATCACGGGTGCCGCCGCCTGCGCCAGGAAGAAGGCGGCATCGACATTGGCGGCGAAGATCACGCGCCAGTCATCCTCGGAAATCGCCTCGATCGCCCGGCCGACCTGCCCGCGCACGCCGCCGGCGGCATGGACGAGAAGATCGAGCCGGCCATCGGCGGCCACGATGTCGCGTACCAGGGCCTGCGCGGCCTCGGGCGAGCCGAGATCGACCGCATGGCCGGTCGCGCCGATCTCTTTCGCGGCGGCCTGCACCCCGGCCTCATCGATATCGGCGAGATGGACGCGCGCGCCGGCCTCGGCGAGAGCGGCCGCGATCGCGCGCCCGATGCCCTGAGCTGCGCCGGTGACGAGGGCTACGCGGCCGTCGAAGCGGATTTGCATCGGTCGATCAACACCTTGAGCGTCTCGAAGGCCATCGGGCGGCGGCCGTCCTCGATATCGTGGATCAGCAAGACCAGGGTCTCTATCGCGGGCGTCAAGATGCCGACCTCGCGGCCGAGCATGGCGATGACGCCGATCTGCGGGTCGACCTCGGTCTTGCGCTTGCGCACCGCGAGATCGCGCCAGATGCCGGAATGGGTCTTGGCGGTCTGCGCGGTATAATGCGCCAGCCAGCGGATGGTCTCGATCTGCGGACCTTCCGGCCGGCCGGGCGCGAACACCATCGGGTCGAAATCGCCGAAGCCGAGCGAGGTCACGCCGCGTTTGGCCGCGACCGCGCCGACTTCCCGGCCGAGCGCCAGCCAGACCGGAAGCCGTTCCGGGTCCGAAAAGTTCGCCGACATCGAATCGTCGGTCAGCGCCGTTCCGAACAGCATCGCGCCATAGGCGAGCTTGCCCCAGAGATAGCCGAAGATGTTGTCGGTCAGGATCGCGTCGGGCTCGAACAGCCGCATCAGCCGGTGCATCTCGACGGCCCGTTCACTCATCGATCCGTCGATCTCGCCGACGACGGTCGCGCCGCGATTGCCGTAGAGGATCTCGCCCGGCCCGAGCCAGTCGGCGCCGAAATTGACGAAGCAGCCCATGGTGCGCCGCTCGCCGACAGCCTTGGCGATGGCGAGCTCGTTCAATCCGTTCTGGGCGGAGAGCACGAAACCGTCTTCGGCCAGATGCGGCTTGAGCGCGTCGAGCGCGGCTTCCGTCGCGCCGGCCTTCACGGCGAGCACGATGCGGCTGTACCGGCCGGTCAGTTCAGCCTGCGTCGCGGCCGGGACCACCTGCGTGAAGGCCTCGACCGGCCCGGATACGGCGAGCCCCTTGGTCCGGCAGGCCTCGACATGCTCGGGGACGATGTCGACCAGCAGAACCGGCACGCCGGCCCGCGCCCAATAGGCGCCCAGCGTGCCGCCGATGGCGCCGGCGCCCCAGATCAGGATGGGCTCGCTCACGCCTGCCCCGCCAGCTCGACATGGTCATGCGTGGCGACATGGACGAGGCCATCCGCCGTCACCCAGCCCCGATACATGCCCTCGGTGTTGTAGGGCGCGACGATCGCACCATCGGCGCCGACGGCGACGAGGCCCGCGCCAATCTTGTGCTCGGAGAGCTCGGCGAGGACCGCATCCGTCGCGGCCTGCAGCGAGAGGCCTTTGTAGGCGATCAGCGACGCGATCTCGTGGCCGACGCAGTAGCGGATGAAATACTCGCCCTTGCCGGTGCCGGAGACGGCGCATCGTCCGTCACGGGCATAGGTGCCGGCACCGATGATCGGGGAATCGCCGACGCGGCCGACCGGCTTGTTGGTATAGCCGCCGGTCGAGGTCGCGGCGGCCAGATGCCCCTGCGCGTCGCAGGCGACGGCGCCTACCGTGCCGTGCTTCTCGGCCTCGCTCGCCTCGGCGGCGGTACCGACGATCTCGCGCAGCTTCATCGAGGCGAGGTTCTTGCGCCGGCGCTCGGTCGAGAAATACTCGTTGGCGACGGTATCGACGCCGTCATGCTCGGCGAAATCATCGGCCGCGGGGCCGGCGAGCAGCAGCGGATCGCCGCGCAGCATCAAGGCCTTGGCGGCCGTGATCGGGTTGCGGATGCGCTTGGCGCCGCAGACCGCGCCGGCGGCCAGCGTCGCTCCGTCCATGATCGAGGCGTCGAGCTCATGCTCGCCGTCGCTGTTGAAGGCCGCGCCATGGCCGGCGTTGAAATGCGGGGAATCCTCCATCACCCGCACGGCTGCCTCGACGGCGTCGACCGCCGCGCCGCCCTTGCTGAGGATCGCCCAGCCGGCTCGCAATGCGCCGGCGAGGTCGGACCGGGCCTGGGCCCATTCGGCCTCCGTCATCTCGGCCTTCGGCAAGGTGCCGCAGCCGCCATGGATGGCGAGCGCGAGGGTCATGTCTGTCTTCCGATCAATCGTTGTGCGAAGCAGGCCGTCATGCTCGCCCCGGTGGCGAGCATCCACGTCTTGAACACCGAACCGGGGCGTCAAGCGAAGGCGTGGATGGTCGGGGCGGGCCCGACCGTGACGCGAAGGCGGTCCCGTTACTTCCTGGTGGGCTTAATGTCCATCGCCAGCGTGTCCTCGTCGACGCGCGGCGAGATCGTCACCTTGTCCTTCTGCATCGCCCAGGCCGAGCCGACGGCGGCGATCGGCAGGCGCGGCCGGTCCTTGGCGACGATCGCGGCGGCGTCGGACAGCATCTGGTTGCGCTTGGCCTCGTCCATCTCGACGGCTGCGTCCTCGATCAGCTTGTCGACCTCGGCATTCTTGTAGCCGAGCACGTTGAAGGCCCCGAGCTTCTTGGCCGGGTCGTTGGAATGGACCACGGAGGAGAGCGTGTAGTTCGCCTCGCCCGTCAGCGTGCCCCAGCCGGACATCGACAGCGAGAAGTCGCCGCGCGTGCGCGCCGGGAAGAACACCGCGCCGGGCTGCGCATTGGCGTTCACCTCGATGCCGATGCGCGCCAGCATCTGCGCAATCGAGGTGCCGACCTGCCGGTCGCCGGGCAGGCGGTCATTGGTGAAGGCGAAGCCGACCTTGAAGCCGTTGGGATAGCCGGCCTCCTCCATCAGCTTCTTCGCCTTGGCGAGATCGGGCTTGAGCGCCGGCAGGCTCTTGTTGAAGCCGGCGATGGTCGGCGTCACCAACTGGTTCGCGGGGGTGCCGAGCCCTTCCATGGCGATCTCCGCCAGCGCCGGCCGGTCGATGGCGAGGTCGATCGCCTCGCGGACCTTCGCGTCCTGCAGGGGATTCTTCGGCAGGGCCGAGCCGTCCTTGGCGCTGACCTGCGGGGACTTGTCCCGCATGTCGAGCTCCATGTTGAAGAGATAGACGCTCTCGATCGTCGCGACAGAGAGCTTGGCGTCGCGCTTCAGCGTCGGCACGTCGGAGGCCGGCGCGCGCACGATGATGTCGACCTGCCCTGCCTTGAGCTGCGCGACGCGGGCGGCGTCGTTCGGCAGCTCCTTGCGCACGACCTTGGCCCAGGGTTCCTTCGCGCCCCAGTAGCCGTCGAAGCGGTCCAGCACCATCTGGTCCTTCGGCGTCCAGGAGACGAACTTGTACGGGCCGGTGCCGATAGCGGCCTTGCCGGAATTGAAGGCCTCGTTGGCACTGTCCTTGGTCAGGCCGGCGGCGGCCTTGTGCGAGACGATGAACAGCCGGATGAAATCGTTCGGCAGGTTCGGCGCCGGCCCGTCGGTGACGATATGGACCGTCAGCGGATCGATGATCTTCACCTCCTTGACGCGCCGGACATAGATCGTCGTCGGGTTCGGGCCCGCGACGACCGGAATGCGCTCGATCGAGAACTTCACGTCCTCGGCGGTGAAGTCGGAGCCGTCATGGAACTTGACGCCGGGGCGCAGCTTGAACTCCCAGACCGTCGGCTCCAGCGTCTTCCAGCTCATCGCGAGGCGCGGCTCGATCTGGAGCTTGTCGCCGGACCAGGTCAGCGTATCGAAGACATGCTTCAGCGCCTCGGCATGAGTGCCGGTCGCGGTGAAATGCGGGTCGATCGATTCCGGACCGGCGCGGACGCCGATCGTCAGCGTCTGCGCCAGAGCGCCGGTCGAGACGGTGGCGCCGAGCAGGGCGGCGAAGGCGGCTAGGCGGAAGCTCTTCACGATCGTCATGACGGTATCCCCTGTTTTTCTATGGTTATGACTGGAGTTCCTGAGGCCAGGCGGGCGAGGCGATGACGAGCTTGTCCATCAGGGCGCAGAGCTGCCGCTGCTCGTCCGCGCTGAGGGCGGCCAGCATCGCCGTCTGGTGCTCGACCATCGGCACCATGGTCTCGTCGAAGATCTTGCGGCCTGCCGGCGTGAGATGGAGGACATAGCTGCGCAGGTCGGCCGGATCGGTCTCGCGCTTGAGCAGGCGCCGCTGCAGCAGCTTCTGCACGGCGCGCGACAGCGTGTTCTTCGGCAGCCCGGAGGATGCCACGATGTTCTTGGCGGCGACGCCCTCCTTCAGCCCCACCGCATAGAGCGCGACGAATTCGGGCCGCACGAGCCCGTAGCGCGTCTCGATCCAGCGATAGACCGGGTCGTTGAAGCGGAAGGCGACGAAGTTCAGCCGGAAGGAGAGCCAGCAGGGATTGTCCCAGAGCTTGGTCACGGTCAGCGGGTCGAGATCGGCGAGCGCGGTCTCGCGCTCCGGATCGACGCGGGAAGGAGAGGTCGGCGCGCGTCGCATCGGGGAAACCTCTCGACCGATTTAGTTCCAAATGGAACTTGACGCTCCCTGACGCCGGAGTCAAGGATGCCTGTGGCGAGGTGGTCAGGGCTGCCTGCCGGGATTGTCTACCGCTTGGGAAAGCGAAGCAAGGATCGCGCCGTGCGTGTCGCCGATTTGAACTGGATGCAGATCGAGGCCCAGGCGAAGCGGGACGACCGCTGCGTCCTGCCGCTCGGCAGCGTCGAGCAGCATGCCTATTTGAGCCTCGCGACCGATGTCATCCTGTCCGAGCGCGTGGCGCAGGAGGCGGCCGAGCCGCTCGGCATTCCGGTCTTTCCGGTCCTGGCCTATGGCCTGACGCCGGGCTTCCTGAATTTCCCCGGCAGCATCTCGCTGAAGCTCAGCACCTATGCCGCCCTGCTCGGCGACATCTTCGACGGTCTTTATCGCTCGGGCTTCCGCCGCATCGTCCTGGTCAACGGCCATGGCGGCAATTCGCCGGCTCTCAACTTCGCGACCGAATGGCTGGATGCGCATCCCGATGCCAGCATCCGCCTGCACAATTGGTGGGCGGCGCCGCAATTCCAGGCGGCGGTCCAGGCGGTCGATCCGGCGGCCTCGCATGCGTCCTGGATGGAAAACTTTCCCTGGACGCGGCTCGCCGGCGTCGCGATGCCGGAGACGCTGAAGCCGCCCTTCAATGCCGCCGAGTATCAGGCCGCGAGCCCGGCCAAGCGCCGCGAAATCCTCGGCGACGGCAATTTCCACGGTCTCTATCAACGGCCCGACGAGGAGATGCTCAGGCTCTGGCAGGTCGGCGTCGAGGAGACGCGGGCCGTGATGGTGGAGAACTGGCCGTGAGGCCGCGCCGGAAACTCCATCGATGCTAGGCCACGTCGCCTCCCGGCTGGCGCAGGCGCTCGTCGTCATGCTCGTCATGTCGGTGCTGGTCTTCGTCGGCGTCTATGCGATCGGGAACCCGATCGACGTGCTGATCGGCCCCGATGTCAGCCAGGAACTGCGCCTCCAGACCATCGCCCAATACGGGCTCGACCGGCCGCTCTGGGAGCAGTACCTGACCTTCCTCGGCCGCGTGCTGCAGGGCGATTTCGGCCGCTCCTTCGTTTTCGGCATGCCGGTGATGGACCTGATCCTGTCGCGCCTTCCGGCGACGCTGGAACTGACGCTGATCGCGGTCTGCGGCGCGGCGCTGATCGGCATTCCCGCCGGAATATATGCCGGCTACCGGCCGGACAGCGTCGCCTCGAAGCTGATCATGACGGTCTCGATCCTCGGCTTTTCCGTACCGACCTTCTGGATCGGCCTCGTGCTGATCATGGCCTTCGCCGTCGAATTGCAATGGCTGCCGGCGGGAGGGCGCGGCGAGACCGTCCCGATCTTCGGCGTCGCGTGGAGCTTCCTGACGCTGAACGGCCTGAGCCATCTGCTACTACCCGCGCTGAACCTCGCCTTCTTCAAGCTGGCCCTGATGACGCGTCTCGCGAGGGCCGGCACGCGCGAGACCATGCTCTCCGACACCGTGAAATTCGCCCGCGCCGCCGGCCTCTCCGAATGGACCGTGCTGCGCCGCCATGTGCTGCGCCTGATCGCGATTCCGCTCGTCACCGTCTTCGGCCTCGAATTCGCCTCGACGCTCGCCTTCGCCGTGGTCACCGAGACGATCTTCTCCTGGCCGGGCATCGGCAAGCTGATCATCGACTCGATCCAGTCGCTCGACCGGCCGGTGATGGTCGCCTACCTGATGCTCGTCGCCTTCGTCTTCATCACCATCAATTTCCTCGTCGACCTCGCCTATGTCGGGCTCGATCCGCGGTTGCGGAAGGGAGGCGCGCGATGACGGACGCCTCTCCCGTCGCCCGCTTCTGGGCCGAGTTCCGCGAGAGCAGGACCGCGGTCATCGCGCTCGCCGTCGTCGTCCTGATCATCGGCGTCGCGCTGCTGGCACCGCTCGTAGCGCCGCAGAACCCTTACGACCTCGCCAATCTCTCGCTCTCCGATGCGCGCCGCCCGCCGGGCTATGTCGGCGAGGGCGGCTATACGCATTGGCTCGGCACCGACGCGCAGGGCCGCGACCTGCTCTCCGCGATCCTCTACGGCCTGCGCATTTCCCTGCAGATGGGGCTGGTGGCGGGCGCCATCGCCTTCACGCTCGGCGTCTCGCTCGGCATCGGCGCCGCCTATGTCGGCGGGCGCCGCGAGGCTTTCATCATGCGCGTCATCGACCTGCAGCTCGCTTTCCCGGCGATCCTGCTGGCGCTGGTGCTCTCGGCCTTGCTGGGGCAGGGCAAGATGCAGCTCATCGCCGCGCTCGCCGCCGCGCAATACGCCTATTTCGCCCGCACGGCCCATGGCGCAGCCTCGGCCGAGCGCGGCAAGGACTATGTCGAGGCGGTGCTCTCGACGCCTCTGCCGGCCTGGCGCGTCGTGCTGCGTCATATCTTTCCGAACTGCCTGCCGCCCCTGATCGTCGTCGCGACCGTGCAGGTGGCCAATGCCATCGCATTGGAGGCGACGCTCTCCTTCCTCGGCGTCGGCTTGCCGGTGACCGAGCCTTCGCTCGGCATGCTGATCGCGAACGGTTTCCAGTACATGCTGTCCGGCCGCTACTGGATCTCGATCTATCCGGGCATCGCGCTGATCGTGCTGATCGTCGCGATCAACCTCGTCGGCGACCGCATCCGCGATCAGGTCAATCCGAGGCTGAAGCGATGAGCGAGGCGCCTCTCCTCCAGGTCACGAACCTTGCCACCCATTTCCACGCCCGCGCCGGCGTGGTGAAGGCGGTCGACGGCGTTTCCTTCGCGCTGAAGCGCGGCGAGGTCATGGGCCTCGTCGGCGAATCCGGCTCGGGCAAGAGCATCACCGGCTTCTCGATCATCGGCCTGATCGATCCGCCCGGCCGCGTCGAGACCGGCTCCTCGGTCAAGCTGGAAGGGCGCGAACTCGTCGGACTGGCTCCGTCCGATCTGCGAAAAATCCGCGGCAAGCAGATCTCGATGGTCTTCCAGGACCCGATGATGACGCTGAACCCGATGCTGACCATCGGCACGCAGATCAGGCTCGCCCTGGAGGCGCATGAGACGGTCTCCAGCGCCGAGGCGCGCCGCCGCGCCATTGCGGCGCTGGCGCAGGTCCGCATTCCCGACGCGGAGGCCAAGGTCGATTTCTACCCGCATCAGTTCTCCGGCGGCATGCGCCAGCGCGTCGCCATCGCCATCGCCCTGCTGCACCGGCCGAAGCTGATCATCTGCGACGAGCCCACGACCGCGCTCGACGTCTCCGTGCAGGCCGAGATCCTCGCCGAGATGAAGGAGCTGGTCGCCGAGCTCGGCACGGCGCTGATCTGGATCAGCCACGACCTCGCCGTCGTCGCCTCGCTCGCCGACCATGTCTGCGTCATGCGGCACGGCAGGATCGTCGAGGCCGGGTCGACACTCGATGTCCTGACCCATCCACAGCATCCCTATACGCGGTCGCTCCTCGACGCGCTGCCCTCGCGCTCCGCGCCCGGCAAGTTGCTCGCCGGCGGCGTCGGCGCCGATGTCGCGCCGCCGCCGCGCGCTGTGAAACAGGCGCCGCCCGTCGTGGCGGATGCCGTGCACTATGTCCGCATCGAGCATGTCGCCAAGCGCTTCGCCCAGACACCTGGCCTGTTCCGCAAGCTCGCCCAGAAGGCCGGCCTGTCGAAGGCGCCGGCAGCGGTTCAGGCGGTCGACGATGTCACGCTGGTGCTGAAGCGCGGCGAGGCGCTCGGCCTCGTCGGCGAATCCGGCTCCGGCAAGTCGACGCTCGGGCGCGTCGCCGCCGGCATCTATGCGCCCGACAGCGGTTCCGTCCGCATCGACGGCGCGCCCGTGATGAGTGCGGGAGACAACCCGCACAAGGTCACGACGCGTGTCCAGACGATCTTCCAGGACCCCTTCGCCTCGCTCAACCCGCGCATGAGGGTGGGGGACAGCATTGCCGAGGGGCCGTTGGCCCATGGCTTGATCGAGCGGGCGCAGGCCAAGGATTACGTCCGGCAATGGCTGGCCGCAGTCGGGCTCGATCCCGATTTCGCGGACCGCTACCCGCATCAGTTCTCAGGCGGCCAGCGCCAGCGCGTCGCCATCGCCCGCGCGCTCGCGATGCAGCCCGACGTCATCGTCTGCGACGAGCCGGTCGCCTCGCTCGATGTCTCGATCCAGGCGCAGATCATCAACCTGCTGATCAGGCTTCGGCAGGAACTCGACCTGACGCTGATCTTCATCTCGCACGACCTCTCGGTCGTCCGCCATCTCTGCGACCGCGTCGCCATCATGTATCGCGGCAGGATCGTCGAGAGCGGCCCGGCCGGCGCGGTCTACGACCATCCGCAGCACGACTACACCAAGCGCCTGCTCGCCGCCGTGCCGGTGCTGCCGGGCACGACGACGACCTGAGGAGAGCCGCCATGACGAGCCAGACCGATGAACTCCTGCCCTGGCAATGGCCGGAAGAGGTCTGGCGCGGCAAGGTCGAGCAGGTTCGCGCCGGCCGCAACCTCAAGCCCGCGAGATGGAAGAACGGCGCCCGTTGCGCGGTCGCGCTTTCCTTCGACGTCGACCACGAGACCAACGAGTTGCGCGACGGCGGCAAATCGGTCGGGCGCCTCTCCTGGGGCCAGTATGGCAACCGCGTCGGCGTGCCCCGGATCCTCGATCTGCTGAAGCGGCAGGATATCCCGGCGAGCTTTTTCGTGCCGGCCGTCACCGCTCTGCTCTATCCGGAAGAGCAGCGCCGCATCATCGGCGCCGGCCACGAGATCGGCCTCCATGGCTGGATCCACGAGGTCAACACGGCGGTGCCGCCCGAAAACGAGCGCGAGCTGCATCTGCGCTCGGCCGATACGCTGGAGAAGGTCACCGGCATCCGCCCGGTCGGCATGCGCACGCCGTCCTGGGATTTCTCCGACGTGACGCTCGCGATCGAGCGCGAGCTCGGCCTGCTCTACGATTCCTCGCTCTTCGCCGATGACGATCCCTATGAGATCGTCGAGAAGGGCGAGCCGACCGGCATCGTCGAACTGCCGGTCGAATGGATTCGCGACGACGCGCCCTATCTCAGCATGAACCGCTTCCAGGGCTTGAGGCCTTATACGTCGCCGGAAGCGGTCTTCGATATCTTCCGCCGCGAGTTCGAGGGCGCCTATGCCGAGGGCGGGCTCTTCCTGCTGACCATGCACCCGCATGTCATCACCTATCGCTCGCGCTTCTGGATCCTTGAGGAACTGGTCCGCCTCGCCAAGGCGAAGGGCGATTGCTGGTTCGCGACCCATGCCGAGATCGCGGCCTATGTGAAAGCCGAGGCTGGGCTCTAACGCCGCAGCAGCGGAACCGCTGCCCGATTCCTGCCGTTTTCGCTTCATCGCGGGTTCAGGCCACAAGGGGCCTGATACCCGCAGGTTGAAACGAACGACGGGAATAGAGATGCGCACGAAACGCTGGTTGCTGGTCGGGACCGTCCTGCCGGCCCTCGTCCTTTCGCAAGCCGGGCAGGCCTTCGCCGAGGCCGGATACCGGGTCGCCCAGGCTCCCGCCGCCGGAGACGAGGATCCACGCGGGCCACGGCGCCCGCAGCCGCCATCGGGCGCGCAGCCCGGCCAGCGCGGCCCTGAACGGCCGGCCGCTCCCGCGGCGCCCGCTCAGCCGCAGGCCCCGCGTCCGCCGCAGATGCAGCCCGCTCCGGCGGCCCCTCGGGCGCAGCCTCCTGCCATGCCGGCGCCCCAGCCGCGTGCCGAGCCGCCGGCCGCGCGTCCGCAGCCGGAACGCCCTGCCATGCCGCGTGAGGCACCGGCGCCCCGCGCGGCTCCGTCTCCCAGCGAGGCGCCCGCAGCCCGCCCGACGCCCCCGCGCCCGCCAGCCGAGCCGACGGCTCCGACGCCGCCGCGCGCGGCGCCTCAGCCGGTAGCGCCGCCGGCCGCAGCTCCCCAACCGGGCGCTGGCGCGCCGCCCTCGGCGGTTCCGCGCGGTGGTCCGGCCGTTTCGCCTTCGGCTGCACCGACCCAGCCTCGCCCGCCAGTAGCGCCGCCCGCCGCGGCGCCGAGTGCGCCCGCCCAGCCGGGTGCTGGTGCCCGACCTTCGGCTGTTCCGCGTGGTGGTCCGGCCGTTCCGCCCTCGGCGGCACCGGGGCAGCCTCGTCCGCCGGGAACGCCACCTGCGACGGCGCCGACCGCTCCGTCCCAGCCAGGAGCTCCCGCTCAGCCCGGCGCGGGCGCTCCGCCTTCCGCCGTTCCGCGCGGTGGTCCGGCCGTTCCGCCTTCGGCGCAGCCTTCGCAACCGCGTCCGCCGGCCGCCGCGCCCCAACCTGGCGCTCCCGCAACTCCGGCGCTGCCGGGGGCGACGGCTCCCACGCCTCCCCCGCCCGCCGGTGCGGCTCCGGCTCAGCCCACGCGCCCCGCTCCGGGAACGCCTCCGGCTGGAGCCCCCGGCGCTCCCGCTGCGACCCAGCCCGGCACCGCGGCCCCGAATCCGCCCGCAGGCGCCGCGCCGGCTCAGCCGAACCGCCCGGCTCCCGGCATGCCGTCCGGCGGAGCGCCGGGCACGGCGCCACAGCCCGGTGCTGCCGCTCCGGTGCAGCCCGGTGCCGTTCCAGGACAGCCGCCGGTCGGAGGGCCTCCCGGCCAGCCGCCCCAGCGTGATGGCCGCCGCGGCGGCATCTCGCCGGGCGTGGCCGGCGCGATCGGCCTCGGCGCCGGTGTCCTCGGCGGCATCATGGCGACGCAAGGAGCGCAGCGCTTCGAGGATATCCGCAGCCGCCGCGAGGAGCGGCGCGAGGGTGACGTCACCATCATCCGCGAGCCCGGCCGCACCATCATCCGCGACGATGACGGCCGCGCCATCATCCGCCGCGATGAGGACCAGCGCTTCCGCGATCTCGGCTGGCAGGGTCGCTCCGAGCGCCGCGGCGACGAGAACCGCATGGTCTTCGAGCGCCCGGACGGCACGCGGATCGTCACCGTCACGGACGAGGAGGGCCGGCTGCTTCGCCGCACCCGCATCGACCGCGACAACCGCGAGGTGATCATCATCGACAACACGCTGCGGGATCGTCCCGGGCGCTTCGCCGACGATGTCGTCGTGCTGCCGCCGCCGCCGCTGCCGATGCCGCGCGAGCGCTATATCGTCGATGCCGGCCAGGCCGACGAGGCGCTGATCTACGAGACGATCACCGCCCCGCCGATCGCCGCGATCCCGCGCCGCTACACGCTGGACGAGGTCCGCTATTCGCCGGATCTGCGCGCCCGCATGCGCAGCGTCGATGTCGACACGATCAATTTCGACAGCGGCTCCTGGCAGGTGGGCCCGGATCAGGTGCGGCGCCTCTCGGTGCTGGCGGATTCGGTGAAGCGCGCGCTCCAGCGCTCGCCCAACGAGGTCTTCCTCATCGAGGGCCACACCGACGCCGTCGGCGCCGATGTCGACAATCTCTCGCTCTCCGATCGCCGGGCGCAGTCGGTCGCGGAGATCCTGACGCGCGACTTCCAGATCCCGCCGGAGAACCTGACGACTCAGGGCTATGGCGAGCAGTACCTGAAGGTGAATACGCAGGAGGCCGCGCGCGAGAACCGGCGCGTCACGCTCCGGCGCATCACGCCGCTGCTGAGCGGCCAGAACCAGTAACGATCGGGTCGGGCAGCTCTCGGAGCAGCCCCGCTCTTCCGCAGGCGCAGGGAACACCCGTTCCCTGCGCCTGTTTCGTTTGCATGGGATGGCCGAAAGGAGGTATCGCCATGAGAAAGCTCGTTCCGGTTCTGGCCGGGTTGCTCGTCGCGAGTCTGCCGGGAGCGTTGCCGGTGCTAGCGCAGACGGCGCCTCCTCCGGCCAAGCAGCGTGCTCCCGGCGTGCCGCTATCGCCACGGGCGGGAGAAGCCGTGCGTCCGCCGGCGCCCAACAGCGTGGCGCCTCGCGACGAGAAGCGCGGTGCAGGCGAAGGCAAGACGCAGGCTCCCGTCAGGCCCGATCGCGATCCGCCGATGCCGAAGCCCGTACCCTCGATCATCGCACCTTGAAGGGTCGGGTTCAGGATTTGGTAGGGCTGTCCGGCTAGGGTGCCTGCCATGAGCGACGCCGTTTCCCTTGCCCGCAGCATTGTCTCGATGCAGGCCGATTCGACCCGGCAGGCGCTCTCCATCGAGATGCTCAAGCAGAATGCGCAGGCCGAGCAAGGCGTTCTCGCCATGCTCCAGCAGAGCGTCGAGCAGACCCAAGCCGTGCTGCCGGCCGGGCAGGGCGCGCTGGTCGACCGGACCGCCTGAGCCATTCCTCCCAGTCCTATCGGAGCTTCGCACAGCCCGTTGCCAATCGGCGGCGCTGCGCCTAACCTCGTCCTCGTTCCGAGGGGTGCCCGCAAGGGCTGAGACGGCTTTCGAAGCTGAACCCATCGAACCTGATCCGGGTCATACCGGCGGAGGGACTGGAACGCGATCGCAGGGCGCAAAGCCTTGCCCGCAGACAGCGACTGAACCGCTTCGACGCCGGATCTCCTGACCTGTACCAAGGAGGAGATCCCCCATGAATGCCCACACCAAACCCCAGAAGAACAGCGTCAAGACCGCCCCCCAAAGCGTCACGACCGGGCCGATCATCGGCTCGCGCAAAATCTATGTCGCCGCGCCCGAGCATCCGCAGATGCGCGTGCCCTTCCGCGAGGTGGTCCTGACCACCGATGCCGAGCCGCCGGTGCGCCTCTATGATCCCAGCGGTCCCTTCACCGAGACCGACGCGAAAATCGATCTCAATGCCGGTCTGGTCCAGCCGCGCCGCGCCTGGCTCGACGCGCGCGGTTTCGAGCAGGTCGCGGGACGCACCGTCACCGCCGCCGATAACGGCCACATCTCAGCCGACCAGCTCGTGCCCGCCTGCCCGGCGCAGCGCCCGATCCTGCAGGCCAAGCCCGGCCAGCTGACGACGCAATACGAGTTCGCCAAGGCCGGGATCATCACGCCCGAGATGATCTATGTCGCCCATCGCGAGAATCTCGGCCGCGCCGCCATGCTGGAGGGCGCGCGGGAGCGTCATGCCGATGGCGAGAGCTTCGGTGCCAATGTGCCGGAATTCGTCACTCCGGAATTCGTCCGCGAGGAGATCGCGCGCGGCCGGGCCATCATCCCCGCCAACATCAACCATCCCGAGTTGGAGCCGATGGCGATCGGCCGTAACTTCCTGGTCAAGATCAACGCCAATATCGGCAACTCGGCGGTGACCTCCGGCGCGGCCGAAGAGGTCGAGAAGCTGGTCTGGGCGATCCGCTGGGGCGCCGACACGGTGATGGACCTCTCCACCGGCCGCAACATCCACAACATCCGCTCGTGGATTCTGCGCAACTCGCCGGTCCCGATCGGCACGGTGCCGATCTACCAGGCGCTGGAAAAGGTCGGCGGCGATCCGATCAAGCTCGACTGGGAGGTGTTCAAGGACACGCTGATCGAGCAGGCCGAGCAGGGCGTCGACTATTTCACCATCCATGCCGGCGTGCGTCTCCCCTACGTCCCGCTGACCGCCAATCGCGTCACCGGCATCGTCTCGCGCGGCGGCTCGATCATGGCGCGCTGGTGCCTGGCGCATCACCGCGAGAGCTTCCTCTACGAGCGTTTCGAAGAGATCTGCGAGATCATGCGCCGCTACGACGTTTCGTTCTCGCTGGGCGACGGCCTGCGTCCGGGCTCGATCGCCGATGCCAATGACCGCGCCCAGTTCGCCGAGCTGGAGACGCTGGGGGAGCTCACCAAGATCGCCTGGGACAAGGGCTGCCAGGTCATGATCGAGGGCCCCGGCCATGTGCCGATGCACAAGATCAAGGAGAACATGGACAAGCAGCTGCGCGAGTGCGGCGAGGCGCCGTTCTACACGCTCGGACCGCTGACGACCGACATCGCGCCGGGCTACGACCACATCACCTCCGGCATCGGTGCGGCGATGATCGGCTGGTACGGCTGCGCCATGCTCTGCTACGTCACGCCGAAGGAGCATCTCGGTCTCCCCAACCGCGACGACGTCAAGACCGGCGTCATCACCTATCGGATCGCCGCCCATGCCGCCGATCTCGCCAAGGGCCATCCGGCCGCGAAAATCCGCGACGACGCGGTCTCCCGCGCCCGTTTCGACTTCCGCTGGGAGGACCAGTTCAACCTGGCGCTCGACCCCGACACGGCCCGCGAGTTCCACGACGAGACCCTGCCGAAGGACGCCCACAAGGTCGCGCATTTCTGCTCGATGTGCGGGCCGAAATTCTGCTCGATGAAGATCACGCAGGACCTGCGCGCCGAGGTGCTGGCGATGAGCGACAACGAGCGCGCGAGCCTTGAAGCTATGGCAGCGGAAGGCATGGCGGCCAAGTCGAAGGAATTCCTCGACAAGGGCGGGAGTATCTATCTACCTGCTGCTGAATGAGCGCTTTCAGCGAAAAGCTCGACGCAGGCAGCGTCGCATCGATCCTCGCGCGGGTGGCCAGGCGCCGCCCGCGCGTCCACTGCCTGACCAATACGGTGGCGCAGAACGTCACCGCCAACATCCTGCTGGCCGTCGGGGCGGTGCCCTCGATGGCCAGCCATCCCGACGAGGTCGAGGCCGTTGCGGCCGGAGCGGGCGCGATCCTGATCAATCTCGGCACGCTCAGCCTCGAAGGCGAGCGCGCCATTCCCAAGCTCGTCGGCGTTGCGCGGGAGCGCCTGATACCGCTGGTGCTCGACCCGGTCTTCGTCGAGCTCTCGCCGTTGCGGCTGCGTCTGGTCGGCGACGTACTCGCCCTGTTCGACGTGCTGGTGCGCGGCAATGCCACGGAAATGGCGACGCTGGAGCCGCTTTTCGCGCTGCGGCGCGACATCGTGCGCGTCACCACCGGCGCGGTCGACCGGATCGAGACGGAAGACCGGGCCCTGGCGGTCGCGCATGGCCATGAATTGATGAGCAGGGTGACCGGGCTCGGCTGCGCCTCGAGCGCGCTGGTGGCCGCCTGCCGGGCGGTCGAGCCCGATCCGGCGATCGCGGCCGCGGCGGCGCTGACCGCCTATGGCATCGCCGGCGAGATCGCGGTCGAGCGTGCGGCCGGACCGGGCAGCTTCGCGATGCACCTTATCGATGCGCTGGCCGGGCTCGATGAGGCCGGGCTTGCGAAGCGGATGGGCTGAAGCTGTCATCCCGCACGCGCTGCGGCACGTCAGTGCTGCTGCGCAGATGCGGGACCGTGCGCAGGAAAAGGCGCCCTCTCGTGCAGGACGCGCGCTTTCGCTTGAAAGGCGCCCTCTCGTCATGCGGTCCCGTGTCTGCGCAGCGGCATTTCATGCCGCAGCGCGCACGGGATGACGCTCTGCCCGCTACTGCGTCGGCGCCAGCGGCAGCGGCGCGGGCTTCGGTCGCGGCTTCGGCTTGGCGGCAGGCTTCGGCTCGGTATTGAGCCCGAGCCGGGCACGCAGCGAGGCGGCCCGCGCCTCGGTGATCCGCGCGCCGCAGAAGCCGAACTGGCCCTCGCGCTGGAAATCGCGGCAGATCGTCTCGCGCTCGGCCGAGAACCCGGCCTGCTCGCGCGCGATCACGCGCTGCTCGACGGCGTCGGATTTGGCCGTCAGCGTCCGATAGCCCTCGCGTACGGCGCGTTCGGCGCTGCCGCGGGCCTTCTCGATCTCCTTGGCTTGGCCTGCGACCACACGCGCATCGGGCCCCCAGAGCCCGCGCGGATCGATCCGGCATTGCGCGGCCTGCACAACGCAGGGCTCGGCCGGCTCGACCACGAGGAAGGCACCGTCGAGCACGTCGAAGACGATCGGGCAGATCGAGGCTTCCAGCTTGTAGCGGGGAACGCCGGCCGGACGCCCGAGCGGGGTGACCGGGACGGGCGCATCGCCGAAGGAGACGGCGCAGGGATCGACCAGGTTCGTGCTCTGGAAACCGTCGAGATTGAGCTTGAGGCCATAGCCCGTCGCCGTCTTCGAGAAGACCGCCTCGCCGTGATTGCCGTGGCGATGCAGGGCCTTGCCGAGAATGGCATCCTCGCCGGCGATCTTGATGGCGGGCATGCTCGGCGGCTTCGGTGCGGCCGGAGCGCCGGGCTGGGAAGGCGCGGCCTGCTGGGTTCCCGGCGCGTTGAACGGCTGGGCGCCCGGCAGTTGCAGCGGCTGGGCGAGCGCCGCGGTCGCGGCCGAAGCGAGGGCCAGCGCGGCGAGGATGAGGCGCGTCGGTCGTGTCATGGCGGCCCAGTGAAGCCGGAACGGCCTTTCTGCATGCAGGCGCGGGCAAGCTGACGCAAGGACGGGAAGGCCACACTCGGCGGGAAAGCGTGTCGCGGTGGCAATTCGGCCGGCGCTCCCGATTCTTAATCGGCTCGCCTGTCTTGCAAGGGGTGGAACACCCTCACTATATACGCCGCCAAGGGGCGGTTTAACCACCGTCAAACGTGGAATGCCGGTTTCGTTCGCCGCTGAAGCGGGGGCGATCCGGTCCATGGGCCGGCAGGCGGCGCACAAACGTCGCAGGTCGGCGATCTGCTCAATCGAAAGGGATCCCATCCATGGGTAAAGTCATTGGTATCGACCTCGGCACGACCAACAGCTGCGTTGCAGTGATGGAAGGCTCGACGCCCAAGGTCATCGAGAATTCGGAAGGCGCACGCACCACGCCCTCCATCGTCGCCATCACGGATGACGGCGAGCGTCTGGTCGGCCAGCCCGCGAAGCGCCAGGCCGTCACCAACCCGGAGCGCACCTTCTTCGCCATCAAGCGCCTCATCGGCCGGACCTTCGACGATCCGATGACGCAGAAGGACCTGAAGCTCGTTCCCTACAAGATCAAGAAGGCCTCCTCGGGCGACGCCTGGGTCGAAGCCGACGGCAAGGATTATTCGCCGTCGCAGATCTCGGCCTTCACGCTGACCAAGATGAAGGAGACGGCGGAGGCCTATCTCGGCCAGCCCGTCACCCAGGCCGTCATCACGGTTCCCGCCTATTTCAACGACGCCCAGCGCCAGGCGACGAAGGATGCCGGCCGCATCGCTGGCCTCGAAGTGCTGCGCATCATCAACGAGCCGACGGCGGCTGCGCTGGCCTACGGCCTCGACAAGAAGCAGGCCGGTACCATCGCGGTCTATGACCTCGGCGGCGGCACCTTCGACGTCTCGATCCTCGAGATCGGCGACGGCGTCTTCGAGGTGAAGTCGACCAATGGCGACACCTTCCTCGGCGGCGAGGACTTCGACATGCGCCTCGTCGAGTATCTCGCGGACGAGTTCAAGCGCGAGCAGGGCATCGACCTGAAGAAGGACAAGCTCGCTCTGCAGCGCCTGAAGGAAGCGGCGGAGAAGGCCAAGATCGAGCTCTCGACCACGGCCCAGACCGAGATCAACCTGCCCTATATCACGGCGGATGCCTCGGGCCCGAAGCACCTCGCCATCAAGCTCTCGCGCGCCAAGTTCGAGAGCCTGGTCGACGACCTGATCCAGCGCACCATCGAGCCCTGCAAGAAGGCGCTCAAGGATGCCGGCCTGTCGGCGGGCCAGATCGACGAGGTCGTCCTCGTCGGCGGCATGACCCGCATGCCGAAGGTGCAGGAGGTCGTGAAGCAGTTCTTCGGCAAGGAGCCGCATAAGGGCGTCAACCCTGACGAGGTCGTCGCCATCGGCGCGGCAGTCCAGGCCGGCGTGCTGCAGGGCGACGTCAAGGACGTGCTGCTGCTCGACGTGACCCCGCTCTCGCTCGGCATCGAGACGCTGGGCGGCGTCTTCACGCGCCTGATCGACCGCAACACCACGATCCCGACCAAGAAGAGCCAGGTCTTCTCCACCGCCGAGGACAACCAGAACGCGGTGACGATCCGGGTCTTCCAGGGCGAGCGCGAGATGGCGGCCGACAACAAGCTGCTCGGCCAGTTCGACCTGATGGGCATTCCGCCGTCTCCGCGGGGCATGCCGCAGATCGAGGTGACCTTCGACATCGACGCCAACGGCATCGTGTCCGTGACGGCGAAGGACAAGGCCACCAACAAGGAGCAGCAGATCAAGATCCAGGCTTCCGGCGGCCTCAGCGAGGCCGATATCCAGAAGATGGTGAAGGATGCCGAGGCGAACGCCGCCGAGGACAAGAAGCGCCGCGAGGTGGTCGAGGCCAAGAACCAGGGCGAGAGCCTGGTGCATTCGACCGAGAAGTCGCTGAAGGACTATGGCGACAAGGTCTCCGAGGCCGACAAGGGCGCGATCGAGACCGCCGTTGAGGCGCTCAAGACCGCGCTGACCGGCGACGACGCCGAGGCCATCACGGCCCGCACCAACGAGCTGATGCAGGCTTCGATGAAGCTGGGCGAGGCGATGTATGCGGCGAGCCAGGCCGAAGGCGCCACCGCCGAGGGCGGGCAGCCCGAGGAAGCCAAGAAGGACGACGTCATCGACGCCGACTTCAAGGACGTCTCGGACGACAAGAAGAAGAGCGCGTAACCCGCGCTCGTAACGCAAGCGACGTTGTGGCCGGGCTTGACCCGGCCATCTCGTTCGGGAATGGCCTGCTGGACGGATGGCCGGGCTCGCTGCCCGGCCATGCCGCGTCAAAGCTGCGGGGACAGACGTTTCGATGTCGAAGCGCGATTACTACGAGATTCTCGGCGTCAGCCGGACCGTGACGGAGGTCGAGCTCAAGGGCTCTTTCCGCAAGCTCGCGATGCAGCACCATCCGGACAAGAATCCCGGCGACAAGGACGCCGAGATCAAGTTCAAGGAAATCAACGAGGCCTACCAGGTCCTCTCCGACGGCCAGAAGCGCGCGGCCTATGACCGCTTCGGCCACCAGGCCTTCGAGAATGGCGGCGGCGGTGGCCCCGGTGGCAATGCCGACTTCTCCGACTTCATGTCGGATATCTTCGATTCCTTCTTCGGTGATGCCCGTCGCGGCGGCGCGCGCGGCGCCAATGGCCGCGAGCGCGGCGCCGACCTGCGCTACAATCTCGAGATCGGGCTGGAAGAGGCCTTCACCGGCAAGAACGAGTCGATCCGGGTGCCGACCTCGGTCTCCTGCGAATCCTGCTCCGGCACCGGCGCCAAGCCCGGCTCGAAATCGCGTCAGTGCCCGACCTGCGGCGGCCATGGCCGCGTCCGTGCCAATCAGGGCTTCTTCTCGGTCGAGCGGACCTGCCCGACCTGCTCGGGCCGCGGCGAGGTCATCGACGACCCCTGCAAGAACTGCCAGGGCGCCGGCCGCGTCACCCGCGAGCGCACGCTCTCCGTGAATATCCCCGCCGGCGTCGAGGACGGCACGCGCATTCGCCTCGCCGGCGAGGGCGAGGCCGGCCTGCGCGGCGGGCCTCCCGGCGATCTCTACATCTTCCTCTCGATCAAGCCGCACGCGATCTTCCAGCGCGACGGCGCCGACCTGTTCTGCCGCGTGCCGATCGGGCTGGTCTCAGCCGCGCTCGGCGGCGAGATCGAGGTGCCGACGCTCTCCGGCGAGCAGGCGCGGGTGAAAATCCCCGAGGGCACCCAGACCGGCAAGCAGTTCCGCCTGAAGGCCAAGGGCATGAGCGTGCTGCGCTCGCGCGAGGTCGGCGACCTCTACATCCAGGTCGTGGTCGAGACGCCGCAGAAATTGACGGCCCGCCAGCGCGAATTGCTGGAGGAGTTCGAGCGCGAAAGCTCGCACACCAACCACCCGGAGACCGCGGGCTTCTTCGGCCGGGTCAAGGATTTCCTCGGCGGCTTCGGCGGCACGGCCTGAGCTGCAATCGGAACCAAATATGAAAAGGGCCGCCTTTCGGCGGCCCTTTTGCTTTTGAGGCAGATGCCTCAGACCTTGTCGACGGCCTTCTTGACCGCATCCTTGCCCTTGCCGATCGCCTGCTGGGCTTCGCCCTTCAGCTCCTGGGCCTTGCCCTCGGCTTCCAGGCCCGGCTTGTTGAACGCCTTGCCGGCGGCCTGCTTGACGTTGCCGGCGGCCTCGTTGGCGAGACCCTTGATCTTGTCGGTCGTGCTGCTCATAGCGCTTAGCTCCTGAACGTCCGGCCCCCTGGCCGTTTTCCGCCAGACCAACCGACATCAAACGGAAAGGTTCCAGCATCAGGTCGCCGCTTCGCTTCCCGCTGCGAGGGCGCGCAGAGCTTCGGCGGTCGCCGCGTCGGCTGGAAAGAAGGTCTCCAGCGCCAGTTCCGACAAGGTGACGTCGATGGGCGTGCCGAACACGGTGGTCGTCGAGATCAGCGACAGCACGGTCTCCCCGAGCCGCAACTGCATGGGCACCACGATCGCGGCCTCTGCCTCGGCTTCGTGGCGGGTGCCGGCGCCCGGATGAGAGTAGGCCATCAGCTCGCCCAGCAATTCGCCGAGTTTGGCATCCGCTGTCGCCCGCACCTGCTGGCGCAGCCTCGCCAGGAGATGGGCGCGCCATTCCGCGAGATTGAGGATGAAGGGCGCGAGTCCCTGCGGATGCAGCGACAGGCGCAGCACATTGACGGGCGCCCGCAGCAGTTCCGCATCCGCGACGAGGCCGAGCAGCCGCGTCACGGCATTGTTGTAGGCCAGCAGCGTCCAGTGCCGGTCGACGGCGACGGCCGGATAGGGCTCGTGCCCCCTGAGGATCAGGTCGATCGCGCTGCGGGCGGCATCCAGCGACGGGTCTTCCAGCGAACGCTCCGGGTAGATCGGGGCATAGCCGGCCGACAGGAGCAATGCGTTGCGCTCGCGCAGGGGCACGCCGAGATGCTCTGCCAGGAGCAGAACCATCTCGCGGCTCGGGCGCGAGCGGCCGCTTTCGATGAAGCTCAGGTGCTTCTGCGAGATTTCGGCTTCGAGTGCGAGATCGAGCTGGCTGAAGCGGCGGAGCTGGCGCCAGTCGCGAAGGAGCGCGCCGATCGGAGGGGGCTGATGCGTGTTCATGGCGGAGAAGCTAGCGATCCCGAGGGCCGGTTCCAATTACCTCCCGCTTAATCGACGGGCCGACGCGGTTCCGTCAGCATTCCCCTCATCGAAACGGGCTTGAGGCCCTAACCGCCAAGGAGAATGCCATGTCGCTCATCCAGTCCTCGCCGCTGCTGCGCACCGCTCTCGCCCTCGATGCCGCGGCCTGCGCCGGCATGGGCCTCATCCTCGCCGCTGCCGCCGGGCCGCTCGCCGCTCCGCTCGGCCTGCCCGTGGAGTTCCTGCGCGGCGCCGGCCTCGTGCTGCTGCCCTGCGCGGCGCTTCTCGGCTGGTTCGCAGGCCGCAAGACCCTGCCGCACCTCGCAATCTATGCCGTGATCGGCGTCAATCTGCTCTGGATCGCCGACAGTATCGCGATCCTGCTGATGGGCTGGTTCGCGCCGACCGGGCTCGGTATCGCCTTCGTCCTGGCGCAAGCCGCTGCGGTCGCCATCGTGACCGAACTCGAAGTGATCGGCTTCAAGCGCTCGGGCGCGGCCCTGCCTGCCGGCGACGCGGCGGCCCTTCGGTGAAAACCGTCATCTGACTGTCGCATGGGCTGACTAGCCGACGGACCTCTGTTTCCGTCAGCGGTGAGAACCCATGCGCCAGCCTCTCGTCCTCGCGGCTCTCGCCGCTGTCCTGCTCAGCGGCACGGCCATGGCCGAGCCGCTCTTCAACCGGATCGCCACCTTCTCCGTGCCGCAGAACCTGCCGGCCGATCGCGATCCCGCCAAGAAGACCGTCTCCGAGATCATCGCCGCCAATGGCGACGGCACACTGCTCGCCTATACCGACGCGGAGCAGAAGGCGCTGGGGATCATCGACATCGCCGACCCCGCCAACCCGAAGCCGGCCGGCTTCGTGCCGCTCGAAGGCGAGTCCACCTCGGTCACCATCCTCGGCGACAAGGCCTTCGTCGCGGTCGTCACCTCCGGCAACAATTTCAAGGAACCGGCCGGCCATCTCGCCACCGTCGACCTCAAGACGAAGCAGGTCGTGGCGAAATGCGACCTCGGCGGCCAGCCGGACTCGGTCACGCTGACCAAGGACAAGGGCAAGATCGTCATCGCCATCGAGAACGAGCGTGACGAGAAGCTCAACAAGGGCGCCCTGCCGCAGCTCCCCGCCGGCAACCTCACCCTGATCGGCATCAAGGACGGCGCGATCGACTGCGCCACCCGCCAGATCGTCGACATGACCGGCATCGCCGCCGTCGAGCCGACAGATCCGGAGCCGGAATTCGTCGATGTCAATCAAGACGGGCTCGTCGTGGTGACGCTGCAGGAGAACAACCACCTCGTCATCGTCGACTCGAAGACCGGCAAGGTCGTGACGCATTTCTCGGCCGGTAGCGTCGATCTCAAGAACATCGACAAGACCCGCGACGGCAAGATCAGCCCGACCGAGGAGCTGAAGGGCGTCGCGCGCGAGCCTGACGCCGTGCGCTGGATCGACAATGACCGCTTCGTCACCGCCAACGAGGGTGACTGGAAGGGCGGCTCGCGCGGCTTCACGATCTTCCGCAAGGACGGCACGGTCGAGTTCGATTCCGGCTCCGATGTCGACCACATCGCCATGCGCCTCGGCCATTATCCCGAGCGCCGTTCGGCGGCCAAGGGCAGCGAGCCCGAGGGCATCGAGGTCGCGACCTACGGTAACGACCGGCTGATCTTCGTCGGGCTGGAGCGCGCCTCGCTGGTGCTGGTCTACAAGGACGAGGGTGCGGGCAAGGCGCCGCGCTTCCTGCAGGCGCTGCCGACCGGCATCGGTCCGGAAGGCCTGCTCGCCATCCCGCAGCGCGATCTCTTCGTTTCGGCTTCCGAGACCGATGTCGGCGAGAAGGGCGGCGCGCGTTCGTCCGTGATGATCTATCGCCGCGCCGAGCAGGCCGCCGCCTATCCGACGATCCAGTCCGCCGACGAGAACGGCCTGCCGATCGGCTGGGGCGCGCTCTCGGGCCTCGCTGCCGATCGCGCGGCGCCCGGCAAGCTCTTCGCGATCACCGACAGCGCCTATACGCCCTCGCGCCTCCTCGAGATCGACGCGACGCAGAAGCCCGCGAAGATCACCGGCGCGCTCACCGTCACCAAGGACGGCAAACCCGCTTCCTACGATCTCGAAGGCATCGCCACCCGCGAGGGCGGCGGCTTCTGGCTGGCCTCCGAGGGTAATCCCGAGAAGAAGGATGCGGTGCTCGACGACATCCTGCTGCGCGTCTCGGCCAAGGGCGAGGTCGAGGAAGAGATTCGCCTGCCGGAAGCGCTCGCGAAGCATGCGGTCCGCTTCGGCTTCGAGGGCGTGGCGGTGACCGGCACGGGCGCTGACGAGACCGTCTGGCTCGCCGTCCAGCGCGAATGGAAGGACGATCCCAAGGGCAAGGCTAAGCTCCTCTCCTACAAGCCGGCGACCAAGGAATGGGGCGTGCTGCATTACCCGCTGTCGCAAGCTGCCGCGGGCTTCTGGATGGGCCTGTCCGAACTCGTCGCGCTGGGTGACGACCGCTTCGCCGTGATCGAGCGCGACAACGGCTTCGGCGCCAAGGCGGTGAAGACGCTCCAGACCTTCTCGGTGAAGGGTCTGAAGCCGGCCGCGATCGGCGCGGCGGACATCCCGACCGTGACCAAGACCCTGCTGCGCGACCTGACGCCGGACCTGATGAAGGCTGGCGGCTACGGCCTCGACAAGGTCGAGGGCATGACGGTCGACAAGGCCGGCAACCTCTTCGTGGTCACCGATAATGACGGCGTCGACGATTCCTCCGGCGAAACCCAGTTCTTCGCCTTCGGCCCGCTGCCGCGCTGATCAGGCAAAAGAAAAGCCCCGGATGCTGTCCGCATCCGGGGCAAGGCGCCTGGCTATTTGACTGGAGAGCCAGGTGGGGAGGAACGGTTACCAGCCGGCGAGGACGGCGCCCTTGAAGCGCTCGGCGACGAAGGCCTTGATCTCGGGCGTGTGGTAGCTTTCGACCAGCGTCTTGACCCAGGGCTTGTCCTTGTCGACGCTGCGCACGGCGATCAGGTTGACATAGGGGCCCTTGGCGTCTTCGCGCAGGATCGCCGAGGCCGGATCGATCTTGGCATCGACGGCATAGTTGGTGTTGATCGCGGCGGCCGCGACATCGGCCAGCGAGCGCGGGGTCTGCGCGGCCTCGATCTCGATGATCTTGAGCTTCTTAGGGTTGCCGACGATGTCGGCCGGGCTCGGCTTGAAGCCGACGCCGTCCTTCAGCTTGATCACGCCCTTGTCCTGCAGCAGCAGGAGCGAGCGGCCGCCATTGGTCGGGTCGTTCTGGATCGCCACGGTCGAGCCATCCGGCACCTGCGACCAGTCCTTGTACTTGGCCGAATAGATGCCGAGCGGGAAGTTCACGGTGAGGCCGACGCTCTCGATCTTGAAGCCGCGATCCTTCACCTGGTTGTCGAGATAGGGCTGGTTCTGGAAGGAATTGGCCTCCAGCTCGCCGGCATCGAGCGCCTGGTTCGGCACGACATAGTCGGAGAACTCGATGATCTTGAGGTCGATGCCCTTCTTGGCGACGATCGGCTTCACCTTCTCCAGGATCTCGGCATGCGGGCCGGGCGAGACGCCGATGCGAACCACCTGGTTCTGCTGGGCGAGAGCCGGGACGGCGGTGAGGGTCAGGGCGAAGCCGGCGAGCAGCGCGGCGCGGCGGTTGAGAGAGATCGTCATGATGTCGTTTCCTTCAGTCGGATGCGGATGAACGGGGAAGCGTCAGGCGTGGCGCAGGCGCTTGTTGAGATGGCGGGCGAGCCGGTCGCCGATGCTCTGGACGAGCTGGACGAGGACGATGAGCACGGCGACGACCGCCGCCATCACGTCCGGCATGAAGCGCTGGTAGCCGTAGCGGATGCCGAGATCGCCGAGCCCGCCGCCGCCGACCGCGCCGACCATGGCCGAGAAGCCGATCAGGCTGACCAGCGCCAGCGTCAGGCCGAGCACGATCGCCGGCAGGGCCTCGGGCACCAGAACCTTGCGCACGATCTGCACGGGCGTGGCCCCCATGGCGCGCGCGGCCTCGACCAGCCCCTGATCGACCTCGCGCACCGCACCTTCGATCAGCCGCGCGATGAACGGCGTCGCGGCGACGGTGAGCGGCACGATCGCGGCGGCGGTGCCGATCGAGGTGCCCGCGATCAGACGGGTGAACGGGATGATCGCGACGACGAGGATGATGAAGGGCGTCGAGCGCGTGGCGTTGACCAGCGTGCCGAGGAACAGGTTGGCGGCGGGCGCCGCGAACAATTCGCCGCGCTTGCTGGTGGCGAGGAAGACGCCGAGCGGCAGGCCGAAGACCGTGCCGATCCCGGCCGCGACTGCGACCATGGCGAGCGTATCCAGCGTCGACTGGGCGATCAGGCGGATGATGTCAGGAGACATGGCCGATCACCTCCGCCTTGAGCCCGAGGCTCCTGAGGGCGCCGAGCACGGCGTCGCTCTCCGGGGCGCGCGAGGGCACCGTGACGAGCAGGCTGCCGAAGGGTTGGCCGGCGATGGCGTCGATCCGCCCGGCCAGGATATTGACGTCGACCCCGACGATGGCGCTGAGCCGGCTGATCACCGGAGCGGTCGCGTTCTCGCCGAGGAAGGTGATGCGCAGCACGATATTGTCGCCGGGGCGCGCATCCCTCCGGATGCGATGGGCGAGATGCTCGGGCAGTTCGACGCCGGTGACCGTCTCGACGAAGCTCGCCGTCGTCGGATGCTGCGGGTTGGTGAAGACCTCGAAGGTCTCGCCCTGCTCGACGATACGCCCGCCCTCGATCACCGCGACGCGGTCGCAGATCTCCTTGATGACGGGAATCTCGTGCGTGATCAGCAGGATGGTGATGCCGAGCTCGCGATTGACCTGCTTCAGCAAAGCGAGGATCGAGCGCGTCGTCTCGGGGTCGAGCGCCGAGGTCGCCTCGTCGCAGAGCAGCACCTTCGGATCGGTGGCGAGCGCCCTGGCGATGCCGACGCGCTGCTTCTGCCCGCCCGAGAGCTCGGCCGGATAGCGCGCGCTCTTGTCGGACAGGCCGACGAGCGCCAGCAGACGCTCGACCTTGGCCGTGATCTCGGCCTTGCCAGCGCCGGCGATCTCCAGCGGCAGCGCGACATTGTCGAAGACCGTGCGCGAGGACAGCAGGTTGAAATGCTGGAAGATCATGCCGATCCGGCGGCGCTGCTGGCGCCAGCCGGATTCGGTGAGGCCGGTGACATCCGTGCCCTCGATCAGGATGCGCCCTTCGGTGGCGCGCTCCAGCCCGTTGACGAGGCGGATCAGCGTCGACTTGCCGGCGCCGGAGCGGCCGATCACGCCGAGAATGGTCCCGGCGGGCACGTCGAGATCGATCCCGGCGAGCGCGCTGACCGGCTGCTGGCCGCGGCGGCCCGGATAGGTCTTGCCGACCTGCTCGAAGCGGATCGCCGGATCAGGCAATGCCAAAGGGGTAACGCCGGCACTGAGCGTGCCGGGTCTGACGGGGGCGTTCATCATGTCCTCAGAAATGCGTGTGGCAGGACCAGTGGGCGATGCCGAGCTGCTCGATGGTCACGTCATGGACCGAGCGGCGCTGGTCGTCCGCGGTCGCGGCGTCGAGCGGGTCGAAGGTCAAGGGAACGGCCTGGGCGAACCAATTCGCGATGCCATCCCAGAGGGCGGAGAGAAGCTGCATCGCCGCCTCACGAAGCCAGGAGCAGTGGGGTGCGCCGCTGCGAGCGGAAGAGCCGGCGTGCGGCGATCTCGGCGGCGCCGGGCGTTGCGAAACGCTGCCCGTCCAGCGCCCGGAAGGCGGCGGAGGCCGAGACGAAGGTGAAGTCGCGCTCGTCGGCACGGCGGCTCACGAGGCCGATCTGTGCCTCGCCGAGCTCGATGACATAGGCTTGCTGCGCCGGGCGAGCCCGGGCGGGGAGGGAATGAAGCTGGGACATGGAACTGCCTTCTGCCGCCGATGCGGCATGTGTCGGAACGAACGGATGGGAAGGACCTTTCGGCCTTGCGATCTCAGCGTCGACAGCGGCAGGACATGTGGCGGAAGCGGATCGGGCTTCGGCTCGCTTTCACCATGGTCATGTCAGTCTCCTCGATCTGGAGCCCACGACCCAGTCGTGGCGCTTTAGCGTTTGGTGACGCGGCGCAAGCTGCTGCTCAAATCTCCGCGGCTCCCCGATTGCTCCGGGAACACTCGCAATCTGAGGGAGATCGTCCTCTTTGTCAATCGGATCGTTCTTTTGAAGAAACGATACGCTGGAGAAGAATATTCTCCGGACGCCGTCGATCGCCCGCCGGATGCGGCAATGCGCGGCTTGACGAAACCGGGCAAGCGGCGCCATTTGCGGCCATGCAGGCTCGCGCCGCCCTCCTCGACCGTCTTCGCCGCTCCGGGCTCGGAGCCTGGCTGGCGGTCGCCTATGCGTTGTGCGTGCTGGCTCTGGCGCTCGCGCCGGCCCCGGCGCTCGCGGCGCTGAGTGGCCATGACGGTGTCGTGCTCTGCTCGGGCGCGCCGGTTCCGGAGGACGGCCAGCCCGTCCCGCTCGGCGATCTCACCCATTGCAAGGGTTGCCCGCTCAATCCCGTCCTCGCCGGGCCTCCAACCGCGACCGTGCCGGCGCCGGGGCGGCTCGCCACGCGTCTGGCATCGCCGGCATTGTTGGCGGAGGGTTTGCCGCATCGCTTCGCGGCCGGGCTTGCGCAGTCGCGCGCACCGCCGCGGGGCTGAACGCCTCGCCTGCCTCACTGCATCCAATTCAGGCCTGTCCGCCCGCAACGGGCGACGGCGATCTTTCACGAGGCTGCACCAGCGGCCTTATCCGTTCGGGATATCCATCATGAAGCTTTCCTCTTCGCTCGCCGCCGCGGCTCTCCTGCTCTCGGCCGGCTTCGCCTCTGCCCATGAATTCAAGGCCGGGCCGCTCAAGATCGGCCATCCCTGGTCCCGCGCCACGCCGGCCGGCGCCAAGGTCGGCGGCGGCTATCTCTCCATCGAGAACACCGGCCCGGCCGCCGACCGGCTGGTCTCGGTTTCCGTTCCCTTCGCGGCTCGTTCTGAAATCCACGAGATGGCGGTGAAGGACGGCATCATGACGATGCGGCCGCTGGATCAGGGCGTCGAATTGCCCGTCGGCAAGAAGGTCGAGTTCAAGCCCGGCGGCTACCACATCATGTTCATGGACCTGAAGCAGCCGCTCAAGCAGGGCGAGATGATGAAGGGCACGCTCACCTTCGAGAAGGCCGGGACCGTCGATGTCGAGTTCAAGGTCGACTCGATCGCCGCCAAGGGCGCCGAGGGCGAGCACAAGGGGCATTGAGCCGGTAGACCCACGCGTCATGCTCGGGCCTGACCCGAGCATCTCTTGCCGGAGATTCTCGGGTCACCGCTGCGCGGCGCCCGAGAATGACGTTCCGATCGATCAGATCTTCGCGCGCGGATCGTGCTTGGCGATGCGCGACAGCAGATAGTCCACCTCGGCCTTCGCAGCGGCGCTGAGGACGGAGCCCGGCTTGCGCTGGGCGTCATGGCTCAGGATGCCGCGCTTCATCATCGTGTACTTGCGCACGGCCAGGCCGACGCCCTGCTGCTGCTCGTAGCGCATCAGCGGCAGATGCGCGTCGAAGATGTCATGGGCCTCGTCGCGCTTGCCGGCCTTCTGCAGGCGCACCACGTCGATCAGCAGCTCCGGGAAGGCGTAGCCGGTATTGGCGCCGTCGGCGCCGCGCTCCATCTCGAAATCGAGGAAGAGGCCGCCATTGCCAGTCACGATCGAGATCGGCCGCAGCGATCCCTCTTTCTGGAACTTGCGCAGGGTCGATATCTTCTCGAGACCCGGCCAGTCCTCGTGCTTCAGCATCACGCAGGAGGGGTTGTCCATGACGATCTTGCGGATCACCGCCGGCGTCATCACTACCGAGAGCGTCAACGGATAGTCCTGGATGACGAAGGGGATGTCGCTGCCGATCGCCTCGACGGCCTGCGCATAATAGCCGGTGATCTGGTCGTCGGTCCGCAGCGAGGGCGGCGGCGCGATCATCACGCCGCCGGCGCCGAGATCCATCACCTGCCGGGCGAGCGAGCGCATCGCGGCGAAGCCGGGCGCCGAGACGCCGACGATGATCGGCTTCCCGCCCATCCTGGCGACGCAGCGCTTGACCAGCTCGACCGATTCCTCGGGCTCGAGCTTGGGCGCCTCGCCCATGATGCCGAGCACGGTGACGCCGTCCGAGCCGATGTCGTGATAGAACTGGAACAGCCGGTCTGCCGAGGCCCAGTCGATGCTGCCGTCGGGATTGAACGGGGTCGGCGCGATCGGGAAGACGCCGGAGGCGTCGGGGGTGAGGCGCATGATGCGGTCCTTCGCGATGGCTGTCTGATCAGGCGATGCGGGTGCGGACGGTGCCGACACCGGCGATCACGCCTTCGAGCACATCGCCCTTGCCGACGGCGGCGACGCCTTCCGGCGTGCCCGTGAAGATCAGGTCGCCCGGCTTCAGTTCGACGAGGCCGGAGAGATAGGCGATCGTCTCCTCGACATTCCAGATCTGCTTGGCGAGGTCGGAGCTCTGGCGCACGACGCCGTTGACGGTGAGCTCGATCTTGCCGGCGCTGGGATGGCCGGCATGGCTTGCGGGCACGATCTCGCCGATCGGGCCGGAGAGGTCGAAGCCCTTGGCCATGTCCCAGGGGCGGCCGGCCTTCTTGGCGATGTTCTGCAGGTCGCGGCGGGTCATGTCGAGCCCGGCGGCATAGCCGTAGACATGAGCCAGCGCTTCGGATTCCGTGATGTCCCTGCCGCCGGTGCCGATCGCGACGACGAGCTCCATCTCGTGGTGGAGGTCTTTCGTCTTCGTCGGATAGGGCATGTCGGCGCCGTTGATCACCAGCGCGTCGGCCGGCTTGGTGAAGAAGAACGGGTCCTCGCGGTCGGGGTCATGGCCCATCTCGCGGGCATGTTCGGCATAGTTGCGGCCGACGCAGAAGATGCGTCGTACCGGGAAGGAGCCGCCGCCCGCGACCGGAACGGCCATCACGGCCGGCGGTTCGATCACATAATTGCTCATCCTGATGCTCCCTCGATCACAAGCTTGCGCCGTTCATGGGCGAGCGGCGCGAGGACCGCAAGCGGCTTGCGTCGCGGCGGGCTTGCGCGGGAGGCATTGCGGCACGCTTTTCGCAGGCGCGGCACGGGTTGTGCGGCGCGTCGTTGCAAGTGGAACGATTTGCTCTTTACACTGCCCCGCCGGGGGAACCGGCGAGCCTATGGAAGGAACGGCATGTGAGTACGGGAACCGTGAAATGGTTCAACGAGACCAAGGGTTACGGCTTCATCACCCCGGATGGCGGCGGCAATGATGTCTTCGTCCATGTCAGCGCGGTGACGCGCGCTGGTCTGCGCGGTCTGAACGAGGGGCAGAAGGTCAGCTATGATCTCGAGCCTGACCGCAAGACCGGCAAGAACTCGGCCGTGAACCTGCAGACGACCTGAGCGCTTCGATGCGTTCTGCGGGAAGGCGGTGGCGGCGTCTTTCCCGAGCCTAGCGCGGACCGCTTTCGGTCTCGATCGGACCGAAGCGGATTCCAGGCATTCCCGTCGCCGCAGGCGGCGGTGCGAAGGTGGAGAGCCCTTTCAGGCCCGGCCCGGCGCCGGGTGGAACAGCCGGCCCCTCTCCACGATCAGCACGACGACGAGCGCCGCGATGCCGCAGAGCGCGAAGCCCAGCGTCAGCGGCACGACCGTGCCGTTGAAATGCTGGCCGATATAGAAGCCGAGCAGCGCGCCGATCACCGTCGTCACGAAGCCCTGCACCGAGGAGGCCGTGCCGGCGACATGGCCGAGCGGCTCCATCGCCATGGCGCCGAAATTCGGGCCGATCAGTCCGAAGCAGAACATCGCCCCGCCCTGCAGGATCGCGAAGCTCCAGAGCGATTCATGGCCGGCGAGCGCCACCAGCGCATGGATGCTTGTCAGCGCGATATAGCCGAGCAGCGCGCCATGCGAGACGCGGCGCATGCCGAGCCGCCCGACGATGCGCGAGTTCAGCAGCGAGGAGGCCGCCATGAACATCGCGATCAGCGCGAAGATCGTGGTGAACAGCTCCGGCGCGTGGAAGACGTCGACGAAGACCTGTTGCGCCGAGTTGATGAAGCCGAACAGGCCGCCGAGCACGAAGGCCATGGCCAGCATGTAGCCGACGCCGATGCGGCTGGTCAGCGTCGTGCGGAAGGAAGCCAGTACGCTCGCCGGCTCGATCGGCTTGCGATCCTCGGGATGCTGGGTCTCGGGCAGCTTCAGCAGGACCCAGATCATCACGACAGCACCGAAGCCGGTCAGCACACCGAATATCCAGCGCCAGGGTGCGACCCAGAGGATCGCCTGCCCGATCGAGGGCGCCAGGATCGGCACGGCCAGGAAGACGATCATGGCGAGCGACATGACACGCGCCATCTCGCGGCCGGCATAGCAGTCGCGCACGATCGAGACGACGAGAACGCGGGTCGCGGCGGCACCGATGCCCTGCACCACGCGCGCCGCCATCATCGCCTCGAAGGAGCCTGCGAAGGCCGCGGCGATGCTGGCGATGACATAGATCGTCAAGCCCACGAGCAGGACCGGACGCCGGCCATAACGATCCGAGATCGTGCCATAGAAGATCTGCGAGACGCCGAAGCCGAGCAGATAGGCGGTGATGATCCACTGCCGCTCGTTGGCCTCGGCGATGCCGAGGGACTCGGCCATCTGCGGCAGGGCCGGCAGCATCGAATCGATGGCGAGCGCATTCGTCGCCATCAGCGCGGCGGTGAGGCCCACGAAGGGGTAGAAGCCCATGCCGTGGCGCGGCCTGGCGATGGCGGACATGTCGTTCATGGCGATCGCGGTTTTTCGTGCAAGACCCGGCGGCTGCGGTCATCCGGCAGCGGCGGGCGATAGTCTGATCGCAGGATTAGCTCTGCTGGCAGCGCGCGGCAACCGGTCCAGCCGGTCATGGGCCATGCGCCGGGCGCGTTTCCCGGCGCATGCTGCGGCATCAGGCCTGTTTTTGCATCTCGGCCATCAGCGCATCGTCGATCTCGTTGGCGCGACGGGCTGCCGGCCGTGCCGAGATGCGGGCACCGTAGGCCTCGAAGGCCGGCCGCTTCTCGATCGTGCCGAACTGCATTCCCCACAGCACCTGCGACCCGACATAGACGTCGGCCGCGCTGAAGCGGTCGCCGGTCAGGTAGTCGCTGCGGCTCACCGCGTATTCGAGCGTATCCATCGCATCGGCATAGGTGCCGTAGCCGATCGAGCGTGCCCGGTCGGCAGGGACTTCCATGCCGAAGGCCTTGTGGCTGACGGCAGCCTCGACCGGGCCGGCGGCGAAGAACATCCAGCGGTAATACGGGCCGCGCAGCCGGCTGCCCGGCTCCGGCGCGAGCCCGGCCTGCGGAAAGGCATCGGCCATATAGGCGCAGATCGCGGCGCATTCGGTGACGACCATATCGCCATGCACCAGCGCCGGCACTTTGCCCATCGGGTTGATCGCCTTGTAGGCGGCGCCTTTCATGGGCTCGCCGAAGCCGACGATCTCGGCGCGATAGGGCTGGCCGATCTCCTCCATCATCCAGCGCGCGATGCGCCCGCGCGACATCGGGTTCGTATAGAGAACGAGTTCGTCTGCCATCGTCTTTTGCCTCCTTGATCGGCCGAGGATGCCCTTATCCCGCGGCATCGGCGTGACGCTGTCAGGAGCATCGCCTGACGCGCTGAACTCAAGCTGCTATCGTCGCCGCGAAACAGGACGAGGATATGGACGAATCACGCGTGGCGCGCAGCGTCTCCGTCAGTGACGGACGGATGGCGATCGAGGGCTTGTCGACCCGCTATGTCCAGGATGCGGCGCGGCGCTTCCGGCTCTCGGCCTCGGGCTTGCGCTTCGTCGGCGGCTTCGAGAGCCGTGATGGGCGTCTGGAAGAGAGCCGGCGCTTCCTCGCCGAGGCGACCGTGATCGATGGCGGCCTGCGCCGCGCGGGCTTCGAGGGCGAGGCCGGCACGATCGGCCTGACCTTGCGGCCGCTGACACAGGCCGGAGAGCAGCCGCGCCTGCTCCTGATGCTCGGCTACCGCGACGAGAATGGCGAGGCACTGCCCTTCGCCGAGGCCTTTCTGGCGCCGGCCGTGTTTGAGGCCCTCAAGGCAGACATGCTCTCCGGCTTGGCGCAGGAACTCTCGCTCAGCGCCACGACCAGCCTCTGGATCCGCGAGGAAGATCGCGGGCGTGCGAATGGCGAGCTGCTCGACTGGTATCTGGGCCTCGATGCCGATGGCCGCTCGACCCAGCCCGCGCGCGGCTTCATCGAGACCATCGAATGGCGGCCCGGCCCCCTTTCGCCGGTTGCCGTCGAGGCCGCGCCGTTGCCTGCTCCGGCGCCGGAAGCTGTCCATGAGAGCGAGGAAGACTGGCCGGAAACCGCGGCCGAACAGCTCGGCAAGATCAACTGGAGCTTCCGCCTGCTCCTGCTGATGCTCGCTTTCCTGCTGATCATCGTGGCGATGAAATAGGGTCTTTGAGGCCCTCAGAGCTTGGCTATCCGGCCTTGTCAACGCGCTGCCGTCATTCCGGGGCTTCGCGTTAGCGAAGAGCCGGAACCCAGAACCGATATGGCTTCCGCAAAAAGGCGCGGTCAGGCCACGGCTCGAAATCCATGATGACATCGGTTCTGGGTTCCGGGCTCGGGCCTCCGGCCCGCCCCGGAATGACGCCGTGGCTCCCCAAGATACCAGCAGACCCTCAGGTCTCGTGGCGGCGGATGCGGCGGATCATCTCGTTCAGGGCCAGCAGAACCAGCGCCAGGACGAAGGGCAGGATGTAATAGACCACCCGGAAGATCAGGAGCGCGCCCAGCACCTGCTCATAGGGAAAGCGGTTGAGCGCGACCAGCATCGTCGCCTCGAACACGCCGAGCCCGCCCGGCGCGTGGCTGGCGATGCCGATCAGGCAGGCGAAGATATAGGCGGCGAGGAAGGTCGGGTATTCCAGGCCATAGCCGCCGGGCAGCAGCACGAAGAGCACGGCCGCTGCCGCGCAGACCTCGCAGGCGCCGAGCGCCATCTGGCCGAGCGTGGTGCCGAGCCCGGGCAGGTGAAGGTTCCAGCCGCGCACGCGGATCGTGCGCTCGTCGGTCGCGATCCAGGCGAGATAGCCGAGGATGCCGAGGCCGACGAGCCCGCCGACGACCTGGACGATCAGCGGCGAGGTCCGCGCCAGCATCGCGACCGCTTCCGAGGCATAGAACAGGCTGGCGCAGAGAATGGCGCCGAGCCCGAGCCAGAAGGTGATGCCGGCGATCACGGTCAGGCTCGCGACCTCGGAAGCCCGCACGCCCTTCGGCGAATAGATCCAGTAGCGCACGGTGCCGCCGGTCACGATCGGGAAGCCGAGCGTGAAGGAGACGGAATAGCTGGTGAAGGAGGCCAGCGCCGTGGTGCGATAGGGGATCGAGAGACCGAGCCGGCGCAAGGCCAGCGCGTCGTAGCCGGTCAGCAGCAGGTAGCTCAGCGCCGTGAAGGCGCAGGCCAGGCCGAGCTGGCGCAGGCTCGCATTCTGGAAGGCGCCGGCGAGCTGGCCCGGCTCCATCCCGCTGATGATGTGCCAGAGCACGACCAGCGAGGCACCGAAGATGACGACGCTCGCCAGCGGCCCGAGCCACCACCAGCGGCTGCGCTTGCGCAGGGGCATTCCGGGCTCATGCGGGCCGAACGACATGCGCTCTCGGGGTTGCGCGGCGCTGCGGGATGCGGCGGCGCGGTGGCGGACAGGGCTCGGGCGAGCCCCGTCCGACAGATAGCGCCTTGGCGACAATTCACAAGCCGCTGCGGCGAATGGGCCGCATGAGGGAACCCGGAGGCGGGCGCGGCCGGAGTGGGCTCAGGCCGTCTTGCGGAAGATCCGCAGCGTCTTGAAGCCCTCGACCTCCTCGACCGGCATCGCCTTCATCCAGTCCGGGATCAGGCACTCCGCCACGTCATAGGCGTAGGAGCCTCTGTAGAACAGGATATAGCCGCCCTTGTCGGTCTGCGCGGTGAAAAGGTCCATCACCTCGCGGTCGGTCAGCGCGCCATAGGCGTCGTTCGCCTCGCCCCGGAACTCGCCGCTATGGAACAGGGTGACGACGTCGAAGCGCGGCAACAGGCGGGCATTGCTGGTGTAGATATCGCCGAAATAGGCGCTGTAGGTCTTCGTGACGTTGGGATTGTCGGTCGCGAGCTTGATGAAGGACTCGTATTCCTGCGGCGAGGCGGTGATGCCCAGCACCGTGTTGTCGAGATGCGGCTCGGCGCAGCGCAGGCCTACATAGTGGTGGCCGCCGGTGCCGAAATGGTAGATGCGCTTGCCGCTGAGCTTCTCCTGCTCCAGCCATTCGACGAAATGCACGTCGCAGGGGCACTGCTCGATCTCGAGGCCCCAGAACGCATCCCAGATATTCATCTTCACGGTGTTTCTCCTCTCTGAATAGGTTTTTCGTTGTGAGGTCGGTCAGCGGGCTTGGCTGGTCGCGGCGATGCGGGACTCCGCAAAACCCTCGCGCTCGACGATTTCGGCGACGCCCCTGATCCGGCGCAGCACGATCCTGTGGCTGGCACTCTCCGCCAGCCCCGGGCTCTGCCCGAAGGCGATGATGATCGCGCGGGGCAGGGCGGCGCGCAGCTCGGTCAGGGCCTCCAGCGCCGCCTCGGTCTCAAGTGCGCTGGTCGCCTCGTCGAGCAGGACGATCGCGGGATCGGCCAGTTCGGTCCGGGCGAGCGCGAGCCGCTGCCGCTCGGCCCGGGTCAGGCTCCTGTTCCAGTCTTCCTCGCCATCCAGCCGCGAAGTCAGGGTCGACAGGCCGTAGCGGCGCAAGGTCGCGGCGATTTCCGGCGCGGGGCGGGGCCGGTCGCCCTGGAGGAGATGACGCAGGCCGATCCCCGGCAGTTGCAGATGCTGGGGCACGGTCGCGACGCGGGCGCCGCGCGGCAGCACGATCGCGCCCTCGCCCTGCTGCCAGAGCCCGGCGATGGCCTGCATCAGCGCGTTCTTGGCGAAGCCGGCATCGCCGGTGACATGGAGCACGGCGCCTGCCGGCAGCACGAAACTGACGCCCGCCGCGAGCGCGTGGCCGGCCCCGTCATGCAGCGTCACCGCCTCCAGCCGCAGGCTGTCATGCGGGCCGTCCTCGACGGTGAGGCCCTGTGCCGGCGGCTCTTGCTCGACCTCTTCCAGCGCATCGGCGAGTTCGTTGACGCGTCTTGCGGCGGCGAGCCATTCGGCGATGCGCATGAAATTGTCGAACAGCCAGTTGCAGGCGTTCTGCACGGCGACGAAGGCGGCGGCGACCTGCACGACCCCGCCCAGCGTCATCTCGCCGGCGAGATATTTCGGGGCCGCGAGCAGGAGCGGCACGACCGGCACCAGCGCGCTGCTGCCATTGGTGATCCAGGTCAGGCGCGCCCGCTGCGTGATCACGGAGAGCCAGCGCAGCACCAGCACGCTATGGCTCTGCGCCACGGCCTGGCGCTCGCCGGCCTCGGTGCGGGCAAGCGCGATCGCCTCGCCATGGTCGCGGATGCGCATCAGCGCGAAGCGCAGGCCGGCCTCGCTTTCCGTGCGCTGGGCGATGAGCCCGGCGAGGCGCCGCCCCACGGCCGTCACCAGCAGGGTGACGATGACGGCATAGAGGATCGCGGCGAGCACGAGATAGGCGGGGATCGTGATCTCGCTCCCGCCCCAGCTCAGGCTCAGGCTGCCGCCGATCTCCCAGAGGATCTCGATGAACATCACGATGGTGATGACGGAGGAGAGCAGGCCCATCGCGAAATCGACGATCGGCTCGGTTGCCCAGCGGACATCGTCGGCGATCCGGTATTCCGGATTGGCCGGCTCCTTGCCGGAGAGGCTCAGGCGGAAGAAGCGCCGGTCGCCGACCCAGCCATCGACCAGCTTGGCGGTGAGCCAACGCCGCCAATGCACCTGGAAGGTCTCGCGCGATTTCAGGATGAGGACGCCGAGCCCGGCAACCACCAGCACGATCACGGGAAACACGGCCATGGCGACGAGGGCGCTGTGGCCGTCCTTGCGCTCCAGCGCGTCGAAGAACCAGCCGTTCCAGCGGTTGACGGTGACGTTGGCGAAGACGGTGAGGATGACGCCGGCCGCCAGCAGCAGCGTCCAGAGCCAGGCGCAGCGCGCCGTCTCGCCGAGCCAGAAATCACGGGTCAAACGCGCGAAGCGCAGCGCGACCTGGCGATCTCCAGGCACGGCCGATCTCGCGCCTGTCGTCTCGTCGGGCGTCAGCACGGTTGTAATCAGTCCCCCAGGGCCGGTTTTCCGGTCTCCTCTGGGTCGAACCTGATCGGGCGAAAATGAACTCGACATGAACGGCAGGCGCCGCCGCCCTGGTGCGGGCGGCGGCGCCATGAGTCCGGCGTCTAAAGCGCTGACTAGCCGCCGATATTGAAGGCAGCCAGCGCCGCCATGTTGACGATGTCGGAATCCTTCGCGCCGAGCGGCACGATCTGGATCGGCTTGTCGAGGCCGACGATCAGCGGGCCGATCACGGTCGCGCCGCCGAGTTCCTGCAGCAGCTTGGTCGAGATCGAAGCCGAGTGGAAGGCCGGCATGATCAGCACGTTCGCCGGCCCGGAGAGGCGGCAGAACGGATACTGGCTCATCACCTCGCGGTTGAGCGCGACATCGGCGGCCATCTCGCCGTCATACTCGAAATCGACCCGCTGGCCGTCGAGCAGGGCGACGGCCTCGCGCACCTTCTCCGAGCGCTCGCCGGCCGGGTGGCCGAAGGTCGAGAAGGCGAGCATCGCGACCTTGGGCTCGTAGCCGAGCCTGCGGCCGACGCCGGCCGCCTCGATCGCGATCTCCGAGAGCTGCCGGGCCGTCGGCATCTCGGTGATCGCGGTATCCGCCACGAGCACGGTGCGGTCACGCGAGATCACGATCGAGACGCCGATCACCCGGTGCCCCGGCTTCTCGTCGATGACGCGGCGGACCTCCTCCAGCGCGATCGAGTAGTTGCGGGTGACGCCGGTGACCATCGCGTCGGCATCGCCCAGCGCCACCATCGCCGCGGCGAAATGGTTGCGGTCCTGGTTGATCAGGCGCTGGCAGTCGCGGAACAGGTAGCCCTGCCGCTGCAGCCGCTCGTAGAGATACTGTGCATAGGCGCTGTTGCGGTGGGAAAGCCGGGCGTTCTGGATCGAGATGCCCTTGGCTTCGAGGTCGACGCCGAGGAAGGTCGCGGCCTCCGAGATGCGGTCCTCGCGGCCGACGAGGATGGCGTGGCCGAGCCCCTGCGCCACGAAGGAGGCGGCGGCGCGGATCACCTGCTCCTCCTCGCCCTCGGCGAAGACGACGCGCTTGGGATAGCGCCGGACGCGCTCGAAGATGCGGTTGAGCGTGCCGGCGATCGGGTCGCGCCGGGCCGAGAGCTGCGCCTTGTAGGCGGCGGTGTCGACGATTGGCTTGCCGGCGACGCCGGTATCCATCGCCGCCTTGGCGACCGCCATCGGCACGACATGGATCAGACGCGGATCGAACGGCACCGGGATGATGTAGTCCTTGCCGTAGCGCGGTCGCGAGCCCTGATAGGCGGCCGCGACCTCGTCCGGCACGTCCTCGCGCGCCAGCATCGCCAGCGACTCGGCCGCGGCGATCTTCATCTCCATGTTGATCGTGGTGGCGCGCACGTCGAGCGCGCCGCGGAAGATGAAGGGGAAGCCGAGCACGTTGTTGACCTGGTTCGGATAATCCGAACGGCCGGTCGCCATGATCGCGTCGTCGCGGATGGCATGGACCTCCTCCGGCGTGATCTCCGGATCGGGATTGGCCATGGCGAAGATGATCGGGTTCGGCGCCATCGAGGCGACCATCTCCGGCGTCACCGCGCCCTTCTGCGACAGGCCGAAGAAGGCGTCGGCCCCGTCCAGCGCCTGGGCCAGCGTGCGCCGGTCGGTGACCGCCGCATGGGCCGATTTCCACTGGTTCATGCCCTCGGTGCGGCCCTGGTAGATCACGCCCTTGGTGTCGCAGAGGATGACGTTGTCGGGCTTGAAGCCCATCGCCTTGAGCAATTCGATGCAGGCGATGGCGGCAGCGCCCGCGCCGTTGATGACGAGCTTGGTCGCCTTGATGTCGCGTCCGGTGATATCGAGCGCGTTGATCAGGCCGGCGGCGGCGATGATCGCGGTGCCGTGCTGGTCGTCATGGAAGACGGGGATGTCCATCAGCTCGCGCAGGCGCTGCTCGATGATGAAGCATTCCGGGGCCTTGATGTCCTCGAGATTGATGCCGCCGAAGGACGGGCCGAGATAGCGCACGGCATCGATGAACTTGTCCGGGTCTTCGGTATCGACCTCGAGATCGATCGAGTCGACATCGGCGAAGCGCTTGAACAGGACCGACTTGCCCTCCATCACCGGCTTCGAGGCGAGCGCGCCGAGATTGCCGAGGCCGAGGATCGCGGTGCCGTTGGTGATCACCGCGACGAGGTTCGAGCGCGTCGTGTAGTCATAGGCGCGCGACGGGTCCTCCGCGATCGCCAGCACCGGCACGGCGACGCCGGGCGAATAGGCGAGCGAGAGGTCGCGCTGCGTCGCCATCGGTTTGGTCGGCACGATCTCCAGCTTTCCGGGCCGTCCCTGCGAGTGGAACAGCAAGGCCTCCTGGTCGGTGAAGGTCGGGCGGGCGCGCTTGGTCGTCGGACGGTCGTTCATCGAAGCGTCTTTTCTTGTGCGTTTCCTCGAGGGGAACCGAGCATAAGGCGGCGGCGCCCGAGATCACAAGCGGCGAGTGCTTCACAGAACTCTTGACGGAGCGGAGAGGTATCGCGGGCGGTCAGGCCCGCGAGGCCGTGCGCACGCTGCGCACGAAATCGGCGACGTAGCGGTCGAGCGCCTCGGTCTGTTCGTCGACCTTGCGGGCGGCTTCCGCGACATGGATCGCGGCATCGCCGGTGACGCGCGCCTCGACGCCGACGGCGCCGACATTCGTCGTGACGGCGCCGGCGCTCAAGGCGACGGCCTGCGCGTCGGTGGCGATCGTCGAGGCGATGCCGGCCTGGCGGCTGACGACGGCGGCGATCGCGCCCGAGGTCTGCTCGATCGTCGTCATCGTGCCCTCGATATGGGCCACGGCCTCGAAGGCGGTCGCGGCGGCGCCGCGGATATCGGCCAGCGTCGCGGCGATGTCGCGGGTCGCCTTCTGCGTCTGCTCGGCGAGCGTCTTGACCTCGCCCGCCACCACGGCGAAGCCGCGGCCGGCCGCGCCGGCGCGGGCCGCCTCGATCGTCGCGTTGAGGGCGAGCAGGTTGGTGCGGGCCGCGATCTCCTCGATGAAGTCGAGTACGGCGCGCACCTTGTCGGCGGCCTCCGTCAGCCCGGCGACGTCGCTGCGCGTGCTGCGGACATAGGATGCGGCGGCGCGCACGGTGTCGTCGGCATGGCTGGTCTGCTGGGTGAGTTCGCGGATTGAGGCCTCGATCTCCTCGGCCGCGAGCGCGACGCTGCCGATGCGGCGCGAGGCGCTGTCGGCTTCCTGTGTCACGCTTTCGGCGCGCAGGGTCGTCTTGTTGGCGTTCTCGACCATCTGACCGGCGGCGTCATGCATGCCGTGCAGCGCCGCGCCGACATCGCCCAGCGCCTTGCCGACGGTCCGTTCCAGATCGCTCGCGAGCGCCTCAAGCGTCGTCTTGCGCAGCGTCTCGATCTCGCCCCGGCGGGTTTCCAGTGTCTTCTCGGCGGTGATATCGAGCAGGATCCCGTCCCAGACCAGCGTGCCGTCGGGCAGGCGGCGCTTGGTCGATTCGCTGCGCAGCCAGACGATGCCGCCATCGGGCGCGTGATAGCGCCCCTCGAAGCGCCAGAGCGTCTCGCTCTCCTGCTGTTCGCGCCGCTGCTGGTCGAAGCGGGCACGATCCTCGGGCAGGAGCTTGCCGAGCCAGATCTCGGGATCGCGCTCGACCTCTTCCTTGGTGATCCCCAGCAGCTTGTCGATGGCGAAGGAGGCGAACTGGTAGGACATCGTGCCGTCCGTTCGCACGATGCGCTGGTAAAGCGTGCCCGGCGCGCGCTGGATCAGGGTGCGCAGGCGATAGGCGATTTCGCGGCGGTCATTGTCGTGGATGACGACGATGCCGGTGAGAATGATACCGATCGTGCTCACCAGGATCATCGCCGGGACGGCCTCGCGCAGAAAGCGCTCGCCGGCCTCGCCCGGTATGAAGGGCGTCGAGGCCAGCAGGCAGACGGCATCGAGCGAGGCGAGCAGGATCATGTCGCGCGCCATCAGCGGGCGCCGGCGCCGCGCCAGCCAGATCGAGAAGGCGATGCCGATCACCATGCGGATCGCGATGCCGCTGACGCCGGTCACCATGCCGACGCCGCCCATCATCACGCGCGTCACGAGCAAGGGCACCGCGGTGATAAGCGCCGCCACGGGGCCGCCGATCGGCCCCGCCAGGATGACGAAGGTATTGCGCGAATCGACGACGAGACCGGGCTGGAGCTGGACGGGGTTTGACATGCTCACGAGCGCGCCGGCCGCGAACAGGAGACCGACCGCGCAGGGACGCAGCCAGTCCCGCCCGACCAGCCACGGCGCGATCACCGTCAGCAGCAACCCCGCGAACAGCAGGAAGAACAGGCTCTGGACGAGATTGATGATCAACAATGTCGGAACCTTCGGCCGAATCGGCTGCCCGACCTTGCTTTCAATTGTTGAAAGCCGTCCTAACGGATGGCCTTGGCCGGACATTTTGCTAGCGTGCCGGCGCAATGCGCCACAGCTCTTCTCCTGAAACCACCCCTTCCGCCGCGCCGGCCGCAGCCGCCGAACGCGTCACGCCGATGATGGCGCAGTACGTGGAGATCAAGGCGGCCAATCCAGACTGCCTGCTCTTCTACCGGATGGGCGATTTCTACGAACTCTTCTTCACCGATGCCGAAATCGCCTCGCGCACGCTCGGCATCGTGCTGACCAAGCGCGGCAAGCACCAGGGCGACGACATCCCGATGTGCGGCGTGCCGGTCGAGCGCGCCGACGACTATCTCCAGCGCCTGATCGCCGCCGGCCACCGCGTCGCCGTCTGCGAGCAGACCGAGGACCCGGCCGAGGCCAGGAAGCGCGGCAACAAATCGGTGGTGAAGCGCGACGTCGTGCGCCTCGTCACGCCCGGCACCATCACCGAAGAGCGCCTGCTCGAACCCGGCCGCGCCAGCCTCCTCGTCGCCGTCGCCCGCCGCAAGACCGGCGAGGCGGCCTCGCTCTACGGCCTGGCCGCGATCGACATCTCGACCGGCCGCTTCACGGTGATGGAGACGCCGCAGGAGCGGCTCGCCATCGAGCTTTCGCGCCTGGAGCCGCGCGAGATCGTCTGCCCGGATGCGATCCATGACAATCCCGAACTCAAGGAGTTCTGGCGCGAGATCACGATTCCCGTGACACCGCTGGCGCGCGACGGGCTCGATGCGGCCTCGGCCGAGCGGCGCCTGAAGGAGTTCTTCGGCGTTGCCACGCTCGATGCCTTCGGCGCCTTCACGCGGGCCGAGATCGCAGCCGCCGGTGCGGCGTTGGCCTATGTCGAGCGCACCCAGCTCGGCGCGCGCCCGCCGCTTTCGGCCCCGGTGCGCGATGCCGGCTCGGCGACGATGCTGATCGACGCCGCGACCCGCGCCAATCTCGAACTGACGCGCACGCTGGGCGGCGAGCGCCAGGGCAGCCTGCTCGCCACGATCGACCGCACGGTGACGCCCGGCGGCGCGCGCCTCCTGGCCGAGCGCCTCGCCGGTCCGCTGACCGACCCCGCCGCCATCGCGGCGCGCCATGATGCGGTCGAACTGCTCGTCACTGACGCCGGCCTGCGCGAGGATCTGCGTTCCGCGCTGGAGAAGGTCCCGGACGTCGCCCGTGCCTTGGCGCGTCTCTCGCTCGACCGTGGCGGCCCGCGCGATCTCGCGGCGCTCGGCGCCGGGCTCGATGCCGCCCGCGCGATTGCGGCCCTGCTAGTCCGGCGCGGCGAATTACCCGTCGAGCTTTCCCGCGCCATGCGGGCTCTCGGCGAGAGCGATCCCGATCTGCCGGTTCGCCTCAACGCGACATTGGCGGACGAATTGCCGCTCAACCGGCGCGACGGTCGCTTCGTCCGCGAAGGATTCGATGCTGCGCTCGACGAATTGCGCCTGTTGCAGGTCGACTCGCGCAAGGTCATCGCCCAGTTGCAGGCGCGCTACGCGGCGGAGACCAACTGCCGGACTTTGCGCATCAAGCACAACGCCATGCTCGGCTATTTCGTCGAGGTTCCGCAGGCGACGGGCGAGGAATTCCTGCGCGATCCCTGGCGCGCGACCTTCGTCCATCGCCAGACCATGTCGGACGCGATGCGCTTCTCCTCGGTCGAGCTCGGCGAGCTCGAAGCCAAGATCGCCTCCGCCGCCGACCGCGCGCTGAAGCTCGAACTCGCGATCTTCGCGGCGCTCAGCGAAGCGGTGCTGGCCGAGGCTGAGCCGATCAAGGCCGCCGCTCTGGCGCTGGCCGAGCTCGACGTCGCCGCTGCGCTGGCCGATCTCGCAACCCGCGAGGGCTGGAGCCGGCCGCAGGTCGATGACGGCATCGCTTTCACCATCGAGCGCGGCCGCCATCCCGTGGTCGAGGCCGCGTTGAAGCGCGACGGAAAGCCCTTCGTCGCCAACGATACCGAATTGTCGCCGCCCTGCACGGATGCGAAAGGCGGACGCATCTGCCTGATCACCGGTCCGAACATGGCCGGTAAATCGACCTTCCTGCGCCAGAACGCCTTGATCGCGGTGCTCGCCCAGATGGGCTCCTTCGTGCCGGCGACATCAGCGCATATCGGCATCGTCGACCGGCTGTTCTCGCGCGTCGGCGCCGCCGACGATCTCGCGCGCGGCCGCTCGACCTTCATGGTCGAGATGGTCGAGACCGCCGCGATCCTGAACCAGGCCGGCCCGCGCGCGCTGGTCATCCTCGACGAGATCGGGCGGGGCACCGCGACCTTCGACGGCCTCTCGATCGCCTGGGCGGCGATCGAGCATCTCCACGAGATCAACCGCTGCCGCAGCCTGTTCGCGACCCATTATCACGAGCTGACGGCGCTCGGAGACCGGCTCGACCGTGTCGCCAATGCGACGGTGCGCGTTACCGAATGGAAGGGCGAGGTCGTCTTCCTGCACGAGGTCGTGCCGGGCGCGGCCGACCGCTCCTACGGCATCCAGGTCGCCAAGCTCGCAGGCCTGCCGCCGGCGGTGGTCGAGCGCGCCCGCGCCATCCTCGGCGAACTTGAGAAGACCGAGCGCGAGAAGCCGGTCGCCTCGCTGGTCGACGATCTCCCGCTCTTCGCCGTGCCGCAGCGCAAGCCGGCGCCGGTCGTTGCCGAAGGCGAGCCGGACGGATTGCGCGAGGCCCTCGCCGGGATCGACCCGGACGAGATGACCCCGCGCGAGGCGCTGGAAGCGCTCTATCGGCTGAAGGGGATCGCCTGAATTTCAGGCGCCGCAAAAAACGCCTGTCATCCCGGACAAGCGGCGAAGCCGCGCCGATCCGGGATCCATGCCGGAGCGCTCCCGATCAAGGTTCCGGAATGGATCCCGGGTCTGCGCTTCGCTCCGCCCGGGATGACGGCGCGTTTTGATTGATCGGAGCGTCAGCCCAGCCGCTTGATCGCCGTGATCTCGCCGAAGCTCTTGGCGCGGATGCGGTCGCGCGCTTCCCGCAGCGGCTCGCGATAGACGCTCATCACATGCCCGCTGGCATGGAGCAGCGTGTCGGGGGCGGTCAGAATACCGACATGGCCCTTCCAGAAGACGAGATCGCCGCGCTTCAGCCCGGCGAGGTCCTCGCGCAATTCGACAGCGCGGCCGAGCGTCGCCTCCATCATGTCGGAATCGCGCGGCGCGGCGATCCCGGCCGCCGCGAGGCTGAGCTGCGTCAGCCCCGAGCAGTCGAGCCCGAGGCTGGTCTTGCCGCCCCAGAGATAGGGCACGCCGACGAAGCCCTCGGCGACAGCGACGAAATCCGGCTCGGGGCTGTCGAGCGGCGCGAGATGGGCGGCAAAGACATGGCCGCCATCGGCCAGCACCGCGAAATCGCCCTTATGCTCGACGACAGCGACGCTGGCGCCGAGCGAGAGCGCCGTCAGCGGTGGCAGTTTGATCGAGGGGCCGGGATAGACGAAGGTCCGCAAGCCCGCCACGCGATGCGTCGGCGCCGGCTGGTCCGGCCGCAAGGCATCGTCGGGGATGTAGCCGACATAGCCGTCGCTGGCGAGCTGCGCCCAGGCCCAGCCTTCCTCGCGCTCATAGACCTCAACCAGTTCGCCGGCGAGCGCCTCGGTATCGAGAGGGCCATCCGGGCGCGGCTCGCGCCGCACGGGGGCGGAAGCCGCGACGATGCGCATCGCTTGCGGGTCGGCGAAGCGAGCGGCCTCCACCTGCCCCGTCAGCGCACGCGCTGCGAGATCGGGGCGGAAGGCATGGATGCGGCGGTCGAGAATCGCGGTCATTGTTGCAATCTAGCGTGGTGGGAGGCCGTTCGGGAGAGGCTTCAGCTGCCGCCGATCTCCCTGGCATGTTCCGTGACGAGATCGGCCAGGCGTTCGACGGCGAGCGCGCCGGCTACGGTGCGCTGGATCACGACATTGCGGCGGTCGGCCTCGTCGCGCTTGCGGGTGAGCAGGCCAAGCTTGCCGAGCGTGTCGAGCGCCCGCGTGATCACCGGCTTGGTCACGCCGAGCTGCTTTGCCAGCCCGCGCACCGTATGCGGCGGCAATTCGAGATAGACCGTCAGCAGGATCGCGGTCTGGCGCGCCGAGAGATCGGCGTCATGGTCCCGCACCAGATCGAGATGCACCTGCCGCCACAGCTTGAGCGCCTGCGAAGGCTTGATCTCCAGGGGCATAAGGGTACGGATCCCGATCGTTACGGACCCGTATCATTATCGCGGCGGCGTCGGCGTGCAATCGCCTTCGCCGAACAGCCTTAACTGCGCGGATAAAGCCGCTTCACCAGCGCATGGATCAGTCGCGCGCCCTGGCATTCGCCGCCTTCCGGCCGCCCCGGCTTGGTCGAGGGGTTCCAGGCATAGATGTCGAAATGGACATAGGATTTCGTCTTCTCGACGAAGCGGTTGAGGAACAGCGCCGCCGTCACCGAGCCGGCCATGCCGCCGCCGGAAATGTGATTGACGTCGGCGATCTTGGAATCGAGCAGCCCATCATAGGGCGGCCAGAGCGGCAGCCGCCAGACCGGATCGTTCACGGCTATGCCGAGCTGGGCGATTCCGGCGGCGAGGGTCTCGTCATGCGTATAGAAGGGCGGCAGCTCCGGCCCGAGCGCGGTGCGCGCCGCGCCGGTCAGGGTCGCGAAATCGATCAGCAGCGCAGGCGCCTCCTCGTCGGCGAGCGCCAGCGCATCGGCCAGGATCAGCCGGCCCTCGGCATCCGTATTGCCGATCTCGACCGAAAGGCCCTTGCGGCTCGACAGCACGTCGCCGGGCCGGAATGAGTTTCCGGAAACGGAATTCTCGACCGCGGGCACCAGGAGCCGCAAACGCACTGGCAGTTTCGCCAGCATGATCATCCGCGCCGCGGCGATCGCCGCTGCCGCGCCGCCCATGTCCTTCTTCATCAGCAGCATCGAGGCGTCGGGCTTGAGGTTGAGCCCGCCGGTGTCGAAGGCGACGCCCTTGCCGACCAGCGTCACCTTGGTATGGGCGGGATCGCCCCAGACGAGGTCGACGAGCCGCGGCGCACGGGTCGAAGCGCGGCCCACCGCATGGATCATCGGGAAATTGCGGGCGATCAGGTCGTCGCCGATGATGCTGGCGACCGTCGCGCCGCATTCGGTCGCGAGCCCGCGGATGGCCGCCTCGATCTCGCCCGGTCCCAGTTCGCTGGCCGGCGTGTTGACGAGGTCGCGCGCCAGCATGGCGGAGTCGGCGATCAGGCTGATCTCCTCGCCGTCCACCCCTTCAGGCAGGGCGAGCCGGGCGCGCGCGGGACTGGGCTTGCGGTAGCGGTCGAAGCGGTAGCCGTGCAGCAGCCAGCTCAGCGCGGCGAGCGCCGGATCGCCGATCTCGCCCGACAGTGCATAGTCGCTGGCGGGCAGCAATGCGGCGAGGCGCCCGGCCGCGAAGGGATCCGGCCGGCGCCCGGCGGCGTCGATGCCGAGCAGGACGGCAGCCAGCGCCCCTTGCGGATCCGGCAGCAGGCAGTGCTGCCCGGCCCGGGCCGCAAAACCCTGTGCGAGGGCGAAACTGCGGTTGGCCGGGGAGAGCTGGTCCTGGAGCGCGGGCCAGTTGGCGGCCGAGACGACATGAACGGGAATGGCGGCGGCGGGAGCGGAGATCAGAAGACTGTGCACGGAGCGATGTTTCGGTTTCGGGCAGGGGCGCCGGGGAGGCGATTAAGAATGCATTAGGGTTAACGCTTTATCACCGGATCGACCAGACGAACCCATCCAGAGGACCCGTTTTCGGGAGGCGATCCGGCCCATGTCTTCAGCTCGGCCCCATTTTTCAGTCCGCGAGCCCGTGCGGGCCTCCCGCCTTGGTCTCGGCCTCGCCGTCTGCCTTGCGGCGCTCGCCCTGGCCGGCTGCCAGGGCCGCGGCGGCCTCGGCGACGTCACCGGCTCGATCGGCCGCAGTCAGGCGAGCCAGCCGCGCACGGCCTCGGACTGGCAGGCCGACCGTGAGACCTGGGCCAAGCGCTACGATGCCAATCCCAAGGACCGCGACGCCGCCTTCCACTATGCGCGGGCGCTGCGGAGCCTCGACCAGAACGCGCAGGCCCTGGCCGTGTTGCAGAACGCCGTCCTCATCCATCAGGACGACCGCGAGCTTCTCGGCGCCTATGGCCGCACGCTCGCCGATAACGGCCGCTTCCAGGAGGCGGACGACGTGCTGTCGCGGGCGCATTCGCCCGAGCGGCCGGACTGGCGGATCCTCTCGGCGCAGGGGACGGTCGCCGACCAGCTCGGTGATCACCTCCGCGCCCAGCAGATCTATCAGTCGGCGCTGAAACTCGCCCCGAACGAGCCGACGATCATGTCGAATTACGGGCTGTCGCTCGCTCTGTCGCGCAACCTGCCCGAGGCCGAGCGTGTGCTGGCCGAGGCCGCGGCCTCCGAGCGAGCCGACGTCCGCGTCCGCCAGAATCTCGTGCTGGTCCTCGGCCTGCAGGGTCGTTTCGGCGAGGCCGAGACCTTGGCCCGCCGCGACCAGAGCCCGGCCGAGGCCGCCGCCACGATCGCCTATCTCAAGCGCAGCGTCAGCCAGCAGAACAGCTGGGAACTGCTGAAGGGCGGCAAGGGCCGGGCCCAGGCGCCCGCGAGGCAGCCGGCGGTTCAGGGCGCCCAGGGAGCGGGCGCAGGCCCCACCGTCACCCCGCCCGCCTGAGGCGGCATTTCGGAGACGCGGACATCGCGGCAGATCGCACCGAACGAAGAAGGCCGGAGCCTCTGGGCTCCGGCCTTCTTCGTCTGCGGGGCCGGGGCATTGGCTCGAAAGCTGGTGCGTGGTTCTCGGGACAAGCCGCCACTTCTCAAAGCGACTTGTGCTGCGGCCTCCGCGGCGGCGGGTTCGATCGCGCCGTCTTCACTTCCACTTGAAGACTTGCACCAGGGCGGGCGTCATGATGATGACGAACAGTACCGGCAGGAAGAACAGGATCATTGGCACGGTGAGTTTCGGCGGCAACGCGGCGGCCTTCTTCTCGGCAGCCGACATGCGCTGGTCGCGGCTTTCCTGGGCGAGCGTACGCAGGGCCGTACCCAGCGGCGTGCCGTAGCGCTCGGCCTGGATCAGCGCGGTCGAGACCGATTTCACGCTTTCGAGGCCCGTGCGGAGCGCTAGGTTCTCGTAGGCGATGCGCCGGTCGGTCAGATAGGAGAGCTCGGCCGTGCACAGCGCGAACTCCTCCGCCAGCGGAACCGACTGGTTGCCGACCTCGCCCGCGACCTTGCGGAAGGCGTGCTCGATCGACATGCCGGATTCCACGCAGATCAGCAGCAGGTCGAGCGCGTCCGGAAAAGCCAGGCGCATCGACGCCTGCCGTTTGCTGATCTGGTTCGACAGGAAGATTTCCGGGGCCTTGATGCCGAGATAGGCACCGCCGATCGCCATGGCGATCTTGACCATGAAACTCTGGCCGAAACCGTTGATGAAGAAGACGTAGAACAGCGTGAACAGGAACAGCCCGACGGGAACGGCAAGGCGGAAGAACAGGAAGGTGATTTCGGCCTGGGGGCCGCGATAGCCGGCCATGGCGAGCTGCTTCTTGGCGTTCTCCGTGCCGAGCCAGTCGCCCAACTTGAAGCGCTCCACGATGCGCCGCATATAGGCCTTCGGTTCCTGCCGCAGCGAAACTTTCTCGTTCTGCCGGTTGAGGCGCTCGCGTTCGCGGGCCCGGATTTTCTCGCGCTCCGTCGCGACATTCTTCATGCGCTTCTGGAGGCTGCTGCCCTCGGTCAGCGGGATCGCGATCGTCAGCACGGTCGCTGCCGCCGCGATCGCGGCCAGCAGCGCCAGCATGAACTGCGGATTGGTGACACTGTTGGCGATCTGGCTAATCATCGTCCGTCTCAGATGTCGAAATTGATCATCTTGCGCATGATCAGAACGCCGATCAGCATCCACAATCCACTCGCGAGCAGCGCGACCTGGCCGGTCTGGCTGAGCCAGAGAATTTCGATGTATTTCGGGGTGGTGAGCCAGACGAGGATCGCCACCACGGGCGGCAGCGACCCGATGATCGCCGCCGAGGCCTTGGCTTCCATGGACACCGCCGCGATCTTGTCCCGCATCTTGCGGCGCTCGCGCAGCACGCGCGACAGGTTCCCGAGCGTCTCGGAGAGGTTGCCACCGGTCTTCTGCTGAATCGAGATGACGATGCCGAAGAAATTGGCCTCGGCGCAGGGCATGCGCTCGAAAAGCTTGCTGGTGGCTTCCGACAGCGGCAGGCCCAGCGCCTGGGCCTCGATGATCAGCCTGAATTCTGACTTCACCGGCTCCACGGCCTCGTTCGCGATGATGCGCAGGCAGTCGTTCACGGGCAGGCCCGCCTTGATACCGCGCACGATGACGTCGAGCGCATTCGGGAATTCCACCCCGAACTTCTTCAGGCGCTTGGCCTTGCAGCGCTTCAGGAACCAGGCCGGCATGCCGAAGCCGCCGATGAAGAGGCCGACCAGGCCGAGAATCCAGTTCCCGCTCGCGATCCACAGCGTCAGCCCGAGCGCAACCGCAAGCATCGCACTGACCCCGTAATATTTCTTGAGCGTCCAGCTCAGGCCCGCCTGGGCGATGCGCTGCTCGAGCGAGACCTTGTTGCGCGCGTTCTCGCGATTCTCGATATCCTTCAGGCTCTGTGCGATCTGGCCGCGCTTGTTGCGGGCCTGCGCCTCCCGGTCGATGCCGCGCGCCATGCTCGGGCCGGCGAATTCCTTGCGCCGTTTCTCGGCGCGCTTTTCGCCGCTGAGCGTCGGATAGAGCAGCGCGTAGACCACGCCGCCGACGGCGAACATGGCCAGCAGGGCGACGGCGAGCGTGCTCATGTTCATGCCCGGCTTCCCCGCGAGAGCTTCCGGTCAGATGGCATTGCTGGTGCCTGCGTCTTCGAGCTGGTCGAGAGCGGCGGCGAGGCGCTGGTCCTCGTTGAAATAGCGCGCACGCTCCCAGAAGCGCGGCCGCCCGACGCCGGTGGCGCGGTGCCGGCCGACAAGCTTGCCGGCGGCATCCTCGCCGACGATGTCGTAGAGCATCAGGTCCTGCGTGGTGATCACCTCGCCCTCCATGCCCATCACCTCGGTGATGTGGGTGATGCGGCGCGATCCGTCGCGCAGGCGCTGGGCCTGGATGATGACGTCGACCGAGGAGCAGATCATCTCGCGCAGCGTCTTCGAGGGCAGCGAGAAGCCGCCCATGGTGATCATCGATTCGATACGGCTCAGGCACTCGCGCGGCGAGTTGGCGTGCAGCGTGCCCATCGAGCCGTCGTGACCGGTGTTCATCGCCTGGAGCAGGTCGAAGGCCTCCGGTCCGCGCACCTCGCCGACGATGATGCGTTCGGGGCGCATGCGCAGGCAGTTCTTGACGAGGTCGCGCATCGTCACCGCGCCCGTGCCTTCGAGATTGGGCGGGCGGGTTTCGAGGCGCACCACATGCGGCTGCTGGAGCTGAAGCTCGGCCGCGTCCTCGCAGGTGATCACACGCTCGTCTTCGTCGATATAGTTGGTCAGGCAGTTGAGCAGCGTCGTCTTGCCCGAGCCCGTGCCGCCCGAGATGACGATGTTGCAGCGGACGCGTCCGATGATCTTCAGAATCTCGGCACCCGGCGGCGAGATCGCGCCGAACTTGACGAGCTGGTCGAGCGTCAGCTTATCCTTCTTGAACTTGCGGATGGTCAGCGCCGGCCCGTCGATGGCCAGCGGCGGCGCGATCACGTTGACGCGCGAGCCGTCGGCGAGGCGCGCGTCGCAGATCGGCGAGCTTTCGTCGACGCGCCGGCCGACCTGGCTGACGATACGCTGGCAGATGTTCATCAGCTGCGCGTTGTCGCGGAAGCGGATATTGGTGAGCTGGATCTTGCCGGCGGTTTCGATGAAGGTCCGCCCGGCGCCGTTGACCATGATGTCGGCGATGTCGTCGCGGGCCAGAAGCGGTTCGAGCGGCCCGTAGCCGAGCACGTCGTTGCAGATGTCGTCGAGCAGTTCTTCCTGCTCGGCGATCGAGAGCACGACGTTCTTCAGCGAGATGATCTCGTTGATGATGTCGCGGATTTCCTCGCGCGCCGATTCCGAGTCGAGCTTCGCGAGCTGCGACAGATCGATGGCCTCGATCAGCGCCCCGAAGATCATGCTCTTCATCTGGTAGTAGTCTTCGGAGCGTGGCGCCGTCTCGGCGACCTGCGCGACCTTGCGTTCCTCCACGGCGACAGGCGCGAGCTCGGGCTTGCGCGGCGCGGCCTGCACGGCCGCGGGTGCCCTCGCGTTCAGATTGGGCGCCGTACCGGCGCCTGCGGATCGCTTGCCGAACATCTCAATACTCTCCCCGCCCGGTCCGGGCCGGTCTCTCGTCTGGCGTGCGGGCGTCTCCCCGTCATCGTCAGTTCCTGTCCCTCACGAAGCCTTGCGGCGCTTCAGCTTCGCGACGAACGGTTCGAGCAGGCTGCGCCGGCTCCGTTTGGCTTCGCCACGCCCGGTCAGCGCGCTGGCGATCTGGGTGAAGGCCTCGGTCGCCTTGCTGCCGGACTGCACCTCGGCGATCATCTGCCCGTTATTGGCGGCCGTGCCGAACAATTGGGCGTCGAACGGGATCGTGCTGAGCACGTCGATGCCGAGCGCCTTGGAGAACTCTCCGGCGTTGATCTCGGGCCGCTTGGGGACGCCGACGCGGTTGAGGACGAGCCGGGCGACGGCATCGTTCGGCCGCGTGGCCCGCGACAGGTCGACCAGGTTCTTGGCGTTGCGCAGGGAGGCGAGCTCGGGTTCGGCGACGATGAGGATTTCGTCGGCGCCGAGCACCGTCCGCTTCACCCAGGCGTTCCACTGATGCGGTACGTCGAGGATGATGCAGGGCACGCTGGCGCGCAGCAGTTCGAGAAGCTGCTCGAGCGCGTCCTCGTCGAGATCGACCGTCCGGTCCAGGATCGCCGGTGCCGCCAGCAGCGCGAGATTGTCGCTGCAGCGTGACAGGAGCCGGTCCAGCAGGTTGGAGTCCAGGCGCTCCGGCGCGAACACCGCTTCCGCGATGCCTTGCGGCGGGTCCTGGTTGAAGTTGAGGCCGGCCGTGCCGAAGGCGATGTCGAGGTCGACGATGACGGTCGAGGCGTCGAGATTGCGTGCGATCGCCCAGGAGACGTTATGGGCGACGGTCGAGGCGCCGACACCGCCCTTGGCGCCCATCACCGCGATGACGCGGCCGAGATTGCGGGCCTCGGGGGCGATATAGAGTTCCGACAGCGTGCGCAGGACGTCGAGAGGCTCCAGCGGCGCGATCAGGTACTCGCTGACGCCGCGGCGTATCAGGTCGCGATAGAGCTGGACGTCGTTGACATGCCCGATCACGACGACCTTGGTGCCGGCATCGCAGCTTTCGGACAGGGATTCGAGATGCGCGATCAGCGTCGCCGGGTCGGCTACGGCCTCGAGCACGATGACGTTGGGCGTCGGGGCCGTGCGGAAGGCCTCGACGGCAGCGGCGGGGCCGCCCATCTGGACGCGGGCATGGGCCTTGTCCATGCGCCGGTCGGCGACCGCGGCCTGCATGGTCGCGGCGACGGCCGGCGTTTCGCAGAAGGCCTGCAGCGTGATGCGCGGCAGCGGCGCGATGATCTCGTCGCTGGGCAGGTCGACCGCCGAATTTTCGTGGGCTTCTGAGTGCATCAGGTGCCGCCTCCGACAGTCGAGTTGATCTGCGGCGTCTGCTGCCGGTACTGGGTCGAGGGATCCCTGCCCTCGCGGATCTTCGTGATGGCGCCCATGCGCTTGACGATGTCGGGGCGGCCCTCGTCGCGCGAGCGGACGAGGTCGAGCGGATCGGCGATCTGCGCGGCCAGGGTCGCCTGCGACGCGCAGCCGAGATTCCAGTAGGGCGCGTTCGAGGACGAGAACTTGAAATCGGAAGCGCCGATGTCGGACGGCCATTGCCCGCAGCGATGCGCGACGCTCGCCTGGAGCGAGGCGAAGGTCAGGCGGATCGGCGAGGCCAGGCCCGGATCCTGGACCGGGTAGCTGCGGACGCTGAGGACGCCGGGCGAGACGCCGCCGCGCGACAGGGCCGCCCGGATGCTGTTGAGCGTGTCGTGGGCGGCACGGTCGCGACGGTCGCCGGTCGGGACCTCGGCCACCAGGCCGCCCTTTCCGGACTGGCGGAACTCGCGGGCGAAGCCGGCGACATCCTCGGCCTGCCGCGCGTCGAGCCTGCCGCCGGCACGTCCGACGAAGACGTCGAGCGAGCGCGGCGCGTCGCGGAGCACGATCGGATGGCGTTCGCGCACGTCGTCGGCTCCATAGGCGAGGGTGTCGCTCTCGGCCGTGCGGTTGGCGCAGCCGCCGAGCAGGGCGCCGAGCGCCAGCATGGCGGCGATCAGGCGCGGTGCTGTCGGGTCGATCCGGGAGGAAACCGTCATGGTCTGGCCATCCATCATCGTTGTCGCTGGGGCGCTCAGTCGGCGATGAAGCCGACGCGGCCCTTGTAGGCCTGGGGAACCGGGCCGCCGCCGCTGCCGTAGATCTTGTTCAGCCGGCCGAGCAGGATCGCCTGGGAATCATGGGTCTCGACGAAGCCGTCATCGGGCCGCTGCACCTCGGTCGGCTGCATCGGCTTGGCAATGTAGGGCGTTGCCGTGATCATCAGCTCGGTCTCCTCGCGCTGGTAGTCGCGCGACCGGAACAGCACGCCGATGATCGGCAGGTTCATCAGCCCGGGCAGGCCGTTGATCGAGGTCTTGGAGACGCGCTGGATCAGGCCGGCAGTGGCCAGCGTGCCGCCGGACGGCAGCTCGACCGTCGTATCCGACTTGCGCACGCGGAAGGCGGGCACGGTGACGGTGGGCTGGCCCGGCGCGCCCTGCAGGACGATCTGGTTCTCGAAGTCGAGCTCGGTGACCTCGGTGGCGATGCGCATGCTGATCTTGTTCGCCGAGAGCACGATCGGCGTGAAGTTCAGGGCGACGCCGATGGGCTTGTAGGAGACGCCGACGGTGCAGATCCCCTTGGTCGGGTCGCAGCTATAGCCGCTGGGGACGGGGATTTCGCCGCCGGCGGTGAATTTCGCGCTTTCGCCCGAGATCGCGGTCACGGTCGGCTCCGCGAGGACGCGCGCCATGCCGGCCCGTTCCAGAGCCCGCAGCGTGAAGTTCTGGGAATTGCCGATGCCGGCGCCGATCGCCGAGGCGGACAGGGCCTGCGGCGACAGCGAGAAGGGGTTGTCGATCGTGGGCGTGAGCGAGAACTTGCCGAGCTTCCACTCGCCGCTGGAGTTGATGCCGAGCTGCTTGATCGCCTTGCGCGAGACCTCGGACACCGTGACCTTCACCATCACCTGGTCGCGATCACGGATGGTGAGCGAGTTGATCACCGCTCCGCTCCGCCAGGAGGAGGCGCCGCCGACGAAGGCCTTGGCGATATCGACGGCCTGGGTCGCGTCCGAGGCGTTCGGCACCGTGCCGACGAGCAGGATCGAATCGCCCGCGGGCTTGATCTCGATCTGCGAGTTCGGCAGCGCCGTGCGCAGCGTCTGCCTGAGCACGTTGAGGTCGCGCCCGACATTGATGTCGAGCGCGGTGATCTGCTGGCCGTCGCCATCCATCACGAACATCGAGGTCGAGCCGTCGGCGATGCCGATCACGAAGAGCTTGCGCGCCGTCCGGACCACCGCGTTGGCGACCTTCGGGTTGGCGACGAAGACCTCCTTGGCGTCGCGCGGCAATTCGACGATGAGCGAGCGCCCGATCGAGAGGTCGAGCTTGCGCGAGATCGCGTTCTCGCTCGAGCCGACATTCAGGACCGGAGCGGGGCCGCTTCCGGTTGTCTGGGAATGGACGCCGCCGGCGACCAGAACGAGCGCGAAAGCCGTCGCGAAGCGGAGAGAAGATCTGATCATGGCTTCACGCTCTTGGAGGTGACACCGTAGCGCACGAGCGTCAGGGAATTGTCGGCCTGGGCGGGCGGCGCCGTCTCTCCGGCATCCTTGAGGCTGCGCAGGGCCAGCGAGAGCGTGCCGGTCTTCTGGGCCTGGACCAGCTTCTCGACCTCTCCCGGTTCGATTTCGAGCGTCGCGGTCTCGCCGACCACGACCTTCTCGCCGTTGCGCTCCTGCACGTTCTGGCCGATGGCCAGGACGCGGATGTTGCGCAGGATGATTTCGGTGACATGGGCCTCGCCGCGGCCACTGGTCGATTCGCCGCGCCAGGTGCAGATGACGTCGACGCGGTCGTTGGGCAGGATGAAGCCGCCGGCGGTGTTGGCGCCGCGGCTGTCGGTCGAGATCGCGACGGCACGCATGCCCGAGGGCAGGACGGCCGAGAGGAAGCCGGTTCCATCGGTCTTGATCAGCTTCTCGCGGCGGATCGGCTCGGCGCCGAGGGTGGCGTAGCGCGCCACCTGCCCGATAATCTCTTTTTCGGCCTCGGGCGTCTCGTCCTTGCGGATGATGCCGACGGGCACGCTGGCCAGCGGCCAGTCGAGCCAGCGCAGGTCGGTCGCCGTCACCGTGTTGCCGACGGGGATGTCGGTCGCCGCGACCAGGACCGGCACGGTCGGTGCCTGTTCGATCTTTGCGACGGGGGCGGGGGCCTTGGGGCTCTGGACGAGCAGCGCCGCGCCCAGCCCGGCTATCAGCGCGACCGCGAGAATGATGATGCGTGCGGGACTCATGGACGAACGATCCTCAGCCAAGCGTGATTGGCTCTCGTCCCGGATCGTCGTTCGGAAACGTCAACTTATGGTTAATCGGTCGTATATTTTTTGAACGCCGCTGACGTTACGGCGGCGGGGCGGATCAGATCCCGATCGCGGCGTGCCAGATCGCCGTTTCCGGCAGGATGAGAAGCGCGGCGAAAGCGAGCGCGATGCCATAGGGCACGCCCTCGTTGGCGGCATGCAGCCTGCGCAGCCACGGCCATGTCTCGACGAGCGCCGGCAGCGGGCGCGCGCGCAGCATGATGATGGCGAAGGTCAGGAGGCCGCCGAGCAGGCCGGCGATCGACAGATAGGGCATGAGCTGGTCGAAGCCGAACCACAGGGCCGTCGCGGCGGCGAGCTTGGCGTCGCCGCCGCCGATCCAGCCGGCCGCGAACAGGCCGAAGGCGACCACGAGCACGAGGCCGCCGGCCGCGAGATGCCAGCCGATCTCGGTCAGGCTCAGGCCGAGCAGGGCGGCGCAGAGCGCGAACGCGCCGACGAGAAACAGGCAGAGTCGATTGGAAATCGTCATCGAGACGAGATCGCTCGCGGCGGCGTAGGCCATCATGAACGGGAAGATCCCGAGTAGGACGATCAGGGAAAGCGACATGGCATGGTCCGATCAACAATCACGGGCAGAATGACAGCCACCCCTCACCAAAGCCTTACGAGGCTTGGCGAAAATGTTGCGGAAATGGCAGAACGCCCCGGTTTGGCCGGGGCGTTTTGAGATTGCTCGCACCGAAGATTGGCGAGAATTCGCGATGTCGGTGCTGATACCCGGCCGCGGCTTTACGTCGGACGCTTGGCGAGCTCGGTGCCGATATCGGTGAACAGGCTCTTCAGGTTCCCACCGAGCGTGGTCATGGCGCCGATAGCGGCGACGGCGACGAGGGCCGCGATCAGGCCGTACTCGATGGCGGTGGCGCCGGACTCGTCCTTGACGAAGCGAGCGAAAAGATTGGTCATGCTGAAACTCCTTTACACCACGGTTTGACGGCTGCCTGTGCTCTGAGGTGGCTTCGGTCAGCGACAGGAACGACACTAGCCCGCTCGTCTTGCTGATCGGTTAAGAGGATCGAAGAATTGGCCTGTTTCGTGACGCGTTTTATCTGTGGTTAACGCTCGCTTTAGCAGGCATAAGCTGAAAATGAGCTTATGAATAAAGCCGGATTGGCGAGATTTTATCGGTAAACAAGGTGTTTAATTGACCGTGTAAGGTCGATTTATTTTCAATTCATGCGAGGGTAAGCGCTCGGATCCGGCGATATTCCGCTGCGGTATGGTGGGTTCAGCCGTGTGAGATCGCTGCCAGCCACGCGCTTAGGGTTTGATTCATCATTTTGGGCTTCATTGAGGAGGTCGTAAAGCTTGAGGCGCCGCCATGTTGATCATTCGTGCTCCTGAAGGGCGCCGTTGGCTTACTCGCTGGATGGCCGCGATAGCCCTTTCGGTGGCCCTGTGCGGCGCCGCTGCGGCCGCGCCGCGGCACGGGAAATCCGAAAGCGTGATGGTCCTCGTCGACCACGCCAAGGTCGTGCGCCTGCCCGAGAAGGCTCAGACAGTCGTCGTCGGCAATCCCGCCATCGCGGATGTGGCGGTGCAGCGCAACGGCGTCATGATCGTCACCGGCAAGAGCTTCGGCGTCACCAACCTGATCGCGCTGGATGCCAACGGAACGCTCCTGGCGGAATCGATGGTGCGGGTCGGCGCGGCCTCCGACGAGGTTCTGACGGTCCAACGGGGCATGGACCGCGAGAGCTATGCCTGCACTCCGAATTGCGAGCCTTCGATCCAGATGGGCGATGCGCCGGGCTTCTTCGAGCGCACCACCGGGCAGGTCGCTGCGCGCAACGCGCTCGCGGCGGGTGGCGCGCGCAACTAGGCAGACCCGGCGGCTGCCCTACGGATCAAGTACGCGCGCGAGACGCGCGCTCGTGCGCGACGCCATGGTTAGCGAAAGCTTCATGCCGTTTCCGGTTGGCCGGTGGCGCCCCTAACCGATCGGAAATTCTTTTGCGGTAGAGCTTTCTAGCCTGGGCTGAAGCTCGACGAGGCAAATGGATGTTCGACCGAACAAAAAATAGCCCCTTGCCGGATCGTGTGGCGCCGCGCCGCGGCTTTCGCTGTCTGCTGCTCCGGCGTTTCCGTCGCTCCCAGGACGGGGTGGCTGCCGTAGAGTTCGGATTCGCTGCGGTGCCGTTCTTTGCGCTTCTCTTCGCGATCTTCGAGACGGCCCTGATGTTCTGGACCAGTCAGATCCTGGAGGAGACGCTGTCGCAGGTCTCGCGCTCGTTGATCACGGGGCAGTCGCGCACGCTCTACACCGGGGCCACCGGCGCAGTGAATGCCACGAAGTTCCGCGACAACGTCTGCGCCCGCGCGCCGATAGGGCTCATCGATTGCTCGAAGCTGTATATCGACGTCCGCGTCTACAACAGCTTCTCCGCTGCGACGTCCGGAACATCGGGAAGCGATCCTCTTGCGGGCGGAAGCCTCAATACGACCAGCTTCGGCTACATCCAGCCGCAGGGGAACGACATCGTCGTGGTGCGCGCGGTGCTCGACTACAAGCTTTTCCTGACGGGCTGGGCCTCGACCGGGCTGGCCAACATCGGCCCCCCCGGGTCGGGCCGGCGGGGTATCGTCGTGAGCATGGCCTTCCGGGCCGAGCCCTTCGTCGCGTCCGGCGCGACTCCTCCTGCAGGGTCTTGATCGGGAATGATGGGCATGCGGAAAAAGACAGGTCTGCGCATCTGGCGCCGGTTCTGCCGCGATCGGGAAGGTGTGGCGCTGGTCGAGTTCGCCATGACGCTGCCGGTGATGCTCGTCGCCTATATCGGAATGGTGGAGGTGGTGCAGCTTGTGATGATCAACCGCAAGGTGACGCAGCTGACATCGGCTCTCAGCGATCTCACGGCGCGTGTTCAGACGGTCTCGACCACGGATATCGACAACATCTTCAACGCCGCGCAGACGATCCTGATGCCTTATGACAACAGCAAGGCCTCCATGGTCATCGCCAGCGTCGTGATCGACTCGGCCGGTGTTGCGCGGGTCTGCTGGAGCAATCAGCGCAATGGCACCGCGCCGGCCAGGGGAGCTACGGTCACAGTTCCCGACAGCGTCCGGGTTGCGAATACCTCGGTCATCATGGCGCGCTCGAGCTACAGATACACGCCGGCTATCGGCTATGTCCTCACCGGATCGTTCACGCTCGGCGACAGCCCGATCTATGCGCGCCCGCGCAATGGCGTGGCCGGCGGCACCGCGAATATCGAACAGGTGACCCGGACCGGCACCAACGCCTGCCAGCCCTTCAACTGAGACGGTCGGCGGCGCCTGGCCCGGCCCGTGGTGCGCCGCCGGCGAGCTCGGGCTCGCTTTCGACGCCCTGTCAGGTCACATTCTACGCAGTTGCGAAGGCAAAAGCCGCTGTGCACTTTGCTGGAACGGCTCTAGCCGCGCAGCACCATGCGCCCGGTCTGGACCTCATAGCCCAGCAGCTTGCTGAGGAAGGAGTTGCCCAGCAGGCTGATCGAGAGCGCGCTCTCGGGCAGGACGACGGCGTCGACATTGCGGACGACGATCTCGCCGAGCCGGATTTCCCGCAGGACCGTGCGGTAGCCGATGACCGTACCGTTGGCGGTCCCGAGCATGACCTTGCGCGCCGAGGCATCCTCCCTGATTCCGAGCGCACGCGCATCGGCTGCGGTCAGCGCCACGACGCTGGCGCCGGTATCGACCATCATCTTGATGCGATAGTTCTCGACCGAAGGGTGCACGATATAGTGCCCGCGATAATCGGCCGCGACGGCGAGCGTCGTGGGCACACGCGGTCCGGGCGCCCTCTGCGGGGTTGCGGCGACCGCGACGGCAGGCGCTTCGTCCACCATGCGCGGGGCGAGCAGGTGCGTATAGGACAATGCCCCGACCGCGGTGGCACCGGCCACGCTCAACGCCCAGATCAATGGTGATGTCGTCACGGTCCCTCCGGTCCTTCTGCCGGTTCGGCCACGATGAGGGAGAGAGCCCTGACGAAGGGTGAAGAGGTTGCACGCATTTGCGCGCAACCAGGGCGCGAGGCGCAAGGCGAATGCCGACAGGCTTAATCCGGGCTTACCGGCCGGATTCGTCGGCAAGCCTGGCGGCCAGTGCCGCGATCTCGGCTGCATGGGGGATGCTTGGCTGGGCTCCCCGTCGCGTGCAGGCGAGCGAGCCGGCGGCCAGTCCGTCGCGCAGCGCGTCCGGCACGCCCTTGCCGGCCGCGAGTGCGGCGGCGAAGGCGCCGGTGAAGCTGTCTCCTGCCGCGACGGTGTCGATGACTGCGACCTCCGGTGCAGCGAGCCGGTGCCGGGTGCCGCCGATCCAGGCGACGACCCCGGCAGCCCCCAGCGTCGCGATCGTGGCGATGCGCCGCTCGCCGTCGAGCCGGCGCGCGATCGCATCCGGATCCCGCTCCGGCCAGCCGAGAGCCTGCGCCAGAACCACCGCCTCGTGCTCGTTGACGATCAGCATGTCGAGCTGGTCGAGCAGGGCGGCTGAAGGCGCCTCGGCCGGGGCGAGGTTGAGGATCACGCGCCCGCCAGCCCGCTTCATCGCAAGGGCAGCCTCCAGGCAGGCCTCCTCGGGAACCTCGCGCTGCAGCAGCAGGATATCCTCCGCCGCGAGCTCGAGCTGCCGCAAGGCATCCGGCCGCACAACGGCATTGGCGCCGGCCGCGACGATGATCTGGTTGGCGCCCTCCCGGTCCGTCGCGATGAAGGCGGCGCCCGTCGGCTCGTCGACCTGTGCGACATGATCGAGATCGACGCCCTCGGCGGTGAGCAGCGCCAGCGCGGCATCGCTGAACCTGTCCCGCCCGGTCGCGCCGACGAGCACGACATCTGCGCCGGCGCGCCGCGCGGCGAGCGCCTGGTTCGCCCCCTTGCCGCCGGGATGCAGGGCATAGCCCGGGCCGAGTACGGTCTCGCCCGGCCCCGGCAGGCGCTCGACCGGCGTGACGAGATCGATATTGATCGAGCCGAAGACGACGATCATGCCGGGAGATCGGCCGCGAGCCGCCGGACGCCCGCGACGAAGGCGGCTTCGGGCGAGATCAACTGAATGGCATGGCCCCGTGCCTGCAGGCCGGCGCCATAGCTCTCGGCCAGGGCGCCGTCCGCAACGAGATGGATAGTCTGGCCCTTGCCGAACAGGGCCTCCGCCCCCGCGATCTCCTGCCCGACCAGCAGCGCCGAGAGATAGGGCCCGACTGCGCCGCCCGGCATCCGGCCGGCGAGAACCTCGGTGCGGGCGGCGAAAGCGGTGTTGAGCAGGCCGCCGGGTCGGCCGGCCGCAGCGCGGCCACGCGTGGCGCCATCCACGGCGTCCGCGTCCGAAGGGGCTTCGGCGAGCCGGGCGAGAATCGAATCGTTGCGCAGGAGACCGTAGATCTCGCCCGTCATGAAGCTGGCGAAGCGGGTGATGCGGCCCTGCCGGATCTCGGCCCATTTCGAATGGGTGCCGGGCAGGCAGGCGATGCCGTCGCTCAGGCCGAGGCCGACGATCAGGGTCTCCTCGCCGCGCATCACGTCGAAGGCGCCGTCGTCGCAGCTCAGGCCGGGCAGGATCGTCGCCGTCGTCGCGGCATCGATCGCGGCCTTGATCGCGTTGGCCGCGATCTCGGCCGGCGAGGCCGGGCAGGGGACATAGCGCGCCTCGATCCAGCCATTGCGGCTGCCGACCATGCCGGCGAGCACGATCGCGGCATCGGGCGCCGTCTCGCGGAAGTCGCCGGCGAGCTCTGCGAAGGCCTCCGGATAGCCGCCGGCCGGAACCGACTGGATGCCGCGATCGGCGATGCGCCGCTCCAGCACCTCCCCCGTACCCGAGATCAGGAAGGCACGCGCGCGGGTCGTTCCCCAGTCGAGCGCGATCAGAGGTTTGGGCATGGCAGGCTCCGGCAATGGCGCGCGACTGTCTCCATCGTGCCCAGCCCGGTCAAGAGCCGTCGCTTGGAAGCCTTGTGCAAGGTCCGACTTCCCGGCAACGCTGCAGGTCTTGATGGCGCGGACGAATCGGACAAGCCGGATGCTCGAACTGAAAGCGGGCGGCCTCGACGCCGTCATCCATCCCGAGGCGGGTGGCATCGTCTCTTCCCTTAGCTGGCATGGCCAAGACGTGCTCTATCCGCCGGCCGGACGGCAGCCTGGCACGGTCTCACCGAATTTCTTCGGCACCTGGGCACTGCTGCCCTTCGCCAACCGCGCCTTCGATTGCGTCGTCGACGACGGCGAGCAGCGCTTCCTCGTTCCGCAGAACGACCCCGGCGGCGCCATCCACGGTTTCGGCTGGCAGGCGGCCTGGGATGTCCTGCGGTATGACCGCAGCCATACCGTGCTCGAACATCGCCGGACGGAGGGGGCAGACCCCTATCGCTACCGGGCGGTGCAGGACGTCATCCTCGACGAGGCCGGTATGACCATCCGGATGGCGATCACCAACGAGGCGGAAGCGGCACTACCGTTCGGCATGGGACACCATCCCTGGTTTCCCTGCGCCGCCGACACGCGCCTTGTTATGCGCAGCACCGGCGCGCTGGTCTTCGGCGAGGCTTTCCGCGCGACGGGCCAGCAGGCTTTCGCCGATCGCGGGCCCTATGCCGAGGCCCACCCCTTCCGGGCGGAGACGGTGACCGCCTGGAGCTTCCTCGGCTGGGACGGCACCGCCCGGATCGAGACGCCCTCGACCGGCCTCGCCATCACGCTGACCGCGAGCGACAACCTGAACTGCCCGGTGGTCTGGGCACCGGCGGGCGCGGATTTCCTTTGCGTCGAGCCGCAGAGCCACGCCATCGGCGCGCCGAGTGAGCCGCCGGCACGAGCCGCCGCACCGCTCCAGCGCCTGGCGCCGGGCGAGACGCTGGAAGGCTGGCTCAGGATCGTGCCTGAGGCGATCTAGCTTTCAGCGCCAGCCGTAGCCGCTCGGATAATAGGGCTGGTAGCCATAGGCACCGGCCGGGAGGGCGGGGCGCAGCAGGATCTGGCCGCGCGCCGCTTCCCAATCGCCGCCGCGCCGCTGCTGGGCGATGCTCGTCGCCTGATGGCGCTGCTTGGCCTTGGCGATCGTCTGCTTGGACGGGCTCGCCTTAGCGAGTTTGGCCTTCGATGGCGAGGCGGCCTTGGCGAAGCGCGAGAGATTGTCGGGCGCCGCGCCGTTGAGCGCGATCTTGGTCTGGCTGGAGCCGTGCTTCTTCACCAGCGCAAAGAGCTTGGCGGCATTGGCCGGGTGCAGGCGGATGCAGCCATGCGAGGCCGGGCGGCCGAGCGCGCCCACGGCCGTGGTGCCATGGATCGCATAGCCGCCGCGGAAGAACACGGCATGGGGCATCGCGCCGCCATATTTGCGGGAGTACCAGTTCTTCTCGAGCCGGGTCGGGCGGTAGACGCCATTGGGCGAACGGAAGCCCTTACGGCCGGAGGAAATCTTCCAGTCGTAGACCTCGCCGTCGGTGGTGGTCACCGACATGCGCTGGGCGACGATATCGACCCGGACATCGACGCCGGCATGGGCGGCGCCGGCGAAGGCTGACAGGAAAAGGGCGGCCAGAATGCCGAGAACGCGACGCATCACACTCACTCCGAAAGACGCTACTGCTGAATGAGGCGTTGTCGAGCTCTGGTGGCCGCCGCCCTTGACTCTAGGAAAGCGCCGACGGCCCCGGCTTGTAAAGCCGGAAGGCGCAACGTGGTTTCCAGCCGGTCAGATCATCGGCAGGGAAGCAGGCTTGCGACCGCGCGGGAAGGCTGCGTCGATCCGGGCGATCTCGGCTTCGGACAGCGCGAGGTTCAAAGCGCCGGCATTGTCCTCGACATGCGCGACACGGCCGGCCTTCGGGATCGCGAACACGCTGTCGCGCCGGGTCAGGAAGGCGAGCGCGACCTGCCGGGGCGTCGCGCCTTGGCTTGCCGCGATCTCGGCCAGAACCTTGCCCTGCGCGCTGCCAGGGGGCGGGAAATCGTCATGGCCGAAGGGGCTGTAGGCGACGACGGCGACGCCGTTCTGCTCGCACCACGGGATCACCGCATGCTCGATCGCGCGCTCGCGCAGATGGTAGAGCACCTGGTTGCAGGTGATCCTGCCCTTACCGGCGGCGGCGAGCGCCTCGTCGAGATCGTCCTCGTCGAAATTGCTGACGCCCCAGGACAGGATCTTGCCCTCCTGCTTCAGCGCCTCGAAGGCGGCGAAGGTCTCAGGCAGCGGGTGTGGGCCGCGCCAGTGCAGCAGATAGCAATCGAGCCGGTCGGTCCTGAGCTGCTTCAGCGAGCGCTCGCAGGCGGCGCGCACGCCCTGCCGCGAGGCGTTATGGGGCAGCACCTTCGAGACCAGGAAAACCCCGTCGCGCCGGCCTTCGATGGCCTCGCCGATCAGCGCCTCGGCGCGGCCGTCGCCATACATCTCGGCCGTGTCGATATGGGTCAGCCCGAGATCGAGCCCGCGCCGGAATGCGGCGATCGCCTCGCGCCGGTCGCCCTGCTCGCTATACCAGCTGCCCTGGCCGATCGATGGGGCGAGCAAGCCTGAGGTTCCGAAGCTGCGCTGCATCAGGCCCTCCTCAATCGACCGCGATTTCGAAACGCTCGTAGCGGATTTCGCCGTCATCGTAGCGGATGCGCACGAGGAAGCTGTCGGCCCCGCGATAGCCGGGCTTCGAGGTGTATTCGAAGGCAAGAGATGGTCCGACCTTGCCGTTGCAATGCTGGAACGGGCCCGGCCCGTATTCGGCCGCGGCCTTGCGGGTCGCCAGCCGGACCTTGCCGTGCCGCGGTGGCTCGGTCAGCACGCCCTTGGGGCGCGGGATCGGCCGGCAGCGCTCGTCCATCGTCATGAAGGTCTTCTGCAGGAAGGTGCGCTTGCCGGATGCGACCCGCTCCGTACTGTCGGCCTGTCCGGGCGCGCTGCCCTCGGTCGTGACGCAGCCGCCGAGCAGGCTGCAAAGCAGCGTGGCGCCGAGGATCGTCAGTCCGGGAACGGGCATGGCTTTCCCCAAGGCAGGTCGAAATGCGGAAAGGCTTAGGTCGGCGGCGTGCCGTTGTCGGAGAGCACTTCGCCCGCGAGATAGAGGGAGCCACAGATCAGGATGCGCGGCGGCATGGGCCAGTCGCGCGCCGCGATCGTCCGCAGCGCCTGCTCCACCGAGCTGGAGACCTCGGCGGCAAGGCCTGCGCTGCGGGCGGCCTCCGCGACCTCCTCGGCCGGGCGCGCGGCCAGCGAATTATGGATCGGAACGGCGTAGAGTCCCTGCGCCAGCCCCTTGAAATGCCCGAGCGTCGCGGCGGCATCCTTGGTGGAGAGCAGGCCAGCGATCATCACCAGCGGCGCGGGGTTGCGATCGGCGAGATCGGCCATGGCCTGGGCGAGCACGCGCCCGCCATCGGGATTGTGGCCGCCATCGAGCCAGAGCTCGGCGCGCTCCGGCACGATCTCGGCCAGCGCTCCGCGCGACAGGCGCTGCAACCGCGCCGGCCAGTCGGCGTTGCGCATCCCGTCTTCGAAGGCTTGCGCCGGCAGGGCGCCGTAGCCAGCCGCCCGCAGTGCGGCGATCGCGGTGCCGGCATTGATATGCTGATGCCGGCCCGAAAGACGCGGCAGCGGCAGGTCGAGCAAGCCGTCCTGATCCTCGTAGACCAGCCGCCCGCCGGCCTCATGGACGTTAAAATCCTGCGCGCCGATCAGGATCTTCGAGGCTCCCGCGCGCTCGGCCGCGGCTTCCAGAACCGCGGTCGGCTCCGGCTCCTGCGGCGCGATCACGGCTGGCGCGCCGCGCTTGAAGATGCCGGCCTTCTCGCCGGCAATCTTGGTGACGGTGTCGCCGAGATATTCGGAATGGTCGAGCGAGACCGGCGTCACCACCGTGCAGGCCGGGTGCGCGATGACATTGGTCGCGTCGAAACGCCCGCCGAGCCCGACCTCCAGCAGCAGCACATCGGCCGGATGCTCGGAGAAGAGCAGCAGCCCCGCCGCCGTCGTCATCTCGAAGAAAGTGATGGGATCGCCGGCATTGATCGCCTCGCAGCGCTCCAGCGCCTCGACCAGCTTGTCCTCGGCGACGAAGCGCCCGCCGCCGGGCGCGCCCAGCCGGATGCGCTCATGGAAGCGCACCAGATGCGGCGAGATATAGACATGGACGGAGAGGCCGGCCGCCTCGAGGATCGCCCGCATGAAGGCGATGGTCGAGCCCTTGCCGTTGGTGCCGGCGACATGGATCACCGGCGGCAGCTTCTTCTGGGGGTCGCCGAGCTTTTCGAGCAGGGTGAGGATGCGGCCGAGCGAGAGGTCGATCAGCTTGGGATGCAGCGCCATGAAGCGCGCAAGCAATGCGTCGGAAGACCCCATGGCGTAACGGCCCCCAGCCGCAGAATTCCTCAGACGGCCTCGGCCACCGGACGAGCGGGCGGCGCAGCCTCTTCCTTCACGGCCGGCTGCTTGGTCAGCAGGCGGCCGAGCCGGGCGAGCGTCTCCGGCAGGTCGCGGCGATGCACGACCATATCGACCATGCCGTGATCCTTGAGATATTCGGAGCGCTGGAAGCCGTCCGGCAGCTTCTCGCGGATCGTCTGCTCGATCACGCGCGGGCCGGCGAAGCCGATCAGCGCGCCGGGCTCGGCGATATGGACATCGCCCAGCATCGCATAGGAAGCCGTGACGCCGCCGGTGGTCGGATTGGTCAGCACGACGAAATAGGGCAGGCCGGCCGCCCGCAGGCGCCGGACCGCGACCGTCGTGCGCGGCAGCTGCATCAGCGAGAGGATGCCTTCCTGCATGCGCGCGCCGCCCGACGCCGCGAAGACGACATAGGGCGTCTTCTTGTCGAGCGCGGTCTCGGCGCCCTTCACGAAGGCTTCGCCCGCGGCCATGCCGAGCGAGCCGCCCATGAAGTGGAAATCCTGCACGGCCAGCGTCATCGGCAGGCCCTTGACCCGGCCATAGCCGATCTTGAAGGCGTCCTGCATGCCGGTCTTGGCGCGGGCGTCCTTCAGCCGGTCGACATAGCGCTTCTCGTCGCGGAACTTCAGCGGGTCGATCGCGACCTCAGGCAGGGCGACATCGAGCCACTTGCCGTCGTCGAAGGTCAGCCGCAGCCGCTCCGGCGCGGTGACGCGCATGTGGTGCTCGGAGCCGGGGATGACGTAGCCATTGGCCTCGACATCCTTATGAAACACCATCTGCCCGGAATCGGGGCACTTGATCCAGAGGTTCTCGGGGCTCTCGCGCTTGAACAGCGTCTTGATGCGCGGCCGGACGACTTCGGAAATCCAGTTCATCGGATGAATCCCTGATGGGCTTGTCGGCGACTACGCGCCGTCACGCCGAAAATGGGGTCGCGCCTGCCGGCGGGCAAGCGGCGCGACCATGGAACGAAACCTTGGGCTCAGGCCGCCTTGGCGACGGAGCGGATGCCCTGGGCGAGCTCGCTGACCAGCGAGGTGACAGCCGAAACCGTCTTTTCCGTGGCCTTGCCCTGGTCATCGAGCGAGAGGCGGACGCGCTCGACCAGGGCCGAGCCGACGACGACGCCGTCCGCCCGCTTGGCGATGGTGGCCGCATCCTCGGCGGTCTTGACGCCGAAGCCGACCGCGACCGGCAGGTCGGTATGGCGCTTGATCCGGGCGACCGCGTCGCCGACCGCGCCGTAATCGGCGATGGCGCCGCCGGTCACGCCGGTGACCGAGACGTAATAGACGAAGCCGGAGGTGTTCTGCAGCACCTTGGGCAGGCGCTTGTCGTCGGTCGTCGGCGTCGCCAGGCGGATGAAGGAGACGCCGGCCTTCAGCGCCGGCAGGCAGAGCTCCTCGTCCTCTTCCGGCGGCAGGTCGACGACGATGAGGCCGTCGATGCCGACGCGGCGGGCGTCCGTGAGGAAGGCGTCGACGCCATAGGCGTAGATCGGATTGTAATAGCCCATCAGCACGATCGGCGTGTCATGGCCGGCCTTGCGGAAGCTCTCGACCATGGCAAGCGTCTTGCGCAACGTCTGGCCGGCCTTGAGCGCGCGCTGGCCGGCGAGCTGGACCGGCACGCCGTCCGCCATCGGATCGGTGAAGGGCACGCCGAGCTCGATCACGTCGGCGCCGGCTCCGGGCAGGGCCGCGAGGATCGCGCTGGAGGTCTCGAAATCGGGATCGCCGGCGGTGACGAAGGTCACGAGCGCCGCCCGGCCCTCGCGGGCGCAGGCCTGGAAGCGGTTCTGGATGCGGGTCTGGCCGGTCTCAGTCATGCCGCAGCGGTTAGCATGGGACGGGCCGGCTGGCGAGTGGCTTGCGTGCGGCACGCGCCTGCGCCACATCGGCCGGGCATGCGCCCCTTCGACACCGCCCTTCCGATCGACGCCGTTCTCGGCGATCTCGCCTCCTCATTGAGGGCGCGGCCAAACGCCGTGCTGGTCGCTCCGCCCGGCGCCGGCAAGACCACGCGCGTGCCGCTCGCCCTCCTCGACGAGCCCTGGACCAAAGGCGGCAAGCTGATCGTGCTCGAACCGAGGCGCCTGGCAGCTCGGGGCGCGGCGAACCGGATGGCGCAGACGCTGGGCGAGCGCGTCGGCGAAACCGTCGGCTTGCGCGTGCGCCTCGGCTCGAAGATCGGCCCGAAGACGCGCATCGAGGTCGTGACCGAGGGCGTCTTTGCCCGGATGATCCTCGACGATCCCGCATTGGACGGCGTCGCCGCCGTGCTTTTCGACGAATTCCACGAGCGCTCGCTCGATGCCGATTTCGGCCTCGCCCTGGCGCTCGATGCGCAAGGCGGCCTGCGCGAGGACCTGCGCATCCTCGTGATGTCGGCTACTTTGGATGGCGCCCGCGTCGCGAAATTGCTGGGCGATGACCCGGTGATCGAAAGCGAGGGCCGCGCCTATCCGATCGAGACGCGCTATCGCAGCCGCGACCCGCTGAAGCGCATCGAGGATCAGGTCACCGAGACGATCCTGCTGGCGCTGAACGAGCAGCCGGGCTCGCAGCTCGTCTTCCTGCCCGGACAGGGCGAGATCCGCCGCGTCGAGGAGCGTCTTCGCGAGAGATTGCGCGATCCTGCCGTCGAGATCGCCCCGCTCTATGGTGCGCTCGACCAGCGCGAGCAGGATCGCGCCGTGCTGCCGGCGCCTGTGGGCAGGCGCAAGATCGTGCTTGCAACCGCCATCGCCGAGACCTCGCTGACCATCGAGGGCGTCCGTGTCGTCATCGATTCCGGCCTCGCCCGCGTGCCGGTCTACGAGCCCGATATCGGCGTGACCCGATTGGAGACCCGCCGCGCCAGCCGCGCCGCCGCCGACCAGCGCCGGGGCCGCGCCGGCCGCACCGAGCCGGGCGTATGCTATCGGCTCTGGGAGGAGGCCGCGACCGGCGCGCTCGAAGCCTTCGCGCGGCCGGAAATCCTCTCCGCGGACCTGAGCCCGCTCCTGCTTGATTGCGCTGCCTGGGGCGTGGGCGATCCCACCACGCTGGCCTTCCTCGATCCGCCGCCCGCGCCGGCCCTCAAGGAAGCGCGTGGCCTTCTGGAAGCAGTCGGCGCGCTCGATGCCGATGGCCGCATCACGTCGGAAGGGCGCGCCCTGCAGGCGCTGCCGCTGCCGCCGCGCCTCGCCCGCATGATCGTGGCTTCCGCGCGCTTCGGGCAGGCGGATGCCGCCGCCGATCTGGCTGCCGTGCTGGTCGAGCGAGGTCTCGGCGGCGATGCCATCGATCTCGCCGAGCGCCTGGAACGCTTCAACCGCGAGCGCGGCGGCCGGGCCGGCGACATGCGCCGCCTCGCCGAAGGCTGGGCACGAACCGCCGAGCGCAGCATCGGCAAGGATCGGGTTGATACCGGCGAAGCCCTCTCGCCCGGCTTCCTGCTCGCCTTCGCCTATCCCGACCGCGTCGCCAAGGCGCGCGCGCCGGGTTCGGGCCAGTATCTCCTCGCCAATGGTCGCGGCGGGGCATTGGAGCCGTCCCAGCGCCTGGCGCGCGAGCCCTATATCGTCGTGGCCGAGATGACCGGCTCGGCCCAGCAGGCCCGCATCATGGCTGCCGCCGCCATCAGCGAAACCGAGATCGCGGCGCTGGTTTCCCATGGCCTTGCCCCCTTTGCGATCGCCGAGCGCGAGGAAGCGAGCTTCGACCGCGCCGCCCGCGCCCTGCGCGTCCGGGCCGTGCGTCGCTACGGGGCGCTCGCGCTCTCGGAAAGGCCGCTCTCCGTCGCGGATACATCCGAAAACGCCGAAGCGCTGGCGAAGGGCATCGCGCCGCTCGGCATTGGATTGCTGCCCTGGACCAAGGGGCAGAACCAGTTGCGCGAGCGCGCCGCCTTCCTGCGCAAGGCCGAGCCGGAAACCGGCTGGCCCGATCTCTCGGACGATGGGTTGGGGCAGGACCCGGAGCTCTGGCTGGCGCCGCATCTCCTCGGCCGCGCCTCGCTCGCTGCGATCCAGCCTTCCGATCTCGATTCGGCGTTGGCCGGGCTGCTGCCCTGGGAGATGAAGCGCCGGCTCGATCAGGAGGCGCCGACCCATTTCATCGCACCGACCGGTTCCTCGTTCGCGGTCGACTACGCGGCCGAGGCCGGCCCGACCATTTCGGTGCGCGTGCAGGAGCTTTACGGCCTCGCGACGCATCCCGCCTTGGCCGGCGGGCGCGTACCGCTCGTGCTGGAACTGCTGTCGCCTGCGCATCGCCCGATCCAGGTCACGCGCGACCTGCCGGGCTTCTGGCGCGGCTCATGGGCTGCGGTGAAATCGGAGATGAAGGGCCGCTACCCCCGTCATCTCTGGCCGGACGATCCCGCCGCTGCGCTGCCCACGACGCGGGCGAAGCCACGCGGGACGTGAGACTTGGCGTCATTCTCGGGTGGAGCGAAGCGCAGACCCGAGCATCCCAGGCCGGAAGAGGCTCCGGAGCGCCCTGGTCATGAGATGCCCGGGTCAAGCCCGGGCTGACGGCTGGGTTCCGACGCGGCTGCCGCCCTCAATTCCCCATCCGGTCGCGCCATTGCCGCTCGCCGGCGAGGCAGGTCGCGATATTGCCGGATTGCGCCTTGTGGAAAGTCGCATCGGCCGGCGCCTCGGCGATCTCGCGCAGCAGCTTCGATTTCGTCGCCTCGACGAACTGGCTCTTCTCGCGGATCGGGATGACGAAGGCGCCGATGCCGGTGATGACGCAGTCGGTGTAGTAGGTGTCGAGATTGTCGATGTCGAAATAGCCGGCCTGCTTCAGCATCACCGGCAGGCCGTTGATGGCGATGCCCTTGGCGCCGGCCTCGTCGCGGGCGGCGGTCACCGGACGCCCGTCATTATTGGCGCCGTCGCCGGAGATGTCGATCACGCGCCGCATCGCGCTGACATTCGACTGCTCCAGCAGTTGCACGCCGAGATCGATCGCGCCCGAGATCGAGGTGCGCCGTCCGCGCCGCGTCGGCGCCTCGCCCAGCTCCTCGGCGAAGGCCATCGCCGCGGCCGGGCCGTCGATCACCTTCCAGGGCCGGACGATGTACTGGAAACTGCCGCCGGCCCATTCGAAATAGGTCACGGCGATCTTGCCGATCGCGCCCTTGTTGATGGCGTCGTGAAGCTGCTTGGAGCGGAAGGCCTCGATATAGCCGTTGCGCTGCAGGGCGAGTTCGTCGAGATCCATCGAATAGGAGACGTCGACGGCCAGCACGAGCGCGACATCGACCTCTTCGGGCGGTGTCACTGCCGTCTGGGCTCGTGGCAGGGCGGGCTGCCACAGCGCCGCCGCTGCCAGACATGAGAGACCGTACAGCCAGCGCCGCATCGCCACCTCCGTCGCCTATTCGCGATACGGAGTGTGCGCTTGGGGGAGACGCGCGCCAAGCCGGAAAATCCGGCTGACACCGCCTGTTTCGATAGCAAATTCGCGAGCGGCGGGCTCAGGCGGCGCGGCGGCCCTCGACGATGCCGATCGCCGCAGTGGCCGCCTCCTCGACGGTCAGCGCCGAAGTGTCGAGCACGACCGCATCATCAGCCGCCTTGAGCGGCGCGTCGCTGCGGCCGGAATCGCGGGCATCGCGCCGGCGGATATCGGCGAGGATGCCGTCGAAGGTCACAGTCTCGCCGCGCCCGACCAGCTCCTTGTGCCGGCGCGCGGCACGCACCTCCGGCGTCGCGGTGACGAAGAGCTTGGCCGGCGCCTCCGGGCAGATCACCGTGCCGATATCGCGCCCGTCGAGCACGGCCCCGCCCGGTTGCGCCGCGAAGCGCCGCTGCCGGGTCAGCAGGCCGGCACGCACTGCCGGCATGGCTGCGACCACGGAAGCGGCTTCGCCGATCTCGCGGCCGCGCAAACGCTCTTCCGGGAAGGCGGTCTCGTCGAAGCTGCCGACGATCGCCTCGGCTGCGATGGCGTCGTGGATGTCGTGGCCGGCATCGAGCATGGCGCGCGCCACCATGCGGTAGAGCAGGCCGGTATCGAGATAGGGCAGGCCGTAATGCGCGGCGAGCCGGCGCGCCAGCGTGCCCTTGCCGGACGCTGCCGGGCCGTCCACGGCGATGACGAGGCGGCCGGGCCGCGCCGTCGCGCTCATCCGATCTGGCCTCCGAGCCCGTTCATCAGGGGGATGAAGCTCGGGAAGCTCGTCGCGATCATGGCACCGTCATCGACCACGACCGGCTGTTGCGTCGCCAGTCCCAGGATGAGGAAGCTCATCGCGATGCGGTGGTCGAGATGGGTCGCGATCGGCCCGCCGCCGCGCACCGGTCCACCGCCCGAGCCCTCGACGATGAGGTCGTCGCCCTCGATCCGGCAGGTCACGCCGGCCGCTTTCAGCCCGGCCTCGACAGCGGCGAGGCGGTCGGATTCCTTGACGCGCAGTTCCTGCAGGCCGCGCATCCGCGTCGTGCCCGTCGCGAAGGAGGCGGCCACCGCCAGCACCGGGTATTCGTCGATCATCGCCGGCGCCCGCTCCGGCGGCACCGTCACGCCCGTGAGGCTGGAGGCGCGAACGCGCAGGTCGCAGACCGTCTCGCCGCCCTCGTTGGCCTCGCGCTCGACGGTGATGTCGGCGCCCATCTCGCGCAGCGTGGTGAGCAGGCCGGAGCGCAGCGGATTGGTCATCACGCTCTCGATGAGGATGTCCGAGCCCGGCACGATCAGCCCCGCGACCAGCGGGAAGGCGGCGGAGGACGGATCCGCCGGCACGACGATCGGCGCGGCCTTCAATTCCGGCTGGCCCTTCAGCACGATGCGCCGGCCATGTTCGCCCTCGGGCGTCACCGTGATCTCGGCGCCGAAATGCGCGAGCATCTTCTCGGTATGGTCGCGGGTCGCTTCCGCCTCGATCACCGTGGTCTCGCCGGGCGCGGCGAGCGCGGCCAAAAGCACGGCCGACTTGATCTGCGCCGAGGCGACCGGCGGGCGGTAGGTGATCGGGATCGCTTCCTTCGGGCCGCGCAGCGTCAATGGGACGCGCCCGCCTTCCTGCTGCGAGACGACGACGGTGCCCATCTGCTCGAGCGGGTCGAGGATGCGCCGCATCGGCCGCTTGCGCAGCGAGGCGTCGCCATCGAAAGTCGTGGTGATCGGGTGCGAGCCGCAGACGCCCATCATCAGGCGCGAGCCAGTGCCGGCATTGCCGAAATCGAGCACGTCGGCCGGTTCGCGCAAGCCGCCGACGCCGACGCCCTGCACCCGCCAGGCGCCCGGCCCGTCATGATGGACGATGGCGCCAAGCGCACGCGCCGCCGCGGCGGTGCGCATCACGTCCTCGCCTTCGAGCAGTCCGGTGACCTTGGTCTCGCCGATCGCCAGGAGGCCGAAGATCATCGCCCGGTGCGAGATCGACTTGTCGCCGGGGACGCGGACGCGGCCCTTGAGCGGGCCCCCAGTGCGGGCGGTGACGGGAACGGGGTCATGGTCGTGGGACACGGGGCGCGGTCTCTGCAAGCGGGCCGAAAAGGAATGCGCGCAAGGCCGTAGCATGCTCGCGCGCGGCGCGCCAAGGCGAGGTGCGGCGGCGCGCTGAAACGCCGCTTCGGGCGTCCGGCTTTGCGGCCCTGCGCAAATCAACATTTGACAGCGCCGCCTACCCCGACTAACGGACGCGCCTGCTTTTCAAAACATGATAGTTGAAGGTCCGACGCAGTGGCGAAACCGGAACTCGGAACGAAGCGCGTTTGCCCGGTCACGGGCCGCAAATTCTATGACCTCGACAAGGACCCGATCGTCTCGCCCTATACGGGCCAGGCTTATCCGCGGGCGATGTTCGAGCCGCAGGCGAAAGCGGTCGTGCCGCCGAAGCCGGAGCCCGATGAGGAGGACGAGACCGAGGCCGCCGACAGCGCCGTCGAACTCGTCTCGCTCGACGAGGCCGATGCCGAGGCGTCCGAGAAGGAGGCCGTCGTCACCAGCGAGGACGATATCGAGGTCGAGGATGTCGGCGGCGATGACGAGGACGACACCTTCCTGGAGGAGGATGAGGAAGGCGACGACGACGTATCCGACCTGATCGATGGCGACATCGAGGGTGACGAGGACAACTGATCTTCAAGCCCAGAAAAAAGATGACGACAAAGCGACATTAGGCGCTTGTGTCTTCCGCCCGAGCCGCCTATAGAGCGCTTCGTCGCCGACAGGGCGGCCCGGACGGAACCGCCGAGGCGGTCCAATATCCGGTTGGTGATCGGTCCCCAAGCCGATCATCGCGAGTGGGGCCATAGCTCAGTTGGGAGAGCGCTTGAATGGCATTCAAGAGGTCGGCGGTTCGATTCCGCCTGGCTCCACCAAATTTCTTCCGTGAACACTGATCCGGCTGGCATTGAGGTTCGGCACTCCGAACCGCCCCGACATTGTGCACGGGTCCAGGCGGACTGAAACGTGATGGCATGGTCGTTCGTCGCACCTCACGTGATTCGCTCGGGCTTTGCCGGATCCCCCGAATCGGCCGCGATCGAAGGCACGGAGCTGGGCGAGCGAGCCCTTGCGGGCTGCATCATCCGGGCCGACATCGCCCCTTGCTCCGCCGACCGCCGCGAATCATCCGGCAGCTTGCTCGGGAGCAAGAGAAGCGCATCAGCGTGAGTGACGATTTGCACGCTCCGTAGAAGGAAGCAGGAATGGCCAAGCGCACGAAATCCAAAGCGCTCGATACCGAGTTCACCATGTTCGATGTCATCTACGAAGACGGATCGAGAACCTCCAATCGGCGCGTTCTGACGGCGTTGCTCGGCGGGCTCGACGGCGATGAGCCCGCTCGGGAGGCGATCATGGAGCAGGATCGTGTTATCTCGGAGAAGTCGGGCAAGCCGCCCTTGGCGATTGCGACGCTGGCACGGGCATCCAAGTCGGCGGTCGAGCCGGATCAGCGCAAGGACGATCGGAAGAAGCGGTCGGCGTGAAGCCGGCCTTGCTGGCCGGTGCGACCGGGGGCGGTGAGCTGATGTCGGGTTTGCAGAGCATCCTGCGCGAGCCGCGCCACGATCTGGTCAAGTCGCCGACGCCGCTGCAGCGGCTCTCCGGCTTCGAGCGGACGCTCGGGCGGCCTGGCCTCTTCATCAAGCGTGACGACCTGATGGAGATCGGGCTCGGCGGCAACAAGCTGCGCAGCCTCGAATTCTGGCTGGGCGCCGCGCTCCGGGAGCGGGCCGACATCGTCCTCGTCGCCGGCGGGGCGACGTCCAATCTCTGCCGTCTGACGGCCGCAGCCGCCTCGATGGCGGGGCTCGACTGCCTGATCATCCACAATGCCGAGGACAGCCCTACGAATCGCGAGCGCTCCTTCCTGAACCGGCTGTTCGGCGCGGAAACCCGCTTCATCGGTCCGGTCGGCGAGGAGGAGCGCGGAGCGGCGATGAAGGCCGCCGCCGCGGAGCTGACGCGGCAGGGGCGCACGCCCTATATCGTCGGCGACGCCGTTCTGGGCGCGTTCGGCTACGTGCTGGCCGCCCACGAACTGTACGAGCAGTCGCAGCGCGAAGCGGCGCCGCTCCGCCATGTCTTCCTGGCCGGCTCGATGGGGCCGACGGAGGCAGGCTTCATCTTCGGCAATGCCATGCTCGGGCACCCCTTCCAGATCCATCTCGTCAGTGTCGAATACGAGCATGCCGAGCTGGAGGCGCGCATCCGCCGGATCTATGACGGCATCGGCCGGCGAATAGGCCTGGCGGTCGGCGGGCTCGATCAGGCACCGCTGCACTATCACATGGCTCATCTCGGCGGCGGCTGGGGTGTGCCCACGCCTGCCTCGGAAGCCGCGATCGTCGCCTTCGCCCGGACCGAAGGCATCCTGGTCGAGCATGTCTATACGGCGAAGACCTGTGCCGGTTTCCTCGATCTGGTCGCGAACGGCACCATTCCGTCGGACGAGCCGGCCTGCCTCATCCATACCGGCGGGACGGCCTCGCTGTTCGCGCAGCGCGAGCAGTTCCGAACAGTGAGCTGAGAGAACCGGCTTCGGCGGCCGTCAGAAGCTCGAGCGCGGCCGATAGGGCTGGGTTAGGTCGCGGGCATTGTTGAGGGCCAGTGCGAGTTCGGTGATATGCAGGGCGAGCGCGCCCGAAAAGCGCGGCACCTCTCCGCGTCGGATCGCTTCGGCCTGATCCGCGACGCCCCGCATGAAATCGATCTGCGAGGGGTACCCGGGCAGGGCCTTGCTCGTCGGTGCTGCCGGATAGGCCAGCTTACGTCCCGGAGCGGGCTTCCAGGGCAGCGTGCGCCCGAGCTTCGCTTCCGCCCGCGTCAGGATGCGCCCGAGCAGCGGCCGGGGCGCATCGGTCTCCTCGACATGGACCACGGAACGGTTGTCCCAGAGGTCGCGCACCGTCAGCGAGCCCTTCTCGGCGAAGACCTGTAGCGAGCGATCGCGCGGCGCGGCGAGTCCGTTGGTCAGCCTTGCAACCACGCCCGAGCGAAATGTCAGGCAGCCCACGGAGAAATCCGGCGCCATCGTGATCCGTTCGGTGCCCGGGCCTTTGCTAGGGAAGGTTACGGCCGAGAAGGCGGTCAGGCTCTCGACCGGCCCGAACAGCGTGACCAGCCAGGACAGCGCGTAGCCGGCATGTTCCAGCGTGCAGCCGATCTCGAATTCGTGGAGCCCCGGCCAGGGCGCGCCCGAGCGCGAGCGCCAGCTTGCCCATTTGTCGCGGAAGACGGGGCCGTCCTCCATCGCCGCATAGACCAATCGCGGCATCCCGATCCGGCCGGAATGCAGGGCATCCTCGACCAGGCGATGGGCGTCGCTGAGACCGTTGGCGGGCGCGGTCGCGAGGGTCAGTCCGACGGCTTCAGCCTGCCTGAGCAGCGCTTCCGCCTGTGCCATCTCCATCGCCAGCGGCTTCTCGCAATAGACATGCTTGCCGGCGGCGAGCGCGCGGCTGGTGATCTCGTAATGGCTTTCCGGCGTCGTCAGATTGACGACGATCTGGACGGAGGGGTCAGCCAGCAGGGTGTTGAGATCGGGATAGGCGGAGACCTTGTGGAAGGCGCGGAAGGCTTCCAGCCGCGCGGCATCGCGATCCCAGACGCCGGTGAGCGACAGGTTCGGATGGTTGGCCAGCGTCGTCATGTAGTAGTCGGCGACGAAACCCGTGCCGACGAGCGCGATCTTCATGAATGGCTGACCCGGCTCATCATCCGCGTCATTCCGGGCAAGCGAAGCGAGACCGGGAATGACACATTCCAGTCGGGTCTATCGCACCGAAGAATGAAGATCGGCTTTCGCGAGAGCGCGACTTAAGCCGCGCCGATCGCGTTGGACGGCGTCTGGCGATCGGTGATCTGCTGGCCGAACAGGCTGCCGGCGAGCTCCACCGCGAGACGGGCGGTCTGGCCGCGATCGTCGAGGAAGGGGTTGAGCTCGACGATATCCATCGAGCGGACCAGCCCGGAATCGTGCAGGAGCTCCATCACCAGATGCGCCTCGCGATAGGTCGCGCCGCCCGGCACGGTGGTGCCGACGCCCGGCGCCAGCGGTGGGTCGAGGAAATCGACGTCGAAGGAGACATGCAGCACGCCGTTCGCGGCGCGCACCTTCTCGATCACTTGGCGGATCAGCACGCCGACGCCGTGCTCGTCGATGGCGCGCATGTCGGCGATGTCGACGCCCCGCGCCTTCACGGCGGCTTTCTCCAGCGGATCGATCGAGCGGATGCCGAACAGGCTGAGCTGCTCATAGGCGATCGAGGCGCGCGGTTCCGAGCCGAGCAGCTCGTCGAGCCCGGCCTCGCCGCAGAGAAAGGCCGAGGACATGCCGTGCATGTTTCCGGAAGGCGAGATCGCCGGCATGTTGAAATCGGCATGGGCGTCGAGCCAGAGCACGAAGAGCTTGCGGCCCTGCTCCTGCCAGTGACGCGCGACGCCGTTGACCGAGCCCATCGACAGGCTGTGGTCGCCGCCGAGGAAGATCGGCGTGTCGCCGGAGCGTGCGAGCTCATAGGCGCGGGCGCTGAGCGCGCGCATCCAGGCGGCGATCTCGTTGTAGAAACGGGCATTGGCCGGGGCCGGGCCGTCGACCGGCGTCAGGTCGCGCGGCAGGATGTCGCCATGGTCGCTGACCGCATAGCCGAGGCTTTCCAGCACGCCGACGAGACCCGCCGTGCGCAGGCCGGCCGGGCCCATCAGCGCGCCGCGGCGCGAGGCGCCGACCTCGATGGGTGCGCCGAGCAAGGCGATGCGGCCCTGAGAGGCGGGAGCGTTGGCGGAGGAAGCGGTCATGCTGGCGATCCGTTCAAGGGATTTCGATGGGCGTCATGCGCCGATGCGCCGTCCATGGCGCATCGGCTACCCCCTGTCGAGTGGCGCGCCGACGTAACCGGTTGATGTCAGCCGAGGCCGAGCACGCCGCGCAGCTTGGAGAGATCCTCCGCCAGCGTCGTGATCATCGCGGCCAGCGCCTTGCGGTCGGCCTCGCTCAGCTTGTCATAGGTCTCGAAGCCGCCATCCCCGAGCTTGTACTTGGCCAGCGTCTTGTCGACGGTCTCGAAATTGGCGTCGATCTTCCCGGCCAGCGCCTTGTCTTCCTTGACGACGAGCGGGCGCAGCAGGTCGACGATCTTTTTCGCGCCGTCGACATTGGCCTGGAAGTCCCAGAGGTCGGTATGGCTGTAGCGGTCCTCCTCGCCGGAGATCTTGGTCGCCGCGACCTCCTCGATCAGCGCGGCGGCGCCGCCAACCATCTTGTCCGGCGGAACCGTCAAGCCCTTGATGCGGCTCTGCAATTCGGTGACGTCGGCGAGCAGCCCGTCGGCGAAGGGGCTAAGCCCCTCGGTGCTGTTCCTGGCAAAAAGCCCGTATTCGATGCGGTGGAAGCCGGTGAACTCGGGATCGGCTTCCTTCTTCTCATGGTCGTCGGCGCGGGAATCGATCTTGCCGTCGAGATCGCTGAACAATTCCGCGACCGGCTCGATCTTCTCGTAGGAGACGCGGGTCGGCGCGTAGAGCGCCCTGGCCTTGGCGAGATCGCCGGCCTTGACCGCATCGGTGAAGATCTTGGTGTCCTTCACCAGTTGGTCGACGCCTTGGGAGACATAGAGCTTGTACTCGGCGACCGGAGCCACGAGGTCGAGCGGCGAGGCGGCCAGCGCCGATCCGGCGGTCATCACGGCGATCAGGCTGGCACCGGCCAGCCCTGCGAAACGCAAGCGCATATCAATCTCCTGTCTTGCGGGGGGAAGTTTGGGTCGAGGCGGATGCGATGCCGCGCGCAGCCCGGATCAGGCCGGCGCCGAGATGGCTCCCGGCATCGGGCACGCCGGGCAGGGCGAAGAAATAGCCGCCGCCGACGGGCTTGATGTATTCCTCCAGCGGTTCGCCATCGAGCCGCTTCTGCACGGCGATGAAGCTGCGCTCGAGATCCTGCTGGAAGCAGATGAAGAGCAGCCCCATGTCGAGCTGCCCGGCGCGGGTGACGCCGTTGGAATAGTTGAAGGGCCGGCGCAGCATGCGGCTGGCTTCCGTCTCCGGCCGGCGCGGATTGGCGAGCCGGATATGCGCGTCGAGCCTGGTGCGCTTGCCCTCGGAATCATCGGCATAGACGGGCTCGTCATATTCTTGGCTGCCGCCGAAGGGCGCGCCGCTCGCCTTCTCGCGGCCCATGATCGCTTCCTGCTCGCCAAGCGGCGTGCGGTCCCAGCGCTCGACGAAATTCCGGATGATCCTGACGACCTGATAGCTGCCGTTCACGGCCCAGTCCGGCTCACTGGGGCCGGGTTGCACCCAGACGAGATGATCCATCAGCGCCTTGTTCGCCGCATCGGGATTGGCGGTGCCGTCGCGGAAGCCGAGCAGGTTGCGGGCGCTCTCCGCCGGTTCGCCCGGTCTGGCATCGGTCGATTTGGACTGGCGTACCGGTACCGTACCTTCCTGCTTCCAGCGCAGCAGCAGGAGATCGGGCGCGTTTTTCAGGATATCGCGCAGCGCATGGATATTGGTATCGGCGGTATTGGCGCAGAATTGCAGCAGCAGGTCGCCATGGCAGAGCGCGCCGTCGAGCGCATCGTTGCGGAAGCGCTTCATCCGCTGCAGGTGCTTCGGCTTGAGCGGGCCGAGGCCGAAACGCTCGTCGAAAAGCGAGGCGCCGAGCGCAACGGTGACGGTCAGGTTGTCGGGCGCGATGACGGGGCCGAGGATTCCGCTATCGGGGGGCGGGAAGCCCGGATCGGCGGTCGGGGCCGGCCCGCCCCGCATCAGGAAGGCGATGCGCTCGCTGAGCAGGCGGAAGAGCCGTTCGAGTTCGTCGAGCGAGGTCGCGGTGACGTCGAAGGCGGCGACAAGGCCGGTGGCTGGGCGCGGCGTGACGATGCCGGCTTGATGGAGGCCATGAAGGGGCTGGCGCTGGGCGGTCGCGTCGCTTTCCGGCGCCGCTGCCGGGTTCTGGACCGGTTCGCTCGCCGCCTGGGCCAACGAGGCGCCGCCGAGAACTGCCGCGCCGCCGCTGAGCAGCGAGCGCCGCGAGGGCGAGAAGGGTTGGCCCGGCTTGGTCATGACTTGCGCTCCGCTTCAGGCAAAGCGAGCGCCTTGCGCATGGCCGCGAGGTCTTCGGCCAGCGCTCGCAGGGCACCGCCCGGCTTGGCATCGTCAGGCAGGGCCACGAGATCGGTCCGGACACGTCCCGCCAGCGCGGGATCGACGCGCGCGGTCAAGGGCAGCAGCAGCTTTGCGATATCGCGCGCGGCGGCGATGTCCTCGGGCGAGGCGGTCTCGCCGTCGGGTGACGACAGGAGGTTGATCGCACCGGCCAGCATCGTATCCGGCAGGGTGGTGCGCCGGGCGAGCGCGCTGCGGAAGGCCTCGGCGGCCGGTTTGATCCCCGATACGGCATTGGCCGCATGGTCGGCGAGAGCCGCCTGCAGCTTGCCGAAAAGGGCGTCGAGCTCGGCATCATCAGCCGTGGCCGGATGCAAGGCGTGCAGCAGCGCGACGGCTTCACGACGAGCGATGTCGGAGGTCTGCGCGTCGCCGTCGCTCTGGGCCTGTTCGAGAGTGTCGAGGGCTTTGCCGAGTGCGGCCGAACGCTCGCTGAGCACGGCGCGGTATTCGGCGGCAGGACCGACCATGTCCATCAGCGTCATGGCCGGGCGCGGTTGCGTCGTCGAGGCTTGCACGATCAGGCGGCCGCGTGGGGCGCTCAGCAAGCCGCAGGTGATGGCGTATTCGCCGGGATGGAGCTGCGTCGTCAGCCGCCGCGATTGGCCGGGCGCGATATTCTCGCGCTCCTCCAGCACCATCACACCGTCGAGGATTTCCCATTCCAGCACGCGTTCGCCGCGATTGGTCACGACGAAGCTGGCCTTGCCGGCGGGGATCGTCAGCGATGCCGGCTGGCAGGTCCGGTCGGTGATCGCGATGACGATATCGCTCGTGCCGGCCTCGGCGCCGCGTCGGGCGCCGGTGCCTGCCGCATAGACGAAGGCGCCGATGCCGCCACAGGCCAGCAGCAAGGTGCCGATGCCCGCCAGCTTGAGACGCGGCGAACGACGCGTTTCGGGACGGGGCGCCGCTACAGCTTGCTCTTGCCGGCCGCCGGCAAGGAACAGGGCGAGCATCGGGACGAGGAAGGCGAGATAGGCAATGACCTCGCCCAGCGCCGCGCGCTCCTGATAACCGAAGAAACCGGAGAGGATCGCGCCGAGCGCGCCGTCGGCCGGCAGCACTGTGCCGAGATCGTAGACGCCCTGCTGGAGGTGGTTCCAGAGCCCGGCTTCGTGCAGCGAGCGCACGGCATTGGCTACCAGCCCGGCCGCGACGAACAGGATCAGGATGCCGGTCCAGCGGAAGAAGCTGCGCAGGTTGAGCTTCACGCCGAGCGCATAGATGGCGTAGCCGATGACGGCCGCCAAGCCGATGCCAAGACCCGCGCCGATGGCCGGAGCCCAGCCGCTGTTCTGCTGGAAGATCGCGAGCAGGAAGAAGACCGATTCCAGCCCCTCGCGCACCACGGCGAGGAAGGCGAGCCCGACCAGCGCGAGGCCCTGGTGCGTGCCGGAAAGCGCGGCATCGACGCCGGCTTGCAACTCGCCCTTGATCGAGCGCGCCGCCTTGCGCATCCAGAAAACCATCGAGGTGAGCATCGCCGCCGCGATCAGGCCGATCACGGCTTCGAACAATTCCTGCCCGCGCTGGGGCAATTCACCGACGATGATGTCGAGCGCCGCGCCCGCGGCGAGGCTGACCGCGCAGGCGAGGCCGACGCCGATCCAGAGCGCCGGCAGCCATTCGCGCCGCCCGCTCCTGACCAGATAGCTCGCGACGATGCCGACGATCAGCGCGGCCTCGATGCCTTCGCGGAGCATGATGAGAAACGGTACGATCACGGCGAACCCGGCCCGGTTGCACGTCGCGATCAGGCTATTCGCGGCGCAGACAGCCAGTGCCTAGGCAGACGCGGCGCAAGGGTCAACCGAATCCGTATTGTTTAGAATGATCGTAAAGTATCAAGCCGAGGCCGGATACTTACGAAAACATGGCTGAATTGCGCATTCCGTCATGATCGCCCTTGTGGCGATCATCCACGTCTTGGCCGCCCTATCGCTTGAACAAAGACGTGGATGGTCGGGACGAGCCCGGTCATGACGAAAAGACCAAGGGCTTCAACGCCGCTTCAGCAGGATCATCTTCTCCTGGGTCATGTCGTGCATCGTGTAGGGGATGCCGCCGGTGCCGTAGCCGGAGACGCGCCGGCCGGCGAAGGGCATCCAGTCGGTGCGGAAGGTCGTGGGGTCGTTGACCATCACGGCTGAGGCATCGAGCCGGTTCGCCGCCCGCATCGCCACGTCGATATCCTGCGCGAATATGCTGGCCTGGAAGGCGACGGGAAGCGAATTCGCCCGCGCGATCGCGTCGTCGAGCTTGCTGTAGCGATAGATCGCGACGACCGGGCCGAACACCTCCTCGCTGGAGATGCGCGCTTGCGGATCGGGATCGATCAGCACCGTCGGCTCCAGCGTCGTCTCCGACAGGCGCTTCCCGCCGGTGGCGAGGCGGGCGCCGCCCTTGATCGCCTCGTCGATCCAGGAGGCGACGCGGTCGGCCTCCTTCGGGACGATCAGCGGGCCGACTTCGGTGTCCTTCAGCGTGGGATCGCCGGTGCGCAGCTTCTTCACCCGCGCCACGAGTCGCTCGGTGAAGTCGTTGACGATGGCGTCATGGACATAGATCCGCTGCGTCGACACGCAGACCTGGCCGGCATGGTAGTAGCCGCCCTTCACGATCGGTTCGATGATCCCTTCGAGATCGGCGCTCTTGTCGACGATCGCGGGCGCGACGCCGCCATGCTCCAGCGCCGAGCGGGCGCCATGGGCGAGCTTCGAATGCAGGTGCCAGCCGACCTTGGCCGAACCGATGAAACTGAGGAACGCGATGCGCGGATCGGTGGCGAACTTCTCCGCCAGCGCCGTCTCCAGCGGGACGAAGGTCTGGCACCAGGCCTCGGGCAACCCGGCCTCATGCACCAGCTTGACGAAGTCGATGCAGGAGAGCGGCGTCGTGCCGGCCGGCTTGACGATGACCGGGCAGCCGACCGCGATCGCCGGCGCGACCTGATGCACGATCAGGTTGAGCGGGTGGTTGAAGGCGGAGATCGCCGCGACGATGCCGATCGGCTCCTTGGTGGTGAAGGCCCAGCGATCGGCGGCGGCCGCCGACAGTCCCATCGGGATCTCGCGGCCGGCGAAGTTCCTGAGTTCCTCGGCGGCATTGTAGACGCCGTCGACGGCCCGGTTCGCCTCGACGATCGCGTCCGGCAGCGGCTTGCCGCCCTCGCGCGCGATCTGCATGGCGAAATGGTCGCGCCTTGCTTCGAGGAGCCCCGCGAGCTTGCGCAGGATCGCGATGCGCTGATGCGGCTTCAGCCAGTTGTCGCGGTCCCTGAAGACGGCCTGCGCCGCCTGCAGCTTGCGTTCGAGCGCGGCCTCGTCATCGGTCTCGATCTCGGTGATCGGGGCGCGGTCGTAGGCCTGAAACAACCCTGAGCATGGTCTTTCTCCTCGGAATGGCGCGGGTCATCCCGGACGCAGCGAAGCGGAGATCCGGGATCCATGCCTGAGCCTTCATCGGGAGCGCTCCGGCATGGATCCCGGGTCAAGCCCGGGATGACCCGCGGAGAGCGATGAAGCGTGACTTAAGCCAGATCGACGTCCGGCACCTTGTTCTTGAGTTCCTCGACGAGGACGCGGGTGTTCTCGGAATAGTCGATCGGGCAATCGACGAGATGGACGCCGCCGCCCTTGAATGCGGCTTCCAGCGTCGGCACCAGCGCCTCGGCCGAGGTCACGCGCGAGCCCTTGGCGCCATAGGCCTCGGCATAGCGCACGAAATCGGGATTGCCGAAAGTCATGCCGTAATCCGGGAACTTGTCGACCGCCTGCTTCCAGCGGATCATGCCATAGGCGCCGTCGTTGAGGACGAGCACGACGAGATTGAGCCCGAGCCGGACCGCCGTCTCCATCTCCTGCGAGTTCATCATGAAGCCGCCATCGCCGCAGACGGCCATGACGCGCCGTTCGGGATGCAGCATCGCCGCCATCATCGCGGAAGGCAGCCCTGCGCCCATCGTCGCCAGCGCATTGTCGAGCAGCAGCGTATTGGCGACATGGGTGCGGTAGTTCCGCGCGAACCAGATCTTGTACATGCCGTTGTCGAGGCAGACCATGCCGTCCTCCGGCATCACCGCGCGCACGTCATGGACGAGCCGCTGCGGCGTCACCGGGAAGCGGTCCTCCTCGGCGCGGGCATTGATCTTCGCCAAGATCTTCTGGCGCAGCTCCAACGTCTGCTTCTGCTCGGGCAGCTTGCCCTCCAGCCGGTCGGCGAGGCCCGTCATGGTGACGCCGATATCGCCGATCACCTCGGCATCGGGGTGGTAGACCTGTTCGACATTGGCCGACTGGAAGCCGAGATGGATCACCTTCGGCCCGCCGGCTTGGCGCATCAGGAAGGGCGGCTTCTCGATCGTGTCGTGGCCGACCGCGATGATCAGGTCGGCGGCGGCGACGGCCTCATGAACATAGTCGCCCTCGGAGAGCGCGGCGGTGCCGAGATAGAGGTTGGAGCCACCGGTGACGGCGCCCTTGCCCATCTGCGTGTTGAAGAAGGGCAGGCCGATACGGCGCACGGCGGCCGAGAGCGGCTCGACCAGCCGCGGCCGGTTGCCGGCGGCGCCGATCATCACCAGCGGGCGCTTGGCGGCGAGGATCATCCGGGCAGCGTGGTCCAGCGGGGCAGGCGGCGCGATCGGACGGTCGAGCGAATGAACCGGGATCATCGGGATATCCTCGACCTCCTCGGCCGCGACATCCTCGGGCAGTTCGAGATGGACGGGTCCCGGCCGCTCCTCCATCGCGACGCGGAAGGCGTCGCGCACCACGGAAGGGATGCTGCCGGGGCTGACGATCTGGCGCGTCATCTTGGTCAGCGGGCGCATCGAGGCGACGACATCGACGATCTGAAAGCGCGCCTGCTTGGCGCTCATGATCGGCTTCTGCCCGGTGAGCAGGATCATCGGCATCCCGCCGAGATGGGCATAGGCCGCCCCGGTCGAGAAATTCAGCGCGCCGGGGCCGAGCGTCGCGATGCAGACGCCGGGGCGGCCGGTCAGGCGCCCATGCGTCGCGGCCATGAAGGCGGCGGCCTGCTCGTGCCGGGTCAGCACCAGCTCGATCTTCGATTTGCGCAGGGATTCGACGACGTCGAGATTTTCCTCGCCGGGAACGCCGAAGACGCGATCGACGCCCTCGTTCTCCAGTGCCTCGACCAGAAGATCGGAACCCTTCTTCATCGCCCATGCCTTTCGCGGAGAGAGCCTTGCTGAATGGCAAGGCTAGGCTCTCGACGTAGGAACGCAACCGGGCGCGTGTCAGGGCGCGCGGCGCATGGCAGTCCTGCCCGGCCGCGGCTTGAAGCGAAGGGGCCGAGGTCGGCTCAAGCCGCCTGTTTCAGCGCGATCTCGAAGGGTGAGAAGGTGACCGCGCCGCCCTGCACCGTGACCAGCGTGTTGCAGGGCAGCGCCTGCCAGCATTCGCGCGCCGCATCGACCGGCTCGGAGGCGATGACGACGCTGTCCGGCCGCTCGCAGACATAGAGGCTCGGCGGCTTCGCGTCCGAGGACCAGCGGATGGCGTGGATGCTGTCGCCATCGGCCAGCGCCGCCGCGCAGCGCAGCGGCTCGCGGATGCCGGCCTGCTGCATCAGGGACAGCGCGTCGGAGAGCGCCGCCGCCAGCGCATCGCCCGGCGCCATTCCTTCCGCCAGATGGGACAGCGCGAGCAAGAACAGCGCCTCGGAGTCGGTCGTGCCGGCGCGGACGCCGTAGAGCGCATCAGGGATCAGCGCTTCCAGCCGCCGGCGGATTGTGCCGTAACCGCCGATCTGGCCGTTATGCATGAAGAGATAGCGGCCATGGACGAAGGGGTGGCAGTTCGCCCGCGTCGTCGCGGTGCCGGTCGCGGCGCGGACATGGGCGAAGAACAGGTGCGAGCGCACCTGCCGCGCGATCGAGAGCAGGTTCTCGTCGGACCATGCGGGCCTGACCTCGCGATACTGGCCGGGCTCGGGCCGCTCGCCATACCAGCCGACGCCGAAGCCGTCGCCATTGGTGCCGGTCTTGGCCTCCTCGGCATGGAGCGACTGGTGGATCAGCGAATGGCACGGCGAGGCGACGAAGTCCTCAAGGAAGACGGGAACGCCGGAATAGGCGAGGAAGCGGCACATCGGCGCCTCGAATCGACGGTGGGAAGCGGGCCGGAGAATATTGTTCTCCGAAGATGAACGCGAACATAACGATTCTTCGCCGCACCGGCGAGCCAAGGCGCAAGGCCGCAATTTTCTGCCGCAAAAACAGGCAGTCGTATCCCTTCGCCTTTGGTCCAATGGATAAGGCCCGCACCGTCTTGCGTGGCGCACATCCCTCCTATACCGATCCAGCTCATAAACTGCGCATAAACACGAACCGGCTGCACATATCCGGTCCATGGCGCCTCTCGACGGGAGCGGGAATGTGAAGGGTCTCCTCGGCATCAGCCGCGTCATCGACGCGGTCAACGGCCAGATCGGCAAGAAGGTTGCCTGGCTGATCCTCGCGGCGGTGATCGTCGCGACGGTCAACGCCATCATCCGCAAGGTCTTCAACGTCTCGTCGAATGCCTGGCTCGAACTGCAATGGATGCTGTTCGGCGCGGTCTTCCTGATGTGCGCGTCATGGACGATGCAGGTGAAGGAGCACATCCGCATCGACATCGTGAACGCGATGCTGCCGAAGCGTGTTCGCCAGTGGATCGAGCTCGTCGGCCACGTGCTCTTCCTGATGCCGTTCTGCCTGCTGATCGTCTATCATTCCTGGCCGTTCTTCATGCGCTCCTACGCGATCAACGAGCAATCGCTTTCGGCCGGCGGCCTGCCGCAATGGCCAGCCAAGGGCCTCGTCGTCATCGGCTTCGTGATGCTCACCTTCCAGGGCATCTCCGAGATCATCAAGACGATCGCGATCATGCGCGGCGATCTTGAGGATCAGGAAGCGGCGCTCGGCCATGCCGCGGCGGCCGAGGCCGAAGCCCAGCGCCTGCTCGACCAAGCCAAGGAACAGGGCCTCGCCTCGTGAGCGGCCCGCAAGAAGTCCGGAACCGTCCCATGCACGCTCATCGCCTTCCGCGCGTCGCCGGCCTGCTGCTCGCGCTCACGCTCCTCGCCTTCTTCGGCCTCCATACCGGCGACGCCTTCGCGGCGGGCGGCGGCATCGGCGATTTCCTGCGCGTCAACATGGCGCCGGTGATGTTCGCCGCGCTCGTCGTCTTCCTGCTGCTCGGCTATCCCGTCGCCTTCGCGCTCGCCGCCAACGGCCTGCTCTTCGCGCTGATCGGCATCGAGCTCGGCCTGTTCCAGGAGAACTTCCTGCAGGCGCTGCCGGAGCGCATCTACGGCACGATGAACAACGACGTGCTGCTGGCCGTGCCGTTCTTCACCTTCATGGGCCTGATCCTCGAACGTTCCGGCATGGCCGAGGACCTGCTCGACACGATCGGCCAGCTCTTCGGGCCGATCCGCGGCGGCCTCGCCTATGCGGTGATCTTCGTCGGCGCCCTGCTCGCCGCGACCACCGGCGTCGTCGCGGCCTCGGTGATCTCGATGGGCCTGATCTCGCTGCCGATCATGCTGCGCTACGGCTATGACCGGCGCCTGGCCTCGGGTGTCATCGCGGCCTCCGGCACGCTCGCCCAGATCATCCCGCCCTCGCTCGTCCTGATCGTGCTCGCCGACCAGCTCGGCCGTTCGGTCGGCGACATGTACGAGGGCGCCTTCATCCCCGGCCTCGTGCTCGCGGCGATGTATGCTGGCTACGTCTTCCTCGTCACGATCGTCTATCCCAATCGCGCGCCCGGCCTGCCGCCGGAAGCGCAGACCCTGCGCGATGCCGACGGCAAGACGCGGCGCCTGTCGCTGCTCGTCGTGGCGCTGCTCTCGCTGAGCCTCGCCTACGCCTATATGAAGCTCTTCACCAAGCTGACTGCGGGCGCCGATTTCGTCATCCTGACGATGTCGCTCATGGTGGCGATCTCCTTCGTCATTGCGCTGGTCAACAAGGCCCTCGGCCTCGGCCTGCTCTCGCGCATGGCCGAGCAGGTCGTCTTCGTGATGGTGCCGCCGCTGGCGCTGATCTTCCTGGTGCTCGGCACGATCTTCATCGGCGTCGCGACGCCGACGGAAGGCGGCGCGATGGGTGCGGCCGGCGCGATCCTGCTCGCCTATGGCAAGAAGCGCATGACCTTCGACCTGCTGAAGCAGGCGACGGAATCGACCGCCAAGCTCTCGGCCTTCGTGCTCTTCATCCTGGTCGGCGCGCGCGTGTTCTCGCTGACCTTCTACGGTGTCAACGGCCATCTCTGGGTCGAGCATCTGCTGGTCGGCCTGCCCGGCGGCGCGACGGGCTTCCTGATCGTCGTCAACGTGATGGTCTTCCTGCTCGCCTTCTTCCTCGACTTCTTCGAGCTGGCCTTCATCATCGTGCCGCTGCTCGGCCCCGCCGCGGAGAAGCTCGGCATCGATCTGATCTGGTTCGGCGTCATCCTCGGCGTGAACATGCAGACCTCCTTCATGCACCCGCCCTTCGGCTTCGCGCTGTTCTTCCTGCGCTCGGTCGCGCCGAAGAACGCCTACCGGGACAAGGTCACCGGCCGGATGATGGAGCCGGTCACCACCGGCCAGATCTACTGGGGCGCGGTGCCTTTCGTCGTGATCCAGTGCATCATGGTCGCGCTCGTCGTGATCTTCCCGAGCATGGTGATGCACTACAAGGCCTCGGCGGTGCAGCTCGACCAGAAGGCGATCGACAAGCAGTTCGATTCGATCCAGATCCCCGGCCTCGGTGGCACGGGCCTGCCGGGTGGATTCGACCTCAACGCGCCGCCGGTCATCGGCACGCCGCCGAAGCCGTAAGGCGGGCTGCGTCGTGACGGGGGCGGCCGGCCGGCTGATCGCGATGGCATCGCTTGCGCTCGTAGCGGTGCCCGGCACCGCCTGGGCGGCGGGCGATATCGGCGGCGCCGGCATGGGCGCCGGCTGGGCTCTGCCCTTTGCCGGCATGCTGCTCTCGATCGCGCTCGGCCCCGTGCTGTTCCCGCATCTCTGGGAGCATCACTATGGCAAGTTCGCCGCCTTCTGGGCCGCGTTGACGCTGGTGCCGCTCGTCCTGCTGCGCGGCGCCGATCCGGCGCTCGGCGCGCTGCTGCATACCGCGCTGCTCGACTACATCCCGTTCATCATCCTGCTCTTCGCGCTCTTCACCATCGCGGGCGGCATCCTGATCTCCGGCAACCTGCATGGCACCCCGGCGACCAACACGGTGCTGCTGGCGATCGGCTCGGTGCTGGCGAGCTTCGTCGGCACGACCGGAGCCTCGATCATCATGATCCGGCCGGTTCTGCGGGCGAATGACGACCGGCGCTTCAATGTCCATGTCGTGGTCTTCTTCATCTTCCTCGTCTCGAATATCGGGGGATCGCTGACCCCGCTTGGCGACCCCCCGCTCTTCCTCGGCTTCCTGCGCGGCGTCGATTTCTTCTGGACCACGACGCATCTGCTGCCCGAGACGGCTTTCGCGGTCATCGTCCTGCTCGCCCTGTTCTACGCGCTCGACAGCTTCTTCTTCCGCAAGGAGGAGGGCTATCCCAGGCTCAAGGACCCGACGCCGGACCGCGCCATCAAGCTCTGGGGCAAGGTCAACATCCTGCTGCTCGGCGGCGTGATCGCCGCAATCCTGATGTCGGCGAACTGGAAGCCGGGTGTGGCTTTCACCGTGCATGGCGTGCCCGTCGAGGGGCAGAATCTGCTGCGCGACGTGATCCTGCTCGCCCTCGCCGGCCTGTCGCTGAAGCTCACGCCTGGCCCGGTCCGCGCCGGCAACGAGTTCAGCTGGGGGCCGATCAAGGAGGTCGCCAAGCTCTTCGCCGGCATCTTCATCTGCATCATCCCGGTTCTGGCAATGCTGCAGGCGGGCAAGGCCGGCGCCTTCGCGTCGCTGGTATCGCTGGTCACCAATGCCGATGGCAGCGCCAACACGACAGCCTATTTCTGGCTGACGGGCGCGCTCTCCTCCTTTCTCGACAACGCGCCGACCTATCTCGTCTTCTTCGAGCTGGCGGGCGGCGACCCCAAGGCGCTGATGACGACGGGCGCGCTGACGCTGACGGCGATCTCGGCCGGCGCGGTCTTCATGGGCGCCAACAGCTATATCGGCAACGCCCCGAACTTCATGGTCTACGCCATCGCCAAGGACCGGAAGGTGAAGATGCCGAGCTTCTTCGGCTACATGCTCTGGTCGGGCGCGATCCTGATCCCGTTATTCATCGTGCAGACGCTGCTGTTCTTCCGGTAGGAGAAGGGTGTCATCCCGTGTCTGCGCAGCAGCATGCAATGCTGCTGCGCAGACACGGGACCGTTGCCCGGAAGAGGCGCTCTTTCCGCGCGCTCGCCGCGGAGGGCGCCCTATCCTGCCCGCGGTCCCGTGTCTGCGCAGCGGCACTTCGCGCCGCAGCGCGCACGGAAAGACAGCGGTGTCACGGCCGCCCGGTCGGCACGCCCTCGCGGATCTTCGCCGAGAACTGCGGATCGTCCAGCGAGAGCGTGCGCGCGTGGTCGCCGATGCGGGCGGCCCGGACCAGCTCCTCCAGCGGGATATCTTGCCGGATCGCGCCGATCTGCTGGAGATAGCCCGGCAGATAGCCTGACAGCAGCACGCGCGGGTCCAGCGGCAGCGAGAACTTCCAGCCCGGCGAGACGCTGGCGACGAGGTGGTACACCACCGTGGTGCAATTGGTCGTCAGCGTGTTGTACCAGCGCGGCTTGGCGGCGAGGTCGTTGATATCCCCGATATAGGCGACGAGCAGGTCGCGCGCCTGAGCTCCCGAGACGCTGAGTCGGAAAAGCCGGGCATCCTCGCGCCGCGCATGGGTGCGCAAGCCCACGATGTCGCGCTCGTCGGCGGCGACATAGGCCATCTCGTAGCTGCGGAAGAAGCCGGCCAGCGCTGACCAATCCTCGCCCTTCTCGCGCCGCACCTCGATCGAGATGGTGAGCGGGACGGAATCGGAAAACGTGAAGCTGATCATCAGATGCGCGATCGTCTCGCCTGACCAGTAGGTCAGGAACGCGTCGGCGCCGGTGATGGACGCGAGATTGTAGCGCCGCGTCTCCCAGCGCTGGTCGAAATCCTCTTCCGTGCGCCAGCGGAAATCGCGGAGATTGGAGACGGTGATCGCGTCGCTCTCTCGCGCGATGCTCGGCAGTTTCGCGAGTTCGGGGATCCAGTTCCGGTCATGCGAGGGCTGGAAGCTGCTCCACCATCCGAGCAAACCGACGAAGACCATGGCGAAGCCCAGCGACAGGCGCGCGTCGCTGGTCCAGATGCCGACGAGCCCGGCCAGCGCCGCGATGCCGAAGCCGATCGCCGCGATGGTCGCGATCGCGCCCGACAGGCGGAACAGCAGGAAGCCCGCCCCCCAGAGCGCGGCACCGAGCAGGACGAGGGTGAGGAGAAGCTTCAGCACAATGAAAAAGAGGCGGCCCATGGCCGCCTCTCGTACCCGATTTCTCGATCCATCCCAAACGCGGTCATTCTGGATCGGCGCCTCTTCCGCTGGACGGTCCCGTGTCTGCGCAGCAGCATTTCATGCTGCAACGCGCACGGAATGACAGGCGGGTCTCAGGCCGCGAGCGAACTCGTCGGTGCCGCAGCCTTCACGGCGTCGTCGACATGGTCCTCGAACTTGGCGAAGTTCTTGGCGAACATCTCCGTGAGGTTCTTGGCCGTCTCGGCGAAGGCGGCCTTATCCTGCCAGGTCTTCACGGGATAGAGGATATGCGGCTCGACGCCGGGCACCGAGGTCGGCACCGCGAAACCGAAATAGGGATCACGGCGGAAATCGGCGCGGTTGAGCGAGCCGTCGAGCGCCGAGGAGAGCAGGCGGCGCGTCACGCGGATCGGCATGCGCCGGCCGGTGCCGTATTTGCCGCCGGTCCAGCCGGTGTTCACCAGCCAGCAATCGACATGGTGCTTGGCGATGAAGTCGCGCAGCAGGTTGGCGTATTCCGACGGGTGGCGCGGCAGGAAGGGCGAGCCGAAGCAGGTCGAGAACTCAGGCTCGACGCCGGTGAGGCCGCGCTCCGTGCCGGCGACCTTGGCGGTGTAGCCGGAGAGGAAGTGGTACATCGCCTCGGCCGGGGTCAGCTTGGCGATCGGCGGCATCACGCCGAAGGCGTCGGCGGTCAGCATCACGATGTTCTTGGGGATGCCGGCGCGGCCGGTGCGCGAGGCGTTGGGGATGAAGTCGAGCGGATAGGCCGAGCGAGTGTTCTCGGTCTTCGACTGATCGTCGAAATCGACCTCGCGGGTGATCGGGTCCATGACGATGTTCTCGAGCACGGTGCCGAAATGCAGCGAGGCCGCGTGGATCATCGGCTCGGCCTCGGCCGAGAGCCGGATCGTCTTGGCGTAGCAGCCGCCCTCGAAATTGAAGATGCCTTCCTTCGACCAGCCGTGCTCGTCGTCGCCGATCAGCGTGCGCTCGGGGTCGGCCGAGAGCGTGGTCTTGCCGGTGCCGGAGAGGCCGAAGAAGATCGCGGAATCGTCCTTGGCGCCGACATTAGCCGAGCAGTGCATCGGCACTACGCCCTTGGTCGGCAGGACGTAGTTCAGATAGGTGAAGACCGATTTCTTCATCTCGCCGGCATAGGCCGAGCCGCCGATCAGCACGATCTTACGGGTGAAGTCGATCGCGACGACGGTCTCGCTGCGGCAGCCATGGCGTTTCGGATCGGCCTTGAAGCTCGGCAGGTCGACGATCGTCATCTCCGGCACATAGGCGTTGATCTCGTCGCGCGGCGGGCGGATCAGCAGGTTGCGGATGAAGAGCGAGTGCCAGGCCATCTCGGTGAAGACGCGGGCCTTGACGCGGTGGACGGGGTCGGCGCCGCCATAAAGGTCCTGCGCGAACAGCTCCTTGCCCTCGGCATGGGCCAGGAAATCGGCCAGAAGCGTCTCGAAATGCTCCGGCGACATCGCCTGGTTGTTCTCCCACCAGACGGTGTTCTCGGTCAGCGCGTCGCGCACCGTGAACTTGTCCTTGGGCGAACGGCCGGTATGGGTGCCGGTATCGGCGCAGAGCGCGCCGCCGCGGGCGAGCCGGGATTCGCCCCGGTCCAGCGACTCCTCGTAGAGCTGCGGCGCTTCCAGGTTCCAGTGCACGGCCTTCAGCTTGCGGAAGCCGAAGCCCTCGGCGCCTTGGGCGGCATTGAACTGACCGATATTGTCCACTGAATTCCTCCGGAGGCCGGCCATTCTGTCGGCGGCCCGTTGTCTTCACGAATGCGCCGGGGCGGGTGGCAGGGCCCAGGCGTCGAAGGCGAGGCCCCGGAGGCTGCAGGGTTTCGCGGTCCCTGACAGCCTCTGCAGGCCACGATGGTCTTTAAGGCGATGCGGCGCCTCGCTCAAGTCATTGAAAAGGCCCGATGACCTTGCGTCGGCTTCTAAATCGATTGAATTTCAACCTGTGGTAAATGGCCGCGCGCTCGTGCCGCCACCGATCTCACAGGCGGTTTCGGCGAGGTCATGCTGCCTTGGCACGCGCCTGTGCAGCCAGTTCCGCGAGGACACGCCGCAAGGCGCCGGGGCCGTCCACGGAGGCCGGGAAGGGCAGGCGCAGCGTCGCGCTGCCGAGCGCCATGTCGAGCCCGTCCGGGTCGAGCCCGATGGCGCGCCAGTCCCCGGGCTTGGCGCCGAGCAAACCAGTCGCGTAGAGGCCGATTGCGTCGGCATGGTCCTCGTTCATATGCGCGACGGCGCCAGCTTCCACCTCCGCCAGCGCGGCGGCATGGGCCGGGTCGCTCAACAGGTCGGCCGGTGTCGGCGCGAAGGCGCGCGCGAAGCCGCCATTCAGGCTGGCGCCTTCGATATCGAGGGCCAAGAATGAGAAATCCGGGAAATCGGCATAGAGCGCCGATTTCGGCTGGCGCGCGAGATAGCGCCGGCGGATGCGGGCTCCCTCCTCGCTCTCGCGTTCGATCTTGCGGGCGCGGACCTTCAGCGTGATCCGGGCATGGGCGAGCGGGTCGCCCTTGCCGCCGGGCGAGATCAGGAGCGAGGCGCGCGGATCGGCCGCCAGGTTGCCGGTATGGGCGGCGAGCCCCGAGATCAGGATGACCGGCGTGCCGTCGATGTCGGTGGCGATCCCGACGAGGCTCGCGGAAGGGTGCCCGTCGGGGCCGAGCGTGGCCAGCGCGGCGGAGCGGGCTTCGCGCAGCAGGCCTTTGGCCTCCGCGCGCACGGCCTCGTCCATCGGCTGAATCACGTCCTTGGCGGCCTTGGCCATGGAACCTCCCTGCGATTTCCGGCTTGTGATACGGGGTCATAGGCAAATCGCCACGTCCCGGCTAGATTGCCGCCATGCTTTGGCCCCTCTCGCGCGGGAGGGGAACCCTGTATTGCAACGAGAACAAGAGACGAAAGCCTTATGCCAACGATTGCGCTGGTCGATGACGACCGCAACATCCTGACATCGGTTTCGATCGCCCTCGAGGCCGAGGGCTATCGCATCATGACCTATACCGATGGTGCCTCGGCCCTCGACGGGTTGAAGCAGAACCCGCCGGATCTGGCGATCTTCGACATCAAGATGCCACGCATGGACGGCATGGAGCTGCTGCGGCGGCTCCGCCAGAAATCCGATCTCCCGGTCATCTTCCTGACTTCGAAGGACGAGGAGATCGACGAGCTCTTCGGCCTGAAGATGGGCGCCGACGACTTCATCCGGAAGCCGTTCTCGCAGCGCCTGCTGGTCGAACGCGTCAAGGCGATCCTGCGCCGGGCCGGCGCCAAGGACCCGACCGTCGCTCCGCGCGCCGAGGATGCCAAGGCGCTGGAGCGCGGCCTGCTGCGCATGGACCCGGAGCGCCATACCTGCACCTGGCGCGGCGAGCCGGTGACGCTCACCGTCACCGAGTTCCTGATCCTGCAGTCGCTGGCGCAGCGCCCGGGGGTGGTCAAGAGCCGCAATGCCCTGATGGACGCAGCCTATGACGACGAGGTCTATGTCGACGATCGCACCATCGACAGCCACATCAAGCGCCTGCGCAAGAAGTTCAATCAGGTCGATGCCGAGTTCGACATGATCGAGACGCTCTACGGCGTGGGCTATCGCTTCAAGGAAACCTGAGGCCAAGACATCCGATACGAGGAAGGCCGGTGCGCGGCGGATTCGCCGCCGCCTTCCTCCCGAGCGCGAAGCAAGCCGCAGCCATGGCAACCGTCGACAACGAGGCCAGAACGCCTGCACAGCCTGCCGGCTGGCGCGCCGTACTGCGCCGCCGCGTCGGCATCGGCTGGAAGCGCATGGCGCGCGCGATCTCGCTGCGCGCCGCCTCCAGCCTGACGCGGCGCATCCTCGTCCTCAATCTCGGCGGCCTCGTCGCGCTGCTGATCGGCTTCCTTTATCTCAACCAGTTCCGCGAGGGGCTGATCGAGGCCCGCGTCCAGAGCCTCCTGACCCAGGGCGAGATCATCGCGGGCGCGATCGCCTCCTCGGCCACGGTCGAGATCGACACGATCACCATCGACCCCGACAAGCTGCTGCAGCTTCAGGCTGGCGAGAGCGCCGGCATCGCCGAGGACCCGCTCGATTTCTCGATCAATCCCGAGAAGGTCGCCCCGCTCCTGCGCCGCCTGGTGACGCCGACCAAGACCCGCGCGCGGGTCTACGACAAGGACGGCATGCTCACCATCGACTCGCGCAGCCTCTATTCGCGCGGCGACGTGCTGCGCCTCGACCTGCCGCGCGTCGGCGAGCCCGACGAGCCGCCGCTGCTGGAGCGCACCTGGAACATGCTGCGCAACCGGCTCGGCAAGGCCGATGTCCCGACCTATGACGATTTCGAGAACGCCAACGGCAAATCCTATCCGGAGGTCGCGCGCGCCCTGAACGGCGCGCCGGCAAGCGTGGTCCGCGTCAACACCCGCGGCCAGACCATCGTCTCCGTCGCGGTGCCCGTGCAGCGCTTCCGCACCGTGAAGGGCGCGCTGCTGCTGTCCACGCAGGGCGGTGACATCGATGCGGTGATCGCCGCCGAGCGCTTCGCGATCTTCCAGGTCTTCGCGATCGCGGCCGGCGTGATGATCGTGCTCTCGATCCTGCTGGCCGGAACCATCGCCGAGCCGATCCGCAAGCTGGCGGAGGCCGCCCAGCGGGTGCGGCGCGGCGTCAAGTCGCGCGAGCAGATTCCGGATTTCAGCAACCGTCACGACGAGATCGGCCATCTCTCCGGCACGCTGCGCGACATGACCAAGGCGCTCTACAGCCGCATCGAGGCGATCGAGAGCTTCGCGGCCGACGTCGCCCACGAGCTGAAGAACCCGCTGACCTCGTTGCGCAGCGCCGTCGAGACCCTGCCGCGCGCCAAGACGGACGATGCCCGCGGCCGGCTGATGGCGGTGATCCAGCATGACGTCCGCCGGCTCGACCGCCTGATCTCGGATATCTCCGACGCCTCGCGGCTCGATGCCGAGCTTGCCCGCAACGATTCCGCGCCGGTCGATGTCGGGCAGGTCCTGGGTGCCGTCGTGACGATCCAGAACGAGACGCGGCGCGAAGGCCAGGCGAAGATCGAGCTGAGCAGCGACCGGCGCAATCAGCGCCTCGGCGACGACGCTTTCCTCGTGCTCGGCCACGATTCCCGGATCGGCCAGGTCCTGGTCAACCTGATCGACAACGCCCGTTCGTTCTCGCCGCCCGACAAGCCGGTGAAGGTCATGCTGTCGCGCGTTGCCAACGACGTGCTGGTCACGGTCGAGGACGAGGGGCCGGGCATCGAGCCGCATGCGCTGGAGCGCATCTTCGAGCGCTTCTACACCGACCGGCCGAACGAGGGTTTCGGCCAGAATTCCGGCCTCGGCCTGTCGATCTCGCGCCAGATCGTCGAGGCGCATCGCGGCTCGATCCGGGCCGAGAACCGGTTGGGTCCGATCGGCCCGGATGGCGAGGCGCAGCGCCTCGGCGCCCGCTTCATCGTCTGCCTGCCGGCGGCTTACGCCCATGCGGCCTGACGCCGGGAGGGGCACGGCGCCCGCGCGGGAGCGGACCCGTATCCACGCGACCGTGATCGCCGTGGGCGAAGCCGGAATCCTGATCCGCGGCGCCTCGGGAAGCGGCAAGTCGACGCTCGCGCTCGCCCTGATCACGCTCGTGTCGCAGGCGGGGCGCTTCGCCCGGCTCGTCGCCGACGACCGCACCGAGCTTCTGGCGACTGGTGATCGGCTGGTGGCGCGCCCGGTCGCGCCGTTGGAGGGGATCATCGAACGGCGGGGGCTCGGCCTCACGCCCGAGCCGCACACGGAAGCCGTCGTGATCCGGCTGATCGTCGATCTGGCTGCCGAGGAGCCGGCGCGGATGCCCGAGCCCGAGGATCTCGTCGAGAGCCTCGTCGGCATCGACCTCCCGCGCCTGCGCATGACCGGGCGCGCCGGCGACGAGAGGCTTGCGTTGAACGCCTTGGACTTGTTCACAGAGGCGGAGCGCTAACCACGATTTCGACAAGTTTGACGGTCGACGGCTTGCGTATACCGCGCTCCTGACGCATAAACCGCGACCTTGTCCGGGCGCCCGACGGCGCTCTCCGGTGTTGGATTGAATGATCGGACTGGTCCTCGTGACGCATGGGCATTTGGCGACGGAGTTCCGCGCTGCGCTCGAACACGTCGTCGGCCCTCAAAAGAACCTTGCGACCATCGCCATCGCTCCCGATGACGACATGGAAAGCCGGCGCCGCGACATCATCGCCGCCGTCGAGCAGGTCGAGACCGACCGCGGCGTCATCATCCTCACCGACATGTTCGGGGGCACGCCCTCCAACCTGGCGATCTCGGTGATGGAGCCGGGCCGTGTCGACGTCGTGGCGGGCGTCAACCTGCCGATGCTGATCAAGCTCGCCAGCGTGCGCGAGGAAAAGACTCTCGACGAAGCCGTCACCAGCGCGCAGGATGCGGGACGAAAGTACATCACGGTCGCCAGCCGCGTGCTGGCTGGCAAGTAACGGTGCCGCGAGAGGGGCAGGATGGACGAAGACTGCGACTGCCCCGACGTCGACATTCCCACCGGGGCCCTCTACGGCGAGTTCCAGATCGTCAACAAGAAGGGACTGCACGCCCGCGCCACCGCGAAATTCGTGCAATGCGCCGCCCGCTATGAAGCCGACATCACGGTCAGCCGCTGCGGCGAGACGGTGGGCGCCACCTCGATCATGGGCGTGCTGACGCTCGGCGCCGGCATCGGCTCGACGATCACCATCGTCGCCAAGGGGGCCGAGGCGAAACCCGCACTGGATGCGCTGGCGGCCCTGATCGCCGACAAGTTCGGCGAGGGGGAATAGGCTGCCATGCCGGCGATCTTCGGCTGGGTCGAGATCGTCGGCGGCATCATCTCTCTGTTTCTGGTCGCCTGGTTCTTCATCGAGCTTCTGCGTGGTCGGATATCGTTGCGGCGCTTGCGCGAACGCGGCTGGCTTTGATGCTTTCAAGCCGATCCGTTCCAATCATATAAAGACATCTTTATATCTTTGATTGCCTTTCGCTCCGCTCACTGCTAGAGAGCCGCCATCATTCAGGCTGAGCGATTGGAGCCACCCGTGTCGGATTACATCGTCAAGGACATCTCGCTTGCGGATTACGGCCGCAAGGAAATCAACATGGCCCAGGACGAGATGCCGGGCCTGATGGCGATCCGCGCCGAGCACAAGGGCAAGTTCCCGCTCAAGGGCGCCCGCATCGCTGGCTGCCTGCACATGACCATCCAGACCGCGGTGCTGATCGAGACGCTGAAGGATCTCGGCGCCGACGTGCGCTGGTCGTCCTGCAACATCTTCTCGACCCAGGACCACGCCGCCGCCGCGATCGCCGCGACCGGCACCCCCGTCTTCGCCATCAAGGGCGAGACGCTGGAGGAGTACTGGGAATACGTGCTGAAGACCGCGACCTGGGGCGACGGCGGCACGCCGAACATGATCCTCGACGACGGCGGCGACCTGACCATGCTGATCATCCTCGGCGCCGAAGCCGAGGCCGGCAAGGCCGAGTTCCTGGACAAGCCGGGCAACGAGGAAGAGACGATCTTCTTCGCGCTGATCAAGCGCCAGCTCAAGGCCAATCCGGGCTGGTTCACCAAGACCCGCGCCGCGATCAAGGGCGTCTCCGAGGAGACCACCACCGGCGTGCACCGCCTTTACGAGCTGGCCAAGGCCGGCCGCATGCCCTTCCCGGCGATCAACGTCAACGACAGCGTCACCAAGTCGAAGTTCGACAACCTCTATGGCTGCCGCGAGTCGCTGGTCGACGCCATCCGCCGCGGCACCGACGTCATGATGTCGGGAAAGGTCGCGGCCGTCGCCGGCTATGGCGACGTCGGCAAGGGCTCGGCCGCCTCGCTGCGCCAGGCCGGCTGCCGCGTGCTCGTCACCGAGATCGACCCGATCTGCGCCCTGCAGGCGGCGATGGAGGGCTATGAGGTCGTCACCATGGAGGACGCCGCTCCGCGCGCCGACATCTTCGTGACCGCCACCGGCAATCTCGACGTCATCACCGTCGAGCACATGCGCGCGATGAAGCACCGCGCCATCGTCTGCAATATCGGCCATTTCGACTCGGAGATTCAGGTCGCCGGCCTGAAGAACTTCAAGTGGGACAACGTCAAGCCGCAGGTCGACGAGGTCGAGTTCCCCGACGGCAAGCGCATCATCCTGCTCTCGGAAGGTCGCCTCGTGAATCTCGGCAACGCGACCGGTCATCCGTCCTTCGTGATGTCCTGCTCGTTCTCGAACCAGACACTGGCCCAGATCGAGCTCTGGAACCACCACGCCAAGTACGAGAACAAGGTCTACACCCTGCCGAAGCATCTCGACGAGAAGGTCGCGGCGCTGCATCTGGCCAAGGTCGGCGCCAAGTTGACCGTGCTCAACGATGCGCAGGCCAAGTATCTCGGCCTGCCGGTGTCGGGGCCGTTCAAGCCCGAGCTCTATCGCTACTGACAGGCGCCACGGCGCTCCCGATCGCGAGGCCCGGCGTCAGCCGGGCCTTTTTTTATGGCTGTGCCTTCTGGGAATCACCCCCGGAAACACTACAGATTGTGCCGATACGCCTCCATGCCGCTAGGCGTTGATGGTCCCCGGCCGTGAGCCGGTTCGCCCGCAAAATCGAACGATTTACCGGCCATTAAGCACTTCCTGACGGACTCCAGCGGTGATTAGAGTGGGACTGATTCGGCCGCCGCGATGCGCGGGCCGGATCGAAAGCTCTGATGTGATTGGCGTGGTGGCGAGCGTGGATCGGCCCCTCCGGAGATGGCAGCCCTGCCAGCTCCCCTGGCCGATTCCGACGAGCCCGATGGATAGGGCGGCTTGAGGCCGCCGGAGAGACGACGGACGCAAGAATGGCACGGGCGAGGCGACAGGGGCGAGATGGCGGCCGGCGTTTGCGCGCATTGCTGCCCGCGCTGGCGGCGGCGTCGGTCACCGTTCCCGGCATGGCGCGCAGCGAATGGCTGGCGCCCGCCCCATTCGACACCATGAGTTCCGGCGGGCTTTCGCTGGTTCTGGCGGGCCTGACCGTCTTCGCCACGACGACATCGTTGATCTATGTGCGCGAGCGGACGCGCTGGCAGAAGCGCGAGGCCAAGCTCGCGGCCGATCTCGAAGCGGCACGCAGCCACCAGGAGCGGCTTTCCATCCTGCTCGCGGCCGATCCGCAGGTGGTGGTGAGCTGGAAGGGCCGCGACGCCGAGCCCGTGTTCGAAGGCGATAGCGGCTTTCTGGGTGCTCCCGGTGCGACGCTGGCGCTGGCTTATGGCAGCTGGGCGCCCCCGGCCGATGCCAAGCGCCTGGAACTCGCGACCGATGCGCTCAAGCAGCGCGGCGAGGCGTTCAATGTCACGCTGCGCAGCAAGGCGGGGCCCTTCATCGATGTCGAAGGGCGCCCCGTCGCCGGGCGCGCGGTGATCCGCTTCCGCGAGGTGACGGGCGAGCGAGCGCAGGTCATGACCCTGCGCGGCGAGCTCGAGCGCGTGACCGCAGGCCATGCGGCGCTGTCCAGCTTGCTCGCCGGGTTGCCGCACCCGGCCTGGATGCGCAATGCCGACGGCCGCCTGACCTGGGTCAACGCTGCCTATGCCCGCGCCGTCGAAGCCATTGACGCAGCGACCGTCGTGAAGGGTGGGCTCGAGCTGCTCGATCGCACCGAACGCGACGCCGCAGCGCGCGCACGGCGCGAAGGCGGGACCTTCGCCGCGCGCTCGCCGGCCGTCGTTTCCGGCCAGCGGCGCACGCTCGACATCATGGAATTGCCGACCGCGACCGGCTATGCCGGCTTTGCCATCGACATGAGCGAGCTGGAGGCGATCCGCGCCGACCTGCAGCGCCAGATGGACGCCCATGTCGGCACGCTCGACCGGCTCAAGACGGCGGTTGCGGTCTTCGACGGCGCCCAGCGGCTCGTCTACCGCAATGCCGGCTTCGAGACGCTCTGGTCGCTGGAAGGCGGCTTCCTCGACGGTCAGCCGACCGACGGCGAGATTCTCGACAGGCTGCGCGCCGAGCGGCGTCTGCCCGAGCTGGGCGACTACCGCAGCTGGAAGGCGGCGGCACAGGCCGCCTATACCGCGACGCGTGCCAGCGAGGACTGGTGGTATCTGCCGGACGGGCGCACCGTCCATGTCGTGGCCAGCCCCAATCCGCAGGGCGGCGTCACCTATCTCTATGACGACGTCACCGAGCGCTTCACGCTGGAATCGCGCTTCAACGCCCTTTCCCGTACCCAGCGCGAGACGCTGGATTCGCTGCGCGAGGGGGTCGCCGTGTTCGGCTCGGACGGGCGGCTCAAGCTCTCCAACCCGGCCTTCGCCCAGTCCTGGCGCATCCAGGGCGGCGATCTCGCGGCCAGCGCGCCGCATATCGACGAGGTCATCCGGCTCTGCCGGCCGCTCTTCCCGCAGGACGAGGTCTGGAGCGAATTGCACAGCGTCGTCACCGGCGTGCGCGACGCGCGCGAGGATTACAGCAGCCGCATCGAGCGGCGCGACGGCACGGTGCTCGACATGGCCGCGGCACCGCTGCCGGACGGCGCGACGCTGATCTCCTTCGCCGACGTCACGGCCAGCGTGAATGTCGAGCGCGCTCTGACCGAGAAGAACGAGGCGCTGGAGACGATCTCGCGGCTGCGCGAGGATTTCGTCCATCACGTCTCCTACGAATTGCGCTCGCCGCTCACCAACATCATCGGCTTCGCGCAATTGCTGGGCACCGAGACGGTCGGCGCGCTCAACGAGAAGCAGCGCGACTACACCTCCCATATCGTCCGTTCGTCGGGCGCGCTGCTCGCCATCATCAATGACATTCTAGACCTCGCCACGATCGACAACGGCGCGCTGACGCTCGAAATCCAGGATGTCGATGTCGCCGACACCATCGCCCAGGCAGCGGCTGGATTGAACGATCGGCTGACGGATACCAAGCTCGATCTCAAGGTTGAGATCGACCCGCGCACCGGCCCGCTGCGGGCCGACGGCAAGCGCTTGCGGCAGGTGCTGTTCAACCTGCTCTCCAATGCCATCGGCTTCTCCTCCGCCGGCCAGACCATCACGGTGAACGCGACGCGCACCGGCGGAGATATCCGCATCACGGTCGCCGATCAGGGCCGGGGCATTCCGGCCGAGGTCGTGGAGAAGGTGTTCGAGCGCTTCGAGAGCCATTCGCTCGGCTCCAGCCATCGCGGCGTCGGCCTCGGCCTCTCCATCGTCCGCTCGATCGTCGAGCTCCATGGCGGCCATGTCGAGCTCGATTCCGCCCCTGGCAGCGGCACGCGGGTGACGGCGGTCTTCCCGGCCCAGGGCGTGCCGCTCTCGGATGCCGCCGAATGACGGAAGAAGCCCGCAAGGCCGGCACGCACCGGCTTCTGCTGGCGGACGAGGCGGCGACGCTGCGCCTCGCCGCCGATATCGCCGCCATTCTCAAGCCCGGCGACATCGTCGCGCTCTCGGGCCATCTCGGTTCCGGCAAGTCGCTGCTGGCGCGGGCCATCCTGCGCGAACTTGCGCGCGATCCGGCGCTGGAGGCGCCGAGCCCGACCTTCACGCTGGTTCAGAGCTACGAGACCGCGCAGGGCACGGTGCTCCATGCCGATCTCTACCGCGTGCGCTCCCCCGACGAGCTCGACGATATCGGGCTGGTCGAGGATATCGATCGCCTGATCCTGCTGGTCGAATGGCCGGACCGGGCGGGCTCGCGCCTGCCTGCCGGGCGCCGCCTCGACATCGTGCTCGATGTCGACCCCGATCATCCCGAGACCGGCCGCATCGCCGATCTCTCGGGCGGCGTGCTCTGGAAGCAGCGCCTCGCGATCGCGGTCGCGTCGCGCCGGCTCCTCGACGCTGCCGGCTGGGGGGAAGCTCGCCGCGACTTCATGCTCGGCGACGCCTCGACGCGGGCCTATGAACGCCTGACCCGGCCGAGTGGCGAGAGTTCGATCCTCATGATCTCGCCGCCGCGTCCGGATGGCCCGCCGATCCGCCTCGGCAAGCCCTATAGCGCGCTCGCCCATCTCGCCGAGAATGTCGAAGCCTTCGTCGCGATGGATCGCGGCCTGCGCTCGCTTGGCTATTCCGCGCCGGACATCCTGGCCGAGGACCTGAACACCGGCCTGCTCGTCCTGGAAAATCTCGGCAACGAGGGCGTGATCGATGCCGAGCGCCGGCCGATCGCCGAGCGCTACGAGGCTGCGGCACGGCTGCTCGCCGATCTTCACCGCCATACCTTGCCGGCGATCCTGCCGGTTGCCGAAGGAATCGACCACGCCATCCCCGAATACGACCGTCAGGCCATGGCGATCGAGGCCGAATTAATCCTGGAATGGTATGCGCCGCATATCGCCGGCGTGACGCTGCCGGCGGTGACGCAGGCCGAGTTCGCGCGGATCTGGAACAAGCTCTTCGACGAGATCCTCGCCCAGCCGGCGACTTGGACCTTGCGCGACTACCATTCGCCGAACCTGATCTGGCTCGAAGGGCGCGAAGGCCATGCCAAGCTCGGCCTGATCGATTTCCAGGACGCGGTGCTCGGCCACCCCGCCTATGACCTGGCCTCGCTCGGCCAGGACGCGCGCGTCGATATGCCGGCTTCGCTGGAACTGCGATTGCTCGCAGCCTATGGCGCGGCCCGTCGGGCCGATACGCCGGATTTTGACCTGGCCGATTTCGCCCGCGCCTATGCCATCCTCGGCGCGCAGCGCAACACCAAGATCGCCGGCATCTTCGCCCGCCTCGACAAGCGCGACGGCAAGCCGGACTACCTCAAGCATCTGCCGCGCATCGAGGGCTATCTGCGCCGCAATCTCGATCACCCCGCCCTCGAAGAGCTGAAGGCCTGGTATCAGGCGCATATGCCGAAGCTGTTCGAGACCGAAGCGGCGGATTAAGCTCAGGCAGATCGACACGGAGATTCGCGTGACCACAACCGCTTCGCCGCCGATCCGCCGGGCGATCGTGCTGGCGGCCGGCCTCGGGCAGCGCATGCGCCCGATCACCGATACGCTGCCCAAGCCGCTGGTGAAAATCGGCGGCAAGGCGATGCTCGACCATGCGCTCGACCGGCTGGCGGAGGCCGGTGTCGAGGAGGCGGTCGTCAACGTCCATCACCTCGCCGGGCAGGTCGAGGCGCATGTCGCCAGCCGCATGCGCCCGCGCATCACCATCTCGGACGAGCGTGGCGAATTGCTCGAAACCGGCGGCGGCGCCAGGAAGGCCTTGCCGCTGCTCGGCGACGGGCCGTTCTTCAGCGTCAACTCGGATTCGCTCTGGAGCGAGCGCGGCGTCTCCAATTTCGGCGCGATGGCCGCCGCCTGGGATGGCGACAAGATGGATATGCTGCTGCTGCTGGCGGAGCGCGAGAGCAGCGTCGGCTTCAACGGCCCCGGCGATTTCTTCCGCGACGACGAGGGCCGTCTGGCGCGGCGCGGCGCGGCCGCAAGCGCACCATACGTCTATGCCGGCATCGCGATCGTGACGCCGGACTTCTTCGTGGACACGCCGGCCTCGTTCTCGTTCAACCTGCTCTTCGACCGAGCCATCGCGCGTGGGCGGCTTTCCGGCCATGTCCTCAAAGGCCGCTGGCTGCATGTCGACCGGCCGGAGGCGATCGCGCCGGCCGAGGCCGCTTTCGCCGCCGCCCAGCCGGTCGATGCCTGAGCTCAACCTGTTCAGCATCCCGGCCGGCGCGCCCTTCCTGGAGGTGCTGGCGCAGGCGATGCTGGATGGCCGGCTCGGGCCGGTCCATGACCCCGCCGATCCCGCCGCGATGGCACGGACGACGCTCTACCTGCCGACGCGTCGTGCCGCCCGAGCCTTCGCTGCGATCCTCGCCGGCAAGCTCGGCGGCAAGCCGCTGCTGCTCCCGCGCATCGTCCCGCTCGGCGATGTCGACGAGGCGGAGACGGCGCTGATCGGTGCCGGCGCCTGGGCGGAAGAGCGCGTCGCCCCGATCGCACCGCTCGAACGCCGCATGCTGTTGACGCGGCTGGTCGATGCCTGGGGCCGCACGGCCAATCGCAACCATCTCCGGCTCGATCCGAGCGAGCCCGCCCTGGTGCCGGCGACGCTGGCCGAAGCCTATGGGCTCGCCGGCGACCTCGCCGCCCTGCTTGACCAGATGCAGACGGAAGGCGTCTCGGTCGAACGGCTCGCCTCGCTCGATGCCGCCCGCTTCGACCGCGTCTGGCAGCTCAATGCGGGCTTCCTCGCCATTCTCGGCGAGGCCTGGCCCGAAATCCTGGCCGAGCGCGGCGCCTGCGACCCGGCCGACTTCCGCAACCGCATGCTCGCGGCCGAGCGCGACCGTCTGCTTGCCGGCGGTGCGGCCGGGCCGATCATCGCGGCCGGCTCGACCGGCACGGTCCCCGCGACCGCACGTTTGCTCGCGGCCATCGCCCGCCTGCCGAATGGCGCCGTGGTCCTGCCCGGCATCGATCTCGGCCTGGAGCAGCGCGCCTGGGACGCGATCATCAGGGAACCTGCCCCGTCCCACCCGCAAGCGGCCCTGCACCACCTGCTGGAGACGCTCGAAGCGGTCCGCGACGACGTGCGCGAGCTGTCGCAGCCTGATGCCGCGCGCCGGGCCCGCGCTGCGTTGCTGCGCGAGGCGATGCTGCCCGCCTCGGTCACGGAACTCTGGTCCGATATCGGCGCCCGCATCCCGCAAGCGATGGCGGCTGAGGGTTTCAAAGGCCTGCGCGTCGTCGAAGCCGCGGACGAGCGCGAGGAGGCGCTGATCGTCGCCATCGCCTTGCGTGAGACCTTGGAGCGGCCGGGCGCCCACGCGGCACTGGTGACGCCGGATCGCGGCCTCGCCGAGCGCGTCGCCGTCGAGCTCAAGCGCTGGGGTGTCGAGGTCGATGATTCCGCCGGTCTGCCGCTCGGGCGCTGGCCGGCGGGCTCGCTGCTGCGGCTCATCCTCGAAGCTGTACTGGCCGAGATGGCGCCGATCGCCCTTGTGCCGCTGCTGGCCCATCCGCTCTGCCGTCTGGGCCTCGGCCGGGATGCGCTCGCGCGTGGAGCCGCTGCGCTCGAGATCGGGACATGGCGCGGCCAAGCGGTCGGCCGCGGCATGCCAGGTCTTGAGGCCGCACTGGCGAATTGGGAGGCGATCCGCGAGAGCGGGCATGTCCCGCGTCCGCGCAAGCGCCTGACGGCCGAAGATCAGGCAGCCGCGGCGAAGGTGCTGCATGCGCTCGGCGCGGCCAGCGCATCTTTGCGCGAGGCGTTCGCTGCCGAGGCGCCGTCATTGGCCGCCGTCGTTTCGGCGGCATGCGCGACTGTTACCGCCTTGAGCCTGAGCGAGGCCGGCACACCGCTCGCCTTCGTCGGGCCGGATGGCGAAGCGCTCTCCGGGCTTTTCGACGAGCTGGCCGGCGCCGAGCCCGTGATGCCGCCGAACGGGACGGCACGCGATTTCGTCGCCATTCTCGATGGGCTTCTGGCGGAAACCGTGGTCAAGCGGGCGGCGCCGGGCTATCCGCGCGTCGCGATCTGGGGCCTGCTCGAAGCGCGCCTGCTGGAGGCCGACCATGTCGTTCTCGGCGGCCTGAACGAAACCGTCTGGCCGCCGCAGACCACGACCGATTCCTTCATCAACCGGCCGATGCGCGCCGAGCTCGGCCTCTCGCCGCCGGAGCGGCGCATCGGCCAGACCGCCCATGATTTCGTCATGGCGGCGCTCGCGCCCGAGGTCACGCTGACGCGCCCGCGCAAGGCCGGCGAGGCCGAGACCATCGCGTCGCGCTTCTGGCAGCGCCTGCAGGCGGTGACGCCGCAACCGGTCTGGACGAAGGCCGTGGACGAAGGCGGGAAGCTGCGGGCCTTGGCCGGCGTGTTGAGCGCCCCCGCAAACGCGAAGCCGATCAGCCGCCCGGCGCCACGTCCGCCGCGCGACCTTCAGCCGCTCTCGCTCAGCGTAACCGAGGTCGAGACGCTCTATCGCGATCCCTATCAGATCCACGCCCGCAAGATCCTGAAGCTCGATGCGCTCGACGATCTCGTGGCCGATCCGACCGCGCAGGATCGCGGCAAGCTCCTGCACGGCATCGTCGAGGAATTCACCACGACCTATCCGGAAGGGCTGCCTGCCGATGCGCTGAGCCAACTGGTCGGGATCGGCGCCCGGCTCTTCCGCGCCTATGACGACGTTCCTGAGGTCAAGGCCTTCTGGTGGCCGCGCTTCCTGCTGACCGCCGGTCATTTCATCCGCTGGGAGGAGCGTCGACGCAGCGACATCGCCAATATCGGCGTCGAGCTCTTCACCGGCGCGAGCTTTCCGCTCGCCGATGGCAGCAGCTTTCGCCTGAGCGGCCGGGCCGACCGGATCGAACTGACGCGCGAACCGGCGCTGCGCATCGTCGATTTCAAGACCGGCGCGCCGCCGAGCAAGGCGCAGGTCGAGAAGGGCTTTGCCCCGCAACTGACGCTGGAGGCGGAGCTTGCCGCCCGCGCCGGCTTCGAGGGTTTGGCGGGCCCGACGCCGGTCGCGGCGGTGCTCTACATGAAGCTCCACCACGATCCCAAAGGCTGGGCCAAGGACAAGCCGCTGGAATTCGGCGACGAACCCTTGGCCGATGTCGCCGCACGCCATCTCGAACGCCTGCTCGAATATCTCGATCGCTTGCGCTCCAGCCGCGAGCCCTTCGTCTCGCGCCGTGCGCCTGACTACATCCGCTATGCCAGCCCCTACGATCATCTGGCCCGCGTCAAGGAATGGTCGGCCGCGCCCGGTGGTGACGAAGGGGGCGAGGCATGAAGCTCGGCTGGATCGTCCCGCCGCTGACCAACCAGCGCCAGGCGCAAGCCGCCGATCCCGGCCTCTCCGCCTGGGTTTCGGCCAATGCCGGCTCGGGCAAGACCCATGTGCTGGTCAACCGCGTGCTCCGGCTTTTGCTCGACGATGTCGCGCCCAGCCGGATGCTCTGCATCACCTATACCAAGGCGGCCGCCGCCAATATGGCGAACCGCATCTTCAAGGCGCTGAGCAACTGGGCGACGCTGTCCGACGAGGCGCTGGGGCGAGAGCTGACGCAGCTCACCGGCCGCGCGCCGACGATGGCCGAGCGGGCCAAGGCCCGCCGCCTCTTCGCGCAGGCGCTGGAGACCCCGGGCGGCCTGCGCATCGAGACCATTCACGCTTTCTGCACCCGCGTGCTCCAGTCCGCGCCCTTCGAGGCGAATGTGCCGCCCCGTTTCGAGGTCGCCGACGATCTGGCGCAGGCCGAGATGCTGCGTTCGGCCCGTCGTGAATTGCTCGCCCTCGTCGCCGCCGCGCCGAACGGACCGGAGGCGCGCGCGCTCGATCTGCTGGCGCGGCTCGCGGCGCAGGACTCCTTCGAGACGATGTTCCAGGAGGCTTTGCGACAGCGCGCGCTCTTCAGCGACGAGAACGGCCGCGCCCGTGATCCGGAGGCGGTGACAGCAGGCATTGCCGCCTTCCTCGGCATCGCGCCGGACCTGTCGGCCGATGCGATCAAGGCGCGCTTCCGCGCCGATCTGGCGGCTTTGCCGGGATTGCTTGCCCTGATCGAGGCGCTTCAGGCCGGCAGCGCCACCCGCCAGAACTTCGCGACCAACCTGCGCACCCTTCTCGCCGGACAGGATGACGGCGATCCCGTCGGTTTCTGCCGGCGCGGTTTCATCACTGGCGAGAGCACGATCAACGCCAATATCCGCGGCAAGGGCAAATCCGAGTTCGACGGCGCCTTGCTTGTCACGCTGGAGGAACTTGCCACCCTCCTGTTGGCCGCCTCCGAGCAATTGAACGCCGTCGCGATCCGCGATCGCAGCGCGGCGCTCGCCTTGCTGGTGACGCGCATGCTCGCTTCCTACCAGCGCCAGAAGAGCCTGCGCTCGCTGCTCGACTATGACGACCTGATCGGGCGCACGCGCTCGCTGCTGGAGCGGGTCGAAGCCGCCTGGGTGCTCTACAAGCTCGATGCCGGCATCGACCACATCCTGCTCGACGAGGCGCAGGATACCGGCGAGGCGCAATGGGCGATCCTGCGCAAGCTCGCGGAGGAGTTCACGGGCGGAGACGATCTCCGGGCCAAGCCGCGCACCATCTTCGTCGTCGGCGACGAGAAGCAGTCGATCTACGGCTTCCAGGGCGCCGCACCTGCCGCCTTCGGCGAGGAACGCCGCGCGCTCGGCCAGCGTATCAGAGCGGCGGAGCGGGATTTCGAGGCGATCAGCCTCAACACCTCCTTCCGCTCGGCGCCGGACATCATGCAGGCGGTCGATGCCGTCTTCGCCTTGCCCGAGCATGCGCGCGGGCTCGTCTTCGACGGCGCGGAGCGGCCGGAAATCCACGACACCGTCCGTCGCAATGCACCCGGCACCGTCGATATCTGGCCGATCGCCGCCAATGACACGGGCGAGCCGCCCGACGCCTGGACCACGCCGGTCGATGCGCCGGAGCGCCGCGGCGGCACGGTGAAACTCGCCGAGCGCATCGCGCGGACCTTACAGCGCTGGCATCGCGACCGCCGCGACGATCTCGGCCATCCCTTCGCGGCCGGCGACGTCATGATCCTGCTGCGCCAGCGCGGCGCGCTGTTCGAGGCGATCGTCAAGGCGCTGAAGGATGCCGATGTCCCCGTCGCCGGTCGCGACAGGCTGACATTGGCGGAGCATCCGGCGGTGGAAGACCTCGTCGTGCTCGGCCGCGCCCTGCTCCTGCCCGACGACGATCTGACGCTCGCGACCGCTCTCAAGACGCCGCTGATCGATCTCGACGACGACGACCTTCTCCGCCTCGCGCCGAACCGCCAGGGCTCGCTGCGCACCGCCTTGCAGGAAGCCGCGGCGGAAGAGCCGCGCTATGCCGCGGCCGAAGCGAAGCTCGTCCACTGGACGCAGCAGGCCGGGCGGCAAGGACCGTTCCGCTTCTTCGCCGACCTGCTCGGCCCCGGCGGCGGGCGCAATCTGGCGCTGGCCCGGCTCGGCGCCGAAGCGGGCGATGCGCTCGACGCCTTCCTCAACGCCGCGCTCGATCACGAGCGGCGCTACGGCCCCTCGCTCGCCGGTTTCCTCCAGCATGTCGCTGGCAGCGCCGCCGATGTGAAGCGCGATCTCTCGGCCAGCGCCGGCGAAGTCCGCGTCATGACCGTGCACGGCTCGAAAAGGGGCTTGAGGCCAAGATCGTCATTCTCGCCGATCTCGGCGTCGAGCCGGGCGCGAGGCGCCTGCCGAAGATCCTCGCCGTGCGGACGCCATCAGGCGGGCTCGTGCCGCTCTGGCCACCGGCCTCCGCCGAAGACGTTCAGGCGACCGAAGCGGCCAAGGACAGGGTGGTCGCGCAGATGGTCGAGGAGCATCACCGCCTGCTTTATGTTGCGATGACCCGCGCCGAGGATCGCCTAATCGTCTGCGGCGCGCAGCCCAAGGGCGAGGCACCGCCCGGAAGCTGGTACGCGATGATCGAGCAGGGGCTGATGCAGTCGGATGCCGGCTTGCAGCAACTCGGCGAAGGCGACGAGGCGGTTCTGCGCTTCATGGTCTCGGCGCCGTCGTCGATAGAGAACGAGGCCAGCCGGTTGGAGGCCGAGGCAAAGCCCCTCGCCGTGCCGGATTGGCTGGCGAAGCGCGTCATCCGCGAGGCCGAGCCCTTGCCGCCGCTGAAGCCGTCGAGCGCTCTCACCGCTGCCGATGGCGAGGAGCGGCCCGGCGACGGCCCCTTCCTGGCCGAGGCTGCTGCGGCGGGCCGGCTGGCCCATCTGCTTCTGCAAGTCCTGCCGGGCGTTCCCGAGACGCGTCGCCTTGTAGCTGCTGAAGCCCTTGCCGAAGCGCGCGGCGGAGCGCTTCGCCCCGAGAGGCGAACCACCATCGTCGCGGATGCCGTGCGCTTGCTGGGGGCGCCCGCGCTGGCCGGGCTCTTTGCACCCGACGCTTTGGCGGAAGTGCCTGTCGCGGGCTCGATCCGCATGCCGGACGGCGAATGGCGTGCCGTCTCCGGCCGGATCGACCGGATGGCCGTCACCGCCGACGCCGTCATCGTCGCCGATTTCAAGACCACGGCGCGGCCGCCGCGCGAGGTCGATGCCATTCCCGTCACGACGGTCGCGCAGCTCGCCGCCTATGCCGCGCTGATGCGAGAGATCTATCCGGGCCGCACCGTAAGGGCCTTGGCGATCTATACCGCCAGTCTCACCTGTTTCGAACTGGATGCCGGCCGGCTCGATCAGGCGCTCGCCGCGCTTGGGGCCGGCGAGCGCGGCAGCACAACCGAGGGATCGTTCCGGCCATGAAGATCCTGCCACATTCTCTCGCCCTGCGCCCGCGCCTTGTGGCGGCTCTGGCCGCTGGAATCCTGCTCGTCCTGCTGCTGCCCGGCAACTGGCGCTGGGCGACGCGGCTGCTGGTCGCCTGGGATGCGGGCGCTATCCTCTATCTTGGCCTGCTTGCGACGACGATGTTCACCGAAACGGTCGAGCAGATCCGGGCGCGGGCCGAGCGGCAGGACGAGGGCGCCTTCGCCATCCTCGTCATCGCCTGCCTGGCGACGGGGGCGAGTTTTGTCGCCATCGTGCTTCAGCTCACCGGCATCGGCGCCGTGCCCGCCCCGGATCGCGGCCTGCATCTCGCGCTCGGCGGCGTCACGATCCTGTGTTCATGGACGCTGCTGCACGCGTTCTTCACGCTGCATTATGCCGGCGTCTATTACCGCGGCGGCAGGAAGGAGCCCTGTCTCGATTTCCCCGGCGAGGCCGATCCCGACTATGTCGATTTCCTGTATTTCGCCTATACGATCGGCTGCACCTCGCAGACCTCGGATGTCGGCGTGACCACGCGCGAGGCGCGCGGCGTCGTGCTGCTGCACTCGATTCTCGCCTTCGTCTTCAATACCTCGATCCTGGCGATGGCGATCAATGTCGGGGCGAGCCTCGTCTCGGGCGGCTCGTGACGCAGCCGGCACGATTCAGCCCTGCGGTGCACGCGCCTTGACCCGGGGGGCCGGCGTTCATAGCTTCGCTGGCGAAGGGTGGCATTGCCGCCCATTGAAACCGAAAGGCGGCCAGTCATGGCAACGAGCAAGGTTACCGATCAGAGCTTCGAGGCCGACGTGCTGAAGTCGTCCGAGCCGGTCGTGGTGGATTTCTGGGCGGAATGGTGCGGCCCCTGCCGCATGATCGGCCCGGCGCTCGAGGAAATCGCGACCGAGCTCAACGGCAAGGTCAAGATCGTCAAGATGAACGTCGACGAGAATCAGCAGATCCCGGCCCAGTTCGGCATCCGCTCGATCCCGACCCTGATGCTGTTCAAGGACGGCAAGCTCGCCTCGCAGAAGGTCGGCGCCGCCCCCAAGAGCGATCTCTCGCGCTGGATTTCCGCGGCGGTCTGAGTCGCGTCGCTTCAGGCATGAAAAAGGCCCGCTTCCGGTAAGGGAGCGGGCCTTTCCTGTTTTCGGCGCTGTCGATGCGTCAGTTCTTGCGGGATTCGACGGCGAAGGCGCCCGGACCGGCGGTGGCGATGTAGAGGAAGATGAAGCAGAACAGCATAGCGGCCTCGCCGCCGTTCAGCAGCGGATAGAAGCCCTTCGAGCCATGCGCCATCCAGTAGGCGACGGCCATCAGGCCCGAGAGGATGAAGGCGGCCGGGCGGGTCAGGAAGCCGACCAGGACGAGGGTGCCGCCGACGATCTCCAGCACGCCGGCGATCCAGGGGAGGCTCATCGCAGCAGGCAAGCCCCAGGACGGCGGCTGCGGAAAGCCGAACAGCTTCTGCGTGCCGTGCGAGATGAAGGTCAGCGCAGTGAAGATGCGGAGCAGACCGAGCGTGTACGGCGCGTAGCGGGACAGAGACTGCATGCAAGGGTCCTTGATCAGATATCGGAAGGATGGGTTGGTGCCGTCGCGGGTTCTAGGCGAGCAATCCGAACTTGCGCAATATCCCAGTCGATGACGATTCCGTTTGCGTGTTTGCAAATCACTTCACGTTTGCGCGACGACACCGCGGCCTCTGCCGCAGTGCACGCTTTACGAACCCTTAAAAGCGCCATGTTTGAATCCTGTGTGACCTGACCGCATTGCGAGGCGGCTTGGCGGCCGAAAACGGGGCAGGATGAACGACCGGATTGCACGAGGGGAGCGGCGCGAGCCCTCCTTTGGTTATGAGCGTGACGAGCGTCACGTGGACGGTGACATGCGCCTTTCTCCAGACGATCGCCCCTCACGCTTCCGCAACGCCCCGGCGCAGCCCGAGCCGAGCCGGCAACTCCGCAACCCGCCGAAGCGTGACAAGCGCAGCGGTGGTGGCGGAGGTGGCGGCAAGCGCCGCGGCCGGCGTGGCCGCCGCTCGCTCCTGGGCGGCCTGTTCTACTGGTCGATGGTGCTCGGTCTCTGGTGCGTCATCGGCATCGGCGGGCTCGTCGCCTATCACGCCTCGCAACTGCCGCCGATCGACCAGCTCACCGTGCCGAAGCGGCCGCCCAACATCGCGATCCTCGCCGCCGACGGCTCGCTGCTTGCCAATCGCGGCGAGACCGGCGGGCGCACCGTCACGATCGGAGAGATTCCGCCGTATCTGCCGCGTGCCTTCGTCGCCATCGAGGACCGGCGCTTCTACGAGCATTTCGGCATCGACCCGATCGGCATCACCCGCGCGCTCGTCACCAATCTGCGCGGGCGCGGCGTGGCGCAGGGCGGCTCGACGCTGACCCAGCAGCTCGCGAAGAATCTCTTCCTGACCCAGGACCGTACCGCCGCCCGCAAGATCCAGGAGGCGATCCTGGCGCTCTGGCTGGAGCGCACCTACACCAAGGACCAGATTTTCGAGCTCTACCTGAACCGCGTCTATTTCGGTTCCGGTGCTTATGGTGTCGAGGCCGCCGCGCAGCGCTATTTCAACAAGTCGGCGCGTTCGGTGACGATCGCCGAGGCGGCGATGCTGGCCGGGCTTGTCCAGGCCCCGTCGCGGCTCGCGCCCAACCGCAATCCCGATCTGGCCGAGAAGCGTGCCCAGCTCGTCATCGCCGCGATGACCGACCAGGGCTTCATTACCCAGGCCGCCGCCAAGACCGCGCTGACTGCACCGGCCGAGGTGCCCGAGCGGGTCGGTGCCGGCTCGGTGAACTACGCCGCCGACTACGTCATGGACGTGCTCGATGATTTCATCGGCGCGGTCGAAGGCGACGTCTCAGTCCTCACCACGATCGATTCGAAGCTGCAGTCCTCGGCCGAGACGACGCTCGTCGATGCGCTGTCGGCGCAGGGCTCCAAGCTGAATGCCTCGCAGGGCGCCGTGGTTTCGCTTGCTCCGGACGGGGCGATCCGCGCGCTGATCGGCGGGCGCGACTACACCAAGAGCCAGTTCAACCGCGCTACGGCCGCGCATCGCCAGCCCGGCTCGTCATTCAAGCCCTTCGTCTACCTGACCGCGCTCGAGAAGGGCATGACGCCCGACACCATCCGCGACGACGCTCCTGTCTCGATCAAGGGCTGGGAGCCGGAAAACTATTCGCGCAATTATCGCGGCCCGGTGACGCTCGCGACGGCGATGCAGCATTCGCTCAACACAGTTGCCGCCCGGCTGATCCAGGAGGTGACGCCCAGGGAGGTCATCCGCACGGCGCAGCGCCTCGGCATCAACTCGGCCCTGCAGCCGAACCTGTCGCTGGCGCTCGGGACATCGGAGGTGACGCCGCTGGAGTTGACGGCCGCCTACGCGACTTTCGCCAATGGCGGCCAGTCGGTGCTGCCCTATGTCATCCGCGAGGTGCGCCAGACCAATGGCAAGGTCGTCTACGCTCGCAAGGCTGCGAATCTCGGCCCGGTCATCCAGCCGCAGAATCTCGCCATGATCAACACCATGTTCAATGGCGTGATGAACGGCGGCACCGGCAGCAAGTTCAACATTCCGGGCTGGCAGGTCGGCGGCAAATCGGGCACGACGCAGGATTATGGCGATGCCTGGTTCGTCGGCTTCACCGCCAAGCTCGTCACGGCCGTCTGGGTCGGCAACGACGACGCTTCGAAGATGAAGCGTGTCACCGGCGCCGGCCTCCCCGGCGAGATCTGGGGCAAATACATGAAGGCGGCGCATGCCGGCGCACAGCCCATCCCGCTGCCCGGCGGCTTGTGGCAGGGCGCGCCGAAGGCGATCGGCGATGGCGCACCGGTTGCCGATGCGCGGTTCCCGGCCGCGCCGGCCCAGCCCCAGGGCGACAGCGGCTGGGTTCGCCCGGCGCCGCAGGAGAAGAACTTCTTCGAGCGGCTCTTCGGCGGCTGAAGCCTACGCCTTCGCCGCCCGGATGCCGCGCGTCGCGCGGAACAGGACGAGCGCCGTCACGCCCAGCGCCGACATCACCAGCGGCAGGGGCAGCGCGGCGTTCTTGAGCAGGTGCCCGACCAGCAATCCGACGCAGGCCGAGAGCAGCATCTGGCAGAGCCCGTTGAAGGAGGAGGCCGCGCCGGCCCGGTCCGGGAACGGCATCATCGCCGAGGCCTGGGCCTGCGGCATGGTCAGCCCGACGCCGCAGGCATAGAGCGCCATCGGCACGACGACCCCGGCCGCGCCGCCGATACCGGTGAGCACGCAGACCAGCATGATCAATCCGCCGCCGGCGAGGCAGGCAACGCCGATGGCGATGACCCCGTCCATGCCGCGCCGCCCGACGAGGCGCTGGGCGATGATCGTGCCCAAGATGTAGCCGAGCACGCCGAAGCCGAAGGAGAAGCCGTATGCGATCGGCGTCAGCCCGTAGACGCCGATCAGCACGAAGGACGAGCCGGAGATGAAGGCGAAGAGCCCGGCATAGGCCAGCGCCGTCAGCGCGACATAGACGCGGAAGGCGCGGTTATGCAGCAGCATCCCGAAGCCCCTGAAGATGCTGACGAGGGAGAGCGGCTGCGGCGAGCGCGCCCGCAGCGTCTCCGGCATCACCGTGACGATGACCATGGCGAGCGCCAGCCCGAAGACGAGCGAGGCGAGGAAGGTCGAGCGCCAGCCGAAGGCGACCTGCAGCACGCCGCCGATCACCGGCGCGATCGCCGGCACCAGCCCCATGATCATGCCCATGCGGGCGAGCTCGCGCCCGGCGCGCGGCCCGTCATAGAGATCGCGCACCATCGCGCGGCCGAGCACGATCGGCCCGGAGGCGCCGAGCGCCTGGAAGGCCCGCGCCAGGGTGAGCGCTTCGATAGAGGGCGCGAAGGCGCAGGCCAACGTCGCGAGTCCGAACAGGGTGAGGCCTGCCAGCAGAATCGGCTTGCGGCCGAGACGATCCGAGAGCGGTCCCCAGACGATCTGCCCGGCGGCGAAGCCGAACAGGAATGAGGAGAGCGTTGCCTGCGCGCCAGCGACATCCGTATCCATCACCCGCGCGATCTCGGGCAGGGACGGCAGATAGAAATCGGTCGAAAGCGGCCCGAGCGCCGTCAGCATGGCGAGGACGGCGGTCATCGCCAGCGTATCGGGACGAAGCTTCATGCGCGGTCTCCGGCACGGCCGGGGAAAGGCCGCGCTGCCAGGCCCTGCTACGACGTCAGCCGGTCATGCGGCAATGGCCTTAAGCCGCCGGCCGGTCCTGCGTTTCGCCGTGATAGGCGCTCGCTCGCATCGAGGCGCGCTCCGAGAACGCCTCGTACCAGCGTGTCAGTCGCGGTCGCCGATCGCGGAAATCCGGCAGGTCGCGGAATTCCAGCCAGGCGAGCGCCGTCGCCAGCCCGATATGGCCGATATGGACGGGCTCATCGAAATTCTCGTCGCGCTCCAGTACGTCGAAGCTCTCGACGAGCTTGGCCGCCTGACCCTCTTGAAGCGGCGGATAGCGCAGATGCTCCGGCCGGCGCAGCGTCTCCCAGCGCAATGCGATGCCGGCATCGCAGAGCCCCTGCGCGATGGCATGCAGGCGCAGAGCCTGCCAGCGCGACTTGCCCTCGGCCGGTATCAGCCGGAGACCGTCGTGGAGCCCGTCGAGATAGTCGCAGATCACCAGCGAATCGAAGATCGCGCCGGCCTCCGGCGTGATCAGGACCGGCACCTTGCCGAGCGGATTGACCGCGAAGACCTCCGGGTTGCGGTTGGTCGGGCTTGTCTCCTGGTCGATGATCGCGAGCCGGTCGGCGATGCCCGCCTCATGCGCGAAGACGATGGTCTTGCGCGCATAGGGCGAATGGCTCTGCGAATGCAGCGTCAGGCGCTCGAAGGTTTGCGCGGTCACGCGACCTCCTCCGGCTTCAGCCCGACGAGTTCGGCATAACGCGCCGGGTCGGTCGCCCCCTCGGTATTGACCAGGAAGACGCGGGAGCTGCCGTCGAGCTTCAGCGCGGCACGGGCCTGCGGGTCGCGCAGCGCCGCGAGCAGGCCGGCGAGCCCGGCCCCGCCGCTTTCGCCTGCGACGATGGCAGGGTCGCCCGCAGCCGGCCGGGCGAGCCGGTTCATCGCTTCGACCGCATCGGAATCCTTGGCGGTCATGAAGGCATCGGCGGCGCGATAGAGCACCCGCAGCGCCAGCGGCGAGGGATCGTAGCATTCGAGCATCGCCATCACGGTCGGCGCGCCATGCGGGATTTTGCCGGGCTTTCCGTTCTTGGCCGCCTCGAAGATGCAAGCCGCGCGCGACGGCTCGACCACCGTGAAGAACGGTCTGTCATCGCCGAAGCTGGTCTGCATCTGCGCGGCGAGCGCGGCGGCGATGCCGCCGACGCCGGCCTGCACGAAGACATGGCTCGGCCGCTCTCCGCCGAACTGTGCTTGCATCTGCGCCAGTCCCTCGCGGGCGATGGCGGTGTAGCCCTGCATGACCAGGCCCGGGATGCGCTCGTAACCGTCCCAGGAGGTGTCGGAGACGATGGTCCAGCCGCGCTGCATCGCGACGCGCGCAGCCTCGACCACGGAATCGTCATAGGTGCCGTCGACGCGCACCATCTCGGCGCCGAAGCGGGCGATGGCGGCGACGCGCTCGTCGCTGACGCCGCCATGGACGAAGATCACGGCCTTCGCACCCAGCAGTTGCGCGCCCTGCGCGACCGAGCGGCCATGGTTGCCGTCGGTCGCGCAGGCGAAGGTCATGCCGGCCGCCGCCTCGCGCACGGTGGGATCGTTGATGTCGGCATCGCCGAGCTGCCGGCCGAGCTTTTCGGACGCCGCTTCAAGCGCCAGCCGGATCACCGCATAGGCCCCGCCGAGCGCCTTGAAGCTGCCCAGCCCGAGGCGCTGGCCTTCGTCCTTGATGTAGAGCGCGCCGACGCCGAGTGCGGCGGCCAGTGCCGGGAGGCTATGGAGCGGGGTCGGGACATGGTTCGGCCGTGCGGCCAGATGCGCCGCGATCGCGTCCGCCCCGGCGGGTCCCAGCGTCGCGACATCCTTCGGGTGCAGGGCGGTGCGGTAGTCCGGATGATGGTTGAGCAGGAACATGGCGGCCTCGTCTGGCTGGGTTGCCTGAATGGATATTGCATCCCAAGCGAAAAAGGCGCTGGATTTGACCCGTGACCTTGCAAGTTTCTTTCTCGGGATGAGGCATGGCCGAGCCGACCGCTCATCAACTCGACGCTTTCGACCGGGCGATCCTCGCCATCCTCCAGCAGGACAACACCACGCCGCAGCGGGTGATCGGCGAGCGCGTCAACCTCTCGGCCCCGGCCGTGCAGCGCCGCATCCGCCGGATGGAGGCTAACGGCGTCATCCGCGCCAATGTCGCTGTGGTCGATCCCGCCGCGCTCGGCCATCCGATCACGCTCTTCGTCGAGATCGAACTGGTCAGCGAGACCGCGCCCGATATCGACGCGGCCAAGAGCGCCTTTCTCGCCGCGCCCGAGGTGCAGCAATGCTATTACGTCACCGGCGAGGTCGATTTCATGCTGGTCGTGCTGGTGCCGAGCATGGCGGCCTATGAGGCGCTGACGCGGCGCCTGTTCTTCGCCAATTCCAATATCCGCAAGTTTCGCTCCTTCGTCGCCATGGACCGGGTCAAGACAGGGCTCACGGTCCCGATCGCGTAACCGTCCTGCGGCAGGGGCGGGGCCGCCATGGCCGGGTCGTCTTGTTCCGGCCGCTCCGATATGCGACCGCGGACGGACGTGACGAACGAGCCTGACGGGCCTTGCCTTGATCACCGTGAAAGCCACCGAAGCGCTAGCCGGGACCAGCGATGCATCGCAGGGCTGGCGCGCGCTCGTCCGCTCCAGCGAGATCGGCATCGTGGTGCTCGCCTGCGTGGTCGGCGTGCTTGCCGGGCTCACCGTGCTGGCGATGTCCTTCACCACGCAGCTCCTGCATGAGCTGATCTTCGGCCTCGCGCAGGGTCAGCGGCTCTCGATCACCACCACGATTCCCGCCTGGCGAGCGATGGCCGGGCCAGTTCTCGGCGGCCTCGCCATCGGCTTCGCCTCCTGGCTGTTCTTCCGCCGCCGCAAGCAGCCGATCGATCCGATCGAGGCCAATGCCTTGCATGGCGGGCGCATGTCCTTGCGCGACAGCGTCTTCGTCGCGCTGCAGACCATGGGCTCCAGCGGTGCGGGCGCCTCTGTCGGGTTGGAAGCCGGCTATACGCAGGCCGCGAGCGGGCTCGCCTCGCATATCGGCCGCCGCTTGCGCCTGCGCCGGGCGGATATGCGCCTGATGGTCGGCTGCGCCGCAGGCGGCGCCATCGGCGCGGCCTTCGACGCGCCCCTGACCGGCGCCTTCTATGCCTTCGAACTGATCCTCGGCAGCTATTCGATCGCCGCTTTCGCGCCGGTGATGGCGGCGACCTTCATGGCGACAGTGACGCATAGCGTGCTCGCACCGGCGCTGCTCGCCGTCGAGGTGCCGCCGATCGGCACGATCACCATGGCGAATCTCCCGCTCGTCGTCCTGCTCGGCGCCGCTTGCGGGCTTGCCGGTATCGTCGTGATGCGTACGGCCGCCTTCGTCGAGGCGGGGTTCCGGCGCTCGCGGATCCCGACCTGGCTCCGGCCCGCCTTCGGCGGTCTCGTCGTCGGCGCGCTGGCGGTCTGGAACCCTTCCGTCTTCTCGGCCGGTCATGGCGCGATCAACCTCTATGTCAGCATGGATGCCAACCTGCTGCTCTTCGCGCTGGTGCTCGTCGCCAAGGCATTGGCCTCCTCGGTCTCGATCGGCTCCGGCTTCCGCGGCGGCCTGTTTTTTGCCTCGCTGCTGCTCGGCGTGCTGACCGGGCGTCTCTTCATCGGCCTGCTCGGCCTCGCCTTCCCCAATCTCGCCGGACACGAGACGCTATTCGCGCTGGTCGGCATGAGCTCGCTCGCGGTCTCGATCGTCGGCGGGCCGATGACGATGACGTTGCTTGCGCTTGAGATGACCGGGGACCTCAAATTGACGCTCGCTGTGGTCGGCGCGGCCGGCGCCGCCTCGCTCGTCACGCGCCGCCTCTTCGGCTTCTCCTTCGCGACCTGGCGCTTCCATCTGCGCGGCGAGAGTATCCGCGGCGCCCATGATGTCGGCTGGATGCGTGATCTCACGGCCGGCAGCATGATGCGCATCGAGGTGCCGAAGATCGCGGCCGACGCGACCATCGCCGAAGCCCGGCTGAAATACCCGCCGGGCTCGACCAATTACCTCGTCGCGGTCGGCCCCGGGGACGCCTATGCCGGCATGGTGCCCCCCGGCGCGCTCTACGAGCCCGATCCGGCGCTGGACGAGGAGGCGGCGGCGGAGCCCGCGCCGCGCACCGTGCGCCATCTCCTGCGCAACCCGGACCGGATGCTGCTCGCCGACATGTCGGTGCGCGACACGCTGAAGCTCTTCGAGGCGGCCGAGAGCGAGGCGCTGCCCGTGGTCGCCGACCGCGACAGCCGTCGCCTCGTCGGCATCCTCAGCGAGGCGCATGCGATCAAGCGCTATAGCGAGGAGGTCAGCCGCCGCAATCGCGAGCTGACCGGAGAATAGCGGGAAAGCTCAGGCCGAACGCAGCGCGACGCTCGCGACGACCCGCCAGTCGGCGATCGGAACGTCCTGGCCGGAGGTCACGATACCGATCCGGTCGAAGCGGATAGGACGGCCGGCGAGGCGGGCATCGATCTCGGCGATGGCCGCAGCCTTCGCAGCGACCTCGACCGGCCCGTAGAGCAGCGAGACATGCGGCATGAAGCTGGCGAAGCTCTCCGGATCGAGCCCCTGCTTGAGCGTCGCCAAGGCCGGCGAGACGGCGAAGCGGGCATAGAACGAGCGGAAATAGGCATCGCTTCCTTCGACGACGGAGACGGGTTCCGCGAAGGTCTCGACCGCGCCGGCAGCGGCCGTGATCGCCTGTTCAAGCCGTTCGGGGGGCGTCTCGGTATCGCCTTGCAATGTCAGATGCGGGGCGAAGAGTGGCGTGCCGAAACGGCTCGACAGGTCACCGACGATCCCGGCCAGCATCGCCTCGTCCGCAGGCGCCGGCATCAGCCAGAGAGAATGAATCCGCACTGTCATCCGCCCTTCACAAAGCTCTTGCATAGACTGCGCCCCGTGCGTAACGTTTATTTCAACTGAGCCGATTGTGGAAGAAATATTCCATTGTCAGGCGATAAGAGCAGAACCGGGGGAGTAGGCGCCTTGCAGCCGGAAACGCAAGCCAGAGCGGGTAGCGGCGCAGCCATCGGCGTGCGCGGTCTCAAGGTCGCCTATGGCGGCACGCGCGTGCTTCATGGCATCGACCTGGACTTCACGCCCGGCAGCTTTACCGCGCTTCTCGGCTCGTCCGGCTGCGGCAAGACCACCCTGCTGCGTTCGCTCTCCGGCTTCGTCCCGGTCGAGGATGGTTCGATCGTCGTCGGCGGTCGCGATGTCGCGGGCTTGCCGCCGGAAAAGCGCGGCATGGCCATGGTCTTCCAGTCCTATGCGCTCTGGCCGCATATGACCGTGCTCCAGAATATCGGCTACGGCCTCAAGCTGCGTGGCAAGTCCAGGGCCGAGATCGCGGCCAAGGTCGGCGAGATGCTGAGCTTCCTCGGCCTCTCCGGCTATGAGGATCGCAAGGTCACGGCGCTCTCCGGCGGCCAGCGGCAGCGCGTCGCGCTCGGCCGTGCGCTCGCCATCGATCCCGGCATTCTTCTGCTCGACGAGCCGCTCTCCAATCTCGACGCCAAGATCCGCATGGTGATGCGCCATGAGATCCGCGCCATCCAGCAGCGGCTCGGCCTCACCGCCGTCCATGTCACGCATGACCGCGAGGAGGCCATGACCATGGCCGACCGGCTGGTCATCATGCAGGCCGGCCATATCGCCCAGGTCGGCACGCCCGAAGAGGTCTATGACCGCCCGGCCAGCGCCTTCGTCGCGAATTTCATGGGCGCGGAGAACGTCCTGCCGCTCAGCGTCCGGCGGGGCGAAGGCCAGTCTTCGGTCGCAGCCGGCGATGCCCACGCGACGCTTGCCGGCGAAGCCGCGGCCGCTTTGCCGAACGGCGAGGCGCTCGCCTATTTCCGCGACGATGTCGCGAGCCTCGATGCGCATGACGCGGTGGCGGCCGGCGGCGATCTCGTCGTTCCCGGCACGATCGCCGCGCGTGCCTATCCCGGTGGCATCTACCGCTACAAGGTCGAAGCCGCCGGCCGCCAGATCACGGTCGACGATGTCGCCCGTCACGAACTCGGAACGAAGGTCGGGCTGCGCATTCCGCTGCAGCGCCTTCACATCTTCCCGGCGACCGAGGCCGGGATTGCCGCCTGACAGGGAGTCAGACACATGCGCATTATCACGCTTGCCTGCTCGCTTGCTGCGCTGATCGTGGCTTCGCCGCTATCCGCGCAGACCCTCAACGTCGCCTCCGCCGGCGACCAGAACATGGTCGACTACGTCAAGGACTATCTCGGCCCGATGTTCGAGAAGGCCCATCCGGGCGTGAAGGTCGTCTCGGTCGGCACCGGTCCGGGCGATTCCGGCTCGCAGAAGATCTACGAGAAGCTCGACGCCCAGAAGGGCGCCGCGACCACCGATTTCGACGTCGTGGTCATCCACCAGAAGGCCGCCGGCCAGATGGTCAAGGAAGGCCTGCTCAACAAGTACACGGCCAATGTCGAGACCGCGAAGCTCGCCACCGGCGACTCCGCCAGGAACTCGCTCGGCACCGATGTCGGCGGCTTCGTCATCCCGATGTTCCAGTCGCAGACCGCGCTCGCCTACAATGCCGACATGGTCAAGACGCCGCCGGCGACCTTCGCCGAGCTCGCCGACTGGGCCAAGAAGAACCCCAAGCAGTTCGGCTATAACGGCATCAAGGGCGGCATGTCCGGCGTCTCCTTCGTCGCCGGCTGGGTCTATGCCTTCGGCGGCGACGCCGACAAGCTGATGAAGGGCCCCTATGACGCGGCCACCAAGACGAGCTGGGACAAGGCCTTTGCCGAGCTCAAGGAGTTCAACAAGAACGCCGTGATCACCCCCGGCAATGCCGGCACGCTCGACATGCTGAACCGCGGCGAGATCGCGATCGGCCCGGTCTGGGTCGACATGTTCTATTCCTGGCAGGCCGACGGCAAGCTGCCGCCGAACATGAAGCTGAAGCTCGTCTCGCCCGGCATGCCCGGCCAGCCGATGTATTACGCCGTGCCGGAGAAGTCGGCGCATAAGAAGCTGGCGGAGCAGTTCATCGCGCTTGCGACCTCGCCGCAGGTGCAGGCCGACGGCATCGTCAAGAAGTTCAACTGGTATCCGGGCATCGACGCCAAGAACCTCGAAGGCAAGCTCGACAAGGCCGCCTGGGACAAGCTCTTCACCGACGTCACCCCGGCCGAGCTCGCCGCCAACGGCAAGCCCTTCCCGATCGCGCCCTATTTCAACGACATTCTCGAGGGCTACGAGAAGAAGGTCGCGAACTAAGCTTCGCCTGACGGGATGGCGTGGGGAACACCGCGTCAACCCGGCTTCATCCTCCGTCATCCTCGGGTTTGACCCGAGGATCTCATGACCAGTTCGCTCTGGTTTCCGAGATGGTCGGGTCAAGCCCGACCATGACGGCTTTTTCCGCTGCCGCGGATTGGTTTGCCGGAACCAGAGAATGTCCCTGTCCCAACGCAATCTCGCCCTGCTGCTGATCGCGCCCGGCCTCGCGCTCGTCGCGGCGCTGTTCCTTTATCCGCTCTGCTTCTCGCTGATCTCGGCCTTCACCGGGCCTGAGGGCGGCTTCTCGCTGCAGGCCTTCGGCAAGGCCTGGGAACTCTATTCCGGCGATGTCGTCTTCACCGTCGTCATCGTGCTCGCCTCCTGCCTGCTGACTGGCCTCGCCGCCATCGTCATCGCCGGCACGCTGACCCTCGGTGAGAACCGCTGGATCGTCGGCACGCTGAAGGCGCTCTATCGCTGGCCGCTCTTCATCCCCTTCATCGTCGCGGCGCAGTGCATGCGCACCTTCCTCGCCAAGAACGGCTTGATGAACAATACCTTCGTCTCGATGGGCTTGATGGAGCCGTTACAGGCGGTGAGCTTCCTCGACTGGCGCGGCATCATCGCGACCTTCGTCTGGAAGCAGACGCCCTTCGTCGCGCTGCTGTTGGCCGGCGCGCTCGCCGCGCTCGACCGCGCCACGCTGGAAGCCGGCCGCAATCTCGGGGCATCGCGGATGCGCGTCCTCGTCGAATTGGCTCTGCCACAGGTGATGCCGCAGCTCCTCGTCGCGCTCGTCCTCTCCTTCGTGACGATGCTCTCGGTGCTCTCGGTGCCGATGATGGTCGCAGGCTCGCAGCCGACCATGCTGACCGTCGACATGGCCTTCCGCATCAATGCCTATGGCGACTACGCCACCGCCAATGCGCTCGGCGTCATCACCTATCTGATCTCGGCCGGCGCGGCGATCATCTATCTCAAGCGCGGCATGGCGAAGGAGGGCACGCCATGATCCGCGTCGCCTCCGGCCTGCGCATGGTCCTTGCGGCCTTCGCGCTCGCGGCCTTCGCCTTCTTCCTGATCGGCCCGCTGGTCAATCTGGCGCTCTGGTCGGTCGCCGAGCGCTGGTACACGCCCTACAAGCTGCCGGTCGTCTACGGCACGCGCTACTGGGAGCAGGTCTTCCGCCCGACCGGCGACGCCATGGCCTCGCTCGCGACCTCGGTCTGGATCGCGGTGCTGACCGTGCTCGTCGCGCTCGCGCTCTCGATACCCGCCGGCTACGCGCTGGCGCGATTGAAGCTGCCGGCGCGCGCCTTCTTCATGGTGCTCTTCCTGCTGCCGCAGGCTTTCCCGTCCGTCGCGATCTACATCAACGTCGCCCGCGTCTTCTACAATATCGGCATCAACGGCACGGTCTTCGCCGTCGTGCTCGTCCATGCCGCGCATGGCCTGGTCTATTCGGTCTGGATCGCGGCCGCCGCCTTCGCCGCCGTCGACAAGGATCTCGAGCTCGCCGCCCGCAATATCGGGGCGTCGCCGCTCAAGGCCTTCTTCACGGTGACGCTGCCCCTGGCCGCACCCGGCATCATCGCCAGCGGCATCTTCGTCTTCCTGGAATCGCTCGACGAATTCACCGGCACCTTCTTCGTCGGCGTGCCGCAGGTCACCACTTTGCCGCTGCTGCTCTACAACGCGGCGATGGGCGGCAACTATCAGGTCGCCTCGATCACGGCGCTGATCCTGCTCGTGCCCTCGGTGCTGTTCATGCTGTTCATCGAGCGCTTCCTGCGCGCCGACGTGCTCGCGAATGTCGGGGCCTGATTGCGGGCGCGCCAACCGGTGGCGTCATCCCGGCCGAAGCGAAGAGCCGGGATCCATGCCTGAACCTTGATCGGAAGCGTTCCGGCATGGATCCCGGGTCAAGCCCGGGATGACCCGGTGGTTCCGGAGGGACGTGAGCTGTTTCGTATCAATGCGCATCAGGGCCGCTGCCGCCGCAGCGGCCCTGATGCGTTTGCCGACAGGTCCGAAATCGACTTGATTGAAACTAATATACTAATATATGAATTGCGAAACGAAATCTCGGGAGGGCGCTCAGTGGCGGCTGGCGGCATCGTGGCTGCGGGTTCGGGCTCATCGGGACGGCGCACGGCCGCGGCGGTGATCCGCGACGCGCTGCGTGCCGAGATCGTCTCGCTCGCCATCCCGCCCGGCAGCCCGATCGTCGAGAAGGAAATCGCCGAGGCCCACGCGGTCAGCCGTACGCCGGTGCGCGAGGCCTTGCTCAAGCTCGCCGACGAGGGGCTGGTCTCGATCTTCCCGCAATCGGGCACCTTCGCTTCGCTGATCCCGTTTCGGGCCTTGCCCGAGGCACTGGTGATCCGCCGTTCGCTGGAGGAGACCTGCGCAAGGCTCGCGGCCCGGCATGGCGCCGGCCGGGCCGATGGCCTCGCCCGCATCATGGATGAGCTGGCCGCGCGTGCCGATCGCGGCGAGCGCGAGCTGTTCCATCAATCCGACGATGCCTTCCATGCCGGCATCGCCGAACTCGCCGGCTATCCCGGGATCTGGCGCTTCACCCAACAGGTGAAATTGCAGATGGACCGCTTCCGCCGGCTCACCCTGCCGCAGCAGGGCCGCATGGAGCGCGTGCTGCGCGAGCATGGCGCGGTGGTCGAGGCGATCCGGCGCGGCGATGCGGAAGCCGCCGCCCACGCCATGGGCGAGCATCTCGGCAAGCTCTTCGACGACCTCGACGCGGTCGCCGCCCTCAACAGCCCCTATTTCGACATGGGCGACGGTTCGGAGCGGCCACGGCGCGCTGCCTCGCCGGTCGCACGATTGGAGACGACATGACCATCGACATCCGCCAGGTTTCGCATCCCGAGGCCGTGAAGCGCTTCGATACCGCCGAGCTGCGCTACCATTTCCTGATCGAGACGCTGTTCGTCGCCGGCGAGGTCAGGCTGACCTATAGCCATCTCGACCGCGTCATCGTCGGCGGTGCCATGCCGACCACGAAGCCGGTCGTGCTGCCGACGCCGAAGGCAGTCGGCACCGACGCCTTTCTCAGGCGGCGTGAGCTCGGTGTCGTCAATGTTGGCGGGTCGGGCAAGGTCTCGGTCGACGGCAAGGACTATCCGCTCGCCAAGCGCGATGCGCTCTATATCGGCAAGGAAGCGGGGGAGGTTTCCTTCGCCAGCGACGATGCCGGCAACCCCGCCAAGTTCTACCTGCTCTCGACCCCGGCCCATGCGGTGCATCCGACCAGGGTGATCCGCGAGGCCGATGCCAAGACGCTGCATCTCGGCGAGCAGGCCACTGCCAACAAGCGGACGATCCGCCAGTACATCATCCCGGGCGTCTGCGAGACCTGCCAGCTCGTCATGGGCGTGACCACGCTGGACGAGGGCAGCATCTGGAACACCATGCCCTCGCATACCCACGACCGGCGCTGCGAGATCTATCTCTATTTCGACGTGCCCGAAGACGCCCGCGTCTTCCACTTGATGGGCGAGCCGCAGGAGACCCGCCATCTCGTCGTCGCCAACGAGCAGGCGATCCTCTCGCCGGGCTGGTCGATCCATTCCGGCGTTGGGACGAAGGCCTATTCCTTCATCTGGGGGATGGGCGGCGACAATGTCGACTATACCGACATGGACATGGTCGCGACCGGGGACTTGCGCTGATGGCCTCGCCCTTCGACCTCACCGGCCGCACGGCCATCGTCACCGGCGCCAATACGGGCTTGGGCCAGGCGATCGCGGTCGCGCTCGCTGAAGCCGGCGCGGGCATCGTCGCCGTCGGCCGTTCCAGCATGGCCGAGACCAAGGCGCTGGTCGCCGAGACCGGCCGCCCCTTCCATGAGATCGCTGCCGACCTCGGGACGTTGGAGCCGATCGCCGGCATCGTCGAGCAGGCGGATGCCGCCGCCAAGGCCGATGGCTCGCGCCTCGACATTCTCGTCAACAATGCCGGCATCATCCGCCGCGCCGACGCGATCGACTTCACTGAGGCCGATTGGGACGCGGTGATGGACGTCAACCTGAAGTCGACCTTCTTTCTGACGCAAGGGGTCGCGAAACGCATGCTCGCCGACGGCAAGGGCGGCAAGGTCATCAACATCGCCTCGCTGCTCGCATTTCAGGGCGGCATCCGCATCCCCTCCTACACGGCCTCGAAGAGCGGGCTTGCGGGCCTCACGCGCCTGCTCGCCTGCGAATGGGCGGGGAAGGGCATCAACGTCAACGCGATCGCGCCGGGCTATTTCGTCACCAACAACACGGAAGCGCTGCGCGCCGACCCCGCCCGCAACGAGGCGATCCTGGCGCGCATCCCGGCCGGGCATTGGGGCAACCCGCATGAGCTCGGCGGGGCCGCCGTGTTCCTCGCCTCGGACGCTGCCGCGTACATCCACGGCGTCGTCCTGCCGGTCGACGGCGGCTGGCTGGCGCGCTGACGGCGAGACCCGCGGATTGTCGCGGGGATGAGCGGAGGCAGGCTTGCGTGCCCGCCGCCGATCCGCAACTCTGCCGGCCCTTGTCTGAACCGGGTCTTCCATGGCGAACGCGGCCGCTCCGTCCTTTCCCGTTCCGCCGGGCCGCCCCTTCGCGGGTCTCAGCCCCAGCCTGATCGGCTTCGGCGGCGCGCCGCTCGGCGATCTCTATGGGCATCTCGACGAGGTCACGGCGCAGGACACGGTCCGCGCCGCGCTCGCGGCCGGCATCAACCTCCTCGATACCTCGCCGCTCTACGGCCATGGCCTCTCCGAGCATCGCATCGGCGCCGCGCTCCGCAGCGTGCCGCGCGAGAGCGTCATCCTCTCGACCAAGGTCGGGCGCTGGATGCAGGCCGGCGCGCCGAAAGGCGACGGCTCCGGCTATGCCGGCGGCCTGCCGCATCCGGCGGTGGTCGATTATTCCTATGACGGCGCGATGCGCTCCTTCGAGCAATCGCTGCTCCGGCTCGGCACCGACCATATCGACATCCTGCTGATCCACGATGTCGATGTCGGACCGATGGCGACCGGATGGAGCAACGCTTCACCGAGGCCATGGATGGCGCCTATCGAGCCCTTGAGACGCTGCGTTCGTCCGGCGCGGTCAAGGCGATCGGCGTCGGCGTCAACGAAGCCGAGATGTGCGTGCGGTTTGCCCGCGCCGGCGATTTCGACGTGATGATGCTGGCCGGCCGCTACTCGCTGCTGGAGCAGGGCGCCTTGCCGGAATTCCTGCCGCTGGCACTGGAGAAGAAGATCGCGGTGATGCTGGCTGGCGTCTTCAACTCCGGCATCCTCGCCACCGGGGCAAAGCCCGGCGCCTTCTACAACTACAAGCCGGCGCCGCCCGAGGTGCTGGCCCGCGTCGCCCGCATCGCGGCGGTCTGCACCAGCCATGGCGTCGCCCTGCCGCAGGCGGCGCTCGCCTTCTGCGCCGCCCATCCGGCCGTTGCCACGATTGTGCTCGGCGCCGTCACGCCGCAGGAGGTCGCCCGCAATCTCGACCTCGTAGCGCGACCGGTGCCGGCCGCGCTCTGGTCCGATCTCAAGGCGCAAGGACTGCTTGCCGAAGCGGCGCCGGTCCCCGAGGCCTGAGCCTTACTTCCCGGTCGAGCCGAGATAATCGACCGCGCAGGCGACATGCAGCTTCATCACCGCGATCGCCTCGTCGATGGTGACGTGCTCCTCGTCGGTGCCCATGCTGATCGGCGATGGCCCGCAGATCAGGGCGGGCACGCCGCGCCAGCGCCAGTAGCGCGTATCGGTGCCGCCCAGGCTCGACACCGGCGGCGCGTCATGGCCGAGCAGCTCGCGGATATTGCCGCGCAGGATATTGGCCATCTCGCTGAACGGATCGGTCAGGCTCGCGGGATAGCTGTGGTCCTCGTTGACCACCATCTCGCAATCGGCCTCGCGGGCGAGCGCCTCGAGATCGGCGCGGATCGCGTCGCGGTCGGAGCCGATCGGGATGCGCATGTCGAGATGGGCGATGCAATGCGTCGGGATCTGCGTCGCCTTCTGCCCGCCCTGCAGGATGCCGACATTGACGGTGATCCGCCTTGCGACATCGCCGGCGCCCTTGCCGAGATTGAGGTCGGCCGCCGCGATCGTCTCCGGCGAGGTCAGCACCGCGTCGATCTCCGGCGGCAGTGCGGCGAGCTTGAGATGGTAGCGGTCATAGATCGCGGTCACGAGCCGGCTCACATCCGCGATCGGGTTGCGTGCGCGATGGGCGTAGCCGCCATGGCCGCCGATGCTCCTGGCCGAGAGCGAGAAGCGCAAGGTGCCCTTCTCGGTGAAGCGCAGATTGGCGAGGCCGCTCGGCTCGCCGTTGAGGCAGCAATCGGCCTCCATCTCGTCGCCGAACGTATCGAACAGGAACTTGGTGCCGTAGCGCCCGCCGGATTGCTCGTCCGAGACCACGGTCAGCGACAGCGCCCCGTTGAGCTTCTCGCGATGGGGATAGAGCTGGCAGAAGGCCAGGATCGAGGCGAGCGTCCCGGTCTTCATGTCGGAGGCGCCGCGACCCATGATCTTGCCGTCGACGATATCCGCATCCCAGAGCTTCTCGTTGGTGACGGGGAAGATATCCATATGGCCGTTGAGCATGAGATGGCGGCCGGGCTTCCCGGCCTCCCAGCGGCTGATGATGTTCGGCATCTCCGGCACGAAAGCCTCCGTGCGATGCGGCACGCCGGCGGCATCGAGCAATTCGCGCACGAAGGCAGCGGCCTCGCGCGTGTCGCCCGGCGGGTTGACGCTCTTGATGCGCAGGAAGCGTTGCAGCAGCGCGACGATCTCGTCGCGACGCGCATCGATCGCCTGAAGCAGTTCGCTCTTCAGGGCGGCTTTATCCGTGGACATGGTTGGTCTTCTTGGTCGGCGTTTCGAAGGACGATGAAAGGCGCTCAGCGACTGCGGAACGACATCGCGCGCGTCAGTTCGGTCTTCTCCAGCCGGGCGGCGACGCAATAGGCGGGGTTGAAGACATTGGCGATGTCGTAGCGCACGGCCTGCCCGAGCAGGTGGCTCGCCTCGATGGGATCGACGCCGAGGGCATCGCCGACCCAGCGCAGCAATTCCGTCGTGGCGAATTGCAGGGGCTGGTCGAGCGGGCGCCCGCTCGCGATCACCAGCAGGTCGGTCTCGGTCTCGCAGCGCGGCCAGCGCAGGTTCTGTTTCTTGACGAGCTTCACCGAGAATTCGACCTCGAACGAGGTCTCGACGCCGGTGCCGGCGATCTCGCCATCGCCCTGGCAGGCATGGCCGTCGCCGAGGAAGAGCAGCGCGCCGTCGACGAAGACCGGGAAGGCGATCGTCGCGCCCGGCCCGAACAGCCGGTAGTCCATGTTGCCGCCATTGGCGCCGCTGGTCGCGGTCGAGATCGCCTGGCCGCGTTCCGGTGCTACGCCGAAGCAGCCGAGCATCGGCGCCAGCTGAAAGCTCCAGTCCTTGATGCGGGCGGAGGGCTCCAGCAGCTTCACCGTGCCGGCTTCCGCGTCAATCGCCCATTCGTAGCGCTCGCGCTTCGGCAGTTCGTGCAGCATGCCGGGGTCGAGCACGCCCGGCGCCAGCGGCGAATAGGTCCAGCCGGTCTTCCGGTTCGGCGTCATCCGCTCGATCGTCACCAGCAGCGCGTCGCCGGGCTCTGCCCCGGTGACGAAGAACGGGCCGGTCATCGGGTTGCCGCGCGGGGCATGCTGCGCGCTGTCGCCGCCGAAGCCGGCCGCATCGAGCGTGGTGGTGACGACGCTGTCGCCGCTGGCGATCTCCAGCACCGGCGGCAGGGTGGCGAGCACGTTCGAATAATGGGTCGGAACGAAGTGATGGCGCGCCATGGAAGCCTTCCTGAGCCGGGTTCGCGTGTCCTGCGGCGACCGTAGGAGCAAGCTCCCGGCTTGAGAAGCGTTCACGGACGAACAGGTGCCTTGCGTGGCGGTCCGCTGGTGCCGCCGCCAGAGCGCAGACATCGATGTCCGGCGAGCCTCAGATGCGTTCGAAGTCGTAGTACTTCACGTACCACGTGCTCGCGCAGAAGATGTCTTCCATGATCTTCGCCTTCAGCGCCGCGGCGTCGCGGTTGCGGGCGGCTTCGATGATCGCCTCGTGCTCGGCGAGGCCGGTGTGGTGCAGCGACATGCCGTCCACCGATCCGGTCAGGCTGGCATTGAGGATCGGCCCCGCGCGCAGCCAGAGCGTCTTGATCAGCCGCGACAGGATCGGCGACCGAGCCCGGTCATAGATCGTGAAATGGAATTCCCGGTTCCAGGGCAGGATCTTCTCGGTGTCGCGGGTCATGACGGCCTCGGCCATCCCGGCATTCGTGCGGACGAGATCGTCGATATCGGCATCGGTCAGGTTGGCGGCGGCCTCTTCGGCGGCCATGCCTTCGAGATTCATGCGGATGGCGGTGAGCTGCCGATAATCTTCGCGGCTCGTCAGCGGAATCCGGGCCGAGCGGTTGTGCAGCATCTCGATCGCGCCTTCCGCCGCGAGGTTCTGCATGGCTTCGCGCACCGGCACCAGGCTGGTCTGGCTGGCCTCGGCGATCGCGCTGATCTTCAGCACGTCGCCGGGGGCGTATTCGCCCCGCATGATCGCTTCGCAGAGCTGGTTATAGACCTGCTCGCGCAGGCTCACGGCCACGATCGGCTTCTTCAACGGCATCTGGCTCCAACCTTCTTTCCAATTTTCATATATGATCGATGATCGATTGACAACGCGTCGAGCGCCCCTATAGTCGCGGACCAAGAAAAGCCGTCGCAAAGAACGCAATCACGAGGGGACCACGATGTTCAGTCTGCGCAATGTGGCGCTGGCCACAGGTTTTGCCTTGTCAATGTCAGGGGTGGCCATCGCCCAGCAAGATCTCGTTCGTATTGGCGCCATCGCGCCGTTATCCGGGCCTGCCGCAAATCTTGGCGTTTCGATGAAGCAGGCCTTCGAGATCGTTGCTAAGGAAGCCAATGCCGCCGGTGGCGTGGAGATCGACGGGAAGAAGCGCGATATTTCGTTCCTCTTCGAGGACAGCCAGGGCAAGCCGGAACTCGGGCTCGCTGCCGCCCAGAAGCTGCTGACGCGCGACAATGTCGATGCGCTCTTCCATAGCCTCGTCGCGTCTTCAGTGGCTCTGGCGGTGATGGAGCTGGCGCCGAGCTTCCCCGACAAGCTCTTCCTGAGCGGGCAGAACGTCTCGATCCAGATCGCGCGCAAGATCGCTGCCGAGCCCAAGAAATACGCCAATGTCTGGAAGCCCGGCTGGAATTCGGATGCCTATGCCGCGACGGTCGCGGGCCTGCTCGCCTCGCTCGAAAAGGACGGCAAAGTCAATCTCGGCGGCAAGACGGTCGCCTTCATCGTCGAGGACACCGATTACGGCGCCTCGAACCAGGACGACATCCAGAAGCTGCTGGCGGCGGCCGGCTGGAAGGCCGGCGGCACCGAGGTCGTCCCCGTCGGCAATTCCGATTTCTACCCGCAGCTCGCGAAACTGACCGCCAGCAAGCCCGATGTCGTCGTCTCCGTGTTCACGGCTGCCAATTCAGGCATCGCGCTGGTCAAGCAGATGAAGGAGCGCGGGCTGAAAGCCCTGCATGTCGCCGTGCCCTACGGCAATTATACCGAATTCATGGCCGGGTCCGGCCCCGAGAAGAACGGGCTCCTCTCGGTGCCGCTGATCTACGACCCCGCCAACAACCCGTCGCACCGGGACTTCGCCGAGCGGCTGAAGACGGAGCTCAACGTCAGGATCAGCCAGGATCATGCGCTGGGCTACTGCATCGGCAACGTCATGATCGACGCCATGAAGCGGGCCAAGACGCTCGATTTCGACAAGCTCAATGCGGCGATGGCGGCGACCGATTACAAATGCATGCTCGGCCGCTGGGTGTTCGATCCCAAGACCCATTCGCCGATGATGGGCGCCGAGTATCTCGCGCTTCCCGCCAGCCAGATCCAGAACGGCGAACACCGCGCGATCTGGCCGGCCACCGCCGCCACCGCGGCCTACCAGCCTCAATAAGTCACCGGGATCGCGATCTCGCCGATGGGCCGCGCGGTCATCCGCACGGCACCGCCCCCTCGCGCAATCTGGGAGCTCCCGAGATGACGACCATCCTGCGCGTCGCCAACCTGACGAAGAGATTCGGTGGATTGGTCGCCGTCAGCGACGCGAGCTTCGAGGTGTCCGCGGGTGAAATTCTCGGCCTGCTCGGCCCCAACGGTGCCGGCAAGACGACCTTGTTCAACACCCTCGCCGGGCTCTACCAGCCGACGGCCGGCCGCATCGAATTCCTCGGGCGGGACATCAGCCGCAGCAAGCCGCATCGCCGCGCCGAACTCGGCCTCGCCCGCACCTTCCAGATCACGCAGCCCTTCGCCGAGCTGACCGTCGAGGAGAACGTGATGGTCGGCACGCTCGCGCGCTGCAACCGGATCGCCACGGCGCGCGAGCGCGCCCAGCAATATATCGGCTTCGTCGGGCTGGAGGCCAAGCGCACGACGCTGGGCAAGCAGTTGAGCACCGGACAGCGCAAGCGTCTGGAGCTTGCCCGGGCGCTCGCCACCGAGCCGAAGCTGCTCCTGATGGACGAGGTCACCGGCGGCGTCGACCAGAGCGCGATCCCAGGCCTCATCGATCTCGTCGTGAGGCTGAAGCGCGAGGGCATGACGATCGTCATCATCGAGCACAACATGCGCGTGATCTCGCAGCTCGCGGACCGGCTGATGTTTCTCGACAATGGCAGGACGGTCGTGACCGGCGCCCCGGCGGAGGTCGTCGGTCATCCCACCGTGCAGTCGCTCTATCTGGGGCGCAAGCATGCTTAAGGTCGAGAATCTCAACGTCCATTACGGCAGCACGCAGATCCTCTGGAACGTCTCGCTGCAGGTCGCAGCCGGCGAGATCGCCGCGATCATGGGGCCGAACGGCTCGGGCAAGAGCACGATCCTCAAGGCGATCATCGGCCTGGTGAAGGCGAGCTCCGGCGCGGTGACGCTCGACGGCGAGACGCTGCTCGGCGTGCCCACCCACGAGATGCTCGCCCGCCGCGTCGGCCTGATCATGGAGCGGCGCTGCCTCTTCCCGGCGATGACCGTGATCGAGAACGTGCGCATGGGCGCCTTCCATCCCGTGGCGGCGGCCCAGTTCGACGAGAACCTCGCCTGGGTCCGGCAGCTTTTCCCGCTGATCGACCAGAAGGCGAATGCGGCGGCCGGCCAGCTCTCCGGCGGCCAGCAGCAGATGGTGGCGATCGCGCGCGGCCTGATGGGTGCGCCGCGCTACCTGATGATGGACGAGCCCTTCCTCGGCCTGTCGCCCAAGATCGTCGACCAGATCGCCGATGTGATGCGCGCCGTGAAGGATCGCGGGATCGCGGTGATCTTCAACGAGCAGAACGCGCATTTGTCCTTCTCGCTGTCCGATCGAGGCTACCTGCTCGAAAGCGGCCGCATCGTCATCGAGGGCTCGGGGCTGGGCATGCTCGAGAACGAGACGATCCGGCAGGTCTATCTGGGAGTGGAGACGGCGGGTCAGGCGGGAGATGGCCATGTCGCCTGAGCTGTTCGTCACCCAGATCCTGAACGGGCTCGTCTCCGGTTCGATGTATGCCCTGATCGGCGCCGGCGTCGCGCTGATCTACGGCACGCAGCGTATCCTCAATTTCGCGCAGGGCGAGTTCTTCATGCTCGCCGCCTTCGGGCTCTTCGTCTTCTCGACGCAACTCGGCCTGCCGCTCGTGGTCGCCGCCGTCTTTGCGGTCGTCCTGGTCACGGCCTTCTCGGCGCTGGTCTACCGCGCCGCGATCCAGCCGCTGATGAACCGCGAGGGCTGGGAGTTCTCGACCATCGCGGTGACGCTCGGCATCTCCGTTCTGCTGCAGAACATCGCCTTCCTGCTCTGGGGCGAGAAATACCAGACCGTGCCGTATTATCTCGACGGCAGCATCGGTTTTGCCGGCATCACCATGCCGTTGCAGCGCGTGCTGGTCTTCCTGACCTGCGTCAGCGTCATCGTCGCGATGACGCTCTTCCTGAAATACTCCCGCACCGGCTGGGCGATCCGGGCGACGGCCCAGCAGCCCGATGCGGCGGCCGTGGTCGGCGTGCCGGTCCAGCGCATCCGCATGCTGACCTTCGCCATCGGCTGCGGGCTGGCCGCGATCGCCGCGGTGGTGCTCGCTCCGATCTTCGCGGTCAATCCGTGGATCGGCGTGCCGCATCTGCTCAAAGGCTTCGTCGTGGTGATCATGGGCGGCATCGGCAGCTTTCCCGGCGCGATCCTAGCCGGGTTCGTGCTGGGCATCGTCGAGGCCATCGGCATCACGCTGACCTCGTCGGAATGGCGCGACGTGATCGCCTTCGCGACCGTGATCCTGGTCATCTGGCTGCGGCCTTCCGGCCTGCTGGGCAAGAGTTAGGAGCGGCCCGATGCGTGTCCCGAACTGGCCCGTCTTCCTGATCGCGATGCTGGCGATCGCCCTGCTGCCGCTGATCTTCCGCAACGGCTATGCGCTGCACATCATGATCCTGGCGCTGATCTACGCGGTCTTCGCGCAGGCCTGGAATCTCGTGACCGGCTTCGGCGGCATGAAGACCTTCGGCCACCACGTCTTCTTCGGCATGGGCGCCTATGGCTCGGCGCTGCTCTCCATGCATGCCGGGCTCAGCCCCTGGATCACGATCTGGATCGCGGCGCTCCTGACCAGCGTCGCCGGCGTGCTGATCGCCCTGCCGGTGCTCAGGATCAGGTCGGTGCCGCATATCGCGATCATTACGCTGGCCTTCGCCGAGATCGTCCGGATCATCGTCTCCAACCTGCGCGGCATCACCCGTGGCGAGCTCGGCCTGATCGGCATCCCCGGCTTCGATCCGCTCAACCTGCCGGGCATCGGCCTCGTCAGGTTCACGCCGGCCTACAAGCTCGGCTATTTCTACTTGGCCTGGCTGGTCTTCGCCGTCGTGACCGCGGGTATCCTCGCCGCCCGCAACTCGGCCCATGGCATGCGCGTGATCGCGATGCGCGACGGTCAGGACGCCGCCGAGAGCCTCGGCGTCAACATCGCCGCCTACAAGATCGCCCTGTTCTTCATCAGCGCCTTCATCGTCGGCCTGATCGGTGCGTTCTACGCCCATTACATCATCGTGCTGACGCCTTCCTCCGTGCTCGGCGTCGACATCATGGTGCTGGTGATCGCGATGGCCCTCGTCGGCGGCATCGGCACGGTCACCGGGCCGATCCTCGGCGCTGCTCTTCTGGTCATCTCGGTCGAGCTGATGCGCGACCTCGGGCAGTACCGGATGCTCGTCTATGGCGGCCTGATCGTGCTGTCGGTGCTCTATTTTCCCAATGGCCTGGCTTCGCTGGCGGACCGTGTCCGGCAATGGCGCCGCGCCCCCAATCCCATCCTTCAAGAGCAGGACAACCGGTCATGAACGCGGACATACGGACGGCCATTCTCGCTGCGGTCGACGCGGGTTTCGACGAGCAGGTCAAGGTCGCGCAGCGCCTCGTCGCCGCGCCCTCCTTCTGCTGCCGCGAGGCGCCGGCGCAGGAGGTCATGGCCGCCGAGCTCGGCGCGCGGGGCTACGACGTGGACAGATGGACCTTCGCCGCTTCCGATCTGGAAGACATGCCCGGTTACGGTCCGGCCGTGCTCGACTACGACCAGACCTTCAACGTCGTCGGCACCCTGAACGCCGGCAGCGATCGTGGCCGGTCGCTGATCCTCAACGGCCATGTCGACGTCGTCCCGACCGGCGATCCCGAGGACTGGACCACGCCGCCCTTCGAACCCCGCATCGCGAACGGCAAGCTCTATGGCCGTGGCAGCGGCGACATGAAGGCCGGCCTGCTCGCCGGTCTGTTTGGAGTCGAGGCCATCCGCAAGGCCGGTTTCGATCCGCTCGGGCGCATCCATGTCCAGTCGGTGGTCGACGAGGAATCCTCGGGCAACGGCACGCTCGCCTGCGTCGCCAGAGGCTACACCGCCGATGCCGCCCTCGTGCTGGAGCCGACTGCGGAGGATCTGATCACCACGCAGATCGGCATCGTCTGGTTCCATGTCCGTCTGCGCGGCACGCCGGCGCACGCCTCCGGCTTCCAGGGCCGGACGCCGAACGTCATCGAAAAGGCTTTCACCGTGATGGAAGCGCTGCGGAAGGTCGAAGACCGCTGCAATGCACCGGAGAACCGTCATCCGGCCTATGCCGACCATCCGCATCCGATCCGGCTCAATATCGGCCAGATCGAAGGCGGCAACTGGCCGTCGAGCGCGCCGGGCTTCTGCACCTTCTCAGGCCGGCTCGCGGCCTATCCCGATCAGGACCCCGCCGAGGTGATGGCGGCGCTGACGGAAGCCGTCGAGACCGCGACGGCTTCCGATCCGTTCCTCAAGGCCAATCCCCCGCAGATCAGCTTCCGCGGCAACCGCTTTCCCGGCTTCCTGGCACGAGGGATCGAGACCGTCAGGCCGGCCCTGGAGAGCGCCCATCAGCAGGCCTTCGGCCGGCCGCTGCGCGAGACCGTCATCGCCTTCGGCTCGGATGCCCGCGTGCTCGGCCTGAATGCCGGCATCCCCTCGCTGGTCTACGGGCCGATCTCGGAAAACCTGCACGGCATCGACGAATGCGTCGATCTGGAAAGCCTGCGCCGGGTCACGAAAACCGTTGCGCTCTTCGTCGCCGACTGGTGCGGCATCGAATCGCGAAAGGGCCGCTGACATGGCCAGCACCTCAACCGATCATCCTCCCGTCGCCGTGGTGGGGGCGGGGCTCATCGGCGTCGCCTGGGCGATCTGCTTCGCGCGGGCCGGCCACCCCGTGCATCTCAACGACCGCAACGACGAGATTCTGGCCGCCGCCCTTGAGGTCGTCGCGGCCGCGCTCGACGACATGGCCGAATTCGACTTGCTTGCGGGCCGCTCTCCGAAAGAGGTCCTGGCCCATATCCGGCCGCGCGTCGATCTCGCGGATGCCCTGGCGGGCGTGGTGCATGTCCAGGAATGCGCGCCGGAGACGATTCCCGACAAATCCGCCATCTTCGAGCGCATGGGCGAATTGACCGGTCCCGAGACCGTGCTGGCCAGCTCGACCTCGGCCTTCGTGCCGTCGCTGTTCACCCGCGGCGTGCGCCACCGCGAACGCTGCCTCGTCGCACATCCGATCAACCCGCCCTACCTCGTCCCGCTGGTGCAGCTCGTGCCGGCGCCCTGGACCGACCCGGCCGTCGTCGCGCGGACGGAAAGGCTGATGGTCGCGGCCGGCCAGTCGCCGATCGTGCTGAAGCGCGAGGCGGACGGGTTCGTGGTCAACCGCCTGCAGGGTGCGCTCATCCACGAGGCGCTGCGCATCGTCGACGAGGGCGTCGCCGGCCCCGGCGAGATCGATCTGGCAATCGCCAAGGGGCTGGGCCTGCGCTGGTCCTTCATGGGCCCGTTCGAGACCATGGAGCTCAACGCGCCGGCCGGCATCCGCGACTATGTCGAGCGCTATGGCGGGCTCTATCGCCGCATCATCGGCGTGGAAGATGCCGAGCCGCTCTGGACGGGTCGTGCCCTCGACGTGATCGAGGCCGATCGCACGGCCCGGCTCGACCGCGACAGGATCGGCGAACGCCAGCGCTGGCGCGACCGGCGGTTGATGGACCTCGTCGCCAGCCTCAGGGCGGCCGAGAAGCGCACGCGGTGGTCGCCCGCCTGAACCCGGATTCCTTCGCTTTTCGTCCGCTATCGGCCTCGAAGAGGTGTCGAGCGCGGCCTGCCCAGACAGAGAGCCAAGATGGATACCTCCCGCAAGATCATCCTGACCTGCGCCGTCACCGGCGGCGCGCCGTTCAACCGGAAGCATCCGGCCATGCCGGTGACGCCCGCTGAGATCGCCGCAGCCGCTCTCGAGGCTGCGGCCGCCGGCGCCAGCATCACCCATATCCATGTGCGCAATCCGCAGACCGGCGAGGGCAGCCGCGACCCGGCCCTGTTCAAGGAGGTGGTCGACCGCATCCGTTCGACGGGGACGGATATCGTCCTCAACCTGTCCTGCGGCATGGGCGCGGTCTTTCTGCCCGATCCGGAGAACGAAGGCCGGGCGCTGCCCGAAAGCGACGTCGCATCGGCGGCGGACCGGATGCTGCATCTGCAGGACAACCTGCCGGAGCTCGCCTCGCTCGACATCACCACGGGCAACCAGATCGAGGGCCAGACCGAGTTCGTCTATCTCAACACCACGCGGACCTTGCGGGTGATGGCGAAGCGCTTCGCCGCGCTCGGGATCAAGCCGGAGCTGGAGGTGTTCTCGGCCGGCGATATCGAATTCGGCAAGCAACTGATCGCGGAAGGCCTGATCGAAGGCGCGCCGCTGTTCCAGATGGTCACCGGCGTCAAATGGGGCGCGCCGAGCAATCCCGAAACGATCCTCTATCAGCGCGGCCTTCTGCCGCCGGGAGCGGTCTGGGCCGCCTTCGGCATTGGGCGTGACCAGATGCCCATCGTGGCGCAGGCCGCCTTGATGGGCGGCAATGTCCGTGTCGGCCTGGAGGACAATCTCTATCTGTCGCGCGGCGTGTTCGCGACCAACGGACAGCTGGTGGAGAAGGCGCGCAGCATCCTCGAGAACATGGGCTATGCGATCGCCACGCCGGCCGAAACCCGCGAGATTCTCGGGCTGAGGCGGCGCGCATGAACGCCGCAGGGCGATACGGGCTGATCGCGCCGCTCGATGGCATCGCACCGAAGCTTCATGGTTCGAGCTTCGTTGCGCCCGGCGCGGTGGTGATCGGCCGCGTCTCGATCGGCGTCGAAAGCTCGATCTGGTACGGCGCGGTTCTGCGCGGCGACGAGGAGGAGATCCGGATCGGCGACCGCAGCAACATCCAGGACGGCGCGGTGATCCACACCACCTGCGGGCAGGGGCCGGCCATCATCGGGTCGGATGTCACCGTCGGGCACCGTGCCGTGCTGCACGGCTGTCGGATCGGCGATGGCGCGATGATCGGGATCGGCGCAATCGTGCTGGACGGTGCCGTCATCGAGCCGGGCGCGATCGTCGCCGCCGGCGCCGTCGTGGCGCCGGGCAAGGTGGTTGCGTCGGGGGCGCTATGGGCCGGCTGCCCCGCGCGCAAAATGCGCGCGATCAAGCCCGCGGAGCTCGCCTTCCTGCGCGGCAACCCGGCCCATTATGCCGGGCAGGCGGCCCGTCACAGGGCACTGCTCGACGAGCATTCCAGAGGCCCCTCGACGGGCAGGCTCCCCGACATGGCTGGAGGGCAGATCCGGGGGGCAGGCCCTGGCGCGTGATCGGCGGACAGAGCCTCGATCCGGCGAATATGAGGAGCCGGAGGCCGTCAACGCCGCCCCAGGCGCAACGAAAAGGCCGCCGGAACAATGGGTTCGGCGGCATCAGCGATGTCGTGGGGAAATCAGTATGGCGGACAGGGCGGGATTCGAACCCGCGATACGGTTTCCCGTATACACACTTTCCAGGCGTGCGCCTTCAACCACTCGGCCACCTGTCCGGCGCGCTGCTTATGACTGCCAGCCCGCCATCTTTCAAGGGCCGAGATGCAGTGTTTTGCACAATCCCGCTAAATCACCAGCAATCGGTTGCGATCTGCGGCTGGCGAGGCCACATCTGGTCGCCGGAGCGGCTGCGCCGGACGGGAGGTTCGCCGCGCAGCCGGTGGATTGCGGCGGGAGCAGGCGGTGCGGTTTCTTCTTCGGTTGATCGGTTACCTGTCCGTCGCCGCGGGGTTCGTTGCGCTCGTGATCGATGGCGCGCGGTCCATCGCGAATGCGGGACTGCGCTTCACCCCGGTCAGTGAGGTGCTGATCGCCGTCATCCAGGAGCGTTATCAACTGATCCAGCCGGCGATCGAGCGCAATCTCCATCCCTGGCTCTGGGACCCGCTGCTGCTGAGCCTGATGCGCGCTCCGGCGGCCGCTGCTGCGCTCCTGCTTGGCTTCGCGTTGCTCTGGCTGGGGCGGCGCCCGGACGAGGTTATCGGCATCGTCACGCGTCGGTGATGGCACGCCCGCGTTTCCGCCCCTGTCCGAACCGGACCTGGATGCTTACATTGCCGTCGAGCTCGAACGAAACGGAGCCAGAGATGTTCTCCCTGCGCAAGAAGACCGAGATTCCGACCGCCGCCGAGGCTCTGCCCGGCCGCGCCGCGGCGATGCCGACCGCCGAGACCCATTTCGTCAATGGCCGTCCCCTGGCCGGCCCCTATCCCGCGGGAACCCGCAAGGCCGTCTTCGGCCTCGGCTGCTTCTGGGGCGCGGAACGCAAGTTCTGGCAGAGCGGCGAGGGCATCTGGGTGACCGCCGTGGGCTATGCCGGCGGCTCGACGCCCAATCCGACCTACGAAGAGGTCTGCAGCGGCCTGACCGGCCATACCGAAATCGTCCTGGTCGTCTTCGATCCCGCGAAGATGTCCTATGAGGACCTGCTGAAGATCTTCTGGGAGAACCACGACCCGACCCAGGGCATGCGGCAGGGCGGCGATATCGGCACGCAGTACCGTTCGGCGATCTACACCTATGACGCCGAGCAGCAGGCTGCCGCCGAGCGTTCGCGGGAGGAGTATGGCAAGGCATTGGCCGCCGGCGGCTACGGCCCGATCACGACCGAGATCCGGGAGGCGCCGACGCTCTATTTCGCCGAGGACTACCATCAGCAGTATCTGGCGAAGAACCCGGCCGGCTATTGCGGCCTCGGCGGCACCGGCGTCGCCTGCCAGATCGGCCTCGGCGTCGAGGCCTGACGACAAAAGGGGAGGCATCGCCTCCCCTTCTTTTTGATCTGTTGAGTTCCCTGTATGTTCTTGCGTTGCCGCCGAAGCTTCGCTAGCCTTCCCGAGGGGCAGGGGAGCGGGGCCGAGATGGTGGCGCGGGTCGCGACGGTAGCGTTCGAGGGCATCGAGGCGCGCGCCGTCGACGTGCAGGTCCAGATCGCGCCGGGCGGCGTCGCCTTCGTGCTGGTTGGCCTCCCCGACAAGGCCGTCGCCGAAAGCCGCGAGCGGGTCCGCGCCGCGCTCATCGCTTCGGGGCTCGCGCTCCCGGCCAAGCGCGTCACGGTCAATCTCGCCCCGGCCGACCTGCCCAAGGAAGGCAGCCATTACGATCTCCCGATCGCGCTCGCCGTGATGGCCGCGATCGGCGCGATCCCCGCCGATGCTCTGTCCGGCTACGCGGTCCTCGGCGAGTTGGCGCTCGACGGTTCGATCACGCCCGTGGCGGGTGTCCTGCCTGCGGCCATCGCTGCCTATGCGAAAGGCCAGGGGCTGATCTGCCCGGCCGCCTCCGGTCCGGAAGCAGCCTGGGCGGCTGCGGATATCGATATCCTGGCGCCGCGCTCGCTGATCCAGCTCGCCAATCATTTCAAGGGCACGCAGGTCATGGCCCGGCCAGAGCCGGCGGTGGCGCGTCAGGCCGGCCCCTTGCCCGATCTCGCCGACGTCAAGGGCCAGGAAAGTGCAAGGCGCGTTCTGGAGATCGCGGCGGCGGGCGGGCACAATCTCCTGATGAACGGCCCGCCCGGCGCCGGCAAGTCGATGCTGGCGAGCCGCCTGCCCTCGATCCTGCCGCCGCTCTCGCCGCGCGAGTTGCTTGAGGTCTCTATGGTGCTCTCGGTGGCCGGAAAGCTTGCTGACGGCGCCCTGACCGATCGGCGGCCATTCCGGGCCCCGCATCATTCGGCCTCGATGGCGGCGCTGGTCGGTGGCGGCTTGCAGGCCCGGCCGGGCGAGGTCTCGCTCGCCCATCACGGCGTGCTCTTCCTCGACGAATTGCCGGAGTTCCAGCCGCAGGCGCTCGACGCCCTGCGTCAGCCGATGGAGACCGGCGATGTGCTGATTTCCCGTGCCAATCATCGCGTCGTCTATCCCGCGCGCTTCCAGCTCGTCGCGGCGATGAACCCGTGCCGCTGCGGCCGGGCGACCGAGCCAGGTTTCGCCTGCCGCCGCCAGCCGAACGAGCGCTGCATGGCGCAGTACCAGGCGCGCGTCTCCGGCCCGCTGCTCGACCGGATCGACATCGCGATCGACGTGCCCGCGGTGACGGCGGCGGACCTGATCCGCCCGGCCGCGGGCGAAAGCTCGGCAACGGTCGCCGCGCGTGTCGCCGCGGCCCGCGAAATCCAGGCATCGCGCTTCGAGAGCCTGGGCCTCGGCCACGTCATGACCAATGCCGCCTGCCCGGTGCCGGTGATCGAGGAGGTCGCGCGGCCGGATAATGCCGGCCTCGCGCTGCTGCGGGACGCGGCCGAGGCCTTGCGATTGACGGCACGCGCCTATCATCGCGTGCTGAAGGTCGCACGCACCCTCGCCGATCTCGACGGAGAAGCGAAGGTCGGCCGGCGTCATCTGGCGGAAGCGCTATCGTATCGGGCGCGCGGGGAGGATCTCGTCCAGGCTGCGTGACGGCTGCAGGGTTAACAGGTCCTCGCATCCGACCGGTCGAATTCGCGGCTTTCCCAGGCGGCTTTTTCAAGGCGATCTGCGTAGATCGAAGGGCATGGCTTCTTCGATCTGGTCATGGCTCGCCCTTGCCTTCGCGACACTGCTTCTCCCGGCGGGAGGGGCCGTGCTGTGGCTGCTGCGTCAGCGCAGCGGCCTGCGCGATCAGGTGGCTGCGCTCGTCCACGACGCCGAGGCGCTCAACGACCGGCTCTGGAATCTCGCCGATAGCGAGGAACGCTATCGCAGCCTGATCGAAGCCCAGGGCGACCTGATCGTCCGGCGCGACGGCGTGCGGATCGTCTATGCCAACCGGGCCTATGCGGCCTTGTTCGGGGCCGGGGAGCAGGACCTTGTCGGCAGCGAGATGCTGCTGCCGCAGCTCGCCAGCCGGCCTGTCGTCCTGCTTGAGGGCGGGACCCGCAGCTTCGACGAATGCCTCGCGACCTATGAGGGCGAGCGCTGGATTTCCTGGGTCGAGACCGCCGTGCCCGGCCCGGACGGGCGCACGCTGATCCAGCGCGTCGGCCGCGACATCTCGGCACGCATCGCCGGCGAGGATGCGCTGGTCGAGGCGCGGGCGCGGGCCGAAGCGGCGAACGAGGCGAAGTCGCGCTTCCTCGCGACCGTCAGCCACGAGTTCCGGACGCCGCTCAACGGCATTCTCGGGATGGCCGACCTCCTGACGGATACAGGCCCCGATGCGGAGCAGGCGACCTATGTCGCGGCCTTGCGCACCTCGGGAGAGGCCTTGCTGGCGCTGGTCGACGACATCCTCGACTTCGCCAAGGTCGAGGCCGGCAAGCTCGAGCTGTTCGAGGAGGCTTTCGATCCGGTCCAGCTCGTCGAGACGGTCGCGGAATTGATGGCGCCGCGCGCGCAGGCCAAGGGGCTCGAGCTCGCGGCCCATATCGCACCAGACCTGCCGGCGCGGCTCGTCGGCGACCGCGACCGTTTGCGCCAGATCCTGCTGAACCTCGTCGGCAATGCCGTGAAGTTCACGGAAGCGGGCGGCGTCGGCCTCAGTCTGGCCCAGGTGGATGATCGCCTCGAGATCACCGTCGCCGATACCGGGCCGGGCATCCCGGCTGACCGGCTCGACACCATCTTCGGCGAGTTCGAGCAGCTCGACCATGGCGCAGCCGCGGGGCAGGCCGGCACCGGCCTCGGCCTCGCCATCGTTCGCCGCCTCGCCCGCCTGATGGGAGGCGAGGTTCGCGCCGAAAGCAGGCTCGGCGAGGGCGCGGTATTCCGCGTCAGCTTGCCGCTTGTGGCCGCGCTCGATGTGCCGGCGGCCCGGATTCCGCATTGGCCGCAGCACCATGTCCTGCTTGTTTCGCCTGCGCCCTTCGCTGTTCGCTTCCTGGCCGAGACGATCCGGGTGACGGGAGCCTCGGTCTCCGTCGCCGGAACGGCAGAGGCGGCGCGGGCGAAGCTCGTCGGGCAGGTCCCGGTCACGGCGGTGCTGATCGATCATGCGCTCGGTGATGTGCCGGCAAAGGAGCTGGCATCGGCTGCGTCGGCTGTCGGCATTCGCGATTGCCTCATCCTGCTCTCGCCCCATGCCCGCCGGCAGTTCGGCTCGCCCCGGGCGGCCGGCTTCTCCGGTTTCCTGATCAAGCCGGTGCGGACGCGCTCGCTCTACGAACGACTGGGCAACGGGCTCCAGCCGGGGGCGTCGGCCATTGGCGGGCCCCCCGCGCTCGCCGCGACGTCCGGGCGCCAACCCGGCACCGGCCTGACGGTGCTGGTCGCGGAAGACAACGAGATCAACGCCCTGCTGGCGACGCGCACGCTGGAGCGCTTCGGCTGCACGGCGATCTGGGCGCGCGACGGGCGCGAGGCTCTGAAGCGGATCGAGGCCAGCTTTGCCGGCACGGCGCCGCCATTGGCGCTCGCTCTGCTCGATATCCGCATGCCCCTGATGACGGGGCTCGATTGCGCCCGCGCCGTCCGCGCCCTGGAAAGACGGCTCGGCCGTGCCGCCACGCTGCCGCTGGTGGCGGTCACCGCCAATGTCTCTGCCGCCGACCGGGCGGCCGCTTTCGCCGCCGGGATGGACGATTGCCTGGCGAAGCCGCTGGAGCGCGAAGCGCTGCTGCGCTGGCTGGAACGCCTGTCGCAAAGCGCGGCCGGCAGCCTGTCGGCTTGACGACCGTCATCGCTCCGACGCAGTTTCGTCGCGAAGTTGTAAGATCACCGGAGCAAGCCTACCTCATGCCGGTAGCGGCAGGAGATGAGAGAAGCGATGGCATTGCACGTTTCTGGAGGCAAGAACGCGCTGCCGAGCCGGTATTCAGCCGGCAATCCGTTCTCGCGGTTCGCCCCGTTGATATTGATGAAGGGTGGAGCCATGCGCCGGCCGGGCGCCGAGATCGATGAAACGCCACCGCTATCTGGCACTCTCGGCCGAATCGGCTCGCTTGAGGTTCGCCTTGCGCGCGGTCCGCGCGAGATCTGGCGGGCGCAGCGCCTGCGCTATCGCGTCTTCTATCAGGAAATGTCGGCTAAGCCCGACGTGATCTCGCGCATGTTCCGCCGCGATGCCGATCGCTTCGACAAGGCCTGCGACCATCTCCTCGTCATCGACCATGCGGCGCGTGGCCGCTTCGGCGGCATCAAGCCCAAGGTTGTCGGCACCTATCGCCTGATGCGCCAGAGTGCGGCAGAACGGCTCGGCGGCTTCTACACCCAGGGCGAGTTCGATCTCGGCCCGATGCTGGCGCAGCATTCAGGCCAGCGCTTCCTCGAGCTCGGCCGCTCCTGTGTGCTGAAGCCCTATCGCACCAAGCGGACGGTGGAACTGCTCTGGTCCGGCATCTGGGCCTATCTCCAGCATCACCGCATCGATGCCATGTTCGGCTGCGCTTCCTTCGACGGCGTCGAGCCCGATGCTCTGGCACTGCCGCTGAGCTTCCTGCATCACCACGCCCGCTCGGAGGGCGACTGGGCCGCGACCGCACATGCCGAGCATTTTGTCGGCATGGACCGCCTGCCGCCCGAGATGGTCGATGCCAAACTCGCGCTCAAGCAATTGCCGCCCTTGATCAAGGGTTACCTGCGGCTCGGCGCCCGCTTCGGCACCGGCGCCGTCATCGATCGCCAGTTCGGTACCACCGACGTGCTCGTCGTGCTGCCGGTCTCGGCGATCGACAAGCGCTATGCCGATTATTACGGCGGCGAAGGCCCGCGCCACGCCGCCTGAGCCGGCTTACTCGCCGGCTTCGGCCAGCGCGCGCAGCGCCTCGCGATAGGTCGGATAGCGGAAGGCATAGCCGAATTCCCGCTTCACCAGCGCGTTCGAGACGCGCTTGCTCTCGCCATAGAAGCTCGCCGCCATCGGCGAGAGTCTGGCCTGTTCGAACGGGACTTCTGGCGGCGGTTCGAGACCGGTCAGCTCCGCGGCCAAGGTGATGACATCCTGCGGCGGGGCGGGCTCGTCATCGGTGACGTTGTAGATCGCGCCCTGCCGCGGCTGCGCCAGCGAGGCCATCAAGACGCCCGCGATATCGTCGACATGGATGCGGTTGAAGACCTGCCCCGGCTTGACCAGCCGGTTCGCCGTGCCCGCGCGCAGCTTGGTGATGGCGTTGCGGCCGGGCCCATAGATGCCCGAGAGGCGGAAGATCTGCACGGACTTGCCGCTGTCGCGGCCAAGCTGCAGCCAGGCCTCCTCGATCTCGACGCGCTGGCGGGTGCGGGCATTGGTCGGGGCCGGCGGGGTGGCTTCGTCGATCCAGGTGCCGCCCTGGTCGCCATAGACGCCGATGGTCGAGAGATAGCCGATCCAGCGCAGGTTGGGGGCTGCGGCAAGCGCGGTGCTCAAGGGGCCGAGCGCGGGGTCGCCATCCTCCGCCGGCTGCACCGAGACCAGCACGGCATCGGCCTCCGCCACAGCCTTGGCGAGCGCTGACGAGACCGCGAAGCCGCCGAAGACCAGCGTCCGGATGCCCTGGCGGCTGAGTTCCGCCGCCTTCTCGGCGGAGCGTACGGTGCCCGTCACCTCCCAGCCCCGCGCCCGCGCGGCACGCGCGAAGAACCCGGCGGAATAGCCGAGGCCGAGGATCAGGATGTTCATGCGGCGTCTTCCGTCTGGGGCACGAGCGCATGCCATTCGGCGCGCACCTGCGGGTCGGTTTCGTCTCGGAGCCCTGCGCTGGCAAGGTCTCTGGCGCGTTCGGCATTGAGCCTGCCCAGCGCCCAGACCGCCATGGCACGGACGAGCGGGGAGGGGTCGGCGAGATGGGGCAGGGCGCTGTCGATCAGCTCGGGGCGGGCGCTATTGCCGATCGCGATCAGCACATTGCGCAGGAAGCGGTCGCGCCCGGTGCGCTTCACCGGCGTGCCCGCGAAGAGCACTCGGAAGGCGGGATCGTCGAGCTGGGCCAGTGCGGCGAGGTCGAGCCCGTCGAGCTCGTCCTTGAGCGCGAGCCGGGTTTCCTGCGCCGTCGCGGCGAACTTGTTCCAGGGGCAGACGGCGAGGCAATCGTCGCAGCCGAAGACGCGGTTGCCGATGCCGGGCCGGAGGCTCGCATCGATATGGCCCGCGTGTTCGATGGTGAGATAGGAGATGCAGCGGCGCGCATCGAGCTGATAGGGCGCCGGAAAGGCGTCGGTCGGGCAGATGTCGAGGCAGCGCCGGCAGGAGCCGCAATGGTCACGCTCCGCCGTGTCGGCCGGCAGTTCGGCGGTGGTGTAGATCGCCCCTAACAGCAGCCAGGAGCCGTGCTCGCGCGAGACCAGCACGGTGTGCTTGCCCTGCCAGCCGAGCCCGGCCGCCTGCGCCAGCGGCTTCTCCATGACGGGGGCGGTGTCGACGAAGACCTTGACGTCGGCGCCGCCACGCGCCGCGAGCAGGCCCGCGACGCTCTTCAGCTTGCCCTTGATGACGTCGTGATAGTCGCGCCGTCTCGCATAGAGCGAGATCGCCGCCTTGTCGGGCTGGGCGAGCATGGCGAGCGGATCGCCCTCGCCGGCATAGTTCATGCCGAGCATGACGACGGAGCGAACCTCGCTCCAGAGCTGGCGTGGATCGGCGCGCTGCGCCTGCCGTTCCGCCATCCAGCCCATCTCGCCCTGGTAGCCGTTGGCGAGCCAGGCTTCGAGCCGCTCCGGCGCCTGCGGGATCGCATCGGCGCCGGCGACGCGCATCACCGCGAAGCCCTCAGTGAGCGCGCGCTCGGCGACGGCGCGCTTCAGCTTCTCGGCCTTCAAAAATCCAGATTGTCGTAATGGGCGCTCGGAGCCATGCCCGGCACGCGGTCGCTCAGCAGCGGCCGGAAGCTCGGTCTCGACTTGATCCTCGCATACCATGCGCGAGCCGCCTCATCCTCTTCCCAGGGCACGTCGCCGAGATAGTCGACGCAGGACAGATGCGCCGCCGCCGCCAGATCGGCATAGCTCATCTGCGCCCCCGCGAGCCAGTTCCGCTTGGCCAGCAGCCAGGAGATATAGCGCAGATGATAGCGCACATTGGCGCGCGCCGCGCGGATCGTGCTCATGTCGGGCGAGCCGCCGCCATCGTCGCGGCTCATGAACCGCTTCATCACCTTTTCCAGCACGAGCGGGCCGGTGATCTCCTCATGGAACTTAATGTTGAACCAGTCGAGCAGGCGGCGCACCTCGACGCGCTCGCCCGGGCCTTCCGGCAGCAGGCGGCGATCGCCGAGCGCCAGGCCCCGCGTCTCGTCGAGATATTCCGCGATCGGCCCGGCGCCGGGGACGGCAAGCCCGTTCTGCTCCTGAAAGACAGGCGTGGTGCCCGCGGTGTTGAGCTCGATGAACTCCCGCCGGCGCTCCCAGACGCGTTCCTCGACCAGTTCGGCCTCCATGCCGAACTCGCTGAGCGCGAGGCGGATGAAACGCGAATGCGGGCATAGCGGATAATGATAAAGGGTCGCCATGGCACTCATGAAGACTGTGAAGCAGGCAAAATGCGACGGAAGCAGGGCCGCCGGGCTTGCAGCGACCCGATAGGCGACGGCGGCTTGCTATAATCATGCCGGAAAAACGCCACAACCCGCGACGACGGCGATGCCTGCAATTTGCCTCTGCTGCTTCGCAAAGTGGTAACCAATTTGCAAAGAGCTGGGCGTAAGCCGGCGACAGGCCGGCGCGGATTGAAATCCGCAAGGCCCGATTCGCGCGAGGAAAGTCTTCCATGCACAACCTGATCGAAGCCTTCATCCTCGGCATCGTCGAGGGCTTGACCGAGTTCCTACCCGTCTCCTCGACCGGGCATCTGCTCCTGCTCGGCCATTTCCTCGGCTTCGAATCCAATGGCAAGACCTTCGAGGTGCTGGTCCAGCTCGGCGCGATCCTGGCGATCACGCTGGTCTATTTCCGCCGCCTGCTCGATATCGCCCTGCGCATCCTCAGCGACCCCTCGGCGCGGCGTTTCGTCATCGGCGTGCTCATCGCCTTCCTGCCGGCGGCCGTGATCGGCGCGCTGCTGCACGGCTTCATCAAGACCGTGCTGTTCAACCCCTTCATCGTCTGCTGCACGCTGATCGCCGGCGGCCTGATCCTGCTCGTCGTCGATGAGCTGGAGCTGCAGGAGAAGCATACCGACGCGACCACCTTCCCGCTGCCGATGTATTTCAAGATCGGCCTGATCCAGTGCCTGGCGATGGTACCCGGGGTCTCGCGCTCGGGCTCGACAATCGTCGGCGCCATGCTGCTCGGCGCCAGCAAGCGCGCGGCGGCCGAGTTCTCCTTCTTCCTGGCGATGCCGACCATGGCCGGCGCCTTCGCCTACGACCTGCTCAAGAGCTACAAGTTCCTCACCTTCGACGATGGCGTCATGATCGGCGTCGGCTTCGTCGCCGCCTTCATCTCGGCACTGATCGTGGTGCGCAGCTTCCTCGATTTCGTCTCGAAGCGCGGCTTCGCGCCCTTCGCCTGGTGGCGGATCATCGTCGGCATGGTCGGCCTCGCCGGCCTCTGGATCGTCGGCTGAGGCCGACTTCCTACGCGGGCCGCGTGGGGTCGTTGAGCGAGTCCGCCAGCGTCGGCGTCCGGCTCGCCGCGAATTGCGGCAGCGAGGCCGTCTGCCGCTCGATCATGCGATGGACCACCGGCGGGTTCGGGCCGCTATGCAGCGCGCGGACCTGCTCGCCGATCTCGGCATCCGCCTGGGTGACGCGCTGGTTCTGTCGGACATATTCGACCCAGGTCGGGCTGTCGTAGCGCTCGATCCAGAGCGTCGGGTCGGTCAGGTCGCGCAGCAGGGTCCAGTGCCGGGCGCCGTCGCGGCGCCGGATGCGCCGGCGCTCCGCCATCACGGTCAGGAAGGCGACGACGTCCTCGGGCTTGATGATGTATTCGATGGTGACGATGACCGGGCCCGAGCGCGGCTCGATATCGACCGCGACCTTCGGCTCGCGCCAGCGGCTGAGCGGGTCGAGATTGAGCTCTTCCAGCGGCGGCAGGCGGTAGCGCAGTCCGAGCGCGGCGCCGACCAGTAAGACAGCCGCCGACATCAGCAGCGCCTTCTCGACGCCGAAATGCTGTGCCGAGCGGCCCCAGGCCCAGCTGCCCATCGCCATGCCGCCGAAGGTCGCCATCTGGTACATCGCCAGCGCCCGGCCGACGACCCAGCGCGGCGCCGAGAGCTGCACCGTCGCGTTGAAGGTCGAGAGCGCCAGCACCCAGCAGGCGCCGCAGACGCATAGGCCCGCCATCGCCAGCCAGATCGTCTTGCTGAAGGCGATCAGGGTGACGCCGCAGGCATAGGCGATGAAGGTCGAGCGCACGAGCGCCTCCGTGCTCATCGCCCGGCGCAGGCGCGCGCTCATGAAGGCGCCGGCGACGGCGCCCGCGCCGAAGGCGCCGAGCAGCACGCCATAGGTCAGCGGGCCGCCGCGCACGAGGTCGCGCGCGATCAGCGGCAAGAGCGCCAGCCCCACGATGGCGCCGAAGCCATAGACGAAGGCGCGCAGCGTGACCGTGCGGATGTTCGGGGACATCGCGACATAGCGGATGCCCGCGCCCATCGCGATGAACAGCGTCTCGCGCGGCAGGAGCCGCTCGACCTTGGGCGGCGACCAGCGCGCCAGCACGATCAGCAGGGGGATATAGCTGAAGGCGTTGATGATGAAGGCGGCGACCGCGCCGGCCGCCGCGACGATCGCGCCGCCGATCGCGGGGCCGACGCTGCGGGCGATGTTGAAGGCGACGCTGTTCAGCGTCACCGCCGCCGGCACGTCGCGGCGCGGAACCATGTCGCCGACCGAGGATTGCCAGGCCGGGTTGTTCAGCGCCGTGCCGCAGCCGATCAGGAAGGTGAAGGTCAGCAGCAGCCAGGGCGTGATCAGGCCGAACCAGGCACTGACCGCAAGCCCGATCGAAACCAGCAGCATGAAGACCTGGGCTGTCAGCAGGATCTTGCGCCGGTCGTAATTGTCGGCGATGGCGCCGGCCGCCAGCGAGAACAGCATCACCGGCAGTGTCGTCGAGGCCTGGACCAGCGCCACCAGCTCGGCCGAAGGCGAGATCGAGGCCATCATCCAGGAGGCGCCGACCGCCTGGACGAGGCCGCCGAAATTCGAGACCAGGCTGGCGAACCAGACGGCGCGGAAGATCGGCTGCTGCAGCGGAACGAAGGGCGAAACCCGGGCCTGGGTAGGCTTGATGCCCTCCGAGGCGAGCTCGGCTTCTACGACATCGGCCGTGGGCTGGGCGTGCTGGTCGTCAGGCATGTCATAGGGTTAGAGCATGAGTGCTGGAGGGGGAAACCCTTTCCATCTGGAAGATGTCGAAACTTGGAAAGTTTTTCTCTCACGCGGCCCGCGCGGCAGCGGTCTCGCGCGCCTGCCGTGGCGGACGGGCCTTGCGGGCGCGCAGGCCGTGACTGAGCGCCACTGCCAGACCGGCGAGCACGACCCAATGCGCCGGCCGGATCGAGGCGTAATCCTGATAGGTCAGGATGTCGGCATTGGCCTGGAAGACCAGCCAGGCCGAGACGCCCGAGGTCGCCGCATACCAGCCGGCTTCGAGGCCGGCGGTGAGCAGTCCAGCAAGAAGCGCCAGGCCCGCGAGCACGGGCACGGATACCGGCAGCTTCCAGCGATAGAGCCCGCGATAGAGCATCAGCAGCAGGAGCAGCCCGCTCATCAGCACCGGCTCGGTAACGTCGATCTTCGATTGCAGCGCGAAATGCAGCAGCGCCAGCATCGCGATCGGATAGACGAGATTGTGCAGGCGCTGCCAGTTCTTGCCGAGCCGGCGGATCATGCCGTCGGTCGAGGTCACGCCCTGCGCGACGAGGCCGATCAGCGCGACGAAGCCGATCGTCAGGTAGAAGCGCTTGACGATCTCGGAGACGATCAGCCCCCAGTCGAAGGCCATGTCGATGCAGTAGAGTGCGAGATGGCCGAGCGCATAGGCCATCACGCCGAGGCCGAGCATGCGGCGGATGCCGATCAGCTTGCCCCAGTCGAACAGCCTGCGGAACGGCGAGACCGCCAGCGTGGCGATGAGGATACGCACCGTCCAGGTGCCGGTCTGGTGGATCGCCTGCGTCCAGGGCTTGGAGCCGAGCTGGTGCATCCAGGCGGCGTAGAGCAGCATGAGCGCCGGCACGAGCAGCAGCGCGAAGGCCAGCCCACGCAGGGTCGAGAACCGGCCCTGCCGGTCGGTCCAGGGCAGCCAGGTGCGGAAGCCGGTATTGGTGGGGCGGGTGCTCATCACCCCGGCATAAACGATGGGGTCGGCCGCTGTCCTGCACGTCTGGACACAAGCGTGTGAATGGGTTGTCCTGCCGGCCCTTTCAACCGGGTTTGGTCATGGCTTCCAGCTCACCCACCGTCGTCTTCGATGTCGGCAACGTCCTGCTGCGCTGGGATGCGCGGCTGATCTATCGCTCGTTGATCCCCGAGCCCGAGCGGCTCGACTGGTTCATGCAGAACATCTGCACCGGCGACTGGAATCTGGAGCAGGATCGCGGCCGGAGCTGGGAGGAGGGCGTGGCCCTGCTGGTCAAGCAGCATCCGGAATGGGAGCGCGAGATCCGCGCCTTCGACGAAAGCTGGCATGACAGCGTGCCTCATACCATCGCCGACAGCGTCGCGGTGCTGGAGGAGCTGAAACGGCAGGGCGAGAAGGTCTACGCCATCACCAATTTCTCGCGCGAGAAATGGGCCGAGTGCCTGATCCGCTTCCCGTTCCTGCAGAGCTTCGACGGCGTCGTCGTCTCCGCCCATGAGCGGATGCTGAAGCCGGAGCGCGCGATCTACGAGGTGCTGTTCGATCGCTACGGCCTGAAGGCCGGTGACTGCATCTTCGTCGACGACAGCGAGAAGAATATCGTGGGGGCCCGCGCCGCCGGCATGCGGGCCGTCCATTTCGTCGAGCCCATCGACCTGCGCGCCGAATTGCGCGGCCTGGGCGTCAGGCTCTGACCAGCAGAGCCTGACTGGAGAGCGCGAGCGTTCAGGCCGCGCTCTTGATCGCGACGGTCGGCACGAGGCCAGCGGCGTCGATGCCGCGGGCTTCGCCGACCAGCCGGGCGCCGGCCTTGGTCGCGAGGAAATCGGCGAGGACGGCGTCTTCCTGGCGCACGAAGCCCTTGGCCGGCAGCTTGCCGGCGAGGAAGAGCTCGACCATCGCGACGCAACCGGCGGCGGTGGTGAGCTGGATCGCGCCGAGCTCGTCATTGCCGTCATAACGCAGCACGACGCTCTCCTCCTCGAGACGGCCGTTCCGCTCGCCGACGCCGGTGACGAAAATCACGACCACGTCCTTGCGGGTGAAGGGCGCGGAATGCGTCAGGATGCGGCGCAGCGTCTCGCGGTCGTCGGCGAGGTCGAGGTCGCGCAGCAGGAGCTTCATGATTTCGGCATGGCCGGGATAGCGCAACGTCTTGTAGCTCATGTTGCGCACCTTGCCGGCGAGCGTCTCGGTCAGGGTGCCCAAACCGCCCGAGGTGTTGAAGGCCTCGTAGGCGACGCCGTCGATCATGACGCTCTCGATGCCCTCAAGCGCCGGCACCAGGGTCGGCTGGCCGTCGAAGACGATCTCGCAGGGGTTGCAGTATTCGTTGATCAGGCCGTCGACCGACCAGGTCACGTTGTAGCGCAGCGCATTGGTCGGATAGAGCGGGAGAGCGCCGACGCGCATCTTGATGGCGCGGACGTTCTCGAAGCGCGCCGCCATGTCGGCGCCGAGGATGCAGATGAAGCCGGGCGCCAGGCCGCATTGCGGGACGAGCGCCACATCGGAGGTCTTGCCGAGCTCCTTGATATAGGCGGTGGTGGCGACGTCCTCGGTCAGGTCGAAGTAATGGGTCTTGGTCTCGGCCGCGACCTTGGCGATGCCCTTGTTCAGGAAATAGGGGCAGGCGCTGACGACGATGTCGCGGTCTTTCAGGAACGTGCGCAGCGCATCGAGATTGGAAGCGTCGACGGTCTCGGTGGCGAAACGGCGGCCAGCGGCATGCTTGAGCTGCGCTGCGGAAGCGTCGGCCAGCGTTACCTGATGGCCCTGCTCGGCCAGCATCCCGGCGATGATGACGCCGATCTGGCCGGCGCCGAGCACGGCAATGCGCTTGTGGATGGTCATGTCGCGATCTCCTGGTGGGTGTCGGGTCGGCCAGGAGCCTCCCCCTCGATGCGGAGCATCGCCGCAAGCCGCGCAGGCTTTAACAGGCGGATCGCCAGGGGAGGGTGTTATGATGCATCAATTCGACGGGATATGATGAAGAGTGATGAGGAACGGCGAGGGCTGCTGTGGCCTCGCCTCAGCGTTCGAACTTGCGGGCCAGAATCACCGAGGAGATGGTCCGGCGTACGCCTTCCATTTCGGCAATCCAGTCGATGATCGTGTCGAGGTCGCTGGAGGTCTCGCACTCGATCTTGACGCTGAGGTCGAAATGCCCGCTCAGCGTGTGGCACTGGACGATTTCAGGCCGTTTCTTCAGCGCGGCGACGACGCCGCCCTGCTGCTTCATCTCCAGCTCGATCATGATCAGCGCCGCGATCGTGGTCGCCGGCCGGCTCGCCTTGCCGAGGATCGTGGTGTAGCCGGCGATCACGCCGTCGCGTTCGAGCCGGCTCAGCCGTCCCTGCGCCGTTGCGCGGGAGACGCCGAGCTGTTTGGCGATCTCGGACAGCGGCAAGCGGGCATTTTCGGTGAGAATGCGGATGAGCTCGCGGTCCTTCGCGGCGTCTGACGGCCGTGCCATGTCATCTCCAGGGGATCAGAGGGCCGTCATATAGCAGGGAAATGGCGCTGTCCGGCAAGGGGCGGGTTACGGCGCGATTGGAGTGCGTTTTCGTGGCTGCAAGCGCGCATTCGCCCGAAAAGGAACATCTTGTCGTCCGAAGCATTGTCGGCGCGCCGAGGGGACTTGCTTCGGGGCGCAAATCGGAGTGGCATGCCGACCGGCGGCAGCACGCTTTGCCATGGAGAACGCCATGTTCAGGACTCTCATTCTCGCATCCGCATCGGCCTTCGCGCTCGTCTCCTTCTCCGTGGCGCCCGCCTCGGCGCTGACGATGAAGGAGTGTAGCGTCAAGTATCAGGACGCCAAGAAGGCCAATACGCTGAAGGGCCAGAAGTGGAACGACTTCCGCAAGGCCCAGTGCGGCGACGACGACGCTGCCGACGACGAGGCCGCGGCTGCCATGCCGGCCGAGCCGGCGAAGCCTGCCGCTTCGGCGACGGCCACCGCTCCCGCTGCCAAGCCTGCCGCGATGCCGGCCGGCAAGGCCAAGGCCGCCGTCTTCCCGAGGACGGTCTCGCAGAAATATTCGAGCGAGACAGCCGGCAAGGCGCGTCTCAAGACCTGCGTCGACCAGTACAATGCCAACAAGGCCGCCAATGCCAATGGCGATCTCAAGTGGATCGAAAAGGGCGGCGGCTACTGGAGCCAGTGCAACACCAAGCTGAAGAGCTGATCTTCGGCCACTGGGCTGTTCTCGGAACGCCGCGCCGCAAGGCGCGGCGTTTCGCGGTTCTAAAGTGACTGCGAGGGGCGCGTCCCTGAATCGGTCGGCCTGCTTGGCGCCGGAGCGTCCTGCCGCTGCCCTTTGCCGATCATCTCGCCGCGGGTGCGGATGACATGGGCGGTCACCACCTCCTGGACCCGTTTCTCTGCTGCATCGCGCACGGCGTTGCGATTGGCCGGCCGGCCCTCCTCGGTCTCGATCAGTTCGATCGTGGCATTGGTCAGCGCATCGACATCGCCCTTGCAGAACAGCATCGCGGCCTTGGCGACGACCTCGGCCTTTTCATCCGTGAGCAGCATCGGCGCGCCCTCGCGGCCGATGCAGGCCAGCATCTTGCTGCGGATCAGGTCTCGCGTCTTTTCCAGAAGCGCCTTCTTCTCGGCTCGGGCCGCACGTTCCTGCTCGGTCGGCTGGGGCGTCTGCGCCTGGGCGGGCGCGCCGGGCGTGACGGGCCCGCGCACATTGGCGCTCTGCTTCACGCATTCGACCAGCGCCGGCAGCATCTCGCCGGTCGAGGTCAGCGCGAAGGTATAGCGCGCGTCATTGGCGACCAGTTCGAGATAGCGCCCCTGCCGGAAGGCATTGATCAAGGCCGACTGTGCCGGCATGGCGATGGTGACGAGCGTCGGCGACTTGATATTGGCGGTGACATCGATGGTCGAGCTGCGGTCGAAGACGAGCTGCAATTTGAGAAGTCTCGCCGGTCCTGAGCTTCCATTCCGGCTTCGAGAAGCCGAGCAGCCAGGAGAATTGCGCGGTGACCGAGGTCAGCATCGTGACGCCGCTCTTGTAGCGGGCGCTGACGGCGCAATGCGAGAAGCCTCCGGTCTGGTCGTTGGTGAAGGTTCCGCCGGACCAGTTGCCGACGACGATCTTGCCGAACGGGCCGGCGGCAGCGGCCGGCAACGACAGAAGGCAGCTCAGGGCGACGATCGCGGCCCGCATCAAGTTTCCTCCGTTGTTACCCCCACCCAAGGCTAAAGCAGGATGGCGGCCGGGGGGAACCCGCTTTTTTGTCAGGCCGCCCGGCCACAACGACCGGGCGGCCTGTAATCATCAATCGACGACGCGCACGGCGCCCTTGGCGGCGCTCGTCGTCGTCGCGGCATAGGCCTTCAGTGCGGTCGTGACCTTGCGCTTGCGCGGCGCGGCCGGCTTCCAGGCATCCTTGCCCTTGGCCTCCATCGCGGCGCGGCGGCGCGCCAGCTCCTCGTCGGACACCTGCAGCGCGATGCTGCGGTTGGGGATGTCGATCGCGATGATGTCGCCGCTCTCGACCAGGCCGATCGCACCGCCTTCGGCCGCTTCCGGCGAGACATGGCCGATCGAAAGGCCGGACGAGCCGCCCGAGAAGCGCCCGTCCGTGATCAGCGCGCAGGCTTTGCCGAGGCCCTTCGACTTCAGATAGCTCGTCGGATAGAGCATCTCCTGCATGCCCGGCCCGCCGCGCGGCCCCTCATAGCGGATCAGCACGATATCGCCTTCCTTGACCTTGCGGTTGAGGATGCCCTCGACTGCCGCATCCTGGCTCTCGAAGATCACGGCCGGGCCGGAAAACTTGAGGATCGAGGTGTCGACGCCCGCCGTCTTCACGATGCAGCCGTCGAGCGCGATATTGCCGAACAGCACGGCCAAGCCGCCATCCTTGGAATAGGCATGCTCGGCGCTGCGGATCACGCCGGTCTCGCGGTCGGCGTCGAGCTCGGCGAAGCGCCGGTCCTGGCTGAAGGCGGTCTGGGTCGGCACGCCACCGGGTGCAGCGCTATAGAAGGAGCGCACCGCCTCGCTCTGGGTCTGGGTGATGTCCCAGCGCGCCAGCGCATCCGCCATCGTCGCGCTATGCACGGTCGGCAGCGAGGTGTCGATCAGTCCGGCGCGGTCGAGTTCGCCGAGGATCGCCATGATGCCGCCGGCGCGGTGGACGTCTTCCATATGCACGTCGGCGACAGCCGGGGCGACCTTGCACAGCACCGGCACGCGCCGCGACAGCCGGTCGATATCAGCCATGGTGAAGTCGATTTCGGCCTCATGCGCCGCTGCCAGAAGGTGCAGCACGGTATTGGTCGAGCCGCCCATGGCGATGTCGAGCGTCATCGCGTTCTCGAAGGCCTTGAACGAGCCGACATTCCGCGGCAGCACGCTCTCGTCGTCCTGCTCGTAATAGCGGCGGGCGAGATCGACGATCAGGTGGCCGGCCTCGACGAAGAGGCGCTTGCGGTCGGCATGGGTGGCGAGCGTCGAGCCGTTGCCGGGCAGCGCGAGTCCCAGCGCCTCGGTCAGGCAGTTCATCGAATTCGCCGTGAACATGCCCGAGCAGGAGCCGCAGGTCGGGCAGGCCGAGCGCTCGATCACGTCGACCTGCTCGTCGGTATATTTGTCGTCGGCAGCGGCGATCATCGCGTCGACGAGGTCGACCTTCTTCAGCACGCCCTCGGCGATGTACTTGCCGGCCTCCATCGGTCCGCCCGAGACGAACACGGTCGGGATGTTCAGGCGCATCGAGGCCATCAGCATGCCGGGCGTGATCTTGTCGCAATTGGAGATGCAGACCATCCCGTCGGCGCAATGCGCGTTAACCATATACTCGACGCTGTCGGCGATCAGCTCGCGCGAGGGCAGGCTGTAGAGCATGCCGTCATGGCCCATGGCGATGCCGTCATCGACCGCGATCGTGTTGAACTCCTTGGCGACGCCGCCGGCCTTCTCGATCTCGCGCGCCACGAGCTGGCCGAGATCCTGGAGATGGACATGGCCCGGCACGAACTGGGTGAAGGAGTTCACCACCGCGATGATCGGCTTGCCGAAATCGCTGTCCTTCATGCCGGTGGCGCGCCACAGGCCGCGGGCGCCGGCCATGTTGCGGCCATGGGTGGAGGTGGCGGATCTCAGCCTGGGCATCTCATGCGTCTCCGGTCTCGGGCTCCTGATGTCCCGTTGGGCGACACGCTATCGCCCGCACGCCCTGCGGCAAAATTGAATTCTTCGATTTCCATGATCGGCGCCGCGCATGGCGGCTCCCGGTCCGGCCTAGAGGACAGACCGGTTACGAATTGCCATAACGGCTCTCGTCCGAGGGCGTGGGGGGAGGATAAGCACCATGCTGCGCAATATCGACGTGGACCTGCTGCGCAGCTTCGTCACGATCGCGGAGCTCAGGAGCTTCACGCGCGCCGCCGCTGCCTTGTTCCGCAGCCAGTCGACGGTCAGCACCCAGATCCGCCGCCTCGAGGAGCTCGCCGGCCAGACCCTGCTGCAGCGCTCGCCCCACGAAGTCCTCCTCACGCGCGCGGGTGAACAGTTCCTGGGCTATGCCCGCCGCATCGTCGCGCTGCATGACGAGGCGCTCGACGTCATCAATGCGCAGAGCGTCAGCGGCCGGGTCCGGCTCGCGGTGATGGACGATTACGCCACCATCGTCCTGCCGGAGACGCTGGCGCGCTTCGCCCGCTCGCACCCGGATGTCGAGCTGGAGGTCACGACCGGTTTCACCCGCGATCTCCTGAACAGCCTTGGCGAGGAGTTCGACCTCGTGCTCGCCACCCAGAAGGCCGGGGACGGGCGCGGTGATGTCCTGCGCAAGGAGCAGACGGCCTGGGCCTGCTCCGACCGCATCGTCTTCACTGTGGAGGAGCCCTTGCAGCTCGCGCTGTTGAAGGCGCCCAACATGTTTCGCGAATGGGCGCTCGAAGCGCTGAACGAGGCCGGCCTGCGCTGGCGCATTCTGTTCTCGTCGTCGAGCATCGGTGCCGTCGAGGCGATGGCGGCGTCCGGCGTGGCGCTGACCGTGGTCAAGGCGGGCACGGCCCGTCCCGGTCTTCAATTGCTGGGAGCGGAGCACGGCCTGCCGGCTCTGCCAGCCTCCGAGATCGCGCTGCATCTGGCGCCGGGCCGGGCTTCGGCGGCCGTCGCGGCGCTGAGCACCTTCCTGGCGGACGCCCTGAGCGACGCCGTTTCTCCGCCCTGAGGCCGTATCCAGTAGGGCCTTTCCAACGGGCCTGGAGCAGGCTGTTTGGCGGGGGCGGGCAAAAGGCCCCGGAAATCGGTCCGGCAGCAGCCCATTCGAGGCTCCAGCATTATCCTTTCGTCTTAAGTCGCTGGATTTATTGCAGAACTCATTTTTGTCGAAAAACTTTCAAAAAGCGCGTTGACAGGAGAAAGGGGTCCC